>NZ_JBSFVE010000004.1:260887-408203 GCF_053592165.1 Streptodolium elevatio
ACTCGCGCCAACACCTGGGGCCCCCCCCGTTGGGGGGGGCCCCCACCACTCTCCGTTTACCGAGCCCCTGGCTCCTGACCCCCGAGCTTTCAGCCGCCCTCCGCGACGCGGATCCCGAGCGGGTCGTGGCCCTGGTGGCGGCCACCGTGCAGCACTACCTGACCGGCGCCCTTCCCCCCCGGCCCCGCAAGTCGGATGACGTCGGCGCCACTTCGCCGGAACGGGAACGGGAAGGGGGCCGAGAGCCCCGGGAACCACCCGGTCCGGTGCTGCGTCCCAACGCCATGATGTGGTGGCGACGGCACACCGTTTCCGGACGTCCGGCCATGCGCAGCAAGGCTGTTCTGGCTCTGGCCCTTCTCGCGCCCGCGTCCCTGGCAAGCTCCGGTTGCCTCCTGCCGCCAGGCGACCCGCCGATGGACGACGCCCCGAAAGGCCGGCGGATCGACTCCGCCGTGGCGGTCGAACGCGGGTTCCTGAACCGGCAATACGGCGCCTTCCATCTCGGCCGAACCGAGCGCGAGGCCGAGGTGATCGGATCCCACCTTCAGGCCCCGGCGCCGAAGGTCGACTTCGCCGCGACGGCCTTGGTGGTGATCGCCGTCGGCACCGGATGCGCCGAACTGCAGGAAGCGCAGCTCTACGCGAACGGCGCGAAGTTGCGGGTGCGCGTCAACCGCGGCGAGGACCACGAGGAGTGCGACGCCCCCTACTTGAACGTCCTCTACTTCTCCGTCCCGCTCGCCCGTCTGCCGCATGACGCCCGGTACCAGGACGCTCCGCCCGGGGACTTGGGCATCGGAATCCTGGTGTCCGACGACGAGATCGAGGTCGCACCGGCCGCCACCCCGACGCGCGTGGTCGAGGTGACCGACCGGCGCCAGGTCGAGGACTGGATCGAGCAGAACGGCGGCGGTCCCCCGGCCGAGCAGGACGCCCGCGTCGAGCCGGTCCCGGCGGACGGCGAGCGGCGGTTCGCGTTCCTGGTGCCGGCCTGCGCGACTCCGGATTCGACCCGCGTCGACATAGGGCCGGACGGCCTCCCGGTCCTCGTCGCGGACACCTCGCGCCCGTACCACGCCGAACCGTGCGCCCCGCGTGAGCACTACCTCGTCGTCTACGACGTGCCGGCCGCCGCGTTGCCGCCGCCGGGGGCTATCGCGCCGGCGGCGTCAGGGTGAGACGGCCAAGGTCTTGAGGGCGGACGCCGCGGCGCGCGCGAAGTCGAGCAGGAGCGCGTCGTCGACCGGGACGTGGAAGGCGTACAGCGCCGCGAAGTGCGGGCCCGCGAGCATCAGGTGGGCGATGTCCGGCCTTACCGGGCCCGGCAGTTCGCCCCGGCACACGGCGCGTGCGCAGATCTCCGTGAAGTCGGCGCGCTCGATGTCGAGGAAGCGCCCGCGGAACTGTTCGGCGAGAGCGGGGTTGCGGCCCAGTTCGGCGACCAGGGCCGGGATCACCTCGCGCGCCACGGGGTTGGCCGCGCGCGCCTGGACGATGCGGGCCAGGGCGTACAGGTCACCGACGAGGGACCCGGTGTCGGGCGGCGCCGTGACGTCGATGTCGTGGACGGCCGCCGCAAAGGCGAGTTCGGCCTTGGATCCGAACCGGCGGTATATCGCGGCCTTCCCGACGCCCGCGCGGGCGGCGATCGCGTCCACCGTGAGGCCCGCGTACCCGGTCTCGGCGAGGGCGTCGCGCACGGCCTGGCGCACGGTGCGGTCGACGCGCGGATCGCGCGGGCGGCCGCGTGGCGTGGCGCTCTCGGTCATGACGTCAGAATACGAGACCATGGTTTCGTAATTCACGATGCGGTGGATCTCGGATCCCCTTGCGGAGGTGGCGGCGATGCACGATTTGCGCGAATGGCTCCCTGCTCACGAGTGGAGCAGCCGACACCACCGCGTGGTGGCGGCGCCCGTCGCGGTGTCGGCGCGGTGCATCCTCGACCTGGAGGACTCCGACATGCCGGTCACCCGGGCGCTCATGGGCGCCCGCCAGTTGCCGGCACGCTTCGCGGCGCGCGGCGCGGGATCGGGGGCAGGCCCGGGATCGGCGGACGGATACGCATCGGTCGAACCGGATCCGCCGTCGTCCGAACGCATGCGCCGCCTCGGCTTCGTGGTCCTGCGGGAGAGCGACGAGCCCGGCGTCGGTGTCTCCGCCGGATTCGTGGGCCGGCCCTGGCAGTTGACGCTCAAGTCGGCCGTCGTGCGCGGTCTGGACCCGGCGTCGTTCCTGGCCTTCGACGAGTCCGGCTACATCAAGGCGGTGACGTCGATGTGGGCCGAGCCGCGGCACGACGGGACCAGCCGGCTGATGACGGGGACGTACATCCATGCCACGGACCGCGAGGCGGCACGGCGGTTCGGGCGCTACTGGCTCGCGATCAAGGCCTTCAGCGGGTTGACGCGGATGGACATGCTGCGTGGCATCGCGCGCCGCGCCGAACGCGAGGCCGTGGCGGCGGCCGCGACCACGTCGGCCGGTCCGGCCGGCGCGGCGGGCTCCTCCCGTACGGCGGACCCGGCGGCCGGCACCGGTCCGGCCGACCCGATCGCGACGGACGGCCCGACGCCCGTAACCGCGGACCCGGCACGCCCCGGCAACACGCCGTAGCGCCGCGCGTCGGGCGCATCGCGCGAGGTCAGAGGCACACCTTGCGCGATGCGGCATACCAAATGCCCGAGGTTCGTACAAATGTCGGAGGCCGCTGCGAGACTGTGCGCGTTCGAGGCATCACGCCACGAGAGGAGCGGTCCTCCATGATCACACCCCCCGACTTCCCGACCGGTACGCCGAACTGGCTGGACCTCGGCAGCCCGGACATCGACGCCGCGGTCGCGTTCTACGGCGGCGTGTTCGGCTGGTCGTTCCAGGGCCTGGGCCAGGAGGCCATGGGCTACGGGTTCTTCCAGATCGACGGCAAGACCGTTGCGGCCGTCGGCCCGCTTACCGAAGAGGGCGCCACCAGCGCCTGGACGACGTACTTCAGTACGCCCAGCGCCGACGACGCCGCGAAGACCGCGGTGGAGGCGGGCGGGACGGTGCGCGTCGAGCCGTTCGACGTGTTCGACGCGGGCCGGATGGCCTGTCTGACCGACCCGACGGGCGCGGAGTTCGCGGTGTGGCAGGGGAACACCACCAAGGGCGTCGACATCGCCTGTCAACCGAACACGTTCCTGTGGACCGAACTGCACACCGGCGACGTGCCCGCCGCGACGGCGTTCTACCGCACGCTGTTCGGCTGGCGTAGCGAGGTCATGGAGATGCCGGGCATGTCCTACACCGTGGTCTCGACCGCCGAGGGCGAGGACCAGGGCCAGGCGGCGTTCGGCGGCATCTGCCCGCCGATGGACGAGGGCGCGCCGACGCACTGGGTGCCGTACTTCGACGTCGAGGACCCCGACGACATCTCGCGTCGCGTCGAGGCGGGCGGCGGCACGGTGCTGGTGCCCGCGGAGAACATCCCCGAGGTGGGCCGCATGGCGTGGTACGCCGACCCGGCCGGCGCCACGTTCGCCGTCCTCAAGCCGGACCCGCAGCAGGGCGGCTGAGTCCCGGCGGCGGCGCGTACCAGGGCTCCCGCACACGACGAAACCCCTTCCGCACGGGAGTCGTCGTCGGTACGGGAGCCCTTCCGCGTCCGATCGGCCGAGTTCGGCCCAACTCAGGCAGCTCAGGCAGCTCAGGCGGGGACGGACGGGATCGAGATGCCGATGCCGCCCTTGGTCCCGCCGCCGTAGCGCGCCTTCTCCTTGGCGATGTCCAGCGACTGGGTCGGCTTCGAGCGCGCCTCGGCGAGGACGTCCGCGGTGATCAGGTCCGCCGGCAGGAGCCAGCTCACCTCGAACTCCATGCCGTCCGGGTCCTTGGCGTACAGCGCCTTCGTGGTGCCGTGGTCGCCTGCCCCGACGAGCGCGCCGGCCTTGGCCAACTCCCCGCCCACGCGCTCCAGTTCGTCGAGCGTGTCGACCTCCCACGCGAGGTGGTAGAGGCCGACGGAGGTACGCCCGGCGCCGGAGTCCGCGGCGGCCGAGCCGATCTGGAACAGGCCGAGGTCGTGGTCGTTGGTGCTGCCGGACGCCTGGAGGAACGCGGCGCCGGGGAAGGCCATGACCGTGCGGAAGCCCAGGACGTCGGCATAGAAGGCGACACTGCGCTCGACGTCGCGGACGTACAGGACGGCGTGGTTGAGGCGGGTGACCGGCATGGCGTGCTCCAAGGGATCGGGCTGCTCCCTCGACGATAGCTCGATTTAGTTAACCATTCAACTAACCATCGGAACGCCGGGCCCGCGCTCGCCCCCCACCACCGCCGGCCCCGCGCCGATGACAGGCCGGACATGCGTCGCAATCGCGTGACCGATGCGCGGCCGATGCGTGGCCAATGCGTCGGTCGAACACGCTCGTCCCGCGGGTCAGCCGCGGCGCGGCCCCGGGCGCGGATGGTCGGCGCGCCCCTCGAACGGCAGTACCCGCTCTGCGTGTTCGGCCCGCTCCCGCGCCGCGGTGATCTCCTTCTCGGCCTCGCCGCGCCCCTCCCAGTGCGACCCGTCCACCGACTTGCCGGGCTCCAGATCCTTGTAGACCTCGAAGAAGTGGGCGATCTCGTTGAGCTGATGCGCGGGCACGTCGGCGATCTCGCGCATCGCGGTCCGCCGCGGGTCATGGGCCGGTACGCACAGGAGCTTCTCGTCGGGGCCCTTCTCGTCGCGCATCACGAACATGCCGAGGGCGCGACAGCGGACCCGGCAGCCCGGGAACGTCGGCTCGTCGAGCAGCACCAGGGCGTCCAGCGGGTCTCCGTCGCCCCCGAGGGTCTCGGCGACGAAGCCGTAGTCCGCGGGGTAGGCGGTCGAGGTGAACAGCATGCGGTCGAGCCTGATGCGGCCGGTGTGCCGGTCCATCTCGTACTTGTTCCGGCTTCCTGCCGGAATCTCCACGACGACGTCGAACTCCACGACGGCTCCTCCCTGTTTTTCGCCCGCTTCGGCCCGTTCGGTGGCAATGACACGGCAATGACAGAGGTGCATATCGGCGCAGTCGTGGACCTTCCCCGGTGAAGGTGCCGTTACGCCCGCGTGAACCGGCCGGATCGGCATGCCCGGCGTGCTTCCGCCATCCCTTGACTTGGTCAATAAAGAACGGTTTCCTGTCCATCGCCGGGTCCGGTGCGCACCGGACCGGCCGCGACCGCGCGACGAGCCGCAGAACGAGGGGAAACCGCCATGATCCGCATCGAGGACACCGACCGCGTACGGATCCTGACCCTCGACCGTCCCGACGCCCTCAACGCCTTCAACGAGGCCCTCTACGACGCCACGTGCGAGGCCCTGATCGACGCCGCGGCCGACCCGTCGGTCGCCGTCGTGGTGCTCACCGGAACCGGCCGCGCGTTCTCCGCGGGCACCGACCTCGTCGAGATGGCACAGCGCAACGCGGGCGGCTTCGTCAACGGCAAGCACGGCTTCCCGGGCATGGTCGACCAGCTCGCGGCCTTCCCGAAGCCGTTGTTCCTGGCCGTCAACGGGCTCGGCCTCGGCATCGGGGCCACCGTCATCGGCTTCGCCGACATGGTCTTCATGTCGACGGACGCCCGCATCAAGTGCCCGTTCACCTCACTCGGCGTCGCCCCCGAGGCGGCCAGCAGCCACACCTTCCCGGCACTCATCGGGCGGCAGCGCGCCGCGTGGGTGCTGCTCAGCTCCGAATGGATCAGCGCGCAGGAGTGCGTCGAGCTCGGACTCGCGTTCAAGGCCGTCGCCCCGGACGACCTGATGGCGGAGACCCTGCGGCACGCCAAGGTGCTGGCGTCGAAGTCGGTCGCGTCACTGGTCGAGTCGAAGCGCGTGCTGCTGGCGGCGCTGGGCGATCAGCTCGACCGGGCCCGCGAGCGCGAGAACGAGGCGTTCAAGCTGCTGCTGGGCGGCCCGGCCAACCGCGAGGCCCTGACCGCCTTCGCCGAACGCCGCGACCCGGACTTCGCCGCCGTCGACGCACGCACCGCGGGCGGCGGCACAGGCGACAAGGCAGGCGACGGCGGGCAGTCCGCCTAGCGGGGCTCGCCGGGTGCGTCGTCCCCGGCCGCGACGGCCGAGCGGGCGAGGACGAGTTCGGCGCGTACGAGTTCGAGCAGACGGCCCATCCAGTGCCGCTTCGTCTCCCCCGGCCCGGCGCCGTCCCAGAACGGGTCGAGGCTCTGGTAGACGATGCGCGCATCACCCGTGGACACGAGGATGTCCGCGAGATCCGGGTGCTCGCGGAACTTCGCGCGCAGCAGCTCGGTCATGACGGCGAGGCGCACCGCCGGCCACTCGGGGCGCTCCGGGTATCCAGCCGCGACGTAGGGGACGCGTATGCCCATCGGCTCGGCGGCCACGGCTTCCCGGCCCGCGTCGTCGAGGATCGACAAGGCGTGGAAGGCGTGGTGCAGGGAGGGGTACGTGGCGCCCGCGACGGTCGTCTCGAGGGGGAACTCGTTGCGGAGCGCGCCCGGGTCCCGCGGCGGCGGTCCGTCTGGGTGGGCGAAGTTCACGTCGTACAGCTCGACCGTCGATGCGGTCGCGAGCTGCGCGGCCTTGGCCGCGGAAGCGGCCTCGTCGCGGTCGTCCCATTCGGCGGCGTACTCGGCGAGCTCCTGCCGCGCCTGCTCTGCCTCGTCGGCGGAGATCTGTTGGCCACCCCAGAGCGTGGCACCCTCGTCGTGCCACATGACCCGGTACGCCGCCTGCGTCGACGCGGAGTCGACCAGCCACCCCCACCGGTCGGGGACGGCGTCAGCCGCAGTACGCATGGCAGCCAATGCCTCCGGCGAGGACTCGCGCCCGTAGGCGCGGACGGCGGCGTAGAAGCGGTCGACGGTGTCGGGCCTGCCGTTGAGCCGGTCGACCGCGTCGGCCATCTCCGTGATCAGCGCCGTGGGGTCGTCGTACGACATGGTGGCCTCGGCAACGGTCCAGTCCCCGAAGTCGTAGGCGTGGACCTGCATGCCGTCCTCGACGTGCGCGACGATCTCCCCGTCGTGGACGGCCTCGACGAACCGTTCGAAGGACCAGGTTGCCCAGGGGCCGCCGCCGACGGACACGATGCCGTCGGCGTACGCGGCGAGGTTCACCAGCTCCAGGCGGCCGTTGAAGCGGTGGAGCGCGGGACGGGACAGGCCCTCGACACGAGAGCCGTCGACCATGCGGTGGGTGGGATGCACGCGCGGAGCCTAGGACCGGACGGCCGCCGGGAGAACTGATTTTCGACTCGACCTCCCAGAGACGCCGAAATGCGCGTTTTGGTGGGGATCGTGCAGTGGGGTGATACTGACGCGGTTCCCCCGATGTCCCAGCACCAGGACCTGCGCGCCCATGAGTACCACCCCACCCGTGTCACCGGCCCCCGGCAGCAACGGCCCCGAGCGTGCCGCAGGCCGGGCAGGCGGCTCGGTCGGGCGGTTCGGGCAAGTCGGCAGGGGTGGGGCCGGTGGATCGGGCGCCGCGGCCGTCGGCTCGGGTGGACCGGGTGAACGCAAGGCGGGCGAGGCGGTGGGCCGCGACGGGGACGAGCATCTGGGGCACGGCCTCAAGCCGCGCCACCTCACGATGCTCGCGCTGGGCGGGGCGGTCGGCGCCGGGCTGTTCGTGGGCACCGGGCAGGGCATCCGGACCGCCGGGCCCGCGATCCTGATCTCGTACGCCCTCGCTTCCCTGCTCGTCGTGCTGGTCATGCGCATGCTCGGCGAGATGTCGGCGGCGTCGCCGCGCAGCGGGTCGTTCTCGGTCTACGCCGAGCGCGCGTTCGGCCGCTGGGCGGGCTTCACCGTCGGCTGGCTCTACTGGTGGATGCTGACCGTCGTGCTCGCCGTCGAGTCCGCGGGAGCCGCGCGGATCGCGCACGGCTGGTGGCCGGACGTACCGCAGTGGGTGTTCGCGCTCGCGATCATGGTGTTCTTCTCCGGCGCCAACCTGCTGTCGGTCAAGGTCTTCGGCGAGTCCGAGTTCTGGTTCGCGGGCGTCAAGGTCTTCGCGATCGTCGCGTTCCTGGTGCTCGGCACCCTGGCGATCCTCGGTTGGCTGCCGGAAAACGACGCGCCCGGGCTCGGCAACCTCACCGGGCAGGGCGGATTCCTGCCGAACGGCTGGTCGGGAGTGGTCACCGGCCTACTGGCGGTGGTCTTCGCGTTCGGCGGCCTGGAGGTCGCCACCATCGCCGCCGCCGAGTCCGACGACCCGGCGCGGTCGGTGGCCCGGGCGGTACGCACGATCGTGTGGCGCATCGTGCTCTTCTACATCGGCTCGGTGCTCGTCATCGTGACGCTGCTGCCGTGGGACTCGGACGCGGTCGGATCCGGGCCGTACGCGGCGGTGCTGGACCGCATCGGCATCCCCGGCACGGCCACCCTCATGGACGTCGTCGTCTTCGTCGCGCTGCTGTCCGCGCTCAACACGATGCTGTACGGCGCGTCCCGCATGGTCTACTCGCTCGCCGAACGCGGCGAGGGGCCGCGAGCCCTGCTGGCCGTCTCGCGCGGCGGCGTACCGCGCCGGGCCGTCCTGGCGTCGTCGGCCTTCGGGTTCTTCGCGGTGCTGCTCAACGTGTGGTGGCCCGAGCAGGTGTTCAAGCACATGCTGAACTCGGTCGGCGCGATGCTGCTGTTCGTGTGGTTCGCGGTCGCCGCCTCGCAGTTGGTGCTGCGGCGGCGGTACGAGCGCGAGGCGCCGGAGAAGCTGGTCGTGCGGATGTGGCTGTACCCGTACCTGACTTGGGCGTCGCTCGCCGCGATGATCGCCGTGGTCGCGCTGATGGTCTTCGGCCAGAGCGACGACGCACGTACCCAACTCGCTTCGTCCTCCGCGGTGGTCGCGGTGATCCTGGCCATCGGCCTGCTGCGCGAGCGGAAGTCCGTCCCGGGCTGAGTCGTGTCTGCCTGGTCTCAGGGCCGCAGCCACTCCAGGAGTTTGGCGCGGGTCTGCGACTCGCCGAACAACGAACTGTGCCACACCGCCCGGTCCGCGGTGAAGTGCAGTGCGCGCTCGTCGGGGATCGGGAACCCGGAGGCGGACGCGCCCGCGGGCATATCGCGCAGGCACACGCCGTGCGTGGGGACGACCAGGTCGTTCGCCTCGGGGAACACCGAGTCCATGAGGAGATCACCGGCACGCAGCTTCAGTGCGAGGCCGTCCGCGGGCTCGAAGTCGGCGTGGATGCCGTAGAACTCCGTGCCCCCGCAGTCGGACGCGGCGAGCGCCTCGAGAACGGGGCTGCCGGGGCACATGGCGCACAGCCCGTCGAGGTCGGTCAGCGCCGCGTGCCCGAGGATCTGCACGGCGGTCATCAGGCCGGCCAGGGTGTCGCCGACGATCTCGGCCGGACCCGGCAGCAGGGTCAGCAGGTTGGTCTGGCGGTCGATGAACTTGACCACGTGCTCGGGATCGGCGAGCGGCGTACCGCGGTTCGGGGTGGCCGCGAACACGACTCGCCGCACGCGGTACTTGGCGTCCGGCGCGCCCTGGCGGCGGACCAGTTCGCGGGCGACCAGGCCGCCTCTGCTGTGCGCGACGATGTCGACGTCGAGCGGGCCCGGTGCCAGGGTCATGCGGTGCAGCGCGTCGATGTTGGCCTCGACGGAGACCGAGACGGTGGGGTGGTCGAAGGCGATGACGCGGCCGCCGTACGCCGCGTGCAGCGCCGCGACCGTGGCGGTGTCCAACTCGCCGAACCCGCCGTGGCTGGTAGAGAAGGTGCCGTGCACGAGGAGGAGTACGCGGCCTTCGGTGAGGCGCGCCCACTGCTCGGCGGTCTCGATGCGGGAGTCGGGCGCGTAGGGCACGGCGTAGTTGTCCGGCGTGACCGTCCGCACGCCGTAAGGGCGCGTCTTGATCTCGTGCTGCTGGGCGAGGTTGTCGACGATCGGGTCGAGCACGCGGTCCACGATCGGGTAGACGAACACGACGAGTTCGTGCACGACCTTGCGGACGATCGTGCCGATGATGCCCTCGTCGAGGTTCGGCCCGTCGGGCGGCGGCGGGGCCTCGGTGGTGTCGAGGGCCGCGGCCGGTACGGCGAACCGCGTTGTCCCGGCAGCGGGTTCGCCGGTTGCCCCGTGGACCGGGTCGGCTCCGGGGGCGGCGGCGCTCTGCGGCCATGCCCAGTGCCACAGTCCCGCGGCGTCCTGGTAGCGCAGCACCTGGGCGGTGCCGGGTGCGGAGGACGGGACGTCCAGGATGAGGTCCGAGGCGGGTGCGGGCGACAACGATTCGAGGCCCGGCGGCGGCGCCTGCGCGGGCAGTACGCCGTCCGGTCCGGTCGGCGCGGGGCCGGAAGCGGGCGCCCCCTCGGCGGGCGCGGCCGTCGTGCTGACCACGAATGTGCGCTCGGCCGTCATCCCGCTCGCCGCCAGCGCCGCGTGGACCGGGTCGACGGCGACCGCCAACCCCTCGTCGGCGAAAGGCCGTTCCGGTACCACGTCGACGCCGATCAGAAGCCCGGGGGCGGTGAGCGCCACCCCGTCGCCGAGGTCGACGTGGCCCTGTCCGCTGAATGTCCCTGCCATGGCGATTCCCCCCGGAATGCCGAATGACCCCCGCGCCGCAATCGCGTCGCTGTGCACGACGATACTGCCGGAAGCCCCCGTTCCGAGGGCCGTACGGCCAAGCCCGCGGCTCGCCGCCGCCGTCGCGGTCAGCCGCGCGGCGTACGCGAACCGGCCGGGTCGGACGACCATTCCGCGGCCAGGCGCTCTTCCAGGTGCTTGCCCTCGATGTCGGGGTCCGGCACGTACTTCGCGAACCACTGCGGGTGGTACCAGAGTTTGCCGCGCACGATGGCCATGACCGCCGGGACGAGGGTCAGGCGTACCACGAACGCGTCCAGGAACACGCCGGCCGCGAAGCTGAAGCCGAGGGCCTTGATCGTCGGGTCGTCCGTGAACATGAAGGCGACGAAGATCGAGAACATGATCAGCGCCGCGGCGGTGACCACGCGGGCGGACTGCGCGGTTCCGCGTTCGACCGCACCGCGCGCGTCGCCGGTCTCCGAGTGGTCCTCCTTGATGCGGGAGACCACGAACACCTCGTAGTCGCTGGACAGTCCGAAGATGATGGCCAGCATGATGATCGGCAGGAAGCTGATCGTCTCGGTCGGCGTGATGCCGAAGATGTGCTCGCCCCAACCCCACTGGAACAGCGCCACCTGGGCGCCGAACGCGGCCGCCACGGAGAGCAGGAAGCCGAGGATCGACTTGATCGGCACCAGGATCGTCCGGAACGCCAGCGTCAGCAGGACGAACGCGAGGCCGACCACCACCGCGAGGAACACCGGGAGCGCGTCCGCGAGTTTCTGCGAGACGTCGACGTTGGACGCGGTGGTGCCGCCGACCGTGACCGGGACTCCCCCGGCCGCCGCCTCGACCGTGGCGCGGTTGTCGCGGATGCGGTGCACCAGGTCGGCCGTCTCCTCGTCGTTCGGCGCCGTGGTGGGGATGACCCGGACGACCGCGACCTGGTCGTTCACCGCCAGCGGCGCGGCCGACGCGACGCCCGGCTGCTGGTCGAGCGCGACGGCGAGCTGCTGGACCGAGTCCTGCGAGACCGCACCGTCGGCGACGACCAGGAGCGGACCGTTGAAGCCGGGCCCGAAGTTGTCCTCGACCAGGTCGTACGCCTTGCGCTCGGTCGTCGACGTGGGCTGCGACCCGGAGGTCGGCAGCCCCAGTTGGATGTCGAGCGCGGGGATCGCGAGCACCACCAGCAGGGCGACGCCCGCGAAGAGCACCGGGATCCGGAAGCGCACGACGAAGCGCGCCCACTTGGCGCCGAACGTCCGCGCCGGCTCCGTGGCGGCGGTCTTCGCGACCGTCTCGTGGTGACCGGGGCGCAGGCGCGTACTGACGAACCGGATCAGCGTCGGTCCGGCGAAGCCGGCCAGCGCCGGGAGCAGGGTGAGGGCGACGAGCAGCGCGATCGTCACCGCCGCGGCGGCGCATAACCCCATGACGGTCAGGAAGGGGATGCCGACGACGGCCAGTCCGCACAGCGCGATGACGACGGTGAGCGCGGCGAACACCACCGAACTGCCGGACGTGCCGAGCGCGAGGGCCACGGAGTCCTCGGTGGGTGTGCCGCGCAGCAGTTGGTTGCGGTGCCGGTAGAGGATGAACAGGCCGTAGTCGATGCCGCAGGACAGCCCGAGCATGATCGCGACGGTGGTCGACGCGGAGGCGACGTCCACGACGGCCGCGACCGCCGTGACGCCCATCAGCGAGATGACCACGCCGATGACCGCGGTGGCGATCGGCATTCCGGCCGCGACCAGCGCGCCGAAGGTCACCAGCAGGATCACCAGGGCGACCGCGATGCCGACCAGTTCCGGGGTCTCGGAGACCTCGATGCGCCAGCCGGGGTAGACGCTGCCGGTGTACTCGACTTGGACCCCCGCGTCGCGTACCGGCTGCATCGCCTTGACCAGGTCGTCGATGCTGGAGTCCTTCACCCCGGCGGGGTCCTCGGAGTACTGCACGAAGCTCTGCGCGACGCGGCCGTCGGGCGCCACGCTCTGGGAGGCGTCGGACACCGAGACGACCTGGGGCACCGACTTGGCCTGCGTCAGCGCCGACTGGATCGCGGACTGGTACGCGGGCTCGGTGATGCTGCCGCCGCCGGGCGCCGCGAACACGATCTGCGTCTGCGCGCCGGCCAGGGCGGGGAGCTTCTGCTCCAGCAGATCGGTCGTCTGCTGCGACTCGGTGCCCGGGATGGTGAATTCGTCGTTCGTCTGGCCGCCGCTCGCCGTCGCGGTGACGATCGCGGCCACCAGGACCACGAGCCAGAAGGCGAGCACCCAGCGACGGCGCCGGAACGCCCAGCGGCCGAGCCGGAACAGGTAGGTGGACACGCGGTTCCTCCGACGCCGACTCCCGCTCCGGCGTGCGCGCCAGGCGGCCTGTGCCGCGGCCCCGCACCCCGGCTGTCGGCGTGCGGCCCCTGGCCGAAACATGATGATTGTCGGCATATCGGAACGCGCTCCTCGGAACGCCTCGCCGCGAAGGGCCGCGCATACGCTCACTTGGCCGAACCGCGGGCCGGGGTCGACGAGCAACGGGCGACGGGCCGCGCGCAGCGGGCGACGCGCAACGGGCAACGGGCCCGGTCGACTGGGCAGCCCAGGCGGCGTTCCGCGGGTGACCGGTGCCTACGAGGCGGTGTCCTCGGGCGCCGCGCGACCGGGCACGGCGTCCTTTTGCCGGCCCGGGGCCAGCAGTGATATCGCCGTGGCCAGCGTCCCCGCACCGACCGCGATGCCGCACGCGACGGCGAACTGGGTCGGGCCGGGGATGCCGTGGGACCCGGTCGCGAGGACGGTGGCGGCCTGCTGCGCGCCCAGTGTCATGCCGATGTTGCGGGCGACGGTGTTCGCGCCGGTCGCGGCGGCGGTCTGGGTCGGCGGCACGGCCGCCACGACGACGTTGGCCAGTGCGGTCTGGAGCAGCCCGACGCCGAAACCGACCACGGCGCTGGCGACCAGGGCCTGCCATACCGCGGCGTGCCACAGGCCGAGCATGCCCATGCCGCCGGCGGCGAGCGCGGTGCCGCCCGCGAGGACGAGCCGCGAGCCGTACCGTGCTCCGACGCGGCCGCCGACGACTCCCGCGACCAGAATCGTGAACGACTGCGGCAGGATGAACAGCCCCGCCTTGGTGGCGCTGAGCCCCATGCCGAACCCGGTGGACTCCGGCAGCGCGGCCAGCTGCGGCAGCAGGAACATGCTCGTCGACATCGTGACGCCGGAGAGCACGGCCGCGGCGTTCGCCGTCCAAACCGCACGCAGCCGCATCGTGCCGAGGTCGATCAGCGGGGCCGGGCTGCGCCCGGCGGCCGCCGCCCAGCACAGCCCGAACACCACGGACGCGGCGAGCAACCCCAGCACCCCGGCCGATCCCCAGCCCCACTGCCCGGCCTTGGTGAGCGCGAGCAGCAGGCTCACCAGGGTGCCGGAGAGCAGGACCGCACCGATCCAGTCCACCGGCCCGGGTTCTCCCGGCGCCGACCGCGGGACCCATGCCACCGCGGCGGCCAGGGCGGCGACGATCAGCACCAGCGGGAACCAGAAGAGCCAGTGGTACGACATGTGCGTCACGATCGGGCCGGCCGCCACGATGCCCACACCGCCGCCGACGCCGGTGAGTGCGGACAGCAGCCCGATCGTCGCCGCCACTTTCGCGGACGGGAACGCGTCGCGCACAATCGCGAAGGACAGCGGGAACACCGCGCCGCCGAGTCCCGCGATAACCCGGCCGACCACGAGAGTGGGCAGCGTCGTCGCCAGCCCGCACAGCGCGGTCCCGGCGGCGAGCAGCCCCAGCACGGCCAGCAGTACGCGGCGGTGCCCGAACATGTCGCCGAGGCGTCCGGCGAGCGGCGTGGCGACCGCCGCGGACAGGATGAAGGAGTTCATCATCCAGGCGAGTTCGCTGGTGTCCGCGTGCAGCTCGCGCTGGAGGGTCGGCACCGCGGGGCCGACCATCGCCTGGAGCTGCGAGTAGGCCATGGTGGCCAGGACGAGCGCCGCGAGCAGCCGGGGATCGGCGCGTTCGCGGGTCTTCTGTGCGCGGCCCGCGGCGGCATGCGCCGCACCCGCACCCGCCCCCGCACCTGCTCCGGATCCCGCAGACCGCCGTGGCACGTTGTGTCCCGCTCCCTCGGCACGCGGCAGCCGCGCCCCCATCTGACACCCCGTCAGTTACCGATTCTGGCAGGTGGGCGTGTGGTTTGTCCGCACTTCCCGAGCACTAAATCATCGGCTGTTGACAGAACGGTCGGCGAGGCGGGCCCGCATGAAGGGCACGGGGGTCCGGCCGACGATGAGAGTGCCGTGCGGCAGGCGGGTGCCGGCGGGAGGATCGGCGGCCGGGAGGACGGCGGACAAGGGCGCCGCGGCGTGGATGCCGACGGGGCCGGCGCCGTCCGGCAGGGTGGCGACACGCAGGATGTCCTCGACCGGGTCGTCAGGGCCGGGGGCGACCGCGTTGACGAGTACGCCGCGATGCGGACCGGCCGCGACGGCGCGGGCGAACGCGCGTACCGCCGCGACCTGGGCGACGCGCGACGCGACCTCGATCCACGCGGGCCAGCCCTGGTCGGCGGCGGTCCCGTCCTCGACGGCGGCGACGTACCCGTCCAGCACGCGCGCGAGGTGCGGCAGGTCGGCGTCGGGACCGTCGAACCGGTCGCGCAGGCCCTGCGGCAGGTGGTCGAGCGACCCGAGCGCGCCGCTCACCACGACGAAGCGCGCGCCGTCGCGCAGGACCGGCGAGAACGCGGCCATCAGGCGGTGCACGCCGTGGTTGTTCAGCTCGATGTAGTCGCGGACCTGGTCGGCCATCCGCAGTCCGGGGGCGACGGCGCCGGTCGTGTGCACGATCACGATGTCGACGCCTCCCCCGCCCGCGGTCGCCGCGGACGCGGCCAACGCCCGGGCGGCAGGGGCGTCGGGTAGTTGGTCGGCCGCGGCCTCGCGCACCACCGCCCCGGGCGCCAGACGACGTCGCAAGCCGCGTACGACGGCTCCGCCGATCCCCTGGTCCGCTCCGGTCACGACGGCGCTTGCGGGCATGGCTGACTCCCTGGGGATGTGCGACGTCGCGGACGTCGGGACGTGGTGATGTGCGGCGGCCGCGGTGATCGCGGCGAATGCGTGTGCCATCCAAGATGCGCGGACCGGAGCCCCGGAACAACGGCGAGGGTCGCAACCTTGGTTAACTCAGGGGTTACCGATCGCGATCCGAGGCGGTCGCGGAAGGCGGAGCGGGGTACGTGGAACTGCGCGACATCGAGATATTCCTGACGCTCGCCGAAGAGCTGCACTTCGGTCGCACCGCGGACCGCCTGCTGGTCTCCCGGGCGCGCGTGAGCCAAGCCGTCAAGCTCCAGGAACGCCGCATCGGGGCGCCGCTGTTCGAGCGTACGAGCCGCAACGTGACGCTCACGCCCATCGGCGCCCGGCTCCGCGACGACCTGGCGGAGGGCTACCGCCTCATCAACGAGGGCATTGCCCGGGCGAGTTCGGCGGCGAAGGGGCTGACCGGCGTCCTGCGCCTGGGCATCATGGACGCGATGCTGCACGAGATCCACGCGGTGACCGACCTGTTCCGCGAGCGCCATCCGGAGTGCCGCCTGCAGATCCGCGAGGCGCAGATCGGCGACCCGTTCGGGCCGCTGCGCTCCGGGGCGGTCGATGTGCAGTTGGTCTGGCTGCCGGTGGAGGAACCGGATCTGACGGTGGGTCCGGTCGTGGTCACCGAACCGCTCGTCCTTGCCGTGTCGTCGCGCCACCACCTCGCCGGGCGCGACACCGTGTCGCTCGAAGACCTGGCCGAGGGGCCGGTGTTCCAGGCGGTGAGCAACATCCCGGCCTACTGGGAAGAGGCGATCAACCCGCGCGTGACACCGAGCGGCAAGCCGATCCCGCGCGGACCGGAGGTCGCCACGGTGCACGAGACCCTGGCCAACATCGCGGCGGGGCTGGGCATGTCGCCGGTGCCCGCGCACGCACCGAAGTACTTCGCGCGGGAGGACATCGCGTACATCCCGATCCACGACGCCGCGGAGCTGCGGTGGGCGCTGGTCTGGCGCAGTGCGGGCGAAAGCGCGCTGGTACGGGCGTTCGCACAGGCGGCCCGCGACGCGGGAACACGCCGCGTCTGAGGGCTACTTCGGCGGAGCCACCCGACCGCGCAGCACGGCGGCGGTGAACTCGTCCAAGGGGTAGAAGAGTTCGATGGCCAGCTCGGACAACGTGACGTCGGCGGGCGTCCCGAAGGTGGTCATGGTGCCGAACATCGAGAGCACGCCGACGGGCGTCCGTACGCGGATCGGCACCTGGATCGGGCTCGGCCGGGCGGCGGGGGTGTCCGGCCAACCGGCGTCCGGGTGGGGCGGCGCGGACCCGTCGGCCAGGGCGGCGGGCGGGGCGGGGTCGGGGTAGGTGCTGACCTCGTCGTACAGCGCGCACAGTTCGGCGTCGCCGGTCGCCTCCACCTGGCGCCGCAACCGGGTCAGCGTGAGGTCGCGCACCTGGTCGAGGTTGGCGAGCCGGGCCGCGAGGCCTTCCGGGTGCAGCATCAGCCGGAAGACGTTGGGCACGGGTGCGAGGAGGTGGTCGGGGATTCCGTCCATGAGCACCCCGAGTGCGCCGTTCCCGGCGACCACGTTCCAAAGGCGGTCGACCACGACTGCGGGGTACGGCTCGTGCGCCTTCATCATCATGTCCAGCGCCGCCCGGATCGCCGCCATGTCCTCGTCGTCGAGGCTGCTCTCGCGGTACGCCGGGGCGTAGTCGGCGGCCATCAGGAGCACGTTGCGCTCGCGCAGCGGGACGTCCAGCGCCTCGGACAGCCGCAGGATCATCGACCGGCTGGGCAGCGCCCGGCCGGTCTCCAGGTACGACAAGTGCCGTGCCGACGTGTCGGCCAGCAACGACAGGTCGAGTTGGCTGAGCCTGCGGCGCTGCCGCCATTCGCGCAGCAAGGCCCCCACCCGGGTGGTCGGCGCGGTCTCCATGATCGCGAGGGTAGTGCGTTCGTGGTCATGGCGGCCATGACCTCACAGGTCATTGAGCGGCGGCACGGCGCGGTGGCACGGTCGTGGCACCGCCCGCCGCCGGGCAACACGGCCGGGAGCGGCCGGGCGGCCGACACGGAGGAGCAGGCCATGACACGCACCGCCGCCGGAACACCGACCACCGCAAACGCCAACGCCGCCGTCGACGCCCTCACCGCTTCGGCGGCAACGGCCGGCACCACCGCCGACACCGCGGCGCACACCACCGCGGCGCGGCCCGTCGGGCCGGCCCCGCCCTCCCCCGACGAGTTGCTGCGTGCCGCCGTCCGGCTTGACGCGTGGGCAGCCGGCGCGTTCGGCGTCTTCCTGCTCGCCCTCGGATCCCTGATCGACGGGCCGCTGGGGCTGCCGCTCGCGTGGTCGGTCCCGTTCGGCGTCGCGATGCTCGGCGGGGCCCTCGCCCTCGCCCTGATCGCCAGGTATCCGGAGATCCCGGCGCCGCTCGCGGTGCTGGTCGTCTCGTGCAACGCGGCGTCGAGCGCGGCACTGCTGGTGCTGGCGTTCGTCGACCTGGTCCCGCTCACCGGGTGGGGCCGCGTCTTCATGCTCTGCGGTGCGGCGATCGTCGCGGCCTTCGCGGCGGCGGAGTACGTCGGCCTCGCCCGCCTCCGGGCGCCGGAACGCGCTCGCACGTAGGGTGGGCGTCCCCGGTACCGGCCGGGTCGGAGAGGAGGCGGCATGCACGAATTGCGGCAGCACCACTACGGGTTCGCCCACGGGATCCTCCCGCAGATGGCCACCACGATGGGGCCCCGGCTGCTGGACGAGCCGCCGCCGCGCGGGTACGACGCCGCCCTCGCCGCGATCTGGGACGGCTACGGCGAGTCCCTTCCGGAGGAGGCTCGTCTCGACCGGCCCGGGCTCGCCGGGCAGTTGGTGGAACGGGACGGCCACCGAATGCTGGTGGTCACGCTGCCGCCGCCCACCGCCCCGGCCGAGGCCTACTTCGCCGCCGTCGTCCGGGCCCCGGGCGCCGCCGCGTGCCGGTACTTCACGCTGGAGCACACCGTCAGCCCGATCGACGGCGCCGAGGGCACGGTGCTCGGCGGATGGGCGGACGGCAGCCACCTCAACTACGGTTCCTCGGGCCCCGCGACGGTCGAGAACTTCGTGGCCGCGATCGTGCGGAAGTCGGGACAGGGCTGAGGGGCGCGGCGCCGCCGGGCGGCCCCGGCGGACCGGTCCGCGGCCCCACGGCCCCGGACCACGGCCCCGGAACGCGGCGTCAGGCGTACCGCTCCTTGAGGTCCTTCTTGAGCACCTTGCCCGCCGGGTTGCGGGGCAACGTGCCGACGATCTCCAGGCGTTCGGGGAGCTTCTGCACCATCAGGCCCTGCCCGCGCAGGTATTCGCCGAGCGCGTCGAGCGTCGGCGGGCTGCCCGGGTCGGCCGCGACGACCACCGCGCACGCGCGTTCGCCGGTCGCCGGGTCGGGCAGCCCGATGACGGCGACCTCCGCGACGTCCGGGTGTCCGCTCAGGAGGTCCTCGACCTCCTTGGCGCTGATGGTCTCGCCCTTGCGGATGATGACGTCTTTGAGACGGCCGGTGATGAAGACGTTGCCGGCGCCGTCGATCCGGCCGAGGTCGCCGGTGCGGAACCAGCCGTCTTCGTCGAACGCCTCGGCGTCCAACGACGGGTCGAGATAGCCGAGCATCAACTGCGGCCCCTTGGCGCGCAGTTCACCCTCGCTTCCTGGCGCGGCGTCGGAGCCGTCGGAGGCCACGACGCGCAGCCGCACGCCGTTGGTGGGGCGTCCCTCGGCGGCCGCGAGTGCGTCGTCCGGGTCCTCCACACCGGCCATGGTCAGGATCGGCGCCTCGGTCAGGCCCCAGCCCGCGACGATGCCGACGCCCCCGAGCTCCTTCTTCATCTGCGCGTGCAGGCCGGGCGGCTTGGGGGCGGCGCCGCCGGGGAAGCAGCGGACCTCGGGGAACAGCGGCCTGTCCGGGTCGCGGCGCTGCGCGGCGAGGTACGTCTGATGGAACACCGTGCCGGCGCCCGCCAGGGTCACTCCTTCGCGACGCAGCAACTCGACCGTGACCGCGGGGTCGAAGGACTCGGTGAGGATCATCGCGACACCGAACACCACCGACGACGTGAGCCAGGTCGTACAGCCGCCGATGTGCGCGAAGGGGAAGACCAGGCCCACGCGGTCGCCCGGTACGCAGGCGATCCGCTCCGCCATGCCGGTGCCGCCGGCCATGACGGTGGCGTCGGTGTGCCGGGCGCCCTTGGGATCGGCGGTGGTGCCGGACGTGTAGAAGTACCAGCGCACAGGCGCCTGTTCGGGACCGTCCGGAATGGCCGGGGGCGGTGGCAGCCGGGCCGGGTCGCCCGCGGGCAAGGCCACACCGGGGGCCGCGCCTTCGGAGGACGCGTCTACGGAGGCCTGGCCTTCCGAAGTCCCGTTCTCCCGCACCGCGCCGTCCAGGACCATGACCTCCAGCGCCGGGTTGCGCGCCGCGACGGCCGCGGCCATCGCCGGGTAGTCGAATCCGCGCCACACCGGCGGCACGATGAGCAGCCGGGACGCCGCCTGGTCGGTGACGAAGGCGAGTTCGCGCTCGCGGTAGATCGGCATGACCGGGTTCTGCACGGCGCCGAGCCGGGCCAACGCGCCCACGACGACGACCGACTCGATCCAGGTGGGCAGCTGCCACGTGACGACGGTGCCCTCGCCGACCCCGCGGTCGGCCAGGTACGCCGCGAACTTCTCGGCGGCGTCGCGGTACTGACCGTACGTCATCCGCCGACCGCGCTCGTCGGCCATCATCTCCGTGTCGGGTGTCTCGTCCGCCCGCGCGGCGATCGCCGCCCAGAAGCTCGTGTGCATGCCTGCTGCCCCTCCTTATGCCCTGCCGTCGCGGGCGAGAGCCTGCTTGGCGATGACGATCTGCTGGATCTGGCTGGTGCCTTCGTAGATGCGGAAGAGCCGGGCGTCGCGGTAGAACCGCTCGACGGGGACCCCGCGCATGTAGCCGGCACCGCCGTGCACCTGTACCGCGCGGTCGGCGACGCGTCCGACCATCTCGCTGCAGAAGTACTTGGCGCAGGACGGCGCCATGCGCAGGTCCTCGCGGCGGTCGAACTCCCCCGCCGCGGCGACGACCATCGCGCGCCCCGCGTACACGTCGGTCTGCGAGTCGGCGATCAGGCCCTGGATGAGCTGGAACTCCGCGATGGGGTGCCCGGATTGGCTGCGGGACTTGGCGTACGCGACGGTCTCCTCCAGCAGGCGCTGCGCGAGCCCCACGCAGAGAGCGGCGATGTGCAGGCGGCCGTGCGCGAGGCAGCGCATCGCGGTGCGGTAGCCCTGTCCGAGTCCGGCGTCGCCGCCGATCAACGCGGCGTCGGGGACGGCCACGTCGTCGAGGAACACCTCGGCGGTCCAAGCACCTTGCTGGCCCATCTTGTGGTCGCGCGGGCCGACGACGAGACCGGGGGTGGCGGCGGGGACGAGGAACGCCGAGATCCCGTCGGCACCGCGGCCGGGGTTGTCCGCATCGCGGGCGAAAACCATGAAGACGTCCGCCACCGGGGCGTTGGTGATGAACCGCTTGGCGCCGTTGAGCACCCACCCGCCGTCGGCCCCGCGCCGCGCACTCGTACGCAGGTCGCCCGGGTCGGACCCGGCCTCCGCCTCGGTGAGCGCGAACGCCGCGGTCCACTCGCCGCTCGCCAGGCGCGGAAGGTGGAGTTTCTTCTGCTCCTCGGTGGCGCCTTCCAGCAGCACGTGCCCGGCGATGCCGTTGTTGGTGCCGAACATCGACCGGAAGGCGGGGGTGGTCCAGCCCAACTCCATGACCAGGGAGACTTCCTGGCTCATCGTCAGGCCGAGGCCCCCGTACTCTTCGGGGATCGCGAAGCCGTAGAGCCCCATCGCGGCGGCCGCGGCGCGCAGGTCCTCGGGGATCGTGTCGGTCTCGTCGATCCGCGCCTCCAGCGGCACCACCTTCTCGCGGATGAAGCGGCGTACCGAGGCCACGATCTCGTTCACGTCGGAGTCGTCCACCGGGTCTTCCTCCTCGACAGCAGGCACGGCGCGGCGGTGCCTGGGACGGGTGCGCGCTCTAACCTTATAAACTTTGTGAGCGCAGCCCTAGTGGTCACCAGGCGGTGATGTGACCCGCCACATGTTCGAGGTCGGCGAGTTGGTCCGGGTCGTACCCGACGACCACGACGATCGGCTCGTCGGCGGCGACCGCCCTGCGTACATCGTGCAGGTGCTCCTCGATGCCGACCGGCGGCCCGTCCGGAGCCCAGCACACGACCGGCACCACGATGCCGCGCGCGGCGGCCTCCGCCACCGCCTGCTCGGTCGCCGCGTCGGGGCGCTCCCCGTCGACGAGGGCCAGCGCGGGCAGGTCCGGCTCGGCGGTACGCCGCGCGGCGACCGCGGCGGCGGCGAACCCGGGGGTGGGGACGGCGGGAAGCTCGACGGTCCGCGGGCGCAGCGTGGGGAACGTCCGCCCGAGGTAGAAACCCGCGGTCCCGGCGTCGGCCGCGACCATGCCGCGCTCGCCGAGCAGGAGCGCGTATTGGCGGGTTATCAGCGTGGGCGCCAGGGGCGGCGTCGCGCCTCCCCACGCCTTCTGCACGACGGCGGCCAGTCGCTCGCGCAGTGGCGCTTCGACGGTCTCCTCGCCGGACCGGTGGGCGCAGCGCACGGCGAGGATCTCCAGGTCGCCGACCGCACACGGCACCACGGGGAGCCCGTCGGGCAGGGCGGGCGGTTCGCCGTCGACGAGGCCGGTGGCCAGGATCAGGTCGTACGCCTCCAGCCCGCACAACGCCAGGTCGTGCTCCTGGAGGCCGATCGTGCCGAGGTGGTAGTCGCTGTCCCAGGGCAGCACGCCCTTGGCACGCCACGTGTTGTAGACCCCGATGCGGGCCTCGGCGGCCAACGCGCGCAGCCCCGGTACGGCGTCGTGCTCCACGACCCCGGACCCGGCCACGACCAGGGGCCGACGGGCCGCGAGCAGCGCTTCGGCGAGGTTGTCGAGCGTCTCGGCCCGCGTGGCCCCGTCCTGGTCGTCGTGTGCGAACCAGGACCGCATGCGGGCCTTCCAGGGGCTCTCGTCGTTCATTCCCACCTCCGCGAAAACACCCCTGGCCTGGGCTGTCCGGCCACAGCACTAGACGTACCGCAAGGCGTACCAAAGCACCACCACCGCCCCGCCTGCCACGTGCGTTGCGCGGCGAGGGCAAGGGGTCCGGACGCGGTCCGAACGGCGGTTCGAGGTGCGTGCCGGGTGCCCGGGGCAGGGGCGGCGGGCAGACCGCGTGCGTCGAATGCGGAGGACACCGAAAGCGCGCGGCCCACATGCGCGCGATGTTCGGATGCGCCGGATGCGCGCCGCGTCAGACGTACATGAAGTGCGGGGACGCCACCACGAGGGTCGGGACCAGCAGGGCCGCGGCGGTGAGGGCGCGGAGGGCCACGACGGCGACCGGGGTCCGGGGAGTCCGCGGCTG
This sequence comes from Streptodolium elevatio, assembly GCF_053592165.1. Lineage (NCBI taxonomy): Bacteria > Bacillati > Actinomycetota > Actinomycetes > Kitasatosporales > Streptomycetaceae > Streptodolium > Streptodolium elevatio. The sequence continues at coordinate 283,971 of NZ_JBSFVE010000004.1, forward strand.
GCGGACGGTCAGCTCCTCCTGGCGCTGCTGCGGCCACGCGAAGCAGGGGCAGAAGGGGCCGTTGGCCTGGCCCGGGCCGGAGAGCTTCGCCAGCGCGCGCCGCAGGTTGGACCGGGCGATGGGGCCGTGCACGTCGGCGTCGGCGCCCTTCTCGGCGAGTGCCGCGCTGTGGTCGGCCCAACGGACGAAGAAGCCCACCCGGGGGTACGCCTCGGCCATCGTCTCCGACGCGGTCATCCACAGCGCGTCGCGGCGGCGCAGGTGGCCGGACATGTGGGTGAGGACCGCGTTCAGCTCCTCGGGCTTGAGCAGGTCGAGCGCCCGCGTGGTGACCTCGACGCGCGGCGGGCGGGAGGGCAGCAGGACGAGCCGCGGCTGCGCGTCTTCGACGATCACGAGGCGCGGGTGGCCGCGCTCGATTTCGTCCAGGACCGGGCTGGTGGCCTCAAGACGGTCGAGCTGGACGTGCAGCGCGCGGCGGTAGTCGCGTACCACCGGTCCCCCGCGCCGCCAGCCGGCCGCCAGGCCGAGCAGCACCGTGCACGCGACGGCGACCTGTACGGCGAGTGGCACGTCCACGAAGCCGATGCCGGGCGCGATGCCCATCGCCCGCGCCGGGGCGGTCCACAAGTCGGTGGTGAACACCGGCACCGCGAGGGCCAGGGAGACCAGTGCGCCACCCGCCGCGGCCCGCCAGCCCTGCTGCACGAGGCGCGGGCTGAAGCCGGCCGCTTCGGCGCGGTCCAGCACGAAGGGCGCGGTCACGAGAATTGTCGCCGCGAAGAGCGCAAGCACGAACCCGTGCATCACGTCGCTGCCGCCTTCCGCCCTGGGCACCGAGGGACCCCTGTCCGCACTTTTCTACCAAGAGGAGGCGGCTGTGCCCAGCATTCCGAGGGTTCACACGAAAGGGTTTGCTCACACTGGCAAATTGTGTGCGGAGCGGACGGCGGCGCGGGGTCGCGTGGGGGCGGTGCGAGACGTGACGAGGGGCGTTAAACCCGGGCAAGTGCCGTGGCTCACGCCCCTCCACACCTCGTGCCGCGCCGCGCGGGGCTCAGCGGCCGTCGGCGAGGTCCTGCAGGGCCGGGCGGGCCGCGCCGAGGACCGCGTCGAGCCATGCGGTGTGGTCGTGTTCGGCGAGCCAGACGTCGAGTTCGGCGAGCGGGACGTACGCGACCTCGCCCACCTCCTCCGGGTTCAGCTCCAGCGCGCTGCCGACGCGGCCCACGAAAAGGTGGTTGAACTCCTTCTCCACGAGGCCGGAGACCTCGTCGGTCACGTCGTACGTCACCAGCCCGGCGGGGATCAACACGGCGGGCTTGACGCCCAGTTCCTCGCCGACCCGGCGGGCGACGGCATCCGCCGGGGCCTCGCCGGGGAACGGGTGGCTGCAGCACGTGTTCGACCAACGCCCGGGCGAGTGGTACTTCGTGAGCGCGCGGCGCTGCATCAGCACGGCGCCCGCGTCGGGGCCGCCGTCCTCGCCGAGCAGGAACACCGAGAAGGCGCGGTGCAGTTGCCCGGGCGGCTGGTGGGCCGCGAGCTTTTCCGCAAGCCCGATCGTGTTGCCGTCCGCGTCGACAAGCTCGACCATCACGATGTCGGGCGACGCTGCCTGCGTCATGCGTGCTCCCTACCGTCCCGCTACTGTCCGTACTTACCCCAAAACCCTACCGGCCCCGGCTTTATGCCGTGGGCATTCCGGGCGGTATTCGGACCACTCCCGAGTGCCGCGGCCATCGACATCGCAAGGCCGTACTGCTTCACTGCGGACCATCGGTTAATGAGGTTTCATCACAAGCTTGCGTACGGCGGGAGGGCTCCTCATGCACGACCTGGTGATCCGCGGCGGCACGGTGGTGGACGGGACGGGAGCGACGGCGCGTACGGCCGACGTCGCGGTACGGGACGGCCGCGTCGTCGCCGTCGGCGACCGGTCCGGCATCGGCGCCGGACGCACTGAGATCGATGCCGACGGTGCGCTGGTCACACCGGGCTGGGTCGACATCCACACGCATTTCGACGGGCAGGTCACCTGGGACGACCTGCTCACCCCGGCGTGCTGGCACGGCGTCACGACCGTGGTCACCGGCAACTGCGGGGTGGGCTTCGCCCCCTGCCGCCCCGACGAGCGGCGCCGGCTCATCGAGCTGATGGAAGGCGTCGAGGACATCCCCGGCACCGCGCTGCACGAGGGCATGCAGTGGCACTGGGAGTCGTTCCCCGAGTACCTCGACTACCTGGCCACCCGGCGCATCGTCATGGACGTCGGCACGCAGATCTCGCACGGCCCGGTCCGCACCTACGTGATGGGCGAGCGCGGCGCGCGCAACGAGCCCGCGACCCCCGAGGACATCGCCGCGATGGCCGCGATCGTCCGGGAGGCGATGGAGGCGGGCGCGCTCGGCTTCACGACGTCGCGCACGATCATGCACCGGGCGATCGACGGCGAGCCGGTGCCGGGCACGTACGCCGCCGAGGACGAGCTGTTCGGCATCGGTACCGCGCTGCGCGAGGCGGGGCACGGCGTGTTCGAGGTGGCGCCGGCCGGGGTCGCGGGCGAGGACGACCTCGCGCCTTCGCGGGAGGTGGCGTGGATGCGGCGGCTGGCGGCGGCGATCGGCCGGCCGGTGGCGTACGGCATGACGCAGTCCAACGCGTCGCCCGCCCTGTACCGCGACCTGCTCGCCGAGACGCAGGCCGCCGCGGACGCCGGGGCCGAGGTGTGGATGCAGGTCGCCGGGCGGGCGACGGGCCTCATCTTCAGCCTGGAGACGACGTACCACCCGCTGCGCGGCCGGCCGACGTTCGACGCGCTCGCCGCGCTGCCGATGACCGAGCGGGTGGCGCGCCTGCGCACCGCGGAGGTCCGCGACGCGATCCTGGGCGAGAGCGGCTCGCAGTCCTCGCTGCTGAGCGCGTTCGGTGACCGCATCGTGCCGATCGGCGACGAGGTCGACTACGAACCGGCGTACGAGGACAGCGTCGTCGCGCGGGCGAAGCGCGAGGGCCGCGAGCCCGACGCGGTGCTCTACGACCTGATGCTGGAGCGCGACGGCCGCCGCATGTTCATGATCCCGATCCTGAACTACGCGGACGGCAGCCTCGAACCGGTACGCGAGATGCTGCTGCACCCGCGCTCGGTGTTCGGCCTCGGCGACGCGGGCGCGCACTGCGCGACCATCTGCGACGCCAGCATGACCACGACGATGCTGACCCACTGGGCGCGCGACCGCTCGCGCGGCGACCGGCTGCCCCTCGAACTCGCCGTCAAGAAGATGACCTCGGACACCGCCGCGCTGTACGGCCTGCGCGACCGCGGCCGCCTCGCCCCCGGCATGCGCGCCGACCTCAACGTGATCGACCTGGAGCGGCTGCGCACCCACCCGCCGGAGGTGCTGTACGACCTGCCGGGCGACTGCCCGCGCCTGATCCAGCGCGCCGACGGCTACATCGCCACCGCCGTCGCGGGCAGCGTCACGTTCCGCGAGGGCGAGCACACGGGCGAGCTGCCGGGCACCCTGATCCGCGGCCGACGCGGCTGAGGCCCGACCGCCCGAGAACGACCCGAGGCCCCGTACACCGCATGGGTGTTCGGGGCCTCGGGCTTACATATCGTCGGGTCGGTACTGCGCCCCGTTCACCCGGATCTCGCCGGACGACGGGGGTCAACCAAGACCTGGGAAGGTCAGAGGGTGACCTTGTCCGTCACCTCGTGCACGACCTGGATCTCGGGGCAGGGGCACTCCTCCTCCGGGCACTCGTCGACCGGCGGCGTGTGCGGCGGCTTCACCGGCGGGGTGTGCGGGGGCTTCACCGGCGGCGTGTGCGGCGGCTTGACCGGTGGGGTGTGCGGCGGCTTCACCGGCGGGGTGGTGGGGGGGCACGCCGGCGGGCCCTGCGGCGGGCAGTGCGGCGGCTCGTGCGGAGGGTTGTGCGGCGGGTTGTGCGGGGGCTTGTGCGGCGGGTTGTGCGGCGGCATCGGCGGCGGGGGCTTCATCTGGCCCTCGCCGTTGATGCAGGTGTTGCCGAAAGCCGGGTTGAGCACACCGATGACACTGACGGTGTTACCGCACAGGTTGACGGGCACGTGCACCGGAACCTGGAGCAGGTTGCCGGAGAGCACACCGGGAGAACCGACGGCCGCGCCGTCGGCGGCGGAGGAGGCGTATGCCGTCCCCCCACCGAAGGCGAATGCGCTGCCGACCATGGCGGCAGCCACCACGGTCTTCTTGGCGAACTCGTTCACTGAGTTGATTCCCATCGTTCGAATGACGGTGGAACCGGAGTTCCACCGTCATCAACGCGCGACACCCCACGGGGGCAACGGGAAGATCACCAATTCGCCCGTATGCACGACTGACCGCCGGGCATTCACCTGTGACGGGTAGTCAGAAGTACGAAAGAGACCGCTTGGCCGATCACTTCGGACTGACCCGGACAGTTGGAAACGGCTCAGGAACGCGGAATCGACGTGTGGTGGTGGATTACCTCGGCGATGAGGAAGTTCAGGAACTTCTCCGCGAAATCCGGGTCGAGCTTCGCACCCGCCGCCAGGGAGCGCAGCCGCTGGATCTGGACCGCCTCACGCGCCGGATCGGCGGGCGGCAGGTCGTACGCCGCCTTCAGCACGCCCACGCGCTTGGTGCACTTGAACCGTTCTGCGAGCAGGTGCACCAGCGCGGCGTCGATGTTGTCGATGCTGTCCCGCAGGTCCTGGAGCTCGGCGGGCACCGCCGGCGCGTCCGTCGGCGCGTCGCCGCCGCGCTCGGGCTGTTCGGTGGTTCGGTCGGCCATGTCGCGCCACCCTACCCGGGCAGCCGGGCACCCCGGCGGCGAGGCCCCGACTTCCGGATCTTGCCCGCGCCCCTACGGCGGATCTCCGCGGGCACGAGTCAGGTGTCGCGGCGCTCTCCCCGGGGAATCTCAAGGTACGGCCGACGCGGACCTACCTGCTCATCTGGGCGCGTACCCGGTCGGTACGCATGCGACGAGGCATGAGGGGGCGATCGGTATGGATGACGTCCGCCTGACACCCGCAGAGCGGCGGGCGCTCGAACTGATAGAGGCCGAGCTGCGGAAAGACCGCGATCTGGACCGCGCGATGCGCCGGATGCGGGTCCCGCGGACCGGCCGCAGGCCGCTGCGCCGCCGCGGATCCGCCGGCGACGGCCCGGCCGAAGGGCCCGCTCAGGAGGGGCCCGCGAGCGCGCCCGGGGCGGACGAATGCACCGAGGCCCCCGACTTCCCGTTCGCGACCTCCGCGGCGCCGGCGACCTCGGCGGCCGCCCGGCAGCGGGAGCGGCGGCGCGTGTGGGCGCTGGCCCTGGTCCTGAGCATCGTGTTCGCGGCCCTGCTCACCGCGGGCACGCTGTTCTTCCTGGTCTTCGCACTGGTTCTGGTGACGCTCGCGGCGTCGGCCGGGCTGGTGTGGATGGCGGTCAGCTTCTACCTGCGCAAGCCCGACCCCGGCTGATTCCCGCGGATCCCGACTGAGGCCGACCCCCGCGGTTCCCGGCTGATCAGGGCTGGTTCGGGCTGGTCCGGGCTGGTTCCGCGGCGGCGGCGATTGCCCGTCCGGCTCAGCGCGCGTGCCGACGACGGCTGTGCGCGCCGCCCGGGCGGGCTTCGTGCTGTCCCGGAGGCACCGGCGGCGCCGACCGTGGGGCGGAGGCTTGGGGTGCCGCCGAGCGCGCCGCGGCGGGCTCCGCTGTGCGCTGCCGGGAACCGGGGCCGTGCACCGGGCTGTTCCGGCCTCGCCCGCGTACCGCGACCACGATCGTCACCAGCGGCCCGAGCGCGCCGATCACCAGCGCGGCGTCCAGGGCGGCCAGGCGGCCCTGCCCGATCGACAGGAGGACCAGGGAGAGGCACACGACGATCGACGCGAGAACGCACACCGTCATACGGCTCTGCCGCGCGCCGTGCACGAACGTCCACGCGCACGCGGACAAGCCCACGACGGCGGTCACCAGCGCGGCGACCGAAGTGGTGTTCATCGCGGGAACCTCCGCATTCTCGCCCCGGACCACGCGCGGTCCGGAATCCGAGTGTTACCCGGATTGACCGCAATGATGCCGCAGAGCCCGCCGGGCGGCGGCCCCGCACTCCGGGGACACGTCGCACCACCGGACGGCGTCGGGCGCCTCTGCCACGGAACGCACCGTCCAACCTCCGAGTTCCCGTACGCCCGCCCGGGCAGGCGTACGCGGCACCGCGCCCGGCGGGCCTCAGGAACTGCCGGCTCAGGCCGGAGGCTTGCCGCCCACCGCGGTGGTGACCCGGGTGCAGGCCTTGAGGAGGCGGCGGCCGACGCGGTCGATCTCACGCGCGGTCATCTCGCGGTGGGGTTGTACGGAGAGGTTCATCTGCGTCCCGCCGAGCGCGTCGAACACCGGGGCACTCAACGCGCTCACCGGGTGGCGGCCGGACCCGGCGAGGTCGCCCGGGAGGTACTCGGCCTGGCGCAGTTCGGCCAGCAGCGCCATGACCATCGGCTGGAGGTCCTCGGCCAACGGGTCGTCACTCAACTCCGCGAGCGCGTGCCGCAGGCGGACCCCCGCGGGGGTCAGACGCTCGACGCTGTAGCCGCGTTCGCGGATCGCCCGCAGGGACGCGAGCAGGGGCCCGCGCGGCGCGGGGCGCTCGGTACGCGACGCCCAGTCGTCGATCACCGCGTCGGGCGCCCAGGCCACGAAGACGCCGCCGAAGGGCGGCGCGAGCGGGATCCGCCGGCCGATGCGCACCGCTCCGGCGTCGGGTCCGCTGCCCGCGTGGGCCACGATCACCAGGTGGCCTTCACTGCGGATCGCCGCGGTCGCCTGCATGCCGAGTTCTTCGGCGAGGGCGACGGCCTCCGCCTGCGCGAGGTGCACGGCCGGGTACGACAACTCCGCCGCCCGACCGGTCGCCACCAGTGCGGGTCCCAGCGTGAACGTCTTGTCCACGGGGTTGCGGATCAGGTAGTCCGCGTTGGCGAGGCTGGCGGTGACCGCGTGGCACGTCGCCTTGCTCATGCCGAGCGCCCGGGCGATGTCGCTGAGGCTGAAAGCATGCGCGGGACGGCTCGCGAGCAGTTCCAGGACGCCGACGACCCGGTCCGTCGGGGGCGACGGGCTCGTCCCGGGGGACGCCGTGTCGGTTCCGCCGCCGTCGACCGCCGCCATCGTCCTTCTCCACCCTCAGCCGCCCGGTCGCGGGCCGGATCCCGCGCCGCCTCGCGGGCGCGCCACACGCTACCAAGCGAACCACCCCATACCCCGCCGCACGCCGCACCGGCAGCCGCAAATGCGTCGGAACACAGACCCGTGGGGGGTGGTCGACGGCCAAGATCGCCGACGGCCGACGGTCTGGCCGCCGTCGGCGACATCAGGGTCCCGTCAGCCGGAGTTCTCCGCCAGCGCCTTGGTCACCGCGGCGAGGTCGAAGTAGTCGCGCCAGGCGTGGATCTTGCCGTCCCGCAGCTCGAAGACCCCCATGACGAGGATCTCCAGCGTGTTGCCGTTCGGGAACGTGAACACGTCCGTGCGCTCGTTGAGCACCGTGTCCCCGTGCACCGCCTGGTGGTGGACGGTGAACTCGGCACCCGTAAAAGGCCCGACGAATCCGGCGATGAAGTCGCGGATCTCCTGACGTCCCGTCACCGGCATGATCGGGATGTTGTGGTAGGTCGCGTCCTCGGTGAAGTACCCCGCCAGCTCGTCCGGGTCGAGCCGACCCCACGCCTTGATGAACTCGTCGACCGTCGTTGCTGCATCCATGCGCGCGACCGTAGTGGTCGGACGATACGACCGCCATAGCCGTCGGGGCGCCGATCTTGTGCACAGGAAGTAACGCCGCCGTTACGCTGACGCCCACACGCCGAAATCCCGCACCGTCTACTGATGGAAGACAGAGATTCCTGAGAGTGGACAACCCAGTAGAGGGACGGCGACTCGATGACCACCCAGGCTCATCCGGCGGCCGACGCCGGGCAGGGACGGATTCCTTTCCAGTCCGGCGGGTCCCGAAGGGCTGTTCGTCGCGGCGGGATTCAGCGGACACGGCTTCAAGATCGCGCCCGCGGTCGGCACCCTCGTCGCCGATCTGCTGTGCGAGGGCGCCAGTTCCCATCCCGACATCCGCGGCACCGACTTCCGGCTGGAGCGCTTCGCCGAAGGCCGCCCGCTGGCGAGCAGGCACCCGTACGTCGGCGCGGGCGAGATGCGCTGAGCGCCGAACCCACGGGAACGGCGCGGCGGTCCGGCCGCCCATGTGCGGCCGGTCCGCTGCGGACGCCCGTCGCCTCAGGCGTGCGGACGGCTCAACCGGCCGGGGTCCAGCGCGGGTCCCGCCCGGTGAAGGCGAGGAGCCTGTCCGCGCTGCCGGAGTCCTCGGGAACCGGCACGACCGGCCCGTACTTGCCGAAGTTGTCGCGTACGAAGTCGACGGTGCGCTGCGCCGCGGCCTCGAGCCCTTCGGCGAGTTCGTCGGTCAGCGCCAGGTCCTGTCCGGTGGCCTTGGCGATGTCCCACGCGTGCACGGCCGCGTCGAGCGCGGCGACGGCCGCGCCGAGTTGCGTCGGCATCGGGCCCATCGGGGTCGGGACGTCCTGGGCTTGCGGATCGACCGAGCCCCATGCGGCGGCGGACTGCGCCAGCACGGCGTCGAGTCGGGCGATCGCGTCGTCGGACAGTTCGTCGGCCGGCGAGAACGGGTCGCCGGTGGGTGCCGCCTCCGGATCGATCTGCATGACCAGCGCCTGCTGGTCCAGCCGTGCGTGGTTCAGGACCTGACGGACCGTCCACTCGGTGCACGGTGTCGCGGCGCCCCACGAGCCCTCCGGCACACCGACGGCTGCCGCCCGCAAATACGCATGCGCTTCGGCCAGCACCTTGAGTCCGTCGACAGCATTCACTCGGAACCACCTTCCGGCACGATCACCCAGCTCGGACCGACCACGCTAGTGCGCGGACAGCTCAAAAGCGCTGTAACTACGCGCCATGATCCGGTGCCGTCGACCCGGTGCCGCGACACCGTCAACCCGGCACCGTCGACTCGGCACCGTCAGCCCGGCGTGGTCAGCCCGGCGTGGTCCCGGTGATCCCCTTCTCGGTGAGGTTGGCCAGTTCGTCTTCGGTGAGGCCCAGTTCGCCGCACAGGACCTCGGCGGTGTGCTCGCCGAGGGTGGGCGCGGCGCGGGTCACCCACGGGCCGCTGACCGAGGCGAGCCGGAACGGCAGTCCCGGCACCCGGTGCTCGCCCGCCACGGGGTGGACGACCCGGTTGAGGAAGCCGCGGTGTTCGAGCTGCGGGTCGGACTCGATCGCGGCGGGCGGCACGACCACGGCCGCCGGCACGCCCGCGGCCAGCAGCTCGGCCTCGGCGTCCGCGACCCCGCGCGTCGCACACCATGCGGACACCACGGCGTCGATCTCGTCGTGTGCGTCGCGGCGGGTCTTCAGGTCCTCGTCGCCCGACCAGCGTTCGTCCGGACCCACGACGCCGAGCAGCGCGACCCACTGGGTCGCGGTCTCGGCGGCCAGCGCGACCCACGCGTCGTCGCCGGCGCAGCGGTAGACGCCCTGCGGGGCGGCACCCGCGCCGCGGTTGCCGTCGCGGCGTACCTCGCGGCCCTCGGCCGTGTAGGTGGTCAGTGCCTCGGCGGCGACGTTGAGCGTCGCCTCGACCATCGTGGACTCGATCATCGTGCCGACGCCGGTGCGGTCGCGCTCGCGCAGCGCCGCGAGCAGGGCGAAGACCGCGTGCGTACCGGCGTTCGGGTCGCAGGGCCCGCGCGGGATCAGCGGCGGGCCGTCGGCGCGGCCGGTCATCCAGGCCATGCCGGACGCCTGCTCCATCGTCTGGGCGAAGCCGGTGCGGTCGCGCCACGGGCCGTCCAGCCCGAACGCCGGCATGCGCAGCAGGATGAGGCGTTCGTTGCGGGCCTGGAGGGTCGGCCAGGTGAGGCCGAGGTTGTCCATGACCCGGGGCGAGAAGTTCTCGATGACGACGTCGGCCGTCTCGGCGAGCCGCAGGACCAAGTCGTGGCCCTCGGGCGTGCCGAGGTCCAGGGTGATGCCGCGCTTGCCGGGGTTGGCACCGAAGTACACCATCCCCCATTCCCACCACCGGTCTTCGCCGGGCTTGCGGGCGGAGGCGAAGCGCATGCCGTCGGCGCGCTTGTGCGCCTCGACCTTGATGACGTCGGCACCGAGCGCGGCGAGCGTGAGCGTGGCACTGGGGCCGGCCCAGAAGGCGGTGAGGTCGAGGACGCGCAGCCCGGCGAGAGGCCGGTCCCCAGGGGTGGCGGGTGCGCCGGCCCCGGCCGCGACCACCTCGGACGCGACCACCTCGGACACCACCGCCTCGGACGCCACCGCTTCCGACGCGACCGGCGGGGCCGCGTCGGGTGCCGAAGCCTCGAACGGCACGCCCCGGAACTCGCCGATGCGGTACGGGACGCGCGGTTGCAGGAAGCCGCCGTACGGATTGGGCACGAACACGCCGCGCTGCACGAAGTGGTCGACCGAGGTGAGCGTGCTCGGCGTGCCCACCGCCGCCACCGGGATGCGCAGCGCCCCGGCGAGCGCCACGACGTCCTCGGTGCGCTGCTTCGTCGTCCATCCCCGCACGATCTCGAGGAATTCCTCGCGGTTGCGGGCCCGTTCGCCCATCGTCGCGTACCGGGGGTCGTCGATGAGGTCGGGGCGCTCGATCATGAGCAAGAAGTCCTGGAGCTGCTGGCCGGTGCCCAGGCAGAAGCCCACCCAGCCGTCCGCGGTCGGCTCGATCGACGGGATCTCCAGGGTGCGCCCGCTGACGAAGTCCACGCCGGTGGCCCGGAACAGCGAGGCGGCGACCGAGCCGTACGTCTGCATCGTCGACGCCATGCACTCCAGCATCGAGACGTCGGCGTGGTCGCCGTGTCCGGTACGCCGGGCCGCGTGCGCCGCCGCCAGTCCCGCGACCGCCGCGTAGCCGCCGCTGACCCACTCGCCTATGTGGCCACCCGCCTGCAGCGGCTCCTCCCCCGCCAGACCGCGCCCGCCGGTCGAACCGCAGGACGCCTGGAGGGTGAACTCGGTCGCGGGGCGCCCCGCGTGCGGGCCGGTGCGGCCGTAGGGGGTGATCGAGACGACGACCAGGGAGGGGTTCGCCGCGCGCAGTGCGGCGATCTCGGCGTCGGCCAACCGGCCGTCCTCGACGAGGAGGTCGGCGGTGCGCAGCGCGCCGTCCCGGGCCGCGGCCGACAAGTCGTCGAGCGCGCGCACCGCCTTGCCCACGGCCAGGTAGCGGAACAGCGCGGAGTCGTCCTCCCCCGGGGTGGTGCCGCCGGCCGCGCGCCCGGCGGCGGCTCCCGAGGTGCCGTCCCGGCCGCGCCGCAGCGGGTCGCCGTCGGTGCCTTCCAGCTTCACCACGTGTGCGCCTGCGTCGCGCAGGAGCTTCGCGCAGTAGCCGCCGGGCACGCCGTACGAGAGTTCGACGACGGACAGTCCGGCCAACGGAGCGGTGGGAGCCAACGCGATCAACCTCCGGGGGCGGTCGAGGGGGTGAACTGTGGTCTGAAGTAGGGGAGTACGCGTTCGCCGCCCACACCGTGCGGGTCCACCCGCACGCGGAGGCCCTCGCGGACCGCGTGTACCTCGATGCCGATCAGATTGGTGAGCATGCGGTAGCCCTCGTCGAGGTCGACGATCGCGACGGCGTACGGCGTGGTGAAGCTCGGCGTCACCGGGCGGTGCACGACCGTCCAGCTGTAGACGGTGCCGAGCCCCGCGCTGACGCGCCACTCCAGCGCCCGTGAGGCGCACCCCCGGCACAGGTCGGTCGGGGTGAAGTTCGCCGTTCCGCATTGCGTGCAGCGCTGGTAGCGCAGTTCGCCGTCCGCGCAGCCGTCCCAGAAGGGCGCGGTGAGCGGCGTGACGGGGTTCAGGGGTATGCCTGTCTGGGGTTCGAGCACAGTCAGGGCCTCTCGGTTCCGAACAGCGCCACCTGGTTGAACAGGGCGCCGGAGCCGCCCGCGCTGGCGAGGGCCACCCGGGCCCCCGGGATCTGCGTCGACACGCAGGTGCCGCGCACCTGCTGCACCGCGCGGATCGCGCGCTGGAGCATCTGGGGATTGGATCCGGCGTGGCTGTAGGACATCAGCCCGCCGTCGGTGGTGATCGGGTGCTTGCCGTCGGGTGCGATGTGGCCGTCCGCGACGAACGGCCCGCCCTCGCCCGGCTCGCAGAAGCCGAACGCCTCCAGCTGCCGGATGACCTCGAAGGAGAAGGGGTCGTACAGCTCCAGGACGTCGACGTCGGAGCGCCCGAGGCCGGCGGTGCGGAAAGCCCGGTCCGCGGCCCGGCGTCCGACCGAGCCGACGACGTGCTCGTCGTCGCGCCGCCCGGCCAGGTCGTACGCGGGCGGGTGCTGGTAGGCGGGCCCGTGGCAGTCCGCCGCCATGCCCAGCAGGTACACCGGTGCGGACGGCAGGTCGCGGGCCCGGTCGGCGCTCGTCAGCACCAGGGCGCAGCCGCCCTCCGAGGTCATCGCGCAGTCCAGCAGGTGGAAGGGCTCCGCGATGGGGCGCGACGCCAGGATGTCCGCGGGGGTGAAGGGTCCGCGGCCGTGGTAGACGGCCTCGGGGTTGACGTGCCCGTTGTTGCGGATGGTCGCGGCGACGGTGGCCAACTGCTCTTCGGTGGTCCCGTACCGGATCATGTGGCGGCGGGCGATGAGCGCGAACTCGGCGGCGGTGAAAAGGCCCCAGGGGATGACGAACTCGTTCTCGGGGCGGGTCCAGGGCGCGGTCGCGGCGTGGTCGGTGTAGACGCCCGCCTCGCCCGACGCCACCACCGCCACGTCGCACATGCCGGACGCGATCGCCGAGGCGGCTTCCGCGATCATGCCCAGGCCGTACTGCGTGCCGCGCCAGGCCGGGCCGAGGCGCAGGTCGTAGATGAGCTTGGCGGACAGGTCGGCGGCGGAGACCCCGTCGACGTCGTCCAGGCCGAGCCCGGCGTCCGCGAGGGCCCCGTGGATGGCCTCGACGGTCACCGACACGGACGTGTGGTCCGGCAGGCGGCGGGCCTGGGCCGTGTTGAAGACGCCCGCCACCGCGACGTCGCGGTAGGGATGGGACCCCGGTGCCATGGCGACGTCTCCCCTTCTCAGCCGTTCCCGGCCCGACGGCCGGCACGTTCGTTCGCGAGGGTTGCGCGCCCTTCGCGAAGGCCCATTTGAAGCGGGACGTGATGAGGAGTCAAGAGCCATTGGTTGTAAGGCGCCACTGTCGTTCACGGTCGTTTCCGGTCAGCTTGCGAGGAATTCCCGTGAATCGCGGACCGCGCAACGGGGCGGGAGACCGGCTCTGTTCGCACTCTGATCCGGACTGCACGGGCCGCGACGCATCGGAGCGGGGCCAACGACCGGGTGGCACCGCTCAGCGGACCGGATCTCCGCAATCAATGAGGACTTCTGTGTTAAGGCGGGCACATCGGGTGACCTCCATAGGCCAGGATGGAACTTGCATACGCGTCGGCCCGACCGCCATCGGACGATGCGTGCACCCTCGTGGGGAAGGTGCCGTCATGGCAGAAGCGAACGGATCGCCGGGTTCCGGGGCCCTGCGGCCCGCCGGAGCAGCGGCGGACGCGGCCTCCGACGGGCGCTCGTCCTCCGCGCCCGCACGGCGCGAAGGCGGCGCGCGTCGCATCGACGTGCGCCGGGGCGCTGCCGTCGAGGTGTCCGGCTGGGATGGCTCGGAACCGCTGCTCGCGCAGGCGCCGTTACTCGAACGGGACGACGAAATGGCCGTCCTGGAACGGGTGATCGGCAAGTTGTGCGAGCAGGCACGCGCCGAATCCGGTGCGCCGGGCGCACGCCCCGGAGAGCTTCTGGTGGTCGAGAGCGAAGCCGGGTGCGGCAAGACCACGCTGCTCGACGAGGCACGGCGGATAGCCGTCGAACACCATTGCACCGTCCTGCACGCCAAGGGCGCCGAGCGCGAGCAGACGCGCTCCTTCTCCGTCGTGAAGCAGCTGTTCTTCAACCTGCTCGCCGGCTGCACCGGCGACGAACGCGCCGCGATGCTCGGCGACTGGCACGACATCATCGCCCCCGCGCTCGGCCTCTGCCCCGCGACCGCGGGCTTCGCCCCCGACCCGCTGGGTATCCGGGACCCCCTCGACTGGCTCATGACCGGCCTGACCCGGCACCGCGGCCCGGTCGCCCTCGTCGTCGACGACGCGCATTGGGCGGACGCCGAGTCCCTCGCCTGGATCACCAGCTTCGCCGGCCGCCTCGACCAGTGGCCCGTGCTCCTCCTGGTCTCCCGGCGCACCGGCGAAGTCACCGACGTCGAACCCCTGTTGCGCGAGCTGTGCGCGCTGGACCGGACCCGTCGCATCTCTCTCGACACGCTGTCCCGCGCCGCGGTCTCGTACATAGTCGGCGAGGCGCTCGGCTCCGGCGCCGACACCGCTTTCCGGGAACGCTGCTTCGAGGTCACCAGCGGCAGCCCCTTCGTGCTGTGGGCGATGCTGCGCGAGGTCCGGCGCCTGCGCCTCGCCCCGGTCGCCGCCAACACGGGCCGCCTCGGCGCCATCGCCGCCGACCAGATCGGCGAGCAACTGGCGGCCCGGCTGGAGCGCATGGGCGAGGCGACCATCGCGGTGGCCCGTGCGGTCGCCGTCCTCGGATCCGACGCGACCACCGTCCGGGTCGCCTCGCTCGCCGAGATAGACATGGACAAAGTCGGGCTGATCGCCGACCGGTTGCGCGCCGCCGCGATCCTGGTCGACCTGGACGTCCTGAACTTCGTCCACCCGCTGATCGCCGGCGCCGTCTACCAGTGGATTCCCAAGAGCGCCCGCAGCGCCCTGCACGCGCGCGCCGCACGTCTGTTGGTCGCGGACGGCCGCGATGCGCGATCCGCCGCGCTGCACCTGCTGGCCACCGAACCCTGCGGCGACCCGTGGGTCGTCGAGCAGTTGCGCGAAGCCGCCGCCCAGGACAAACGCGCCGGTGCCCCGGACTCGGCCCTGCGCTGCCTGCAACGTGCGCTGATCGAGCCGCCGCGTCCCGCCGACCGGGCCGCCGTACGCTACGAGCTGGGCCGCGCCACCTTCGTGACGTCCCCTCAGGAGGCCATCAACCACCTGCGGGTCGCACTCGCCGACGACGCGGGCGACCGCGTCCTGCGCGAGTCCATCGTCCTGCACCTGTCACGCGCCCTCGGGTACACCGACTGCATCCAGGAAGCCGTCGAACTCCTCGATACCGAGGCCCAGGCCGCCAACGCGTCCGCGACGCGGCTGCGCCTGCAGGCCGAGCACTTCCTGTGGGCGGTGTTCTGGGTCGACGACCCCGACTACCACGCACGGGCGCGCCGCCTGAAGAACCTCGTCGTGCGGCTCGAGGGCAGCAACCGCACCGAGCGCTGCCTGCTGGCCCTGCGCGCCTGGTACGGCATGGTGCGCGGCGACCCGATGGTGCAGGTCCTCGCGAGCGCCGACCAGGCGTGGGGCCCGGGCCTCAACTGGACGGACGAGGACTGGGGCTTCGAGATCCCCAGCCTGCTCGCCCTCACGTACATGTACTGCGACCGCAACGACCGCGCCGAGGAACTGTTCACCGAAGGCATCACCGAGCTGAAGGCGCACGGCTGGCGCGGCACGCACCTGTCGTACGCGCACTCCATGCGCAGCCTCGTGCGCTACCGCCAGGGCAAGCTCGTCCAGGCCGAGGAGGACTGCCAAATCGGGCTGCGGCTCGCGCTGCGCCTGCCGCCGACCGCACCCGCGCGCTGGTACCCGCTCGGCACGCTGATCCAGGTGCTGGTCGCCCGCGGCCGGGTCGGCGAGGCCGCCCGGATAGCCGACGAGCACGCGTTCGGCGAGCCCTTCCCCAGCGCCGTCGTGTTCCCCGACCCGCAGGCGGTGCGCGGCGAACTCCGGCTCGCCCTGGGCCTCGCGGACGAGGCCGCGGCGGACTTCCTGGAGACCGGCGCGAAGTTGGAAGGACGCGGCGTCGCCAATCCGGCCTGGTGCGGGTGGCGCGTCAACCTCGCCAAAGCACTCGCCGGGCGGGATCCGGAGGCCGCGTACGAGCAGGCCGGCGAGGCACTGCGCCGCGCGTACCGGTTCGGCGCGCCTTCCGCGATGGGACAGGCGCTGCGGGTGACCGGGCGCCTGGAAGGCGGGCAGAAGGGCCTCGCGAAAGTCGAGGACGCCCTGATGTGGCTCGAACACTCCGATGCACGCTACGAATACGCCCTGACCCTGGTGGAGTACGGCATGGTCCTGCGCCGCGAGTACGGCGACCGGGACGCCGTCGACCCGCTGTTCGAGGGTTTGACCGTCGCCGTGGAGTGCGGGGCCAACGCCCTGGCCGACGCGGCACGCGCCGAACTGGCCGACATGGGCGAACTGCCGCCCACCGCCATGCTCGGCCCCGGCTCGGGAGGCGCCCGGTGAGCGCCGCGGCCTCCGCCGCGTACGACCCCGCCGACGCGGGACTGTTGGAACGCGGCGACGAACTCGCGCTGCTCCAGGGGCTCATCGGCAATCTGCTCGACGCTGCGCCGACGGCCGGATTCGGCGGGGCGCAGCGCGGCCGGGTCCTGATGTTCGAAGGGGCGGCCGGGCTCGGCAAGACGACCCTGGTCGACGCGGCACGGCGCCGCGCGGCGGCCCAGGGCTGCACCGTGCTGCACGCGAAGGGCGGGGAGCGCGAACAGGGCCGCGCGTTCCATGTGGTACGCCAGCTCTTCCGTCCCCTGCTGGTCGCGTGCACCGACGCCGAACGGCACGAACTGCTGGGCGGCTGGTGGGACATGGTCGCGCCGGCCGTGGGCCTGCCGCCGTCCAACCCGGACCACGAGGTCGCCCCGCCCGAACCGCAGGGCGTACGCGACGCGCTCGACTGGCTGATGGCCGGGCTCACGCAGCGCCGCGGCGCGATGGTGGTGCTGGTCGACGACGCGCACTGGGCGGACCGCGAATCGCTCACCTGGCTGGAGGCGTTCGCCCGCACCGTCGAGTCGATGCCGGTGCTCCTCGTCGTGGCGCGCCGCCCCGAGGAGCCGACGCCGAACGCCGACCTGCTCGGCGATCTGGTGACGCTGCCCAACACGCTCCAGCACCAACTGGCGGTGCTGTCCCCGGGCGCCGTCGCCGCGATGCTTCAACTCCGGCTGGGCGACGCGGCCGAGCACCGGTTCGCCGAACTGTGCCACCGCGCCACCGACGGCGTGCCGTTCGTCGTGGCCCAGTTGGTCGGCGAGATCCTCGACCGCGACATCAAGCCGACGGCCGCCAACGCCGAGCAGCTCGACGCGCTCGCTGCGGCGATCGTGGGCCGGGGCATGATCCGGCGCCTGGAGCGCACCGGTGAGAACGCGGTACGTCTGGCCCGCGCGGTCGCCGTCCTCGGCGCCGACGCCACGTTGGGCCGCGCCGCGGAGATGGCGGGCCTGACCCTGGCCGAGGCGGTCGGGCCGGCCGACTCGCTGCGTGCGGTCCGCGTGCTCGCCGGCGACGAAACCCTGGAATTCGCCCACCCGACCATCGCCACCGAGGTCTACCGGCGCATCCCACCGCAGGCACGCGGCGCGATGCACGCGAAGGCGGCGCGGCTGCTGATCGCGGACGGCCACGACGACGCGCAGACCGCGGCGCACCTGTTGGCGACGTTCCCGTCCGGGGACCAGTGGGTCGTGCGACGGCTGCGCGGCGCGGCCCGGCAGGACCTGCGGGCGGGGGCGCCGGACTCGGCGTACCGCAACCTGCTCCGGGCCCTGAACGAGCCGCCGTTCGGCGACGAACGCACCTCTGTCCTGTACGAATTGGGCCTCGCGGCGTTTGTCCACGACCCGCGCGCGGCAATCGAGCACCTGACCGCGGCCCTGGCCGGCGCGCAACCGGAGAGCGAGGCCCGGCACGCCATCGTGCTGCGCCTCGCCAAGGCCCTCGCGCACGACGACCGGCTCGCGGACGCCGTGCACCTGCTGGACGCCGAGGCCCGCGCCACCAAACTCTCACGCGCCCGGCTGCGCCTGCAGGCCGACCATTTCCTCTGGGCGATCTTCTGGACGGACGACACCGACTCGCACGCCCGGGCCCGCCGGGTGCGCGCGCTGGCGGGACGGCTCGCCGGCTCCGACACCACCGAGCGCTGCCTCCTGGGCATCCGCGCGTGGTACGGCGTGGTGCGCGGCGACCCGGCGGTGCAGGTGCTGGCGTACGCGGAACGCGCCATGTCCCCGCCGCTCAGCTGGGTGGACGACGAATGGGGCTTCGAAGTCCCGGTGATGACCGCGCAGTCCTTCGTCTACTGCGACGAACTCGACCGCGCCGAGCAGTTCTTCGCCGAGGGCATCGCCGAGCTGGAGGCGCGCGGTTGGCGCGGCACCCATCTGTCGTTCGGCCACACGCTGCTGGCGCACATCCGCTACCGCATGGGGCGCCTCGTCGAGGCCGAGGCCGGGGTACGCAAGGGCCTCGAATACGCGGAACGGCTGGGCCCGGACGCGCCCGCACGCTGGTACGGCCTGGGCGTGCTGATCCAGACCCTCATCGCGATGGGCCGCCTCGACGAGGCCGAGGAGCTGGTGGACCGGCACGACTACGGCGTGCAGCAGCCGCAGGCGGTGATCTCCCCGGTGCCGCAGGTGGTGCGCGGCGAACTGCGGCTGGCCCGGCACCAGTACGCGGCCGCGGCCGCCGACCTCAGGGCGGCCGGCAAGCAGCTCGACGCACGCGGGGTCGGCAACCCGGGCCTGTGCGCCTGGCGACCGCTGCTCGCGCTGGCGCTCGCCACCGACGATCCCGCCGCGGCCCGGCGCCTGGCGAACCGGGCGGTGGGCCAGGCGTACGTGTTCGGCTCACCCGCGGGCCTGGGGATCTCGCTGCGTGCCGCGGGCCAGGTGACCGGCGGTCCGGAAGGGCTCGCCAAGCTGGGCGAGTCGGTGCGCTGGCTCGCGGAGTCGCCCAACCGGTACGAATACGCCGTCTCGCTCGTCGAGTTCGGGGCGGCACTGCGCCGGGCGAAACGCATCACGGAGGCGCGGCTGCGCCTGGGCGAAGGACTGGAGGCGGCCTCGCGCTGCGGAGCCGAGGCGCTGGCCGCGCGGGCCCGGGCCGAGTTGGTCGCGGCCGGCGGGCGGCCGAGGCGGGCGTACCGGACCGGGGTCGAGGCGCTGACCGCGCGTGAGCGCCAGACGGCGGAGCTGGTCGCGCGCGGCATGTCGAACACGGCGGTGGCACGGCATCTCGCGGTGCAGCTGGGCACGGTGCAGAAGCACCTGACCGCGGTGTACGCGAAGCTCGGCACCGACCGCGACGGACTGGCCGACCTGCTGGCCCCCGTCCCCTTCCCGGCAGTTGTGCCGGGCGCAGGCACGCCGGTCGTCACCGGTGTCGCCCCGGACGGTGCGGTAATCGGCGGCCTCTCCGGCGGCGTACCCGAAGGTGCCGCGGAGAGCGCCGATCACCGCTGACGGAGGAGCACCGCGCGGGTGTACATGACCGGGCAATAGGTGATGACGGACTCGTCGAGTCCCAGCACCAGGCGGCCCCGTTCCGCGTGCACCGACAGAGGACTGTGGCCGTAGCCCTCGATGGTGATCTCGCCGGATCCGTGCGCGGCGTCGAGGTAGCCGTACGCGTATCCGAGCAGTACGTGGCAGCGCCGGTAGCGGAAACGCGCCACGTCTCGCGGGTCGTCGGCCGGCTTCTTGTCGATGAGGTACGCGGTGTGCGAGCCCCGGAAGGTGCCGTCCCCGGCCAGCCGGATGTCCAGGAAGAAGTCACGGAGGTCGTACCCGGCGTGGCCCCGGTGCCCCGGAACCACGGTCTCCTCGGACACCCAGCGGGCGCCGAGCCCCCGCGGGACCGTGCTGCCCCGGGTGGGTGCCGGACTGTGGTGGAGGACCACGCGTGACTCCTCGTGCTGTGAACGGGAAGGTCGGCCGGGAAAAACGGCCGACTCCCGCGGTGCCGCCGATCGTCCGTCGTCCGGACCCGCGGCGAAGCGGGTCCGGACGACGCCCCCGCGCGGCCCTTCGGCCTTCCCCCGGTCGGCGGGACCACGCCGAGCGTGCCTGCGCTCGTGTAGCTCAGCGTGCCGGACCTGCGACGGTCGGCGCAGTGGAGGCGACCCTCTACTCTTTGCCGACTGTGCGGCCGGCAGGCGTTCGGTTGTGCTTCGCTGGGGCTCGCGGTGTGACTCGTCCCATGACTTGTCCCGTGACCTGTCCCGTGACCTGTCCCGTGCCTTGCCCATGACCTCTTGCGCGGCGTCTCGCGCGGCGGGTCGGCCGGCGTCCATCTGGCGGGCGTTCCGGCCCCCGACAGGAGGGTCCCGGTAACGTAGGCCGCGTGATCGAGACCTCTTCTGCTTCCACCGCTTCGGGTGCCGTCGCCGCGGGACTGGCGACGCTGGCCGCCGACGGCACCGTCCTGGACACCTGGTTCCCCGCGCCCGAGCTCGCCCCGGTCGGCGAAAAGGCCGAGACCGTGCGGCTGAGCGCCGACGAGGCGGTGGCCGCCCTCGGCGCCGACGTCGCGGCGGGCCTCGGTGCCGACGAGATCCGCGGCGTCGAGGTCGTCGCCGTACGCACCGTGATCGGCTCGCTCACCGATGCGCCGGTCGACACCCACGACGCGTACCTGCGCCTGCACCTGCTCAGCCACCGCCTGGTGCGCCCGCACGGGGCGAGCCTCGACGGGCTGTTCGGCCTGCTCGCCAACGTGGCGTGGACCAACCTGGGGCCGGTCGCGGTCGACGGCGTCTCGGCCGCGCGGCTGCGCGCCCGTGCCGCCCGGGTGTCGTTCGAGGTGGCGGGCGTCGACAAGTTCCCGCGCATGACGGAATACGTCGTCCCGTCGGGCGTCCGCATCGCCGACACCACGCGCGTACGCCTCGGCGCGCACCTCGCGTCCGGCACCACCGTGATGCACGAGGGCTTCTGCAACTTCAACGCCGGAACGCTCGGCGCGTCGATGGTCGAGGGCCGCATCAGCGCGGGTGTCGTGGTGGGCGACCACAGCGACATCGGCGGCGGCGCGTCGATCATGGGCACCCTGTCCGGCGGCGGCAAGCAGGTCATCTCGGTCGGCGAGCGGTGCCTGCTGGGCGCCAACGCGGGCATCGGCATCTCGCTGGGCGACGACTGCGTGGTCGAGGCGGGGCTGTACGTCACCGCCGGCACGCGCGTCACCATGCCCGACGGCGCAGTCGTCAAGGCCGCCGAACTGTCCGGCCGCAGCGGCCTGCTGCTCCGCCGCAACTCGACGAGCGGCGCGGTCGAGGGCATCTGGCGCACCGAGTCGTGGGGCGCGCTGAACGAGGACCTGCACAAGAACGACTGAGGTCACACCGTCGCGCACGAGGGGCGGGGTACGGCGTTTGTCCGTACCCCGCCCCTCGTGTCGGACCGTCCGGCCGTTTGCAAACGGCGGTTCACGAACAGCGGTTCACGAACGGCGACTCGGGGATCAGGCGGCCGACTCGGCGCGGCCGAGCGACCTGACCACGTCGAGCACCGCTTCCACATCGGTCAGGTCGGCCAGGACGATGTCCGCCCCCGCGCGGGCCAGTTCGTCCGCCGTCGTGTACCCGGTGGCGACCGCGACGCACCTCGCCCCGTTGTGCAGCGCGGCCTCGACGTCGCGGACGGTGTCGCCGATCAGCACGGTCCGGTCGGCGGCGAACCCGCCGCCGGTGGCAGCCGCCGCACGCCCGAGCGCCAGCGGCACGAGCTTGTCGCGGTCCTCGTGGTCGTCGCCGTACGCGCCGATGTCGAGCCGCAGGTGCCGCGCGGCGGCACCGAGCAGGGCCAACTTCACCGGTGCGGTTGCCGCCTGATTGCCGGTCAGCACGCTCTGGTGCACGTACGGGAGGTCCGCCAGCGCACCGATCAGCGCCACCGCACCCGGCAGCGCAACGCCCTCGCGCCGCACCTGGTCGGCCCGCGCCGCGAAGATCTCGGCGAAGGTCTCGTTCAGGCGCGTGATCAGGTCGTCGGTCGGCAGCAGCCCGTGCGCGCGCAGCGTCTCGCGCGCGATGTGCAGATCGGTCCGCCCGCCGAAGTCGACGCGCTCGGTGAGCGGTCGCCCGGTGACGGCGAGGAGCGCGTCGGCGTACGCCTCCCGGCTCGCGGGTCCCGCCTTGACCAGCGTCTGGTCGATGTCCCACAGCACCAGGACCGGCCCGGCCGCGTTCCCCGCTTGTCCGTCTGCCACGGCGCCAGCGTAGTTTCCTCCGGATGCCGTGGCGAGGGTTCTCCGTCCGCAACACGGTGAATGAGCAAAATGTGTGAATGGCACCTTATATCAGCGAGTTCGCCGCCACACCGTCGTTGTTCGGCATCGACAACGGCCAGGGCGCCCGGCAGTTCGCGGAGCTGGGCTTCGCGCTGGTGCTCACGTCGCTCCTGGGCTGGGAGCGCGAGGCACGGCAGAAGAGCGCCGGGATGCGGACCCACACCCTTGTCGGAGTGGGCAGCGCGCTGTTCATGGAGGTGTCGATCCACGGCTTCGGCGCCACTGAGGGACTGCCCGGAGTCTCGCTGGACCCGTCGCGTGTCGCCGCCCAGATCGTGTCCGGGATCGGCTTCATCGGCGGCGGGCTGATCTTCGTCAAGCGCGACATCGTGCGCGGCCTCACCACGG
This sequence comes from Streptodolium elevatio, assembly GCF_053592165.1. Classification (NCBI taxonomy): domain Bacteria; kingdom Bacillati; phylum Actinomycetota; class Actinomycetes; order Kitasatosporales; family Streptomycetaceae; genus Streptodolium; species Streptodolium elevatio. The sequence goes on from NZ_JBSFVE010000004.1 coordinate 306,614, forward strand.
CCGCGACGATCTGGTTCGCGTGCGCGATCGGTATGGCGTGCGGCGGCGGCCTGCCGCTGCTCGCGGGCGGGGCGACGCTCCTCTACTTCGTCATCCTGCGGGGCATGCCGGTGCTGACCGCGCGGATCCTGCCGGACACCGCGTACGGCGCAATCGAGTTGCGGCTGCGCTACGTCCAGAGGCGCGGCGTGCTCGGCCGCGCGCTGGCCATCTGCACGCAGCACGGTTTCCAGGTCACCGACGTGCGCACCGAACCCGGCGGCACCGACTGGCAGCCGGAGCACGCCGGCGGCGGCTACCGCAGGTCCGGCGAGGAAGACGACCAGGACGACGGGACGGAGCACGGCGGCGGTGCCGCCACCGCCGTGCTCCTGCGCTTGGAGGGCACCGGCCCTGCGCATCCGCTGGTCGAGGAGCTGTCCGAACTGGACGACATGCGCGCGGTGTCGCTCGGAGTGCGCTCGGACGCGACCGAGTAGCCGGCTACTCCCGGATACTCTCCCGGCCGCCGCGGACGCTCCCCGCCGTCCCCTGCCTACTCCCGGCCTACTCCTCGACGAGGTCCGCGGCCTTGGCGCCGGTGGCGACCGCCCGGATGACCTTGCCGGTCGGCGTACGCGGCAGCGGGGTCGTGCGGATCTCCCAGTGCGTGGGCACCTTGTAGTACGCGAGGCGTTCGCGCACGTACGCGGCCAGCGCCTCCGACTCCAGCTCCGCCCCCGGGCGGGGCACCACGATGGCCTTCGCCTCCTCGCCGAGGTCGTGGTGCGGTACGCCGACCACCACCGACTCCGCGACGTCCGGGTGTGCGTCGAGGCAGTGCTCGATCTCCGCCGGGTAGATGTTCTCGCCGCCGCGCAGGATCAGGTCGGAGCGGCGCGTCGCCATGAAGAACTGGCCGTCGCGCGCGTACCCCAGGTCACCGGTGCGCAGCCAGCGGTCGGGGGTGATCGACTTGGCGGTGGCCTCGGCGTTGCGCCAGTACTCCAGCATGACGAGAGGGCTGCGGATCCAGATCTCGCCCTCCTCGCCGTCCGCGAGGCGCTGCCCGTCCTCGCCGTGCACCTCGACCTGCACGGTGGGCACCGCGGCGCCGATCGCGCCCGGCATCGACTCCAGTTGCGCGGCCCCGGCGGAGGTGGCCACGCCCCCGCTCTCGGTCAGGCCGTAGCCGACGCCCATCGCACCCTTGGCGTGCGGAAAGACCTGCTGGAGACGGGTGATCAGCTCAGGTGCGAACGACGCGCTGCCGCCGCCGAGCCGGGTGACCGACGACAGGTCGAACGCGCCGGAGTCGGGGTGGTTCACGACCCGCCAGCCGACGGTGGGCACGAGGGACCAATTGGTGCAGCGTTCGCGCTCGATCGTGGCGAGCACCGAGGGCACGTCGAAGCGGCCGCTGTAGAGCACCATCGTGTGGCCGTCGGCGAGCGCCGCCACGGCACCGGCGAGCAGCCCCGACACGTGGAAGAACGGGCTGTTGACCAGCCAGCGCCCGGGCCGCGCGGCGGCGGCGCGGCGCTCCTCGGGCAGGTGGGCGATGCCGCGCGCGGCGAGCAGCGCCTGCACGTTCTGCATGGCGATGACGTTGCGGTGGGTCAGGACGGCGCCCTTTGGGCGGCCGGTGGTGCCGGAGGTGTAGAGGATGACCGCGGCGGCGTCCTCGTCGTCGGGGCCGGCCGGGAGTTCGGCGTCCGGGGCGTAGCCGACCAGGTCGGCGAACCCGCTCTCCATCTCGACGACGGGCACCGGCGGTTCCGGCAGGCGCTCGAGCCGGCGCCGGTCGGCGACGAGCACCTTCGGCTCGCAGTCGGCGAGGCCGTAGCGGATCTCGTCGCCCGCCCACCAGCCGTTCATGCCGACGGCGACGGCGCCGAGGGACACCGTGGCCCAGAAGGTGACGAGCCATTCGGGGCGGTTGTTGGACAGGAGCGCCACCCGGTCGCCGGGTCCGACGCCGTAGCGCTCGCGCAGTGCGCAGGCGACGGAGGCCACCGCTCGCGCGTGCTCGGCGTACGTCCACCGGGTCCCGTCGTCGTGCACGAGGTACTCGCGGTCGCCGAAGGCCGCCGAGTCGGCGACGAAGGACGCGAGCGACCGCCGCCGGTGCGCGAGCACCCGCATGGTGACGCCGAGGACGTCCTCCTCGGCCAGTTCAAAGGGGGAACCGGGAGCGGTCAGCGCGGCCATCGGGTCGGCGGCCGAGCCGGATGCGGAGGACGCCGGTGCGGGAACGGAACCGGGGGTGGAGATCGCCATATGCGGACCCTAGGAATGCTTGACCGAGTCAGTCAAGTGGTCGCGGTGTGCGAACAGGCCACACCGACCCGGCCGCATCCCCGCAGGTTGGCACGTGTTGCATCCCCGGAGACCGCGTACGCGCCCCCGCAGTCACCCCCATTTGCCGCCCCGCCGAGCGGCCCCCGCCCAAGTCCCGCCTGACGCATCGTCAGATCAACCGCCTCACCCCACGCCGCCCCCGACGCGCACCCGGAGGCCGCCGCGACACCCGCGCCGCCGTAGCCCGAACGATTTCGAGGGCATCCAGCATGGCTCGATTCTCAGCGGCTCAGCGGCTCAGCGGCAGCGGCTCAGCGGCGTTGGCATACCCTGCCCCGGTAGGCTACGTCGGGTGATCGGGCGGCTCAGGTCATGCCACGCGGGAGTTCGAGGAGGGAGCGGGCGGATGCGCATTGCGTCGACGCTGTGCCGTCTCCTCCTCTTCGCGCTGATCCTGCTCGGTACCACCGGGATGCACACGATCGGGCATCCGCCGGAGGCGCGGGCCGCTTCCGGCGCCGAGGCGACGCACCCGAGTACGGCGGTCTGTCCTGACGGGCACTGCCCCTCCCCCGGTACGAGCTTCGACAGCCCCGAACACGACATGCCCGCGCGGCACGGCGGCGGCACGGATCCGATGTCGCTGTGCCTTGCCGTCGCCCTGGCCGCGTTCGTACTGGCCGTCACGTGGTTCGCGGTACGCCGCCGGGCGCGCGAGCACGTACGGTCCGCGCGCTGCGCCTGGGGCCGCCTCGTCTCGGGGCTGCCGCCGCCGAGCCCTCCCGACCCCTCCCGACTCGCGGTGCTGCGGATATAGGCCGACGCGCGTCGGCGGGCGAGCACGCCCGCCCACGTACCGGCCTGTCCGCCACCGCGCGTGCGGCAGTTGATCCGCGGCGCGGCGAACACCGAAGAGTTTCGGGAGATATAGGTATGAAGCGCCGTACCACGCGCACCCTGTCACTGTCCGCGATCGCCCTCTCGGGCGCCCTCGTCCTGGTCGCCTGCGGAGGCGACGACACGGACGGTATGGACCACGCCAAGGGCGGCTCGGGCTCGGGTTCCGCCCCCGCGGCCGCGCCGGGCGTGTCCCAGGGCGGGTTCAACGACGCCGACGTGATGTTCGCGCAGATGATGATCCCGCACCACGAGCAGGCCTTGGAGATGGCGAAGGTCGTGCTCGCCAAGACGGCCGACGCCGACGTACGCCGCCTGGCGACCGCGATCGAGGCGGCGCAGGCCCCCGAGATCGCGCTCATGAAGGGCTGGCTCGCCGCATGGGGCAAACCGGCCGACGCGTCCGGCGGCATGGACCACGGGTCCGGCGGTGACGGCATGATGTCGGACTCCGACATGGACCGGTTCCGCGCCGCGGCCGGCGCCGAACTCGACCGGCAGTTCCTGGAGATGATGATCGTGCACCACAACGGCGCGATCGCGATGGCCGAGGAGGAGTTGGCCAAGGGCGTGAACCCGGAGGCCCGCAAGCTGGCGGAGGCGATCAAGTCGTCGCAGGCGGCGGAGGTCCAGGAGATGCAGCGGCTGCTGACCGCGCGTCCGGGGGCGCCGGATAGCGCCTCCGGCGGCACGTCCGGCCCGGCCTCGTCACCGGCTTCCGCCCCGGCGGCCGCGACCGGCGGACACCACTGACGGGACAGCAGGGGCGGTCCGGTACGCAACACGTGCCGGACCGCCCCCAACCTCACACGACAGCCGCCGATGCCGCCGCCCTGCGGAGGCGGCCTGAGGAAACGTCTCAGCGCGGTTCCAGCATCGGGATCAGCACGTTGTCGACCATGCGCGTGACGTCCTCGCGCGTGGGCGCGGTGTCGTTGGCCATGTAGAGCTGCCCGATCATGGCCGGTCCGGCGATCAGGCACTCGTAGGCGTCGGCCCCCGCCCGCGCCTCGCCGCGCTCGATCGCGCCCTGGACGACCTGACGCAGGAGGCCGATGGCCGGGTCGACGGCGCGCTCCTTCCAGAGGCGCTTCAGCTCGACGCATCCGCTCGCGCCGCCGCAGACCGCGCGGAGTGCGATGCCCAACGGACCGGTGCAGCCGACCGCGTACGAGTACATGACGCTGAGCAGGTCCTCGCGCAGATCCCCGACGAGCTCGTGCTTCTCCGGCGACGGAAGCGCGTCCGCGAGGCAGTCCACGATCATCGACGGCTTGTCCGCCCACCGGCGGTACAGCGTCGACTTGCCGGTCCCGGCCCGGGCGGCGACGCCCTCGAACGTCAAGGCGTCGTAGCCGCGTTCGGCCAGTTCCTCGACCACCGCCACGCTGATTGCACGTGCCAGCACCTGACCGCGCCGACGCGGGAAGCGGCGGTGGTCGCAGCCGACCCCGGCGGCGACGTCGTGGATCGCGCCCTTCGGTACGTCCACACGAACGTCGGCCGGCACAGCCTGTACTTCGGTCATCCGTCTGCCCTCCGGATTCCATCGTACAGAAAACGTTTGCGTTCTCTAAGTGCGTTGCCTACTGTGTTGAAAGTACGGAACCGTCCTCTAATTCCGACACCCTGAACCACCTGAACACCGGAATCCTGTGAGGTAGCAGCATGTCAACGGCACCCCCAGAGGTGGCCGCCACCACGGCATCCCCCGCAGCGCCGGGCCGGAAGGTACATCCGGGCCTCGCGTTGGCCGTCCTTGCGGGTGCGCAGCTCATGATCGTGCTCGACGCCACGATCGTGAACATCGCCCTTCCGGACATCCGAGAGGCGCTCGGCTTCTCCGAGGCCTCGCTGACCTGGGTGATGAACGCCTACACGCTCACGTTCGGCGGCCTGCTGCTGCTCGGCGGGCGGCTCGGCGACCTGGTCGGCCGTCGCAAGATCTTCATCTACGGCCTGCTGGTCTTCACGCTGGCCAGTCTCCTCGGCGGCTTCGCGCAGAACGAGGCGACGCTGCTGGCGGCCCGCGCCCTCCAGGGCGTCGGCGGCGCGATGACCGCGCCGGCGGTGCTGTCGCTGGTCACCACCACGTTCAAGGAAGGCGCCGAACGCAACAAGGCGCTCGGCGTGTACGCGGCCGTGTCCGGCATGGGCGCCGCGGTCGGCCTGCTGGCCGGCGGCTTCCTGACCGAGTACGCCAACTGGCGCTGGGTCATGTTCGTCAACGTGCCGATCGGCGTGGCGCTCGCCCTGGCCATCCCGCGCGTGTTCCCGGCGGACGTCGTCGTCGACTCCGGCCGCGGGCTGGGCCGCTTCGACATCCCCGGCGCGGTCACCTCGACGGTGGGTGTGTCGGCCCTGGTGTACGGCTTCATCCGGGCCGCCGAAAAGAGCTGGACCGACTCGGTGACGCTCACCGCCTTCGTCCTGGCCGCCGTGTTCATCGCGGGGTTCCTCGCGATCGAACTGCGCACCCGCGAACCGCTGCTGCCGCTGCGGCTGTTCCTCAACAAGACGCGGACCGGCGGCTACCTGGTGATGATGCTCGCGGGCGCGGGCATGATGAGCACCTTCTTCTTCCTGACGCTGTTCATGCAGGAGGACTCGCTGCTCGACCTGTCGCCGGTGCTCGCGGGTACCGCGTACCTGCCGCTGACCGTCGGCGTCATAACGTCCGCGCAGATCACGTCGCGCCTGATCACCACCAAGGGTCCGCGCCCGTTCCTGATCGTCGGACCGCTCATCGCGGGCATCGGCCTGCTGTGGCTGTCGTTCCTGGAGACGGACTCGACGTACTGGACCGGCATCCTCCCGGGCGTGCTCCTGATGGGCATGGGCATGGGCGCGGTGTTCGTGTCGATCATGACGACGGCGACCGCGGGCATCGCGCCCGAGGACGCCGGCATCGGCTCTGCGGTGCTGAACGTGACGCAGCAGATCGGCGGCACGATCGGCCTCGCGGTCCTGGCGACCATCTCCACGCAGGCGCTCAAGGACGACCTCAAGGACCAGGTGTCCAAGGCCGGCGAGGTCACCCCCGCGGTGCAGGCGCACGCCATGACGGCGGGCTGGACCGCCGCGATCCTGGCCGCGTCGATCATGTTGTTCGCGTCGGCGCTGATCGCCTTCGCCCTCGTGCGCATCCGCCGCGAGGACGTCGTCGTGGACCCGAGTGCCGTGACCCACTGAGTCGACGGGAGTTGACGGCGGTCGACGGCAGTTGACGGCAAGGCACCGGCCGTCCGGCCGCGCACGGTACCCGGCGCGCGGCCTCGGGTGGCCGACCGGATGCCCGGGCCGGGTGGTGGATCTTCCGCCACCCGGCCCTTCGTCGTTCCCGGGCGGGGGCTCGGGAACGGGCCGCCCGGTGACGGCAGGTCAGATGTCGAGGAAGCGGACGTCCTTGGCATTGCGCTGGATGAAGTGGCGGCGTGCTTCGACGTCCTCGCCCATCAGGACGGAGAACAGGTCGTCGGCGACGGCCGCGTCGTCGAGGGTGACCCGGCCCAGGACCCGGTGGTCCACGTCCATCGTGGTCACGCGCAGTTCCTCGGCGTTCATCTCGCCCAGGCCCTTGAAGCGCTGGACGGAGTCGTCGGTCACGCGGCGCCCGGCCTGCCGGCCCCGTTCGACGAGCATCGTGCGCTCGCGGTCGGAGTAGGCGTATTCGACGTGCTCCCGGCCCCACTTGATCTTGTAGAGCGGCGGGCGGGAGAGGTAGACGTGGCCTCCCTCGACCAGCGGCCGCATGAAGCGGAAGAGGAAGGTCAGCAGCAGGGTGTTGATGTGCTGGCCGTCGACGTCGGCGTCCGCCATCAAGATGATCTTGTCATAGCGCAGCCGGGCGATGTCGAAGTCCTCGTGCACGCCCGCGCCGAGCGCGGAGATGATCGCCTGGATCTCCTGGTTGTGGAGGATCTTGTCGATCCTGGCCTTCTCGACGTTGAGGATCTTGCCGCGGATCGGCAGGATCGCCTGGTACCGCGGGTTGCGGCCGGACTTCGCCGAGCCGCCCGCGGAGTCGCCCTCGACGATGAAGATCTCCGACCGCGCGGGGTCGTTCGACTGGCAGTCGGCGAGCTTGCCCGGCAGCGCCGCGGACTCCAGCAGGCCCTTCCGACGGGTCAGGTCGCGCACCTTGCGGGCCGCGACCCGGGCCGTGGCAGCCTGGACGGCCTTGCGGACGATGTCGGCGGCCTCGTTCGGATTGCGGTCGAACCAGTCGGCCAGGTGCTCGTGCACGACCTTGTGCACGAAGGTCCGGGCCTCGGTGTTGCCGAGCTTGGTCTTGGTCTGGCCCTCGAACTGCGGCTCGCCGAGCTTGACCGAGATGATCGCGGCCAGGCCCTCGCGGATGTCCTCGCCGGCGAGGTTGGCGTCCTTGTCCCGCAGCAGCTTCCGCTCCCGCGCGTAGCGGTTGACGACGTTGGTCAGCGCCGTGCGGAAGCCCTCCTCGTGTGTGCCGCCCTCGTGCGTGTGGATGGCGTTGGCGTACGAGTAGACGCTGTCGGCGTACTGGCTGTTCCACTGCAACGCGACCTCGACCGACAGCAGCCGCCCGGCCGCCTCGGCGCCGAAGGAGATCACCGAGGGGTGCACCAACTCGCCCTTGCGCGCGTTGAGGTGGGCGACGAAGTCGGTGATGCCGCCGTCATAGCGGTACGAGACCGTCCGCGCCGGCTGCTCCCCGGCGGTGGCCCAGCCGACCCGGTCGGCCGCGGACGTGGCACGCGCGGAGGGCCGCTCATCGGTCAGGGTCAGGGTGAGCCCCCGGTTGAGGAACGCCATCTCCTGGAAGCGTCGGGCCAGCGTCTCGAAGGAGTAGTTGGTGGTCTCGAAGATCGCCGGGTCCGCCCAGAAGGTCAGCGACGTGCCCGTGCGGGAGGTGGCTTCGCGACGGGCGAGCGGGGCGACGGGGGTGCCGTCCTTGTAGTCCTGCGTCCACCGGTGGCCGTCGGTCCGGATCTCCGCCGACAACCGGGTCGACAGGGCGTTGACCACCGACAGGCCCACGCCGTGCAAACCGCCGGAGACCGCATAGCCCCCGCCGCCGAACTTCCCGCCCGCGTGCAGGACGGTCAGTACGACCTCGACGGCCGGCCGTTTCTCCACCGGGTGCATGCCGACCGGGATGCCGCGGCCGTTGTCGACCACCCGTACCCCGCCGTCGGCCAGGACGGTCACGTCGATCCGGTCGGCCACCCCGGCCAGCGCCTCGTCCACGGAGTTGTCCACGAGTTCCTGCACGAGATGGTGCAGTCCCCGCTCGCCCGTGGAACCGATGAACATCCCGGGCCGCTTGCGTACGGCGCGGAGTCCGTCCAGGACGGTGATCGCGTTGGCGTCGTAGGCCGCTGACCCGGCACGGCCGGTCCGCTCGGATCCAAGGGCGTCGGTGGCGATGCCCGTGCCGATGTCAGCGCCGGCATCGGGATCGGTGTCGCTGTCGGTGCGAGTGCCGTAAGTGGTCACAGATGCTCTCTTTCGGGCATGGCGGACCGCACTCCGGCACCTCGGTGCGGGAGCGGCCGGACAACTGGCGGGAAAGTGATGCGGCAGCACACGGGCAACACACAGACAACACAAAGAGGACCCCCGAGGCCTCAGGGGTCGGGACCAGTGGCCGCCGAAACTCCTTCCAGGATACCGAAGATGCCCCTTGCCTTCGGGTCAGGAGGAGGACTGAATACCTCCAGGATCGCCGTTCTCCCCCATGGTTGATCCCCCCTATGCATGAACCCCGAAAAATGCCCTGGCGGGCCACACAGCGACTTTCCCGATGCCCTGCCGCGGAGCACTACCGGCACTTTCTTCGGGCGGCTCTCCCCGCACGCGTGTCGTGCCGCTTCAGGTCCGCTCGCGGCCCGAGCGGCGAACACCCGTCCGACGGACGGCCCGTGGAATGAGGGTGCTCCCTCGACTCGTGAGCGGACCGCGGCATCGTGGAACCCGGTTCATCCCGCACGCGTCTCAACGCTGTGAAGGTTCCGCGACACCTGCCGCGGAGGGGGAACACCGTGGGCGCGCGCGTCCCCGGGCCGGTACTCTGCCTCAGGCAGCAGGGGGATTCCGGACGCGGCGATCTGCGTCCCCGGGTGGCTGCGCTCACGTCGGCCGCACGGGCCGACGCCAGGTCTGTCGCAGCGAGGAACCGGCGGGGATGATGGGCGGTGGTGGGGGAGAATTCGGGGGGATTGTGGCGGAACACGAGTGGCCGGGTGAACCTCTGGCCAAAGGCGACCCGACCCGCATCGGGCCCTACACGGTTCTCGGCCGCCTGGGGGCGGGCGGCATGGGCCGGATCTACCTGGGCCGTTCACCGTTCGGCCGGCTGGTCGCAATCAAGACGATCCGCTCCGAACTGGGCGGCGACCCCGGCTTCCGGGCGCGCTTCGCGCAGGAGGTGGCCGCGGCCCGACGGGTGAGCGGCGTGTTCACCGCCGCCGTCGTCAACGCCGACCCGGACGCCGCCGTGCCGTGGCTCGCGACCGCGTACGTCCCGGCCCCCTCGTTGGAGACCCTGGTCCGCTCGTGCGGTCCGCTCCCGGCGAGCGCGGTGCGCTGGCTGGCGGCCGGCATCGCCGAGGCGCTGGAGTCGGTGCACGCGGCCGGCCTGGTGCACCGCGACCTCAAGCCGTCCAACGTGCTGGTGGCCAGCGACGGCCCCAAGGTGATCGACTTCGGCATCTCGCGCGCGGCCGACTTCGGCTCGCTGACGATGACCGGCGTTGCCGTCGGCACCCCCGCCTACATGTCGCCCGAACAAGCCCAGGGCGTACGCGACATCACGCCGGCCAGCGACATGTTTTCGCTCGGCGCGACCCTGGTGTACGCGGCGACCGCGCACTCCCCCTACCCGGACCGCAAGCCCGCCGAGGCGCTGCTGCGCCTGGTGACGGGCTCCGCCGACCTGACGGGGCTGCCGGACGAGTTGCACGACCTCATCAACTCGTGCATGCAGCGCTCCCCCGAACACCGCCCCTCGCCGACCGCGCTCCTGACCTCGGTGGCTCCGCTGCTCGACTCGGAGAGCGGCTACACCGGGGACAGCCGACTGCCCGAGGCCGCCGCCGCGATGGTGGAGCGGTTCGAGCGGCAGTACCGCCCGGCCGGCGCGCGCACCCCGCCGGTCCCCGAGCCGCAGCCGGCCCCGGACGTGCCGGACGAGGAAGCCCCGGGCCGGATCAGCGACGACGACTGGGGCAAGCTCCCGGCCCAGGTGCGCGAGGAGCCGCCGCCGCGCGACGACGGCGGGCGCCGCTCCGACCACGCAGCCGACCGGCCGGGCCCGGCGCCGACCACGCCGGACGGCCCGCAGGGGCCCGGGCAGCAGCACGGGCACCAGCCCCAACCGCAGCCGCACGCGGCCCAGCACGGCCGGCACGAGCAGCATGCGCAGCACGGCGGACAGGCCGCGCACGGGCAGCAGTCCCCGCCGCGACCGCCCGTCGGTCCGCCGCCGGTGCCGCGCCCGCAGAACCCGGGCGGCGGCTCGTCGTTCCCGCCACCGCAGCCGCGTCCCCAGCAGCAGGGACAGCCCCACGGGCAACCGCAGGGGCAGCCCCAGCCGCACGGGCAGCCGCCGCCGTACGGCCCGCCACCCGGCCAGTCGGGCCCGGGCGGGCAGCAGCAGGATCGGCAGTACCCGGGCCAGGGGTCACCGTACGACCAGTCCGGCCGACCGCAGCCCCAGCCTCCCGCGAACCAGCAGCACGGGGCCGGGGGTTCGGCCCCGTCGGGGTCGCCGGTGGCGGCGCTGCCGACCGAACTGGCCTTCCGCAAGGGGCCGCCGCCCGCCGCACCGACGTACGTCGCCGGTGCGGACGACGCGCCGCGCCAGCACCCGCCGACCCCGCGCACGCCGACCGGGCCCATGGAGGCCCCGACGTCCCAGCCGTGGCGGTTCGCCGCGACGGCGGAGATCGTGGCACCGCCGGTGCGGGCGGGCGGTGCGCGTACCTCGCGCGTGCACGTGCACAGCAAGGACAACGGCCTGCACACGCTGCACCTGGCCACGCGGGAATGGCGGTTCGACAGCAGCGGTTGGTCGCATCCGCCCGCGGTCGAGGGCGACATGATGTACCTCAGCAGCCAGGACAACCACCTGTACGCCCTGGAGTTGACGAGCCGTCAGTGGCGGTGGAGCTTCCCGACGGGCGGCGAGGTGGTGGCCGCACCGGTCGTCGCGAACGGCACGGTCTACTTCGGCAGCAGCGACAACGCCGTGTACGCCGTCGAGGCCGCGACCGGCCGGTGCCGCTGGCGGCACCAGACCAGCGGCTGGGCGACGTCGCCGACGGTGGTCGACGGCACGGTCTACTTCGGCAGCAGCGACCGCTGCGTCTACGCCGTGGACGCCGCGACCGGCTGGGCCCGCTGGCGCTACCAGACCGGCGGCTGGGTGTCGGCGCCGACCGTGTCGGGCGGCATCGTGCACATCGGCAGCACCGACCACTACCTCTACCTGCTGGACGCCGCGGCCGGGACACTGCGCGGATGGTTCGCCGCCAACGGTCCGGTCGCCCAGCCCGCGGCCGCGGCCGGCATGTCGTTCTTCGGCAGCGGCGACGGCGGGCTGTACGCGATCGACGTCAACACCCAGCGGTGCGTGTGGCGTTACAACACCGACGGCTGGGTGACCTCGCCGGTCGTCGCGGGCGACACGGTGTTCGCGGGCAGCAGCGACCACTCGATCGTGGCGGTCGGCACGAGCGGTGAGCCGCGCTGGAAGTTCCAGACCGGCGGACGCGTCACCTCGCCGATCGTGGCGGACGGACTGGTCTTCGTCGGCAGCACGGACCGGCACCTGTACGTGATGGACGCGGCCACCGGCGGGGCGCCGCGTACCGCGCGCGGCAATTGAGTGCCGTCCCACAAAGCCCGGTAGGCAACTGACCGGTTATCTCCGCGAGTTCATGATCACAGCGCCATCGGCGCAGGTCGCTTCGGCCCCGGTGAACAACTGTTCACCGGGGCCGGAATGCGTCCGGTGATCGTTCGTGTCACGGTCGCATCACAAACCTACCTATCGCTAAGTAACAGTCGTACAGTCTGCGCACCGGAGTCCGGCAGGCCCGTGAACCCAAGGTCGGTGGTGACCCAGGTGCGCTTCCTGTTCCGACGTATCGGCTTCTACGCGGTGACCGCGTGGGCGGCGATCACGATGAACTTCCTCATTCCCCGGCTCATGCCGGGGAGTCCCGAGAACACCGTCCTCTCCCGTTTCCAGGGCTCGGTGTCCCAAGAGCAAATCGACGCCGTGAAAGCCCAGTTGGGGGTGAGCGACGCAAGTCTGCTGTCCCAGTACGGGACCTATTGGAAGGACCTGCTCTCTGGCGATCTCGGCGTCTCCGTCTCGTACTTCCCCGGCGACGTCAGCGAGGTGATCGGCCAGGGGGTGTGGTGGACCGTCATCCTCATCGGCGTCGCGACGCTGATCAGCTTCGTGCTGGGCACCTTCCTCGGCGTCCTCGCCGCCTGGAAGCGCGGCTCGCGGCTGGACGCGCTGCTGCCGCTCACAACGTTCCTGTCCGCTGTCCCGTACTTCTGGATCGCCCTGGTCGCACTCAGCGTCCTCGGCGTCGAGATGGGGATGTTCCCGATCACCGGCGGCTACCGGCCCGAGCTCCAGGTGGGCTGGAGCGCGGAGTTCATCTCCAGCGCGCTCAGCCACTCGGTGCTCCCGGCCTTCACGATCATCGTCAGCTCCGTCGCCGGATGGCTGCTCGGCATGCGCAACATGATGCTGACGACCATCTCGGAAGACTACGTCCTGGTCGCGGAGGCCAAGGGGCTGCGCACCCGGCGCGTGATGCTCGCGTACGCGGCCCGCAACGCCCTCCTGCCGAACATCTCCGGCTTCGCGATGTCGCTCGGCTTCATCGTGAGCGGGTCGATCGTCACCGAGACCGTCTTCTCGTACCCCGGCATCGGGTTCCTGCTCTTCAACGCGGTGCTCAACAACGACTACCCGCTGATGCAGGGGATCTTCCTGATCATCACCCTCATGGTGCTGTTCGCCAACCTCATCGTGGACCTCTGCTACGTGGTCCTCGATCCGCGCATCCGACAGGAGGCCTGACCCATGGCGGCAACGGCCACCCTCGCGACCGCGGAGACGCAGCCGGCCCCCGCACGGGCCCGCCGCGGCATCCCGCTGCTGCGCTCCGGCAAGGCGGTCGCCGGACTGGTCATCTTCGGGACGTTCGTGCTCCTGGCCGTCATCGGCCCGTGGATCGCCCCGCACGACCCGTCGAAGACAGGCGGCCCAATCCTGCAATCCCCGTCCGGGGAACACCTGTTGGGGACCACGCAGTCGGGGCAGGACATCCTGTCGCAAGTGCTGGAGGGCGCGCGTACGTCGATGCTCGTCGGCCTGGTCGCGGCAACCTTCGCGACCGCCCTGGCCATCCTCATCGGTGTCACCGCGGGCTATGTCGGCGGCTGGGTGGACGACACCCTGTCGATGCTGACCAACATCTTCCTGGTCATCCCGGCACTCCCGCTGACCATCGTGCTGACCGGATACCTGGAAGGCGGCGGGTGGTTCCCGATCGCCGTGGTCATCAGCGTCACCGGCTGGGCCTTCGGCGCCCGCCTGCAACGCGCCCAGACCCTTTCGCTGCGCAACCGCGACTACATCAAGGCCGCGAAGGCGATCGGCGAACGCCCGTGGCGCATCGTCACCGTCGAACTGGTGCCGAACCTCGGCGCGATCATCATCTCCGGCTTCCTCTTCACGTTCATCTTCGCCATCCTCACCGAGGCCAGCCTGTCGTTCCTGGGCCTCGGCGACCTCGGCGGCACGTGGAGCTGGGGCACGACGCTCTACTGGGCGCAGAACTCCAGCGCCTTCACCACCGGCGCGTGGTGGTGGTACATCCCGCCCGGGCTGTGCATCGCACTCGTGGGCGCCAGCCTCTCGCTCGTCAACTTCGGTGCGGACGAACTCATGAACCCGCGCCTGTCCCCGGTGGCCAAGCGCGCGCGCAAGCGCCGCCGCCACGCCGCCGGCCCCGTTCTCGGCGCCGCGACCGGTGCGGCGGCCGGGGCCGACGGGCCCGTCCCGCCGGCCCGGGGCGACGCGCCGGTGCCCGCCTCCGCAGGAAAGGAACCGACGCCGTGATCGCGACCGAGATCACCGCCGCATCCGCGGCACCGGCCGACCGCCCGGCTCTCGGGCCCGAACCCCTGCTGGAGATCCGGGGCCTCACCGTCGACTACGGCGAGGGTCCGGGGGCCGTGCACGCGGTCGACAACGTGGACATCACCCTGCACCGGTCGGAAACCCTCGGTCTGGCCGGGGAGTCCGGGTCGGGCAAGTCGACGCTCGCCCATGCGGTCACCAGGCTGTTGCGGCCGCCGGGGGCGATCACCGGCGGCCAGGTTCTCTACCACCGCCGAGCCAAGGAGGGCGCCGCGGCCGGTGGACACGTGTCGGCTCCGGTCGACGTACTCGCCATGAACCGCGCCGAACTCCGGGCGTTCCGCTGGGAGGAGATCGCGATCGTCTTCCAGAGCGCGATGAACGCGCTCAATCCGGTGCACAATGTGGTCGCCCAGATCAGCGACACTCTGCGCGCCCACCGGCCGGGCATCACGATAACCGAATGCCGGGAGCGGGCGGCGCAGTTGCTGACGACCGTGGGGGTGCCGGCGGCACGGATGCGGGCCTACCCGCACGAACTCTCGGGCGGCATGCGGCAGCGCGTGATGATCGCGATGGCGCTGGCCCTTGACCCCGACGTGCTGGTGCTCGACGAGCCGACCACCGCGCTGGACGTCGTGGTGCAGCGCGATGTCCTCGCGGAACTCGTGCGGCTGCGCGAGGAGTTCGGGTTCGCCGTGCTGTTCATCACGCACGACCTGTCGCTGCTGCTCGAAGTGGCCGACCGGGTCGCGATCATGTACGCGGGGCGCCTCGTCGAGTCGGCGCCCGCCTACGAGATCTACCACGACCCCCAACACCCCTACACCAAGGGGCTCGTGGGGTCCTTCCCGCCGCTGCGCGGGCCACGCCGCGAACTGACGGGTATCGGGGGCTCGCCCCCGGACCTGCGCTCGCTGCCGCCCGGTTGCGCGTTCTCGCCACGCTGCGGCCACGCGTTCGACCGCTGCACGCGGGACGTTCCGCTGCTGCGGGTTCCCCCGGACGATCCCGAGCGCCTGGTCGCGTGCCACCTGGACGATCCGAACGGGAGCGCCGATGACAACCCCTGAGCGGAACACCCCGCAACTGGACGGACAGCCGGGCACCGCATCCGGAACAGGCCCCTCCCCGAACGGGCCGGTCCTGGAGGCCCGCGACATCTCCCGCCACTACCCGGTCCGGCACACCGGGCGCGACGGGCTCATCGGCCCGCGCCGCGTGGTGCACGCGGTCGACGACGTGTCGATCGCGCTGCACCGGGGGCGGATCACCGCGGTGGTCGGCGAGTCGGGCTCGGGCAAGTCGTCGATCGCCCGGGTGCTGGCACGCCTCGAGGCGCCCACGAAGGGCGAGTTGCGGCTCGACGGCCGGCCGGTGGGCAAGCCGCGGGGCCGGGCGTTCCGGGACTACCTCGGCCAGGTCCAGATGATCTTCCAGGACCCGTTCGCGTCCCTGAACCCGATCCACACGGTCGAGCACCACATCGCCCGGCCGCTCCGACTGCACGGCCCGCGGCGCACCAAGGCGGAACTGCACGACGAGGTGCTGGCACTGCTGGAACGTGTCAGCTTGACCCCCGCGGAACAGTTCGCCCGCAAACGCCCGCACGAACTGTCCGGCGGGCAGCGGCAGCGCGTCTCGATCGCCCGCGCGCTCGCGGTACGCCCCGAGGTGATCCTCGCCGACGAACCGGTGTCGATGCTCGACGTGTCGATCCGCCTCGGCGTGCTCAACCTGCTGCAGGGGCTCGGCCACGACGACGGGCTCGCGCTGCTCTACATCACCCACGACATCGCGTCGGCCCGGTACTTCGCCGACAGCGTCCAGGTGATGTACGCCGGGCGCCTGGTCGAGGGCGGCCCCGCCGAGGCGGTCACCCAGGAGCCGGCGCACCCGTACACCCGCCTGCTCATCGACTCGGCACCCGATCCGGACCGCCGGGACTCGTTGGCCGGCGCACGGGGCGAACGCCTCGGCGAGGCACCCGACCTCGCCGATCCACCCACCGGATGCCGCTTCCACCCGCGCTGCCCGCTGGCGATGCCGGTGTGCGCGGAGAAGGAGCCGCCCAAGTTCCCCGCGAAAGCCACCGGTTCCGCGGCCGCGGCCGGGACGGGGTCCGCGCCCGGGGCGGGGGCCGCGGGGGGCGCAGGGGGGACGGGGGCCGTCGGCGGTACGGGGGCCGTCGGCGGCGAGGAGCACTGGGCCGCGTGCTGGCTGCACGCCCCGGAGCAGGAACGGCACGACCAGCAGGACCAGCACCCGATGACGACCGGACGGCGGTGAGTGCTCGTGCTCAGATTCGGCAGGCCAGGCAGGCTCGGCGGAGCAGGCAGGACAGGCGGTTTCGCGGGGTTCGGCGGCATACGCCGCTCCCGGGCCGTGGTCCGGACCCTCGTGGGCGTGACGGCGCTCGCCCTCGCGGCGACCACCGCCGCGTGCAGTGACGAGAGCAGTTCGTCGGGTTCGACGATCCTGAACGTGGCGGGCGCTCCCACGGGTCCGTTGCAGCGCAACTTCAACCCGTTCCTGACGACGGGTCCGATGAACCTCATCGGCGGCGTCTCGATGATCAACGAGCCGCTGTTCATCCCGAGCGCCGTCGAAGTCGGCAAGACGACGCCCTGGCTGGCCAAGTCGTGGAAGTACTCGGCCGACGGCAAGGAGCTGACGCTCGACCTGCAGAGCGGCGTCAAGTGGAGCGACGGGCGGCCGTTCAGCGCCGAGGACGTCGTCTTCACCTTCAACATGCTGCAGAAGAACCCGGCGATGAACGTGTACGGCCTCGCCCTCGGCCCGGCGCGCGCCGAAGGCCCCGACAAGGTCGTCCTCACCTTCCCGGTGCCCGGCTTCACCCAGGAGGCGTTCATCGGTGCGACGTACATCGTGCCGAAGCACATCTGGGAGGCGGTGCCCGACCCGGCCGCCTTCACCAACGAGAACCCGGTGGGCACCGGGCCGTTCATGCTCGACACGTGGTCGCCGCAGGGCTATCTGCTGAAGAAGAACCCGGGTTACTGGCAGGCCGGGAAACCCAAGATCGACGGTCTGCGGTACGTCGTCTACAACTCCAACGTGAGTGCGAACCTCGCCTTGGCGCAAGGCGAGTTGGACTGGGCGGCGAACTTCGTCAACAACATCGAGAAGGAATACGTCGCCAACGACCCGGCCAACAACAAGTACTGGTTCCCGCCGGTCGCGCCGACGTTCCTGGGGATGAACCTGACGAAGCCGCAATACCAGAACACCGACGTGCGCAGGGCGATCAGCCTCGCCCTCGACCGCGAGAAGCTCGTCGAGGTCGCCGAGCAGAACCAGCAGCCGGCCAACACGACTCCGACCGGCCTCGTATTCCCGCAGCACGAGAGGTTCGTCGCCGCAAAGTACAAAGGCGTGACGCTCAAGCAGGACATCCCCGCGGCCAAGGCGCTGATGGAGAAGGCCGGTTACCGCATCGGCGGCGACGGATACGCCGTCGGCCCGGACGGCAAGCGGTTCACGATGACCCTGCTCACCTCGTCGGGGTTCACCGACATCATCACGATGTACCAGGTGATGACGGACCAGCTGAAGCAGATCGGCATCGAGGTCAAGGTCGAGACCAAGGCGACCAGCGAGTTCATCGCGAACCAGTTCGTGGGGAACTTCGACGCCTCCACCGTCGGTCCGCTGACCGGGGCGTTCACGCCGTTCCACGCCTACGAGCGCACGCTCGCCGGCTACCTGACGCAGGACATCGGCAAGCCGGCGTTCGCGAACCAGGTCCGGTGGAAGGACGCCAGGACCGACCAGCTCCTGCAGCAGTACGCCGCGACGCAGGACCCGGCCGCCCAGCAGGCCGCCCTGGACGGCATCCAGGACATCATGGTCGAACAGGTCCCGGTTATCCCGCTGTTCAACTTCGTCGCGTGGGCCGAGTACAACACCCGCAAGGTAATCGGCTGGCCCGACGCCGGGAACCCGTACGCCACGGCCACGCCCATCGGCCCCGGCTCGGTCCTCGTGGCCACCTCGCTGGAGCCGAAGGCCAAGTAGGGACCTGCACGGCGGCGCGCAGGGGCCGCCGCCGCGCACCGGAACGGCCGGCCGGGACCTTGAAGGGTCCCGACCGGCCGTTCGCCGTCTGTGCGGGCCGCGAGCGGCGTGCCCGGGCTACCTCAGCGGGCGCCCAGCGGCACGTAGTCGCGGATCGGCGTACCGGTGTAGACCTGGCGCGGGCGGCCGATCTTCGACGCCGGGTCGGCGATCATCTCGCGCCAGTGCGCGATCCAGCCCGGCAGGCGGCCGAGCGCGAACAGCACCGTGAACATCGACGTCGGGAAGCCCATCGCGCGGTAGATGAGGCCGGTGTAGAAGTCGACGTTCGGGTACAGCTTGCGGGACACGAAGTAGTCGTCCGACAGCGCGACTTCCTCGAGACGCATGGCGATGTCGAGGAGTTCGTCGCGCTTGCCGAGGCGGCTGAGCACGTCGTCGGCCGCCTTCTTGATGATGCGGGCACGCGGGTCGTGGTTCTTGTAGACCCGGTGGCCGAAGCCCATCAGACGGACGCCGTCCTCACGGTCCTTGACCTTGCGGACGAACGCGTCGACGTCGCCGCCGTTGGCCTTGATGCCGTCGAGCATCTCCAGCACGGACTGGTTGGCGCCGCCGTGCAGCGGACCCCACAGCGCGCTGATGCCCGCGGAAACCGACGCGAACAGGTTGGCGTGGCTGGAGCCGACCATGCGCACCGTGGACGTCGAGCAGTTCTGCTCGTGGTCGGCGTGCAGGATGAGCAGCTTGTCCAGCGCCGCGACGACGACCGGGTCCGCCTTGTACTCCTCGGACGGCACCGCAAAGGCGAGGCGCAGGAAGTTCTGCACGTAGTCGAGGGAGTTGTCCGGGTACAGGAGCGCCTGGCCGACCGACTTCTTGTACGCGTACGCCGCGATGGTCGGCAGCTTGGCGAGCAGCCTTATGGTCGAGATGTGGACCTGGCGCTCGTCGAACGGGTCGTGGCTGTCCTGGTAGAACGTCGACAGCGCGCTGACCACCGACGAGAGCATCGCCATCGGGTGGGCGTCGCGCGGGAATCCGTCGTAGAAGCGCTTGACGTCCTCGTGCAGCAGCGTGTGCTTGGTGACCTCGTCGCGGAATTCGTCGAGCTCCGACGGGGTGGGCAGCTCGCCGTAGATCAGCAGGTACGAGGTCTCCAGGAAGCTGCCCTGCTCGGCCAACTGCTCGATCGGGTAGCCGCGGTACCGCAGGATGCCTTCTTCGCCGTCGATGAAGGTGATCGCGGATTTACACGCGGCGGTGTTGACGAATCCGCCGTCGTACGTCACCAGACCGGTTTCGGCACGCAGCTTTCCGATGTCGATGGCGTTGTCGCCGATGGTCCCTGGGACCACCGGGTAGGTGTGTTCGTTCCCCTGATAGCGCAGTACTACCGAGTCCTCGCTCATGGCTGGTCCCCTACTTCTCGGCTCAGGCTCCGACACCCGTCCGGATCGTGTCCGGTCGGCCCCGGCTTTCGTGACATGTGTGCACCAGTACGAATAGCAGGCGCACAATGCCGCGCCGCAACCGGCTCCCAACTCGCGGATCAAACCGTGAGCCACATCACGTGACGGATCGTCACATGAGAATCATGCCCGGGTGGGCACCCGCATATCCCCTCGGAGCCGGGTCTACCTGCGCGGACCGCACGGTGGCGGTCCGACTCCCGCCCACGGTACGGGGTCGCCACAGGCCGGACCACTTGGGCCGAACGGGTTCCGCGGTGCACACGCAGTGTGACCGCGCGTGCCATCTCACGCCGCACGCAGGGGCGTTGTGAGATCGGGGGCCGGGGCGGGAACCGGCCGGGAGCACGTCGGAGGCATGGCGGCGGGCCGGGCCCGGGTCGGTGTGGGACGGGTCACGCCCGTCCCACAGGTCCACCGGGATCACTTCCGCACCGGCTCCAGCACGCCGGAGGTCAGGCCTTCCAGGAGCCCCGCGCCCAGGCGCGCACCGAAGTCCCCCACGCGGCTCAGTGCGGTGTTGAAGCGGTGCAGGGCGCGGAAGGTGGCCCCGTAGCTCCGCTGGACGTCCAGGGGCAGCAGGGGCACCTCGAAACGGCGCACGTCCAGGCGCACGATGCTGGAGCCGTACGTCGCCTGCCGCGTGTTCGCCGGGGCGGCCAGGAATCCGGCCAGGAACCACGCGTCGAGGACACCGGGGTCCGGGCGCAGCAGGTGCAGGTTGGGGCCGAGCAGCGCGCCCGCGTCGGCTGCCTCGGCCACGCGTACCGCGGTGCCCTCGGCGGTGAACACGGCGGGGATCACGACGTCGCCCGGCTCGATCCGGGTGCGCCGGTCGGATCCTGCGTCGCCGGGCGGCCACGAGCCGCTCGGGGCGGTCCCGGCGGTGACGTCGGCGGCGGTCAGGACGCGGTCGGCCGGGGCTCCGCCAGCGCCCGTGGCGGCGAATTCGGACTCGCCGCGGCCGGTGCGCACCGGCCCGCGGAACAGCGCCACACCGCCGCCGCGCGTCAGGTCGGCGATGGCGACGCGGCGCCAGGCCGGGGCGCCGGATCCCGCGCGGCGGGTGTCCGGGAGGAACTGCGGGACGGATTCGAGCGCGTCGGCGAGCGCGCCGCGCATGTCGGCGACGACGTCGGCGCTTTCCGTGCCGGCCGGGAGCGGCAGGTTGTGGGCCGGGGTGAGGTCGACGGCGTCGTCGAGGAGGTCGATGACGGGCACGGCCTTGCGTACGCCCGGGATTTCGGCGAGTGCGGCCGACTCGGCCGCGAAGGACCGCCAGGCGTCGACGGCGAGTTCGGACAGTGCCGTCCAGTCCGGGTCGCGGCGGGAGTCCGGGGCGTGGCCGGCCGCCTCGTTCGCGGCCGCCGAACGGGCCGGGCCCGGCCGCGGCGCGGCGGCGGCGGCCTCGTGCGCGGCGGTGTCTACAAACAGCACGTGCGAGGAGGCCATGCCGGGTCCGGGGCGGACGAGCAGCCAGATCTGCAGGGCCACTCCGGCCGGCGGCGCCGCGCCCGCGGGCAGGCCGACAACCGCGCGCAGGGCTCCGCTGCGCAGGAGTTCCGCCCTGATGCGGCGGCCCGATCCGCGTGAGGCGACGGCCGGCGGCATCAGGACGGCGACCGTGCCGCCGACCCGGGCGTGTGCCAGCGCGTGCTGGACCCAGGCGAGTTCACCCTCGGTCTTGGGCGGCAGGCCGTACTCCCAGCGCGGATCGTAGGCCAGTGCGTCGTGACCCCAGTTGCGTTCGTTGAACGGCGGGTTGCACAGGACGGCGTCGAACCGCACCACCGGCCAGGCGTCGTGCCGAAGCGCGTCGCCGACGGCCACCGAGGGCGCGGCCAAGGCGTCCGGACCGCGAACCGCGGCCGGATCGCCGCGGGTTGCCAGGAAGGCCAGGCGTACGGCGGCGAGCTGGGCCAGGCCCGCGTCCGGGTCCTGGCCGGCGACGGCCTCGGCGCCGTGGCCCGCGCGCCGGGCCGCGAGCAGCAGGTCTCCGGCGCCGCACGAGGGGTCGAGCACGGTACGGGCCGGTCCGAGCGCGGTGGCGAGTGCGGTCATGAGGGCGGCGGGGCCCGGCGGCGTGGCGGCGGCGGGGCGCGCGCCGGAGTCGGTGTAGCGGGCGTACAGCTCCTCGAACACCCGGGCGGAGCCCACCTCTTCAGCGCGGCGCGCGGCGTCGCGGAGCACCGCGGCGCGCGGTCCGCCGCGGGCCGGATCGGACGGCTCTCCGGCGCCGGGCCGCAGCAGGTGCTCGCCGACCTGGGCGAGCACAGCCGCGTGGTCCTCGTCGCCGGCCGCTTCGACCAGAGCACGCCACAACATCTCGTCGGGCGCCACTTCGGCGATCTTGCCCTGCTCGCGCAACCACCCCTCGACCTCGGCAAGGGAGAAGGTGGGGCTCGTCTCGGTGCCGCCGACCGGCTGCGGGAAGTCCGGGAACCTGCGCCGCCAGTTGCTGACCGCGGCACGGCCGACTCCCGCGATCCGGGCGATCTCGGCGGCGGTGACCTGGGGGCCTGGCATTCGCGGCGCCCTTTCGCTGGAGGGTCGTGAACTACACAGCGCGAGCCTACCCTGACGTATCGCCGCCCGGGCAGTTTGCCTGTTGACACTATTCACAGACGTTGTACATAGTGGCTACGTCATCAAGGAGCCAGTATGAAGTCCGTGGCCACACCGGCGTCGCGGGCACCGTCGGAGGAGAAGATCCGCATGTCGCACACCAAGGCCCGCAAGCGCGTCGGCGTCATGGTCGCGGTCGGTGTGGCCGCCCTGCTGGCCACCGCCTGCGAGAGCAAGGACGAGAAGAACGCCGACAAAGCGCCTGCCGCGGCCACCGCCGGCGCGACCGACGGCGCCGCGAAGCCGAGCGGCTCCGCGAAGGACGGCGGCGCCACCTCGGAGAAGCCGACCGACAAGCCGGCGGTCGGCGACAAGGGCAAGTACACCGCCGACCTCAAGGCGTACCTCGCGACCACCAAGCTCGGCGGCCATGTCGTGGAGGTCCGGGCCGACAAGCAGACCGGCTCCGACTACAACATCACCGTGAACACCGACCTCCCGCCGACCCAGGGCGCGACCGACGACGCCGCCGTCAAGGCCATGGCCATGGGCGAGAAGCTGACCAACGAGGCCCACCAGTGGGTCCAGGAGCACAACGACCTGAAGGTCGGCTACATCGAGGTGCTCGACAAGGAGAAGGGCACCGCGGGCAACGAGAACCTGGACAACAAGCCCAAGGACAAGGCCGCCAACGACGCGTACGCGCAGAAGGTCGCCGCGGGCGTCAAGGGCACGACGTACGGCTCCGCGGTCACCGCGGTCTTCGTCTACGCGGGCCCGTACGGCGGCGACGGCAAGGTCGTCATCAACTCCACGCTCCCGGCCGCCTCCGACGACGTGGACGCGGACCTCGCACGGATGGACAAGGCGCAGAAGCTGGCCACCGAAGCCAAGCAGTGGATCCAGGACAACGCGGGCGTCAAGGTCGACTACATCGAGGTCCTGGACAGCGAAAAGGGCGTCGCCGGCAACGAGATGCTCTGACCCGGCACTTCACGACGCGAGTCGGGGGGCCGAGTCGGGGGGCGGGTGCGCTGGGGGCGAGCCCGGGGCTGAGCCGGGGGGGCTGAGCCGGGATGGGTGCACTGGGGGGCTGAGCCAGGGTGGGTGCGCCGAGGGGGGCGAGCCCGGGGCTGAGCTGGGGGGCGAGCCCGGGATGGGTGCGCTTGGGGGAAACCCCGGGGCTGAGCTGAGGGGGGCTGAGCCCGAGATGGGGGCGCTGGGGGGGCTGAGCCGGGGTGGGTAAGCCTGGGGGGAAATGTGCCGCAGGCCGGCGTGGCGCGGGGTCGGGCGGCGTCACGCGCCGCTGGACTGCGGCGGCCCGTCCGGCAGATGGTCGCCGGGCCGCCCCGCACGCAGCAACTGCCGCCAGCGGACCGGGTCGTGGTCGGCGGCGGCGGTGGCCTCCACGAACTCCTCGACGGCCTTGGCGAATCCGGCGGGATCGTCGTGGTGCGGGAAGTGCCCGGAGTCGGGGAAGACCCGGAGCAGGCTGCCGGGCATGGCGGCGTGCGCGATGCGGGCGTGGGCGACGGGGATGACCGGGTCGAGCGCGCCCCACAGAATCAGCGTGGGCAGTCCCGCCGCCAGGTAGCTCCGGTCGAGCATCGTGATGACCTGGCCGCGGGCGTCGACCCCGGCCCGCAGCGTACGCAGGAATGCCTGGCGGGCGGTGGTGTCGGCCAGCGACTGGTACCGCCCGAGGACATAGTCGAAGTCCGCCCCGAGGCCCAGCCTGGTCCAGCCCGACAGGCGCCCGTCGCCCCACCGTCCGATCCCGCGCAGCAGCGGCACCAGCGCGCGGACCAGTCCGCGGACCGGCCCCGCGGTGGCGAGCGGCAGCGTCACCTCGGCCCCCGGCCCCGCCGCGAGGCGCAGCAGCGGGTGCACGTCGCGGCCGATGCCCGCGGTGCCGACCAGCACGAGGCGTTCGCAGCGCTCGGGGAACTGGTACGCGAACTGCATCGCCACCCCGCCGCCGAGCGAATGCCCCACGACCGTCACCCGCTCGATGTCCAGCACGCCGAGCAGGTCCCGCATGCCGCACGCGTACGCCGCCACCGCGTAGTCCGCCCGCGGATGCGCCGAACTCCCGTGCCCCAGCAGGTCCGGGGCGATCACGGTGTGCCGCCGGGCGAGTTCCGCGACGACGGGCAGCCAGGTCTCGGAGCTGTCGCCGATGCCGTGCACGAGCAGCAGCGGCGGCCCTTCGCCGGCGATGCGGTAGGCCCGCCGGTAGCCGTGCACCTCGCGGTACCGGAGCGGGATTTCGGCGCTGTCTCGCAGCGACGCGTCGGTGAGGGGGCCGATCAGCGTCTCCCCCACGGCAGGAACGGCTTGGCTCATGCGCGGCACCCCGCTTTCGCGCCCCTGTCCGGCAGGCCGAAGTCGCGGCCCGCAACCGGTGGTTCCGAAGGGGCCTGTGGGTCCAGTACCCCCGACCATGGTCCGACCGGCCGGTTTCGTGGACGCTTCCGACGTGTAAGGGCCGGGTGACGTCCCGTCATATCAGAGGCTGCGCCCCGGGATCGGCCGTCGGGCCGCCACCACGCGCTGCCGCTGACGGCCGCTACCGGGGGAGTTCGGCCACCAAAGCAGCTCGACTACGAACGGAACTCGGCTACCAGGGAAGTTCGGCGAGCGCGGGCGCGGCGTCGTCGCGCAGCACGGTCCCCTCGATCAGCCCGTAGGGCCGGTCCGCCGCGTGGTAGACCTCACCGGGGTTGTCCTGCCCGTACGGCGAGAGGTCGACCAGGAAGTGGTGCTTGTTCGGCAGCGCGAACCGTGCCTCGACAAGGCCGTTCTGCTCCGCGAGCACCGCCTCGCCCATCGCGTACAGGGTCTGCTGGAGCGCGAGGCTGTGCGTGTCGGCGAACACCCGCAGGAGCGTGGCCCGGGCCCGCGCGAACGACGCGCCCCAGTCGGCGGCCACGCCCGCGTGCCGCCAGCGCGCCTGGACCGAGGTCGCCAGAATGCGGTCGTCGGTCGGCCGGAGCGTGGTGTACCGGTCGGTGAGGAACCCGTGGAACTCCGAGCCGGTCGACTTCAGCACGGTGACGTCCTCCAGGCCCGACACGACCTGCGTGCCGTCGGGGCCGCACACCACCCCCGCGTACCGCGTGCCCGCCCCGCGTGACCACGCGTGCGGATGCGGCCCGTTCGCGGCGGTGATGCGCTCCCATGGGTAGGCATGGACGCGTACGCGTGCCGTGTGCACCGGCGCGTACGCGGCAACCAGGTGCCGGGCCAGCCGGAGCGCGAACTCCTCGATCTCGCCGACCGGCCACTCCCGTGCGAAGGAGTAGACGATGCCGCGCATGGTGTCCGTCGGCAGGACGTTCGCGTTGTCGCCGACCAGATGCGTCGCGGCGAGATCTCCCGACAGTGCGATCGACACGTTGAGATCGGTGATCTCGTGGCGTACGGCGTCCTCGCGGACGACGCGGACGAGCCGCACCTCCGCCTTGCCGTACCGGTTCGGCCCCAGCACGATTCCCATGCGGCCCGCCTCCTCGCGTTTCTCCGGATCATCCCCCGCCGCGCACTCCGGCCATGCCGACCCGCCCGTGCGTCGCGGCGGAAGCCCCGGATCGGTGCAACGCCCGCCCACCGGAGCCGGGAGCGCCCGGTCCGGAGCATCCCGGACGCTCCGTCACATCCCGGGCGCCGACCCGCGTCACAGCCTGGGAACAGCTGGTGCCTCCTGTGCGGCACCCTCTGCCGCGGCTTCCGGCCGACGGTAGGCTGCCGCTCATTCACCGGACCCCACCTGCGCGTTCGCGGGCATTGCGCGACGCGTGGCGCGGCAGGCAGGGGCCATGGAAGGTCGGTCGGCGGAGTACGGAGGGCGGGCAATGGAAGCGCTGAAGCCGGGCGACCCGGGGGTGGTGGGCCGGTACCGCCTGTCCGCGCGACTCGCGCAGGGACGGCTCGGAGCCGTCTTCCTCGGCAAGGCCAAGGACGGCGGCACGGTCGCGGTTCGCCTGGTGCGGCCCGACCTTGCGTCGGACCCGAAGTTCGTGGCGCGGTTCCACCGGACCGTCGCCGCCGTGCGCGAGGTCGACGGCCTGCACCTGGCCCATGTGCTGGACGCGGACGCCGAGGCGAAGTGGCTGGTCACCGAGTACGCCCCCGGGCTGCCGTTGGACGCCGCACTCCGCGAACACGGGGCGCTGCCGGAGGAGTCCGTACGCTCGCTGGGCACCGCGCTCGCCCGGGCCCTCGTCGCGGTGCACGAGGCCAAGGTGGTGCACCAGGGCCTCGGGACGGGCACCGTGACGCTCACCCAGGACGGCCCGCAGATCACCGACCTCGGACTGCCCGCCCTCCTCGGGGCGGACGCCGTCGGCGTGTTCCCGGCGCCGGAGCAGGCGACCGGCGGGTCCGTGTCGGCCGCGACCGACGTGTTCGCGCTGGCCGGGCTGTTGTGCCAGGCGGCGGGCGTGCACCCGTACGGCAAGGGCACTTCGGCGGAGTTGGCGCAGAAGGTGCTGCGTACGAACCCCGACCTCACGGGACTGCCCGAGGACCTGGCCGAGGTGCTGGCCCGCTGCCTCGCACGCCGTCCGGACGCCCGGCCGGCGGCGGCCGAACTGGTCGAACTCCTCGACGGCGCGGACGCCTCCGGCATCGCCTGGCTGCCCGAGGCACTGCGTGACGCGGTGACCACCGCCGCGCACAAGCCGCCGCCCAAGGCGGCGTCGAAGGCCCCCGCCAAGGCACCGGCGAAGGCGAAGGCCAAGAGCGGCGCGGCAAGCCCCCCGACCAAGGCGGCCGAAGCGGACGAGGCGCACGAGGCACCCGCCGCGGGCGGAGCGGCGGCTTCCGCCGGCGTTCCCCAGCAGGCCGCGGCCCCGGCCGCGCCCACGGTCCAGGTCCGCAAGCGCGAGGCGGGCAAGCCCGACGCGGCGACCTCCCCCGAAGCCGTGGATGCCGCCGAAGCCGCGAAGACCACCGTCGAGGCACCGCGCCGCGCCGCCGTGGCACAGGCCGCGGCCGCCTCGGCCGCCTCGGCCGACGATGCGGACACAGCCGAGGGCTCCGAGGCGGCGACCGTCGAGGTGCCCAAGCCGGCGGGCGGTGCGGCGCCCACGGTCCTCGCGGCACGTCGGCCGTCCACCCCCGCACAGCCGACCGACGCGGACACCGACCCGGACGGCGACACAACCGTGGAGGTGGACCGGGGAGCCGCCGCCGCGGGAGTCGCCGCACGCGCGGCCGCGGAGTCCGCGGTCGAAACCGTGCTCGCCGGCCAACCGCTCGACCGGCCGCGCCTGGTCAAGCCCCGGACCTCGGAACCCGGTACACCGGACGCCAGGCCGGCGGCGGCCTCCGCGGCACCCCCCGCGGCGCCCGCCGTTCCCACGCAGCGCGCTGACGCGGGTCCCCGGTGGAGCCCGGCGGAGGCTCCCGCGAGCGCGGCGTCCGCGGCCGCCGCGCCGACCGAACTGGCGCCGCGCCCGCCGGTGGCCGCCGCGTTCCCGCAGGCGGCCCCGGTCCAGGCCGCGCAGGTTCCGGCAGCCCGGGCCCACGCGCAGGCCCCGGAAATCCAGGCTCCGGCAGCTCAGGCCCCGGCGACCGCACAGCCGAAACGCCAGGCGAGCAACGCCGTCTGGTACGCCGTCATCGTGCTCGTCGGCCTGACCTCCGTCGGGCTCGCGGTCTACCGGCTGCTCGACAGCGAGTGGCGCGACCTGCAGAACCCCCTCATGGGACTCGTTCTGCCCGGCGTCTCCCTGGTGTTCGGCCTCGCCGGAATCGTCGTGCTGGCGCTGGCGGTGGCCCAGCGGCGGAAGACGCAGCAATCGACCTGACCGGGACGACGAGCCGGCGCGGTGTGCCTACGGGCTACATGACGTGGTCCCGTCGGCCCGCCCGCCGGTCGACGGCCGTATCGGTCACGGCCGTATCGGTCACGGCCGTATCGGTCACGGCCGTATCGGTCACGGCAGTTCGCCGGTCGGTGCCCTCACGGGCCTCGAAGAGCGCGTCGCCGTACTCACCGATCCACTGGGCCATCGCCACCAGGGGCCCGTCCACCAGCGATTCCCCCAGCACCGTCAGGCGGTACTCGACGCGGGGCGGGGCCTCGGCGTACGCCTGACGCGCAATCAGACCGGTGCCCAGCAAGCGGGTCAACGACTCCGTGAGCACCTTGTCGCTGATGCCGCCGATGGCGGAGCGCAGTTCGCCGCGTCGCCTCGGCCCCGAGCGGAGCGCCGCCAGGACCACCGGATCCCACGTGTGGGCGAACAGCTCGGTGGCGGCACGCAGACGGCAGTCGGCGACAAAGCCGTGCGCCGCGGAGTCACTTGTCACGCCCCCATGGTCCCCCACGCGTTACGTACCGTTCGGTGCGGAACGAGTTGCCTACCGTGAGTGCGCCCGACAACACTCACGAGTTTGGAGCGACCATGCGCATCGGGATATTGGGGACCGGAACACTCGCCACGGCGCTGGGCGAGGGCTGGGCCGGCGCCGGGCACGAGGTGGTGATCGGCGGGCGATCGGCCGCCAAGGCGGAGAAGGCCGCCGACCGGCTGGGACGCACGGCGCGCGCCGCCGCACCGCGCGACGTCGTCGCGGGGGCGGACGCGGTGCTGCTCGCCGTCTCCTGGGACGGCGCCGAGGAGATGCTGCGGACCGCGGGCGCCGGCGACGGTTCGCTGCGCGGCACCGCGCTCGTGGACCCCACGAACGCGGTGCGCCACGGCGTCGGCGTGCTGCTCACCGAACCCGGGGAGGCCATGGCACACCGGATCGCGCGGGCGGCTCCCGGGGCGCACGTCGTCAAGGCGTTCCACCTCTTCCCCGCCGCGCAGTGGACGCGGGCACGTGGTGTCGGCGAACCCCCGGCGACGGTGCCGATGTGCGGCGACGACCCGGAGGCGCTGCGCGTGGTCGGCGAACTCGTACGCGCGGTCGGCGGCTCACCGGCGGTCCTCGGCCCACTGGACCGGGTCCGTCAACTCGAAGAGGTCGCGGGCTTCACCATCGGGCTGGCGTTTGCGGGCGTGGACCCCAACAGCGCGATCCCGCGCCTCGGGTAGCGCGCGGGGTCGGCGCGGATCGGCTCAGGTCGGCTCAGGTCGATGCGGGGTCAGCGCATCACCACCGCGCTCTGCATCTCGCTCTGCACGAACGTCGTCAGCGCGACGCCGTGCAGCCCGCCCAGTCCCCCGCACACGACGGGGACGAACTGGTCGGGCCGCTCGGCCAGCGCGACCCGGCCCTTGTCGTCCACGCGGTCCTTGGCGGCCAGGATTTCGGCGTTCGCGGGGCGGAAGGCGTCGATCGGCTGCCAGGCGTGCTCCCACACGTACGTCTGGAAGTCCTCCGCCTCCGGGAACGCCGCGCCGAGGCGGCGGGCCCACATCGGATTGAGCAGCAGCACGATCTGTCCGCTGCTGCCGGTCAGTTCGAGGAACCAGTTGTTGAGCGGGAAGGCCACGGTCTTGGCGACCGCGTACGCGAGGTCGCGGGGGTCGTCGTTGTTGACGTCGGCGAACGGGAAGACGCCCTTGCCGCCGTGCACGGTGACGACCTCGGCGTCCGGGGACAGTCCGCGGCGGGCGGCCAGCGAAGGCCACGGCGAACGCTCCTCCCACTCGCCGAAGCACAGTCCCGTGCGGGCGGGTTGGCCGAAGACCGTACGCGAGGTCACGCCCGCGCGCTGGCCGCCGATGTTCCGCAGGCACAGGGCCACGGCGCGGCCGATGGTCATGGATCCGCGCCCGGCCGCGCCGCCGAGGCAGCCGGCCCGGTAGTCGATGCGCAGTTCGTCGCGCTCGGGGCCGTTGACGATGAGCATCGGGCAGACGCTCGACGTCGTCGTGGTCAGTGCCACCGCGTTCCACTCGGGGACGAGCATGGCCTCCAGGGCGGCCAGCACGTAGGGGAAGGCATGCGGTTCGACACCGGCCAAGGCGGCGTTGACCGCCACCAGTTCGACCCGGGCCAGGCCGAAGCGCGGTGGGAGCGCGCCGAGCACGTGGTCCCCGGGATACGGCGTCGCGGCGAGCAGCGCCCGCACCCGGTCGTCGGTGGCGGCGAGGACGGGCGCCCCGTCGCCCCAACCCCCGTGCAGGGAGGCCTCGTAGAGGGCGTGCCCGCCGTCGTCGTCCACTTCCAGGACCTCGGCGGTCAGCTCGTACTTCCCGGTGCCGCGCCCCGAGCCCACCCCTTTGTCCCTGCCCTTGCCCTTGGCCTTGGACTTGACCTTCGACTTGTCCTTGGCCCTGTCCTTCGCTCTGCTCGCTCTGCCGGATTCTTTGTCCTTGCCCGCTTTGCGGTCGCCCTTCGCGTTCACCTTGTCGCTCCCAGGAGTTCCACGAACCTCGGGTAGTACTCGGCGGCGATGCCGCGCAGTTCGTCCGTAGGCCGGGCCTCCAGCGGGTACGGCAGGACGAGGATCTTGAGGCTGGGATGGCCCAGGTACGACGCCATGTTCCGGGCGTGGGTCTCGAACTCGCTGCACACCGCGGCCACGGCCGGCCTGCGCAGACGCTCCAGCGCCACGGCGTCGCTCACGCTGTTGGACGTACACGAGCCGCACGTGCCGAGCCCGGACACACCGCAGTCGACGCTCTCGGCCCAGGCCGCGACGTCCTTGCGGGTGCGCTCCCCCTCGTCGCCGACACGGCCTTTCGCCAGCAGCACGGACGGTTCGGCGCCGTCGTCCCGCAGGTAGCGCTGCCACTCGTCGACGATGGTGATCCAGGAGCGCCACGAACCCTCGTGGCGCAGGCCCACGGTCCGGCCGCGCAGCGGTCCGTCGACGGTGAACGACGGCGCGCCCACGTCGGACGGCGGTCGGGCGACCGGCAGGCGTACCCGTAGTTTCGGGCGCGGCGACGGGATGATCCCCATGGTTCCCCCTCCGGAGGATTCGGCAGAGAGGCGTCCGAGACGGGGACGCCTCAGGTGTGCCCGGCCGGGGCTGAGCTGCCCACTCAGGGTTCGGCCGTGTCCGGCTTGCGCCGGGGGTCGTGCAGGACGAGCTCGAACTCCTCTGCGAGGTCGCGGCGCAGGACGTCCGCCACCACCTCGGCGAGCCGGTCCGGCGGCAGGATGCACTCCGCGCAGCCCACGCCGTCCAGTTCCAGGCGCAGTTCGACGAGCGCGGTGCGGGGGTCGGCGCGGACCAGGACGAGGTCGGCGCCGTCCGCGCGCAAGGGCCGGCGAAGCTCCTCGACGGCGGCGGTCACGGTGCCCTGGTCCATCGCTCCTCCGGTGCTGCCGTATCGCCGTACCGCGCGCCGCTCCACACACCGGTTCGTTGGCGTTCCCGTGTCGCGGCGGCGGACTGATCTTGCCCACATGCCATACGTAGCACGGGAATTGACGGCCCGTCGACCTATCGGGACACAGTCCGCGAACTTCCGGTGAATCGGATCGCCGGGGATTCCGCACGGTATTCGGCACGGTACGCCGCGCGGTCGGCCCGCCGCCAGGCCGCTACGCCTCCACCCCGAACTCCGCGAGGACTT
Organism: Streptodolium elevatio; assembly: GCF_053592165.1. NCBI lineage: Bacteria > Bacillati > Actinomycetota > Actinomycetes > Kitasatosporales > Streptomycetaceae > Streptodolium > Streptodolium elevatio. Next base: position 338,503 of record NZ_JBSFVE010000004.1, read on the forward strand.
CGGCCGTGTGTTCGCCGACGGCGGGCCCCGGTGCGCCGATTCGGCCCGGGGTCGCGGAGAGGCGCGGTGCCGGCGCGGGCATCAGGACGTCCCCCGCCTCCGGGGTCGCGACCGTACGCAGGTTCTCCCGCGCCGCGACGTGCGGGTCGGCGAGCAGTGCCGCCAGGTCGTTGACGGGGGCGACGGGGATGCGCGCGGCGACGAGCGCCGCCACGACGTCGGCCCGGTCGCGGCCGACAACCCACGCGGCCAGCAGCGCGTCGAGTTCGTCGGCCGCCGCGAGCCGGGCCCCGGAGGTGCCGAATCGTTCGTGGTCCTCGGCGCTGTCGCGGCCGATCACCCCGAGGACGCGGGCGACCTGGCGGTCGGTGGTCCCGGAGACGACGACCCAGTGGCCGTCCCGGGTGCGGTAGACGTTCCGCGGCACTCCGCCCGCCACGCGGCTTCCGGTACGCGCGGGGGCCGCGGCGCCGGGGTCCCACCCCGCGATGGTGGGGCCGAGCAGGCCGAGCACCGGCTCGTACATGCTGACGTCGACATGCTGTCCGCCGCCGCCCAGCACCTCCCGGTTGCGGCACGCCAGCAGGACCCCGATGACCCCGGAGAGCGCGGTGAGGCTGTCGCCGAGCGGCAGCGAGGGCAGCGTCGGCGGTCCGTCGGCCGCACCTGTGAGGTGGGTGAGCCCCGCGAACCCCTCCGCGAGCGAGCCGTTGCCGAAGCGGTCCGCGTACGGGCCGTCCGTGCCGTAGCAACTGACGCTCACCACCACGAGATCCGGGTTCTGCGCGTGCAGCGAAGCACGGTCGGCCCCCCAACGCCGCAGCACCGGTTCCGGGTGGTTCGCGACGACGACGTCGACACCCGCGGCCAGTCCGCGCAGGGCCCGGGCACCCTCCGGGGTGTCCAGGTCGAGGACGACCGACCGTTTGTTGCGGTTGACGTACGGCCACAGCATCGACCGCCCGTCGCGCTGCGCGCCGATGCGCCGCAGCGGATCCCCGCCCGGCGGCTCCCACTTGACGACGTCCGCGCCGAAGTCGCCGAGGACCGCCGCGATTTGCGGTGCCGCCAGCAGTGTGGACAGGTCCAGGACCCGCAGTCCAGCGAGTGCCCCCGGGTTCGTTGCCGGCACGCCGCGTCCCTCCGCTCCCTCGCGCCCCGCACTCCGCCGACCGGGTCAGCGCAGGCGGCCGACGCCTCCGTAGTGCAGGATCAGCCGCAGTTCCTCGTCGGTGGGGCCGTCGCCGTCCGGGCGCCACAGCGGCAGGCGGACGATCCCCGGCTCCACCAGGTCGAAGCCCTCGAAGAACGCGGCGATCTCGGCGTGCGTGCGGCCGGTGACGCCCGCGGAGGCGTTCTTGTAGACCTCGACGGCCGCGTCGCCGAGGTCGTCGTCCACGAAGTCGCCGGTGCCGTGCGTCATCAGCATGTACGAGCCCGGCACCATCGCCTCGCGCAGCACCGCGATGATGCGCTCGGGGTCGTCCTCCGGCCCGATGAAGTGCATGATCGCCAGCAGGTTGAGGCACACCGGGCTGTCGAAGTCGATGACGTCGCGCACCTCGGGCGACGCCAGGATTTTCTCCGGCTCGCGCAGGTCGCCCTGGCTGAACGAGGTGCGCCCCCGCCCGTCGGACGACATCAGCGCGCGGGCGTGGGCCAGCACGATGGGGTCGTTGTCGACATACGCGACGCGCGCCTCGGGCAGCACCGCCTGCGCGACCTCGTGGGTGTTTCCCGAGGTCGGGATGCCGGTCCCGATGTCGAGGAACTGCCGTACGCCCGCCCGCGCGACGTGCCGCACCGCCCGGCCCAGGAAGGCCCGGTTGGCGAGCGAGGTCTCGACGATGCCGGGCATGATGCCGATGATGCGGTCGCCCGCGGCGCGGTCGGCGGCGAAGTTCGTCTTGCCGCCGAGGAAGTAGTCGTACATCCGGGCGGTGTGCGGCGTGGACGTGTCGATGCCGGGCGGGGCGTACGTCTCGATCTCGTCGCCGCGCGGCAGACGCCACGCGGCGGCGTCGTCGCGGTCCTCTGGCGTCATCGCGCGTCTCCCGGTCCCGTGCGGTGTGGTGTGCTGCGGTGTGGTGAGCGGCAGTCAGTTCTTGACGGCGACAGCCCCGAACACCGTGGTGTCCTCGAGCTCTTGCGGAGTCTGCTCCGGCGCGTCCGGCCCCGGGCGCCACTGCGACACACGGACCAGGCCCGGTTCGACCGGGGTGAACCCGTCGAGCAGCCCGGCGATCTCCTCGTGGGTGCGGGGCACGACGGGCGCGCTCGCGCGGTCGTAGACCGCCTCCGCGATGCGCTTCAACTCTTCGGTCTTGTACGTGACATGACTGAGGATCAGCACACTGCCGGGGACGAGCGCAGCGCTCAGCCGGGCGACGATGCCCGCCGGGTCCTCGTTGTCCCGTACGAAGTGCAGCACCATCGCGAGCACGAGCGCCACCGGCTGCCCGAAGTCGATGACGTCGCGCACCTCGGGCGAGCCCACGATCTTCTCCGGGTCGCGGAGGTCGGCCTGCACGAACGTGGTGCGGCCGCGCGGGTCACCGGTGATCAGCGCACGGGCGTGAGCCAGCACGATGGGGTCGTTGTCGACGTACGCGACGCGCGCCTCGGGATACACCGACTGGGCGATCTCGTGGATGTTCCCCTCGGCGGGGATCCCGGTGCCGATGTCGAGGAACTGGCCGATGCCGTGCTCGGTGGCGGCGCAACGCACCGCGCGGGCCAGGAAGTCGCGGTTGGCGCGGACCACGTGCCGGGCCTCGGGCGCCACGTCGAGGATGAGTTCGGCGGCCTGACGGTCGGCGGCGAAGTTGTTCTTGCCGCCGAGGAAGTAGTCGTACATACGCGCGGGATGGGCGGTGGAAGTGTCGATGCCCTGGGGAACGTGGGTCTCGACTTCATCCCCTCGTGGCAGGCGCCACGGCTCCGATTCCCGCTGCGTCACGGCTTATCACTCCCGCCCGTACGTCCTGAGCCGCACGTCCCCGAGAGCTTACCGGGTGCCCTGCGGCGATAGTGATCCAACCCTGCGGCGCAACCGGTGCTTCAGGCTGGACTGCCCTGGTCTGTCCGGTAATTCCGCTGCGTTGGAGTGCGGGAAACCCCTCGAATCGGCGCCACGGGTGGATCGTGTGACGCCGCGTGCGGACCATGGGATCCGTCGGGGGGCGCGAACGCGGTGTCGGGGGGGCGGGGTCTTATGCGAACGACCGGGATGCGGCGAGCAGTTCTCGCCTTGTTGGTTCCGCTGGTCGTGGCGGTGGCCGCGTGCTCCCCGGGGGACCGCCGGGTGGCTCCGGTGGTGCTGTCGTCGCCGTCGCTGGTACCGGCCGCGTGGCCCGCGACGGACGCCGACTACCCGGCGGCGTCAGGGGCCGCCGCGTGCGACCCGCGCGAAAGCCTGACCCCGCTCTCGACACTCCCGAAACCCGGGAACATGCCGCCGGGTTCGACGATGGAGCGAATCCGGAGGGACCAGCGGCTGAGGGTCGGGGTCGACCAGAACACGATGTTCTTCGCGTCGATCGACAGGCTGTCCAAGGAGAACGTCGGCTTCGACATCGACATGGCCGAGGCGGTCGGCCTGGCCATCTTCGGCGAGCCGGGCCACGTGGACTACCAGGTGATCACGCAGGCGCAGCGCATCCCCATGCTCCAGCAGGGCAAGGTCGACCTGGTGGTGGACACCATGACGATCACCTGCGACCGCAAGACGCAGGTCTCGTTCAGCGGCAACTACTACGACGACGGACAGCGGATCCTGGTGCCGCGCGACTCGCCCGCGCAGAACATCGCGGGACTGGCCGGGCAGCGGGTGTGCACGGCGCGCGTGACGACGTCGATCGTGACGCTGCGGAACTCGGGCGTGCTGCCGTACGCGGTCGACAACTGGACCGACTGCCTTGTCGCCCTTCAGCGCGGCGAGGTGGACGCGATCTCCACGACGGGTGCCCTGCTGGCCGGCCTCAAGGCGCAGGACGTCGACACCGAGATCCGGGGCCCGCGCTTCACCGACGAGCCACACGGGATGGCCGTACCGCTGGGACAGGACGACTTCGTACGCTTCCTGAACCGGTTGTTGGCCGACATGATCGAGGACGGCCGCTGGCAGGCGATGTACGACCGCTGGCTCGCGGTCCCCCTCGCCGATCCCGCGAACCCCGACCCGGAGCCGCCGGTGACCCGCTACCGGGATTGATCCGTCCCGGCCCTGTCTTGCCGCGTGCGCCGCAGGGCAGCACCTGAGAATGAGCCCCATGGACGATCTCGCGACGCGCACCGCCGCCGGGCCGACGGCGTCGGAGCGCGAAAAGGCACGCGGAGTGCGCCGCATGAAGGCGATCGCGGTCGGTTTCCTGGTCTTCGCCACCATTGTCTTCGCGGCCACGCGCTGGCTGGAGTCGCGCGGCGCCGGGCCCTGGGCGGGGTACGTGCAGGCCGCCGCGGAGGCCGGCATGGTCGGCGCGATGGCCGACTGGTTCGCGGTCACGGCGCTGTTCCGCCGCCCGCTCGGCCTGCCGATCCCGCACACCGCGATCATCCCGACGCGCAAGGACGCGCTGGGCGACAGCCTCGGCGAGTTCGTCGGCGACAACTTCCTGTCCGACACGGTCGTGCGCGGCCGGCTCGCCCAGATGGACGTCTCGCGCCGCTTCGGCGCGTGGCTGGCCGACGAGGGCCACGCCGAACGGGTGACCGAGGAACTGGCCGCGCTGGCCCGCGCGGCGCTCACCATCCTGCGCGACGAGGACGTGCAGACCGTCTTCGGCCAGGCCATCACCCGCCGGGTCTCGGCGCGGCAGGTCGCGCAGCCCGTCGGGGCGCTGCTCGGCCGCGTGGTGGCGGACGGCGGGCACCACGGGCTGGTCGACCTGGTCACCGACAAGGCGTACGCCTGGCTGGTCGACAACCGCGAGGCGGTCCTGCGGGTCGTCGCGGAGGAGTCGCCCGGCTGGTCGCCGCGCTTCCTGGACCGCACGGTGGCCAACAAAGTGCACCGCGAACTGGTGCGCTTCGCGGGGGCGGTACGCGACGACCGCGACCACCCGGCGCGGGCCGCGGTCGACGCGTTCCTCGCCGACACGGCCGAGGACATGCAGCACGATCCGCGCATGATCGCGCAGATCGAGGGCCTGCGGGACCGTACGCTCGCGCACCCGCAGATCCAGGACCTGATCGCGTCGGTGTGGAGTGCGGCGCGCGCGATGCTGGTGGAGGCGACCGAGGACCCGGACAGCGAGCTGCGGGCGCGCAGCGCCAAGGCGGTCCGGGCGTTCGGGACGAAGCTGGCGGAGGACCCGCGCATGCGGGCGAAGGTCGACACGTGGCTGGCGGACGGGGCGGCGTACGTGGTGACGAACTACCAGGCGGAGATCACCGCGCTGATCAGCGACACCGTGCACGCGTGGGACCCGGCCGAGACGTCCGCCAAGATCGAGCTGCACGTCGGCCGGGACCTTCAGTTCATCCGCATCAACGGCACCGTCGTAGGCGCGCTGGTAGGGCTGGTGATCCACACTCTCGCCGAACTGGCGGGATGAACGCGGGCATCGCGTCGGGGGACCTGCTGTTCCTCCCCGACGCGGCGTCCCGGGCTGCGACACGCCGACGCGCGCGTCCCTGGCGAGTCCTATCCGTTCGACAGTTCCTCGGCACGGGCCTTTGCGGCGCGTAGGTCGACCTTGCCGGCCGCGGTGCGCTCGATGGCGTCGACGACGTGGATCTCCTTGGGCGCCTTGTAGCCGGCGATGAGGGTGCGCACGTGCGCGCTGAGGTCGTCGTACGCCGGCGCGGTGCCCTCGCGCGGCACGATCAGCGCCGTGACGCGCTGGCCGAACCGCGGGTCCGGGACGCCGACCACGACCGCGTCGAAAACGTCCGGGTGCGACTTGAGGGCGGACTCGACCTCGTCGGGGAAGACCTTCTCGCCGCCGGTGTTGATGGTGGCGCTGCCGCGGCCGAGCAAGGTGAGCGTGCCGTCGGCCTCGATGAGCGCGAAGTCGCCGGGGAGCACCCACCGGCGGCCCTCGCCGTCGACGAGGAACGTGGCGCGGGTCTTCTCGTCGTCGCCGTGGTAGCCGAGCGGGATGTGGCCGCTGACGGCGAGGCGTCCGACCGTGCCGGAGCCGGGCTCGACGGGCTTGAGGTCGTCGTCCAGGACGGTGGTCGTCTTGGAGGACGCGAATCGGGTCGCGCCGCCGGGGGCGCCGGCCTGCCGGGCCGCGGCGCCGGTCTCCGAGGCGCCGAAGCTGTCGATCACGAACAGTCCGGCGACCTTCTCCAGTTGGTTGCGGACCGGGGCGCTCATCGGGGCGCCGCCGTTGCTGACCGCCATGAGGGAGGAGAGGTCGTACTTGCCCTTGTGCTCCTCGTACCAGTCGGCCAGCGGCCTGGCCATGCCGTCGCCGACGACGGAGAGCGAGAGCACCTTCTCCTTCTCGACCAGTGCCATCACGGCGTCGGGCTCGAAGCGGCGGCCGGTCCACAGCAGGTACGTGTTGCCCATGTAGAAGGTGTTCCACATCGACCACTGCCCGCCGCCGTGCATCATCGGCGCGAGGCCCATCATCACGTGGCCGGTGGAGGCGAGTGCCTCGGCGGCGAGTTCCTCGTGTGTGGTGATCTTGGGCTTGCCGACCCGGCCGGCCTGGAGGGCCGCGAAGAAGATGTCCTCGCTGCGCCACAGTACGCACTTGGGCATGCCGGTGGTGCCGCCGGTGTAGAGGCCGTACAGGTCGTCGCCGCTGCGCTCGCCGAAGCCGCGCTCGGGCGACGCGGCGGCGAGGGCGTCCTCGTAGCCGACCGCGCCGGGGACGGTGTGCTCGGTGCCGGTGCCGTCCTCCAGGAGGACCACGTGCCTGAGCGCCGGGAACTTGGGGACGAGGCGGGCGACGGTGTCGGCGAAGGCGCGCTCGACGACGAGGGCGGCCATGCCGGAGTTGCCGTACAGGTAGTCGAGCTCGGCCTCGACGTACCGGTAGTTGATGTTGATCGGCACCGCCCGCGCCTTGTGCACGCCGACCATGGTCTCGATCCACTCGGCCCGGTTCCACGCGTGCACCCCGACGAAGTCCCCGGGCCGCACGCCGGCGCCGATCAGGTGGTGGGCGACGCGGTTCGCCCGCTCGTCCAGCTGCCGGTAGGTCAGGCGGACGTCGCCGGCGACGAGCGCGGCCCGGCCGGGCACGGCGTCGACCACGGCCTCGAACAGGTCGGCGAGGTTGAACGTCGGGCTGGTGCTCATGGGACTCCCCACGCGAGGACTGAGGACTGGCGCGAACTGACACGTGACTGCAACAGGTTTCAGAAACATACCCTTGACAAGGTCAAAAACATAGCCTGAGGCTGGAGGCCGGCACGGCCGACGAAGGTCCGGGCACACAGGGGAACACAGGAGTTTCGGGATGCGCGTTCACGACAAGATCTTCATCGGCGGCGAGTGGGTGGAGCCCACGGGCACCGACACGTTCGACGTGCACAACGCCTCGACGGAAGAGGTGATCGGCCGCGTTCCGGCCGGCACCGAGGAAGACGTGAACCGCGCGGTGGCCGCGGCTCGCAAGGCCTTCCAGGGCCCCTGGGCCGCCGCGACGCCGGACGAGCGCGGCGACGTCCTCGCCGCCCTGTCGGCCGGCATCATGGGCCGCCTCCAGGAGTTCGCCGAGGTCATCGCGCAGGAGACCGGCTGCCCGATCGACAACTCGGTCGGCGTCCAGGTCTTCAGCTCCACGATGGTGCTGGACTACTACGCCAAGCTGGTCCGCGAGTACCCGTTCGAGGAGCAGCGCCAGGGCGCGATCTTCAAGACGCTGGTACGCCGCGAGCCGGTCGGCGTCGTGGCGGCGATCGTGCCGTGGAACGTCCCGCTGTTCGTCACCGTCCTCAAGCTCGCCCCGGCGCTCGCCGCGGGCTGCACGGTGGTCCTGAAGCCGTCCCCGGAGACCGCGCTCGACGCATACATGCTGGCCGAGGTCGCCCTCGAGGCGGGCGTGCCGGCCGGCGTGCTCAACATCGTCGTCGCCGACCGCGAGGTCAGCGAGAAGCTGGTCGTGCACCCGGACATCGACAAGGTGTCGTTCACCGGCTCCACCGCGGCGGGCCGCCGCATCGGCGCGCTGTGCGGCGAGCGCCTGCGCCCGCTGACCCTGGAGCTCGGCGGCAAGTCGGCGTGCATCCTCATGGAGGACGCCGACCTCGACGTGGCCGTCCCCGGCCTGCTGCCCGGCTCGTTCAACAACAACGGCCAGGCGTGCGTCGCGCAGACGCGCGTGCTCGCACCGCGCTCGCGCTACGACGAGGTCGTCGCCAAGCTGGCCGAGCACGTGGGCGCCATGACGGTCGGCGACGCGCTGGAGAAGGGCCTCGCGATCGGCCCGCTGGTCTCCGAGCGGCAGCGCGACCGGGTGCTGGGCTACATCGAGAAGGGCAAGGCCGAGGGCGCCCGCGTGGTGGTCGGCGGCGGCCGTCCGGAGGGCCTCGACAAGGGCTGGTTCGTGCAGCCGACGGTGTTCGCGGACGTCACGAACGACATGACCATCGCGCAGGAGGAGATCTTCGGCCCGGTGCTCGCGGTCATCGCGTACGACGACATCGACGACGCGGTCGCCATCGCCAACGACTCTCCCTACGGCCTGTCCGGCGGCGTGTGGGGCACCGACGTCGAGGCGGCCACCGAGGTCTCGCGGCGCATGGAGACCGGCACGGTCAGCGTCAACTCGTGGGTGGCGATGGACTTCGGGGCGCCGTTCGGCGGCTACAAGCAGTCCGGCCTCGGCCGCGAGCTGGGCCCGGAGGGCCTGGACGCGCTGGTCGAACTGAAGACGGTCGTCCTGCCGTAACCCGTGCGGGGCGCCCCCGCTACCGAACGGCCCGGAGCCTGGTGGTACTCCGGGCCGTTCGTCGTTTCGGCGGTGACGGGGCTGCCGGGGCACGCCGCTGCCATCATGGCTCGGGTGGACAACGACGACAGCCTTCACGACAGCTTCACCCACCCCCCGACCACCCGAACAGGCCCGCGACGCAGCCGTCTTGCCCTCGCCTCCCTCGCCCTCGCGGCGACGCTGGCGGCGGTCTCCGCCTGCGGCTCGGACGACGAAGGCACCCCCGACAAGGCGTTCCCGACGGGCGGCGGCAAACCGACCGGCCCGACGGTGACGGTGGTGCTCAGCGCCCCCGTCGGCGCGTCCGGCGCCGACCTGGAGCGGGCCCGCGAAATCCTGGACCGGCGCCTGGAGTTGACGGGTGTACCCGGAACCGTGGAACTGCGCGACGGCCGCCTCGTGGTGACCGGCGCGGCCGCCGACCGGGAGGTCCTGACCGGCATCGAACGCCGTGGACGCCTGGAGTTCCGCCCCGTGTACGCCGCCGAACCGGTCGGTGCGGCCGCACCGGCCCCCGCCCCGCCGGGCGCGACCGGGAGCGGCGAGCTACCAGGCGTCTCGGCGGAGTTGCGTGCCACGTACGCCGCTCTCGACTGCTCCCAGCCGACCGCGCCGCCGACCACCCTGCCGTCTGCCGACGCCCCCGCCGCCGCATGCGCGCGGGACACGACCGACGGAACGGTCGAACGCTTCCTGCTCGGCCCGACGGCACTCGACGGCGGCACGGTGCAGAAGGCCACTGCCGAGGAGCCGGACGAGATGCCCGGCCAGTGGCAGATCACCATCTCGTTCAACAGCGCCGGCGCCGACAAGTTCGGCAAGCTGACCACCGACCTGAGCAGCGGCTCCCAACCCACCGACCGCCTCGCGGTGACCCTCGACGGCGTCGTCCTGATCGCCCCCACCGTGGCCCAGCCGCTGAGCGGCGGCACCGCGGTCATCACCGGGAAGTTCACCCGCGCCGACGCCAGGCGCATCGCGGCGTCGCTGCAGACGGGCGCGCTGCCGGTGCCGCTGACCGTGGAGTCGACCACGTAGCAATACGCGAGGGCACGTGACGCGGGTGCGGGCCCGGACGCGGGCACGAATACGGGCGCGGGCGCGGCAGCCAAGACCGCGACCCGTGCCCGTTGCCTTGCCTTGCCCTGTCCTGCCCGGCTCGCAGCCGGGGCCGCGCCCAAAGTTCATATTCCGGTCATATCGCGACGCGCGCGTATCTTCGGACACAGACGCGTGCACATCCCTGATCTATATGAGACGATCATGTCTCATATGAACAACGTCAGTCCTGAACCCGATCCCCGGCGGTGGGCGGTGCTCGCGATCCTCGCGGGCAGCCTGCTGCTGATTGCCATGGACACGACGATCCTCAACGTCGCGTTCCCGTCCCTCGTCGAGGACCTGCAACCGGGGTCGGTGCAGCAGCTGTGGATCATCGACGCGTACGCACTCGCGCTGTCCGGGCTGCTGGTCACCGCGGGCGCGCTCGGCGACCGCTGGGGACGCAAGAAGCTGCTGCTGATCGGCTTCGGGATCTTCGCGGCAGCTTCCCTCGGCGCGGCGTTCGCGACGGAGGCGTGGCACGTCATCGCGGCCCGGGCGATGCTCGGCGTCGGCGGGGCGGCCATCATGCCGTCGACGCTGTCGATCTTGCGGACGGTGTTCCACGACCCGAAGGAGCGGGCCCTCGCGTACGCCATCTGGGCCGCGGTCTTCGGCGGCGGCATGGCGGTCGGCCCGGTGGTCGGCGGCCTGCTGGTGGAACAGCACGGCTGGGAGTCGGCGTTCCTGCTCAACATCCCCGTCGCGCTCGCGGTCATCGGCTTCGGGGCGTGGCTCGTACCGGAGTCGCGCAAGCCGCGTGCCGGACGCTGGGACTGGTGGGGCGTCGCGCAGTCGATCATCGGCATGCTGGCGCTCGCGGGCGGCATCAAGCAGCTCGGCAAGGGCGGCGTGAGCGATCCGGTCGCCTGGACCCTGCTCGCGATTGCGGCAGTCGCCCTGACCGTCTTCATCCGCCGCCAACTGCGCATCGCGCATCCGCTGTTGCAGGTACGGCTGTTCGGCAGCCGATCCTTCAGCATCGCAGCGTCGGCCATCTTCCTCAGCATGATCGCCATGGGCGCGGTGCTGTTCCTCGTGACGCAGTGGTTTCAGTACGCGGAGGGCTTCTCGCCGTTGGAGGCGGGCGTACGGCTGCTTCCGGCACCCGTGGCGCTCATCCTGACGTCGATCGTCACGCCCGTGCTGATGCACCGTTTCGCGATCCGGCACGTGCTGGGCGTGGGGCTGATGATGATGGCCGTGGCGCTGGCGCTGCCCTGGCTGGTGAACCACTCGGGGTCGATCAGCTACCTGGAGATCGCCGTCGCGCTCGCCCTGCTCGGCGCCGGAGCCGGCATCGCGACGACCGTCGCCTCGGTGACCCTCATGGCGGCGACTCCGTCCCGGGACGTCGGCGGAGCGGCGGCCATCGAGGAGACCTGCTACGAACTCGGCGCCGCCATGGGCGTGGCCATCCTCGGCAGTCTCGCGGCCGCCCTGTACCGCACCCACCTGCCCGACCTGGGCGACGACCCGGTCGCCGACTCGGTGCAGGACTCGATCGGCGAAGCGGCCCACGTGGCGGCGGGGATCGGCGGCGCGGAAGGTGCGGCGCTGCTGGAGGAGGCCGCCTCGGCGTTCACGTCGGGCATGACCCCGACCTTCCTGATCGCCGCCGCACTCCCCTTCGCCGCCGCGGTGTTGGCCTGGACGCGCATCCCGAAGGACCTGCGGCCGACCGAGAACGCCGAGCACTGAGGTGGCGGTTGCCGCGGCCTCGGCATCAGGTCCCGTCGACGATGCGCAAGTCGCATCTACGCGTGCCGTCTTCGACGTGCGCGACGATGTCACCTGCCTCGACCGCTGCGGCGAACCCGTCGAACGGCCATGACGTGCCCTCGCCGATCGACACCAAACCGTCCGCATACACGGAGAGTTCCACGAGCTTCTAGCGACCTTTGGTGCGGTGGAGGACGAGGGGGGTCTGCCCCTCCACCCGGTTGCCGTCGGCCAGTCGGTGAGTGGCTTCACGCGCCGAGTTCAGGACGGGCCGCGTGCGCATGATCAGACCGGTTGGCCGGACAGCAGCCCGGACGCAGTCGCGGTCAGGTAGGCAGGAACCGGAAGATCGATGTTCGACCGTCCCAGGGGACCTGCACGCGGCCGTCGCCCAAGGCGTCGAAACAGTTTCCCCCGACGCGCAGGACCGCCTCGTTGCCTGCGGAGTTGCGGAAGAACACGGCCTGGCCGGGCCGGCCGAGCAGGCACACAGGGCCATTCCAACTGGTGCTCAGCGGAAGGCTGTTCACCGTACGCGCGAAGTTCTCACTCGCCGCGGCCGAGAGCGTCCGGCCGGTCGGCTCCGCCCCCGGCCCCGGCAACGGGAATTCGCACACCAGGACCTTGCCGGGACGCTCAGGCAGCATCGCGCCATTCGTCACACCCGGGTTGGATGCCTCCGGTTGGCGTGTCGGACACGCTGTCAGGGCTGTGCCCTGCGGCTCCTCCTCCGGTGCCGGTCCGCGGGTGCCCGGTGCCGGGACGTTCGGTACACCCCTGCTCGGCGCACTCCTGCTCGGTACCCCCAAGTCCGGTGTTGCCGTGTCCGCCTGGTCGCCGCCTCCGCGCCATTCGAACGGGTCGCCCACACCGACGCCGACAGCCGCCCCCAGGGCCAACACCACTGCCCCGGCCGCGACCTGCACCCGGGCCCGCTGCCGTTTGCGCGCCGAACCGGCCACCTGCTCGTACAGGTTGAGAGGCGCGGCAACCTCCGCGACGGCGTGCCGCATGCAGGTACGCAGATCGCCGTCGTCCATGTCGTGTTCCCGCTCGTCGTGTTCCCGGATCATGGGTCCGCCCTCTCCGCCTGCGTCATCGCGTCCTGTCGATCCCGCCGGGCGGCGCGTTCCCGCAACGTGCCCAGCGCCCTGTGCAGTTGGCTCTTGACCGTCCCCACGCTGCACCCCAACGCCTCGGCGCACTCGTCCAGCGTCAGGTCGTCGTAGAAGCGCAGCACGACCACGGCCCGCTGCCTCGGCGGCAGGCGGCGCAGATCGGCGAGCAGCGCCTCGGCGTCGTCCCACCGGGTGAACGCGTCGCCGCCGTCCGGGAGGGCGAGGATCGCGGCGTCCGCCGCCACGTCGGTCGGGTATTCGCCGTGCCACTTGCGTCTTCGCCAGTTCAGGAACGTGCTGGTCATGATCCGGCGCACGTACGCGTCGACGTTCTCGCCCCTGCTGACCCGCGCCCAGCGCGGCCACACACGTACCAACGCGGCCTGCACCAAGTCCTCGGCCAGGTGCCGGTCCCCGGTCAGAAGAACGCCGATACGCACCAAGTGGTCCCTTCGTGCCGCGACGTACTCCCGGAACCCGGGCGGATCCTGCATGAGGTCGGTCCTTCCTCCGTCGACGTGCCGCCACCCCCTGAACAACCCAGGGCCCCGAAAGCGTTGCCACGGGACGGTCGTGGTCCGTGAATCGCGTATCAGTCACGGAATTCCGAAACCGCCCATCCGGTCGGTCGGATTCCGCTACGGTCGCGGCCTGACCTTGGGGGTGGGGAATATGCGCGTAACAGTCGCGCCCGAAAACAGTCGGCGCCACGGAAGAGCGTTCCGGGGGTGGGACGCATGACGTACCCGTCGCAGCAGCCGTGGGGAGCACCACCGCCACCGCCGCCGATGCGGCAGCCGTGGCACACGAAGACCGGGTGGATCGTCGTTCTCCTGATCGTGTTCGCGCCGGTGGGGATATTCCTGCTCTACCGCGCGGGCATATGGCGCGGGACCGCGCGGCACGTCGTCGCCGCGGTGGCGGGCATCTGGTTCCTGATCATCGCTATTGGAAGCGCCGCCGGCGACCCGAAGGACAAGGAGGCTGACAAGCCGACCGAGCCAGCCGCGGTCATCAGCACCACACCGGCGACGCCCGGCAGTTCCGCGCCGCCGTCCACGGAAGCGGCCCCCGTTCCGGCGACCACCGCACCGGAGCCGACGACGGCCGCACCGGAGCCGCCGCCCACGAGCGCACAGCCCGTCACGGTGGCACCGCCGGCACCCGTGGAAACAAAGCCCGCACCGCCGCCCGCGACAAAGCCGGCCCCCGCTCCGACGACACGTGAGCCGACGCCCGAGCCTGAGCCGACTCCGGAGGAAGAGTCCGTCTATTACAAGAACTGCAAGGCGGCGAAGGACGCAGGCGCTGCACCGGTCCGCATCGGACAACCTGGCTACGGCCGCCACTTGGACAGCGACGGAGACGGCGTCGGCTGCGAAAGCTAGTCAGGGCGGTTCACGAATGCGAGTTCGGGCCGGTGCCATCTGTGGCGCCGGCCCGGCTCAACCGTTCGACACGCCGAGCGACGAGGTCAACGCCGACCAGGAGCTCAACGGCAACGCGAGATGACCGCAACCAGTCAACTTGGAGTCGCGGACCAGCATCGCCGAAGCCTCCACGGCAACCTCGACACACTCTCCGCCGTTGCCACCGCTGTGGCTGCTCTTGCGCCACGCGACAACTTGGGTGCCAGCTTGTCCGCTGTTGCTCATAGTTCTCGCCGCACTTTCTCGATCAACGCCAAGGATTGGACGGGGTCGAGCGCCTGCGCCCGGATGCTGCCGTATCGTGCGGCCAGGATACGAACTTGCTCCTGGTCAGTCACCAGTCTGCTGACGTCTTGCACCTCCACATAGGCAACTGGCTGCCTCCCCTTGGGGGTCAGCAGGATGAACGGGCCCTCCATTCCGGCATGGCCCTCGCAAGTCAGCGGCAGCACTTGCAAATGGACGTTCCGCATGGCGCCGATGCGAAGCAGACTCGCGAGCTGATGCTGCTGGACAAGCGCACCGCCGATGCAGCGCCGCAATACCGCTTCCTCGATGACCACGCTGACCGTCGGAAGGGGCCACGCGGTCAGGATCTCCTGCCTCGACAGCCGCGCGGCCACTCGTTCGTCGATCTCGCCTTCACCCAGCAGCGGCTGACGAGCAGTGAAGATGGCACGGGCGTACGACTCGGTCTGCAACAGCCCTGGGATCGTCAGCGTTGCGTAGAAGTGCAGTTCGACGGCGGCCTTCTCCAAGCGCGCATAGTCCAGGAACCAGGCTGGGTGCCGCACTCGGGACCGCGACTTCGCGCGTTCGACATCCTCGACCGCGACCGACAGCAGTCCCCTGCCGTCCACCAGGCGGTCGACCGCTTCCAGGAACTCCGGTTGCGGGGTGCGCCGACCGCGTTCCACCGAGAACACCGTCTCCTCGCTGTACCCGAGCTGATCGCCCAGCTCGCGTCGCGACAGCCCCGCGCGTTCGCGCAGCACCTGGACTTGGCGACCGAGTGCCCGGAACAGGTCCGCGCCGCCGGCCTCGTCGAGTGGTTCGTTTTCCGCCATGGGCACCGTGCCTTCTTCGGTCGCGCAGCGCACCCCCACCGGCACTCATCGTAGTCAACACCACGTCCACGCACGGGGGTTCTCCGTACGCGTCGTACAGTTCAGCGCGTACGTCCCGTACATCCGCGCGGCGTACGGTGGCCGGGAGTGGCCGTCTGCCAACCGGAACGTCCACGCTCCTCGCCATGGACACCAGCACACACCGCGACGAACAGCGCCGCACACTGTGTCAGTTCGCCTGCGAGGCCGAGGCCGGTCCGCTCGGCGTACGCCGACTCTGCACCGCCGCCGGGGCCCAACTCGCCGCGTGGGGTTGGCCCGCGCGGTCCGACGTCGCGCAGGCCGTCGCGTTGGTCGTAGCCGAGTTGGGCGCGAACGCGGCGACACACGGGGCCCGAGGCGGCGCGGTGATCGTGCTGCGCATGGGGGCGCTCCCGGACCTCGCCGCGCCTGAAGCAGTGCGGGTGGAGGTGACCGACGCGCGCGGGGACGTCGCGCCGCGCACCGGCTGTCCTTCGGCCGAGGCGGTGTGCGGGCGCGGGTTGCTCTTGGTGTCGGCGCTCGCACGCCGGTGGGGTTGGTACCGGAACGGAGTCGAGGCGAAGACGGTGTGGGCCGAGATCGCCGTCGGATGACGACCGTCAGAGCAAGCGCGCGGCTCGTTCGGCCATCATCACGCAGCCGAGGTAGGTGTTTCCGGCCGGGAGCTTCGGCATTGCGGAGGCGTCCACCACGCGCAGGCCGTCGACGCCGCGCACGCGGCAGCGGGCGTCGAGGACCGCGAGTGGATCGCCGTCCGGGCCCATGGCGCACGTGCTGCCCAGGTGGCCGTAGCTGATGAGGCCGGAGGCGACGAGGGTGGCGGCCGCGTCCGGTGCGCGGAGGTCGGCGACCGGGTGCACACGTTCGGCGGCGAGCGAGGTGAAGGGCTCGGACTCCTCGAGTTCGGCGATGCGGCCCAACAGCCAGTCGAATCGGGCGAGATCGTGGTCGGTGAGCGTCGGCATGACGACGTCGGGTTCGCTGTCGGGATCCGTGGACGCGATGGACACCCTGCCTCGGCCCGTGACGTCGAGCAGGAACGGCACGACGGAGAAGTGCGTGCCCTGCTCTCCCGGTTCGCCGACGGGGAGGTTGAGGACGTGGAAGTCGATCGTCGTCGCCTCGGGTGTCCGACCGACCCAGACGGGCTGAACCGGACCGCCGCGCAACGGTGTTCCGCCGGGGTGGCGGTAGAGCAGGGCTATGCCCAGGTGGTCCTGGAGGTTCGCGCCCACGCCGGGAAGGTCGACGGACACCGGCACGCCCAGGGCGTCGAGGACGGACTTGGGCCCGATGCCGGAGCGCTGGAGGAGCGCGGGGGATCCGGTGGCGCCGCAGCACAGGATGATCTCGGGTGCGGTGTAGGCGCGGTCGTCGGAGGTGACGACGGAGGTCGCCCGGCCGTCGACGACGGTGACGCTGGCGGCGGTGGCCGCGGTGACGATCCGCAGGTTGGGGCGTGCGCGCACCCCGTCAGGGAGGTACGCGCGGCTGACCGTCAGGCGCTCGGCCCCGTCGGGCGAGGTCGTGAGCGGGAAGATGCCGATGCCCGGCAGGCGGCGCGGGTCGTTGACGTCGTCGGCCCACGGCACGCCGAGCGTGCGCACCGCGGCCTGGAACGCCCGGTGCGACTCGGACTGTTCGTCGAGCGGGGACCGGCGTACGACCAACGGTCCGCTGCCGCCGTGCAGTTCCGTGTCGCCGAAGTCGAGGTCCCGTTCCATGCCCCGGAACGTGGCCAGGACGTCGGGCCAGCCCCAGCCGTCGAGGCCTCGCGCGGCCCACGCGTCGTAGTCGGACGGCTGGCCGCGCAGGGTGGCGAGGTAGTTGACCGCCGACGTCCCGCCGAGGACTCGGCCCCGCACCATCTGCACGGTGCGGTCGGCGCCGGCGGACATCGCGTAGGGCCGCGCGAACGGCGTGCCCGCCCACACGTCCCCGGCCGAGGCGGGCCGCAGCACGCTCGCGTCGTACTCGGCGTCGTCCGGCCCCTGTTCGAGCAAAACGACGCGCCGCTCCGGGTTCTCCGACAGCCGCGCCGCGAGGACCGCGCCGCTGGTGCCGCCGCCGACGACGATCACATCCGCGTCCATCGCCACTCCCCTGCCTACGCGGGCCGTGGCCCAACTGCTTGACCGCGTCACCTTATGCGGCAAAGGGAGGCGAGTCGAGGGTGATCCGTCGTGGCGTCAGGCGGTCGCCGCGCCGGCCGGGCCCTCGTCCTCCGCGGTCCGTTCCGCGTACGCCAGCAGCAGGTCGGTTCTCCGGAGCTTCGCGAGGGACCCGTCGTGGTCGTGGGTGACGACTCGTACGGCGAGGACCGGCCGGACTAGGCCGCCGAGTTGGATCACTCCGTCTGCGCGTGGCTGCACGGCTGATTGCGGCCAGGTGGGGGCCGGTTGTGGCTGACGGCCGAAGTCGCCAAGAACGTCCGAGGGCCTGTGCCCCCGCCGATACGGCGGGGGCACAGGCCCTCGAAGGTTCACCGGCTCACCCGGACCACCAGCTCACCGGTCCGACGCGATCCGATGCGATCCGATGCGGTCCGATGCGGTCCGAGGGTCAGACGTACTCGCCCGCCGGCGTGGCCGCGAAGCCCGCGCCGATGCGCAGCGCGTGCTCGTTGGCGCCGCCGAGGGAGAACTCGATCTGCTTGGCGTGCACGAAGTAGCGGTGTACGAAGTACTCCTCCGCGATGCCCATGCCGCCGTGCACGTGCACGACCGCGTGCGCGACGCGGTGGCCGCCCTCCGCCGCCCAGAACTTGGCCGTGGAGATGGCCTCGGTGGCGTCCAGTCCCTCGCCGACCTGCCAGGCTGCCTGCCACGTCGTCAGGCGGATCGCCTCGACGTCGATGTAGCAGTCCGCGAGGCGGTGTCCGACGGCCTGGAACGAGCCGACCGGGCGCTTGAACTGCTCGCGCGTGCTGGTGTATTCGGCCGCCGAGCGCATCGCCTTCTCGGTGACGCCGAGTTGCAGCGCGCACAGGCCCAGCGTCGCGCGGTCGCGCAGCCAGACGGCCACCGCCGTGTCGACCGCGCCGCCGAGCAGTGCCGAGTCGGCCACCGCCGCGCCGTCGAGGGTGAGTTCGCCCGCGATCTCCTTGGCGGTGGTCAGCTGCGGGGTCAGCGTGACGCCTTCACCGTCGGGCGAGACCAGGAAGACGCCCACGCCGTCGTCCGTCGCGGCCGGGACCAGGATGACGTCGGCGAGAGTCCCGGCCGGGACCGCGGTCTTGACGCCGTCCAGCTTCCAACCGCCGTCCACACGCGTGGCCTTGACCGCCGGCGCGGCGGCGTCGCGGCCCAGGCGTTCGGCGAGCGCGGCGGTCAGGATCTTCTCGCCGGACACCGCGCCCGGCAGCCAGGCGGTCTTCTGCTCGTCGGTGCCGTGCGCGGCGATCGCGGCGGCGGCGACGGAGGAGGCGTACACCGGAACGGGGGCGAGCGTGCGGCCGACCTCTTCGAGGACCAGCACCTGCTCCAGGACGCCGAGGCCCGAGCCGCCGTACTCCTCGGGCAGCGAGATGCCGAGGATGTTCGCCTTGCCCAGCTCGGCCCACAGTTCGCGGTCGAAGCGCGGCGCGCCCTCGCCGGTGACCTTCGCCTCCAGCGCGGTCAGCGACTCGTGCGTCACGCGCTCGGTGAGGATCTGCCGGACCAGACCCACCAGGTCCTGCTGCTCTTCGGTGTATGCGAAGTCCATTTCGCATCTCCCTTTTCTGACAGTGACAGTGGTTGACGGTGGGTCGGGTTCAGCGCGGCGGACGGGGCATCCGCAGGCCGAACATCGCGATCATGTCGCGCTGGATCTCGTTCGTGCCGCCGCCGAAGGTGAGGATCAGCGCCGAGCGGTACATCTTCTCGATCCGGCCGCGCAGCACCACGCCCGGGGCTTCGGCGGTGAGGTACGCGTCCTCGCCGAAGCACTCCATGAGCAGCCGGTACGCCTCGGTCGCGAACTCCGTGCCGAAGATCTTGGTGGCCGACGCGTCGGCCGGTCCGACCTTCGCGCCGTGGTCGACCGCCCAGGCGATCTTCCAGTTGATCAGCTTGAGGTACTCGACCTTGGCGTGCACGCGGCCGAGGTTGAGCTGCACCTGCTCCTGGTCGATGACCCGGGTGCCGTCCGGCAGCAGGGTCTGCTCGGCCCAGCGGCGCGTCTCGTGCAGCGCGAGCTGTACGGCCGCCGCCGAACACAGCGCCACGCGCTCGCGGTTGAGCTGCCCGGTCATCAGCGCCCAGCCGCCGTTGACCTCGCCGACGACCGCCGAGGCCGGCACCCGCATGTCCTCGAAGGTCAGTTGGCTGACGGTCTGGCCGCCGAGCGTCCTGACCTCGCTCCACGACATGCCCGGCGTGTTCGTGGGCACCAGGAAGATGGTGAGGCCCTTGTGCGCCTTGACGTCCGGGTCGGTGCGCGCGGCCAGCCACAGGTAGTCGGCGACGTGGATCAGCGAGATCCACATCTTCTGCCCGTTGACCACGAAGTCGTCGCCGTCGCGTACCGCCCGCGTACGCAGGTTCGCGAGGTCGGTGCCCGCCTCCGGCTCGGAGTAGCCGATGGAGAAGTGCATGTCGCCGGACAGGATCTTGGGGAGGAAGAAGTCCCGCTGCTCCTGCGTGCCGTACTCCATCAGCGTCGGGCCGACCGTGTTGATGGTCAGGAACGGCACCGCCGCGCCGGCGAGGGTGGCCTCGTCGGTGAAGATCAGCTGCTCCATCATGGAGCGGTCCTGGCCGCCGTACTCCTTGGGCCAGCCGATGCCGAGCCAGCCGTCGCGTCCCATGCGGTTCGCGACCTGCCAGTACGCGCCGTCGCGGCCCTGGAGCGTGGTCTCGCCGGATGCCTGCGACTCGCGGACCTCCGGCGTCATGATCCCGGCGAAGTACTCGCGGAGCTCCCGGCGCAGCTCATCCTGCTCCGGTGTATAGGCGATGTGCACGGTTACCTCCCGGGACCGCGGTCCCTTGTGGATGCGTTCGTCGTACGAAGCGGACGGGTACGGACGGCGGTTCCGCCGGGTTCCGCGAAGTCGCCCCGTACCGGGCGGACTTGCGGACCCCGACGGCGCCTAGGGGGCCACGGACGTGAAGTCCGCGAACCCGGAGGGATCGTGGCGGCCGAGGCAGCCGTGCTCGAACAGGCCCCAGCCCTCCGCGCCGTCGCAGGTGGCGCGGGCGACGTGGTCGATGATGCTGAACTTGGCGCGTCCGGCGGCGGCTTCGTCGTTCGCGGTGTCGACGACGACGCCCTCGCTCCAGTCCCGACCGCGCCACTGGCCGTGCGTCCAGGTGGGGTCCATGCCGTAGCCGGGGCCGCAGTTGAGGACCACGTGGCCGAGCGGCTCGACCTCGACGACGACCGGCTTGCCGGTCAGGTCCTTCATGCGCAGGGTGGCGCGCACCGGGTTGCGGGTGCCGGAGGCGTACTCGATGTCGAACTCGGGCCAGCCGAGTTGCTCGGGGCGGCGCCCGGTCGCGGCTGGCCAGACGCGGGTGGCCTGGTTGAGGGTGCGGGTGCCGTCCGGCTCCTCCTGCACGATCACGATGATCGCGAAGTCCTCGAAGCGCAGCGGCACGTACGTCCACCACATGCCGCCGTCGGGGTCGCGCTCGGCGGCGGCGCGCCCGGGCGGCTCGGCCTCGCCGCTCGGCCGGATGCCCCACGAGCGGTCGCGGGTGCCCAGCCAGGTGTCGGGCGTGACCGCGTAGTCGGTGCCCTCGACGTTGAGCGTGCCCTCCCAGGTGCCCACCTGCGCGAACCGCTGCGCGTCCAGGATCACCCGGCCGTCGCGCAGCAGGACGTGCGGCTCCTCGTCGACGGCCGGGAAGCTGCCGCGCCACGTGAGGTCCATCGCGATGCCCTGGTCGGACGCGTCGCACACCACGCGCAGTTCGTTCAGCGGCTCCTTGACCTCGATGCGGTACGCGCCGACGGCCGGGTTGAGCCGGTCGTCGTTCGCCGCGTCGAAGGCGTCGGACAGCCGGACGGTGGTGTGCCGCCCGCGCCGGCCGACGGTGACGAACGCGTCCTTGACCCCGAGGTTGGGGTAGACGCCGTACCCGGTCACGACGAACACGTCACCCGTGCGGTCGTGCGCGTTGAAGTAGTAGCGGTCGTAGAAGTTGCGGTCGCTGCTGGCGACGCGCGCCATGGACAGCGGCGTCTGGTGGACCGGGAACTCGTCGAGCGGAGCGGGCAAGGCAACGTCCTTTCGGGTGCGGGCCGGTCGCCGGGGGTGCCCCGGCGGCCGGCCCGTGGGTCAGCCGCGCGGCAGTCCGAGGATGCGCTCGGCCACCACGTTGAGCTGGATCTCGCGGGTTCCGCCGCCCAGCAGGACCGCGGGGACCGACAGGTACGCCGTGACCAGCTCGCCCGCGAGCCCGTCCAGGCACTCGTCGGCGAGTCCGGCCTCGGCCACGCGTTCGAGTCGGGCGGTGACCACGGCCCGCTGGTGCTCGGTGACGGCCAGCTTGAGCACGCTGGACGCGGCGCCGGGGTTGAGGCCGGACAGCTGCTGGAGGGTGGAGCGCAGGGTGAGGGCGCGCAGCGCCCAGTTCTCCGCGGCGAACCCGCCGAGCCGGACCGCGGTCGCCTGCGAGGCACCCGCAGCACCGGAGGCCCCGATGTCCTGGAGCAGCTTGCCGAACGCCGCCATGCCGGGGCCGCCCGCGATCATGACGCGCTCGTTGGCGAGCGTGGTGCGGGTGATGACCCAGCCCTGGTTGACCTCGCCGACGACGGACTCGTCCGGGACGAAGACGTCCTCGAGGAAGACCTCGTTGAACTCGGACTGCCCGTTGGACTGCTTGAGCGGGCGTACGTCGATGCCCGGCGTCGCCATGTCGACGATGAAGTACGTGATGCCCTTGTGCTTGGGCACGTCCTGGTCGGTGCGGGCCAGGCAGATGCCGAAGTGCGCCTCGTGGGCCTTGGAGTTCCAGACCTTCTGGCCGTTGAGCTTCCAGCCGCCCTCGACCTTCTCGGCGCGGGTGGCGAGCGACGCGAGGTCGGAGCCGGCGCCGGGCTCGCTGAAGAGCTGGCACCAGACGATGTCGCCGCGGAGCGTCGCGGGAACGTAGCGGTCCTTCTGCGCGTCGGTGCCGTGCGCCATGAGCGTCGGGAGGGCGAACTCGCCGATGACCGTGGACGGCTGGGTCAGGCCCGCGGCGGCGAACTCCTGCTGGATGACGATCTGCTGGGCCGGGTTCGCGGCCATGCCGTAGGGCTTGGGGTAGTGCGGGGACACGTACCCGCACTCGTCGGCGAGGAACTGACGCCGCGCCGGCTCGTCGAGCTCCTTGGCCCGGACCAGGTTGGCGGCCACCTCGGCACGGAAGTCGTCGAGCCCGCCGCCCACTTCGAGGTCGAAGCGGCGCTCCGGGCCGCCGTCGAGCGTGGCCAGC
Source organism: Streptodolium elevatio (assembly GCF_053592165.1). Classification (NCBI taxonomy): domain Bacteria; kingdom Bacillati; phylum Actinomycetota; class Actinomycetes; order Kitasatosporales; family Streptomycetaceae; genus Streptodolium; species Streptodolium elevatio. The sequence goes on from NZ_JBSFVE010000004.1 coordinate 361,286, forward strand.
GCGCGGCGGCCCAGCAGTTCGGCCCAGTCGCCGGTGGGGCCGAGCAACTGCGCGAGGAACACGCCGCGCCGCCAGTAGAAGTGGATGTCGTGCTCCCACGTGAAGCCGATGCCGCCCAGCATCGTGATGCAGTCGAGGGCGATCTCTCGGGCTACCGGCAGGCACACGATCGCGGCCTCGGCGGCGGCCAGTTCGAGCTGGTCCTCGGCGTCCGCGCCGGTCTCGTCGGCGGCCCGGGCGGCGTCCCACGCGGCGGCCGTGGCGACCTGGAGACGGGTGAAGAGGTTGGCGGCCTTGTGCTTGACGGCCTGGAAGGAGCCGACCGCGCGGCCGAACTGCTCGCGGACCTTGACGTACTCGACGGCGGTCTCGAAGCACCAGCGGGCGACGCCGACGGCCTCGGCGGAGGCGAGGACGGCCGCGAGGCGGCGTACCCGCTCCGTGGTGACGCCGGGCAGCACCTGCGACGAGGTGACCTCCAGGGCACGCGCCGTCACGCTGCCCACGCCGCGGGCGAGGTCGACACCGGTGAGCTGCGCGACCTCGATCGCGTCGCGTCCGCCGGGGGCCACGACGAACCAGATCTCCTCGCCCTCGCCGGTACGCGCGCCCAGCAGCAGGTACCGCGCGTTGACGGCACCGGGCACCGGGCCGACCGTGCCGTCGACCTGCCAGCCGACCGGCGTCGCCCGTGCGGTCAGGGTGGGCGCGACGGCCACCGCTCCGGTCGCCCCCTCGGCGAACTTGGGCAGCAGGGCCTTTGCGGGCTCGGGGCCGGCGTACCGCGCCAGCAGCGCGCTGGTGAGCACGGTGGGCAGCAGTGGCCCGGGCAGCAGCCCGCGGCCGGTCTCCTCCAGCGCCACCGCGAGGTCGAGGATCCCGGCGCCGGCGCCGTCGTACTCCTCGGGAAGGTGGATGGCCGGCACCCCGGAACCCACGAGTCCGTCCCAGAAACCGGGCACGGCTCCGGCGGAGAGCGCCTCGATGTCGCGGCGGGTCGACTCGACCGACGCGTGGCGCTTCGCGAATCCGGCGACCGACTCGGCGAAGGTCCGGTGCTCGGGCGTGTATCCGATGGGCACGTTGAATCCCCTATCTCTGCGGGCTCCGGCCCTGAGGGGGCCAGGCCCGCCGATCCTGATGATCCGACAATATCCTTGTCAAGGTCAAAGGAAAAGACAGGTGACCTTCGCTTATCCCCCAGGCCGAGGCGTCTCGAATGCGCGAGGCAATCCACCGGGGCAATCCACCGAGGCCATCCGCCGAGGGCCCGGCAGATGGCCTCGTGCGCCTCAGGCGCCGGCGGGGCGGGTGCTGGGGAGGCCGAGCTTGCGGTGGTCCCAGGAGACGATCTTGTCGGGGATCACCTTGATGACGATGCGCTTGTTGAGCATCATCTCCACGGCCGGACGCATGGCCTCGGTGTACGGCGTGGTGTAGCGGCTGAAGACGTCGACGCCCAACTCCCAGATGCGCTCGGGCTCCTCGACGATCTCGGCCTTGCCGACGATCGAGACGCCGCGCAGTTCCTCGTAGTAGTCGCCGGCCTCGACCAGGAGCGTGATGTTCGGGTTGCGGCGCAGGTTGAGGACCTTCTGCGCCTTGGCCTTGCTCTCCAGGGCGATCTCGCCCTCCAGGAAGCCGTACCACATGCCGATCGAGTGGATGCTGCCGTCGGGATTCAGCGTGGACATCGTCATCGAGTGCCGCTCGGCGAGGAACGCCGTCACCTCCTCGGGGGTCATCTTGACCTTGTCGCGCTGCTTGACGCCGTGGCCCATGTGCTCGCCCATGCCGACCCTCCGGGGAAATGTGGTTGCTTCAGTCAAACAATGCCACAGAGTGCACCGGCGGACGCGTACGCGACAACCCCCGCCGCCACACCGCCCCCTTGCTCCTTGACGGTCCGTCAGATAGTCCTGGACGCATGACTCGCACCGATGACTCCGAAGTCCCCGACTACCCCGGGCGCCTGCGCCTCGACGGCAAGGGCGTCGTCGTCCTCGGCGCGGGCCAGGGCATCGGACGGCAGGCCTCGCACGCCCTCGCGCAGAGCGGCGCCAAGGTCCTCGCCGTCGACCTGGACGCGGACCTCGCGGCCGACATCGCCAAGGAGGTCGACGGCTTCGCGTGGTCCGGGGACGCCACGTCGCGCGAGGACGTCGCGGCGCTGTGGCAGCAGGCGGAGACGCAGTTGGGCCGCGTGCACGCCGTCGTCGACATCATCGGCATGAGCCGCTACAAGGACCTGCTCTCGACGACCGACGAGGACTGGGCCTGGCACCACGACATCGTGCTGCGGCACGCGTTGCTCGCCGTACAGTTCGGCGGCGCGCACATGGCCCGGAACGGGGGCGGCACCATCACGTTCGTCGCCTCGGTGTCGGGGCTGACGGGTGCGCCGATGCACGCCGCGTACGGTGCCGCGAAGGCGGGGCTGATGTCGCTCGTACGCTCGGCCGCGGTCGAACTGGGCCCGTCCGGCGTACGCGTCAACGCGGTGGCGCCCGGCGTGGTGTGGACGCCGCGCGTTTCGGCGTACCTCGGCGAGGCGGGCCGCGCCGCCAACGCCGCGAACGCCCCCGTGCGCGACGTGGCCCGGCCCGCGGACATCGCCGGCCCGCTGCTGTTCCTGACGAGCGACCTGTCGCGGTACGTCTCCGGCCAGGTGCTGAGCGTCGACGGCGGCGTGGGCGTCAAGTTCCCGTACCCGCTGCCGGACATGGACGTCGCGCCGCACTGACCGCCCGCGAAGGTCTTCGGCCCGGATCTTCGACACCTGCCGCAAGGCGCCGCTGCGGTACGCCGCATCACGCCGCATATGGCGCGGCCCCGTCCGCTTCGGGGGATAGCAGACGGGGCCTTGCCGTGCCGCCGCCGTGGGAGCTGAGAAGGCTCGACGGGGCACGCTTTCGGGTGGGGACGAGGAGAAGGGGACGAGGAGAAGGGGACGACGGGAACGGGAAGAAGCGGGGCCGGACGAGACCGGGACCGGGGTGCCCGGGTCAGGTCCGCGGGGCTCCCGCGGCCGCGTCCCGCCGGCTCTCCGCCGCCTCCGAACCGCCGCCGGCCGAACCGGTGGCAGCTGAACCGTCGGCAGCCGCGCCGCCCGGGACCGCCGCGGCCGAGCCGCCCTGCGCCGGGCCGTCGGCCGCCTGCGCGGCGACCTGCTTGGCGGTCTGCAACGGCTGCTCCTTGATCAGCAGCACGGCAAGCAGGGCCACCAGCCCGAAGGGTGCGGCGACCATGAAGATGTCGCCGATGGCGTGGCCGTACGCGCTCTCCACCACAGTGCGTACGCCCGGCGGCAGGTGGCGGACATCCGGGATGCCGCCGCCCGCACCGCCTCCACCCGCTCCGCCGTCCGCGAGGTAGCCGGCCACGCGGTGCGACATGACGGCACCCAGGATGGACACGCCGACCGCGCCACCGAGGCTGCGGAAGAACGCGACGATCGAGCTCGCGGCGCCCAGTTGGTGCAGCGGCACGGCGTTCTGCACGGCGAGCACCAGGTTCTGCTGGAGCGCGCCCACGCCGACGCCGACGAGGAACATGAACGCGCCGAGCAGCACCAGGTTGGTGTCGTACCGTGCGGTGCCCATGAGGACCAGCCCCGCGGTGAGGGCGACGCCGCCGCCCACGAGGTAGCGCTTCCAGCGGCCGGTCGCGGTGATGAGGCGGCCGACGACCGTGGAGGTGAGGGCGAGGCCGAGGATCATCGGCATGGTCATGAGGCCGGAGACCGTCGGGGACTTGCCGCGGGCGATCTGGAAGTACTGGCTGAGGAACACCGAGGCGCCCATCATCGCGAGGCCGACGGCAAGGCTGCCGATGACCGCGAGGACGACGGTGCGGTCGCGGAACAGCCACAGCGGGATGACCGGTTCGGCGGCGCGCTGTTCGACGGCGAGGGCGAGGCCGAGCAGGACCAGGGCGCCGCCGATCATGGCGCCGGTCTGCCACGAGAGCCAGTCGTACTGCTCGCCGGCAAGGGTGACCCAGATGAGCAGGAGGGCGACGCCGCCGCTGATGAGCGTGGCGCCGAGGTAGTCGATGCGCACGCCTTCGCGGCGGACCACCGGCAGGTGCAGCGTCTTCTGCAGGATCACCAGCGCCACGACGGCGAAGGGCACGCCCACGTAGAAGCAGCCGCGCCAGCCGAGCGCCGAGTCGACGATGACGCCGCCGATCAGGGGGCCGCCGACGGTGGCCAGGGCGAAGGTCGCGCCGAGGTAGCCGGTGTACCGGCCACGCTCCCGCGGCGAGATCATCGCGGCCATGATGACCTGGGCGAGCGCGGTCAGGCCGCCGACGCCGACACCCTGGATGACGCGGAAGCCGATCAGCATGCCCGAGCTCTGCGCGAGCCCGGCGAGCATCGAGCCGACGACGTAGATGGTGAGCGCGAGCTGGACCAGCAGCTTCTTGCTGAACAGGTCGGACAGCTTGCCCCAGATGGGCGTCGTGCAGGTCATCGCGAGCAGCGTCGCGGTGACGACCCAGGTGTACGCGGACTGCCCGCCGCCCAGGTCACCGATGATCCGCGGCAGTGCGGTGCTGACGATCGTCGACGACAGGATGGCCACGAACATGCCGAGCAGGAGCCCCGACAGGGCCTCCATGATGCGGCGGTGCGTCATCGGCTCCCCGGAGGTGCCTCCGGGTCCGGCGACGGCAGGTGTCGCGGCTGATGCGGCGGAGCTCGCCATGCGTACTACTTCCCTTCGAGCCCGCCTCCGGCGGATCGCGCCGGGGCCGGGCACCCCTTACCGAGTCTTCTTCGCATGCCTTGGGGGCAACGCGGCAGAGTCGTTGCCCGGTACAACTGTAGGGCACATTAGTTGCGGAATGCAACTTTAACAACTCTTGGCATTCGGGCGACGCCGCGCGTCCGCCCGCCGCGCCTGCGGGGCATACGGCCGGAATCGGACTTAGCCTGAAAACATGTCAGGAACCAGCAAAAGCGGAGGAAACAGCAACTTCCTCGCGCAGATCGACAACCGAACCTGGCTGACGATCGCGATCGTCATCCTCAGCGTGTGGTTCGTGCTGGCCAACACCGCGTCCGCGTCGATCCGGTTCTGGATCCCCACGGTCGAGGCGCCGATGTGGATCGTGCTGATCGGGACCTTCGCGGTCGGCGCGTTCACCGGCTGGATGGTCAAAACGCGCCGCGGCTGACCCCGCGGCCGACCCCCCGCGGCCCGCCGCCCGCTATTGTTCGGGGCGTGTCCACGCAGGCCCGAACCCCCCGTTTGCCGCGCCCGGTACGACGGGCGCCGTCCGCGCGCGCCCTCGCGGCAGGTGTCGCCGCCGCCGCGCTTCTGAGTGCCTGCGGGGTGGAGGGGAAGGCCAAGGCCCAGCCGGTCCCGGCCGAGGTGTGCTCGGGCCTGCTGAGCACCGACGAGGTCACCGCGCTGCTGCCGAAGGGCAAGCCCACCGTCCGCGACGAGCAGCGGCCCATCTTCAAGTACCCGTTGCAGCGCTGCGAGGTCACGGTCGACGGCGTCAGCTTCGTCGGCTCCGCCTACCTGCCCAACATGGCCGGCTCCGAACTCGTGCAGCTCGCCGGGTCGACCGGATCGGTCGCGTCGCCGTTCGTCGGCGACAACTTCAACGGCATGGCCGGGCCGGACGACGTGTGGATCACCACCGAGTGCACGCTCGGGATCACGGACGACGCCGGACGCGCGGTCAAGGCGCCCGTGGTCGTCCGCGGCCGCATCGTCGGCGACCCGGCGGCCGACCGCCGCGAACAACTCGGCGCGGTGACCCAGAAGTTGGCCGCGGGCGTCTACGACGCCTCCCGCTGCGGCCAGACGGCCCCCGCCAACCCCGCGCCGATCGCCCCCGCGCCGCCGCGCGTACCGCTCACCGACGCGCCCATCTGCGAGGTCCTGCCGCCGAGCGCGCTCGGCGCCGCGGCGGCCGGCGACCAGCGGGGCCGGTGGACCGCCGCGCGTACGCCCGGCCGTGAGGGCTACGTGCAGACCTGCGACCTCTACCTCGACGGCGTACGCGCCCTCTCCTTCACCGTGGCGCACGGCTACATCGCACCCTCCGCGGAGATCCCCGGCGAGCGCCCGCGCCTTTCCCAGCGCCTGCCGGTGCCGCCGGACTCGACGCCCGCACCCCCCAAGGACACGAAGGTCACCACGGCCACGCCGCCCGGCACGGTCGTCGGCGCGGTCGACGGCACCGGCCGCAAGAAGGACGCGGCGACGGGCCAGGAGACGGGCTGCCGCGTGGCGTACCGCATGTCGCGGCACGACGGGCCCGGGCTGCCCGCCGACGCCGCGAAGGTGCCCGTCGAGGCGGCGTTCCGCGCGTTCGTCGCCGGGGCGTCGGTGCTCGACTACACCTGCCCGGTGACGCCCGACGCGGAGTGGACGTTCGCCTGACCGTGAGGTCGCGCCACCCGGTCCGAAGGCGAATTCCCCCGTACGGAGCAGGTCCCAACCTGACCCCAACCGCTCGTAAGGGTGACGTTCCCGGCCAAGGCACGTCACCCAACGTGACTAGACGGTAACGTCCGGGCGCGATACCCGCGACCCCTACCCCGCCACAGCGAGGAGCGAAACCGTGTCACGTTTGCTGGACGTCAGCCCCGAGGTCCGCGCCGAGATCGGCGACGACGAGGCCATCCGTCTCGTGTCCGGGGAGACCGGACCGCAGACCTACGCGTGCGCTTCCTGCCGGGGCGGCGGCGACACCACCGTCGAGGAGACCAGCGCGCTGCTCTACCTCGCCCAGGAGACCGCGGTCCTGGCGTTCGCCCACGCGCGCTGCATCCCGTCGCAGGTCATCCCGGTCTCGGACGCCGCCGTCGAACCGCTCATCGCGGCCCAACAGGGCGACCCGACCAACGTCCCGACGCCGACCGTGGTGCCGGGCGGACCGGTGCCCATCTCGATCACCGGCAGCATGATGGTCTGCGACGGCATCACGTACGCGGCCCTGGTCGTCGAGCCGGGTGCCGCGGTCGCGCGCCCGGGCACCCAGGGCGCGCGCGACGAGTTCCTCTCGCTGCTGACCGAGCGCGGCTTCAGCTCGGTCGCCGCCCCCGACATGACCCTGCCGCCGCTGCTGAGCGGCTGGTCGGTGGTCCTGGACGGCGGGTTCCTCACGTCGGTGCTGTTCCCGGGCACGGGCGGCCGTACCGAGGCGTGGTGGCAGGCGCAGGTCCCGGCCGAGGTTCCGGAGGCCTGGCTCAGCGCCGCCCGCTCCAACGGCGTCGTGCTGCTGTACGCGGCGCCCGTCGGCACCATCGGCATCCACACCGGCAACGACGAACTCGGCGCCGCGCTGCGCGAGGCGGGCCGCCGCGGCCTCCTGGTGGCCGGCTCGGTGCCGCTGACCGGCCGCTGATCTACCGATCCAGCGCTGATCGGACGCTGATCGCGCGTCGCGATTTCGGGGCCGTACGCCGGGGTGGGCACCGGCGTACGGCCCCGCTCGCGGTCACCAGAGTGTGACAGCGGTCGCACTGCCGGTCGCCGCCTGCTGCTAGCGTCCGTGCGATGAACGGCGATCACCCTCCCGCGTCCGCAGGCCTCTCCGACCCCGGTTCGGCGTCCCGTTGGGTCGACGCGGAGGAGTTGGTGGCGTACGACCGCCGGCACATCTGGCACCCGTACGCGAGCGCGCTGGGCGACGCCCCGCTCTTCCCCGTCGTGTCCGCCGAGGGCGTGCGCCTGCGGCTGGCCGACGGCCGCGAACTGGTCGACGGCATGGCCTCGTGGTGGTCCGCGATCCACGGCTACAACCACCCCGCTCTGAACGCCGCCGCCCGCCGCCAGTTGGACGCGATGGCACATGTCATGTTCGGCGGGCTCACCCACCCGCCCGCCGTCGAACTGGCCCGCCGCCTCGTCGAGCTGACGCCCGAGCCTCTGCAACGGGTCTTCCTCGCCGACTCCGGCTCGGTGTCCGTCGAGGTCGCGCTCAAGATGGCGTTGCAGTACCAGCGTGCCCGCGGCCAGAACGGCCGCACACGGATGGTGACCGTGCGCGGCGGCTACCACGGCGACACCTTCGGCGCGATGGCCGTGTGCGACCCCGAGGGCGGCATGCACAGCCTGTGGTCGGGCGCGTTGCCGGAGCACTTGTTCGCCCCGATCCCGCCCGCCGGGTTCGCCCGGCCGCTCGTCGACGCGGACACCGCCGAACTCGCGGACCTGCTCGCGAAGCACGGGGACGAGGTCGCGGCGGTGGTACTGGAGCCGATCGTGCAGGGCGCGGGCGGCATGCGGTTCCACTCCCCGGCGTACCTCGCGCGTGTACGCGAACTGTGCGACGAGCACGACGTGCTGCTGATCGCCGACGAGATCGCCACCGGATTCGGCCGCACGGGCGCGATGTTCGCCTGCGACCACGCCGGGATCTCCCCCGACATCATGTGCGTCGGCAAGGCGATGACGGGCGGCTATCTCACCATGGCGGCCGCCCTGTGCACCGACGAGGTGGCCGAGACGATCAGCCGGGCCCACGGCGCGTTCATGCACGGCCCGACGTACATGGCCAACCCCCTCGCGGCCGCGGTCGCCGTCGCCAGCATCGACCTTCTCACTTCCGGACCGTGGCGCGACCGGGTCGCCGCGCTGGAGGCCGGTCTGCGCACCGGCCTCGAACCGGCCCGCGCGCTCCCGCAGGTGGCCGACGTCCGCGTCCTGGGCGGCATCGGCGTCATCGAACTGCGGACCCCCGTCGACATGGCCCGCGTGCAGCCGGCTTTCGTCGAACGCGGTGTCTGGGTACGCCCGTTCGGCAAGCTCGTCTACGTCATGCCGCCGTACGTGATGACCGCCGACGACCTGGCCCTGGTCACCGCGGCCATGGTCGACGTCGTGGAGAACGTGCACACCGGCTGAGCGCCGACGCCCGCCGACGGCCCGGATCCGACGCGCCCCAGGCAAACCTGACGGTTTCTCAGGTTTGTGGGGTGGTTTGCCCGCATCGCAACGGGCTCTGGGTCGTTGGAGTTTACGTGTTCACCTTCGACGACTCCCCGCTCTCCGGTGCCGCCGGCCAGAACGAGTTCGCGCCTCCGGGTTCGCCCACACCGATCTTCGACCGGCTGTTCGAGGAGTGGCAGCGGATGTTCCGGGCGGTGCCCGGGGACCGCTACGGCGAGGGGTTCGGCGCGGCCGGCGGGATGCACACCGGGATGTCGTCGGGGATCCAGGGCATGCAGTCGGGGATGCAATCGGGGATGCAGTCCACGGTGCACTCCGGCGTTCACTCCGGGATGCAGGCCGCGATTCAGGTGTACTCGTCGGGGGGCTACTCGACGCCGTCGCCCATGTCGGTTCCGGCCTTCCGGGCGGAGCAGGGGCACGGTGCCGGGCAGAACCAGAGCTACTCGCAGTCGTACGGCAGTTCGGGCGGCTACGGCCTCTCGCAGAACCTGCAGTACGGCGGGTCGGGCGGCCAGCCGGGTTCTCCGACGGGCGGTTCCCCGATGGGCAACTCGTCGATGGGCAACTCGTCGATGAACACGCCGCCGCCGATGCACGCCCAGGGCGCGTACGAGTCGTACGGGCAGCCGAGCCGCCCCTCCCCCATGCCGAACCGGCAGCCGTCCGGGCTCGCGCTGATGCCCGTCGCCGGGTATCAGACGCAGCACATGCCGCTGTAGCGGCAAGCGTGACAGCACGAGGCCCGGAACCCGAGCTGGGGTTCCGGGCCTCGTCACGTGCTCGGCGGCGCCCGGTCACCGGCGTACGGTCGCCGGCGCGGGGCCACGCCTACTTGCCCGGCTTGCGCGAGCGCTTCTCGCGGACCTTCATGCGGATCTCGATCGGGGTGCCCGGGAAGCCGAACTCCTCGCGCAGGCGCCGCTCCACGAACCGGCGGTAGCCGGCCTCCAGGAAGCCCGAGGTGAACAGCACGAACCGGGGCGGCTTGGTGCCGGCCTGGGTGCCGAACAGGATGCGGGGCTGCTTGCCGCCGCGTACCGGGTGCGGGTGGGCCGCGACGATCTGGCCGAGGAAGGCGTTGAGGCGCCCGGTCGGGATGCGCTTCTCCCAGCTGTCCAGGGCGGTTTCGATCGCCGGGACCAGCTTCTCCATGTGCCGGCCGGTCTTCGCCGAGACGTTGACGCGCGGCGCCCACTGGACCTGGACGAGGTCCTTCTCGATCTCGCGTTCGAGGTAGTAGCGGCGCTCCTCGTCCAGGAGGTCCCACTTGTTGTACGCGATGACGATCGCGCGGCCCGACTCGATCGCAAGCGAGATGATGCGGGTGTCCTGCTCGGCCAGGCGCTCGCTCGCGTCGACCAGGATGACCGCGACCTCGGCCTTCTCCAGCGCGGCCGTGGTGCGCAGCGACGCGTAGAAATCCGCGCCCTGGGTGAGGTGCACGCGCCGCCGGATGCCGGCGGTGTCGACGAACTTCCAGGTCTTGCCGCCCAGTTCGATCAGCTCGTCGACCGGGTCGCGGGTCGTCCCGGCGAGCGGGTCGACGACGACGCGCGTCTCCCCGGCGAGCTTGTTGAGCATCGACGACTTGCCGACGTTGGGGCGGCCGAGCAGCGCGACGCGGCGCGGACCGCCGGGGCCGGTGCCGAAGCGCTGCGCGGGCGCCTCGGGCAGGGCCTCCAGGACGGCGTCCAGGAGGTCGCCGCTGCCGCGGCCGTGCACCGCGGAGACGGGGTACGGCATGCCGAGGCCGAGCGACCACAGCGCCGCGGCGTCGGCCTCCAGCGCCAGGTTGTCGACCTTGTTGGCGGCCAGGACGACCGGCTTGCCGGCCCGGCGCAACAGCTTGACGACGGCCTCGTCGGTGTCGGTCGCGCCGACCGTGGCGTCCACGACGAAGAGGATGGCGTCGGCGTTGTCGATGGCGTATTCGGCCTGGAGCGCGACCGACAGGTCGATGCCCGCGACGTCCTTCTCCCAGCCGCCGGTGTCGACGACGGTGAAGCGGCGGCCGTTCCAGTCGGCGTCGTACTTGACGCGGTCGCGGGTGACCCCGGGGGTGTCCTCGACCACCGCCTGGCGGCGGCCGATGATGCGGTTGACGAGCGTGGACTTGCCGACGTTGGGGCGGCCCACGACGGCGAGGACGGGCATCGCGGCGTGTGCCTCGGCCTCCTCCTCGCCGCCGCCGAGGAGGTCTCCCCCGGCGTCGACCCACTCGTCGGGGTCGAAATCGGCCTCCCACGCCTCGGGGTCGATGCCCCCGGAGAACTCGTCGGCGGATGCGCCGGATCCGGCGTCGTGCTGCATGGGTGGCGTCCTCGTGATCGGTGGTGTTCTCAGGCGCGCGCGTCGGCGGCGGGAAGGTCGGCGGCGGGTGCCGCGGACCGTCCGGTCAGACGCTCGGCCTCGTGCAAGTGTGCGGTCAGTCGCTCGACGATGCGGCGCGACGCGTCGGTGACGGCACTGCGGGTCCGCGTGCCGGTGTCGGCGGCGGGGAGGAAGGGCTTGCCGTACACGACGTCGATCTTCGCGCGGAAGGCCGGCAGTGCCCCGATGGACGCGCCGCGTTCGCCCGTCCCCAGGCACGCGACGGGCACGATCGGCGCGCCCGAGCGCATCGCGAGGTACGCGAGCCCGTTGTGGACCTCGGAGAAGTCGCCGGAGCCGCGCGTACCCTCCGGGAACACGCCCAGGCAGTTCCCGGCGCGGAGCACGGTGAGCGAGTCCATGATCATGCCGCGGTCGGCGCTGCCCCGGTTGACCGGGATGTGGCCGATGCCGCGCAGGACGGGGTCGAGCACGCCGGTGAACATCTCCTGCTTGACCCAGAAGTGCACCGGGCGCGGGCAGAAGGCGTACAGCAGCGGTCCGTCGGCGAAGTTGGTGTGGTTGCCGGCCAGGATCACCGGCCCGCCGAGCGGGACGTTGTGGGTGCCGAGCGAGCGTACGCGCCAGAACGAGCGCAGCAGCGGGATGCCGATGCGGTGCGCGGCGGCGGACAGCGGCGGCTTGGTGATGTCGGTGGGTACGGGCCAGCGGGTCCGGCTGCCCCCGTTGCCGCGCTGCCCGGGCAGATCGCTCACCGCAGGGCTTCTCCGGCGGGCTCGGGCGCACCCGCGGCCACCGCGGAACCCCCGTCGACGGCCCGCGCGACGAGCCCGAGCAGGTGCTCCACGACCTGGTCGCGGTCCATCTCGGTGGTGTCGACCAGGACGCCGTCGGCCGCCAGTGTGAGCGGTGCCGTGGCCCGGCCCGAGTCGAGCGCGTCGCGGCGCGCGAGATCCGCCTGTGTGGCGTTGACGTCGGTCGCGGGGTCGTCGCTCTCGGCGTTGCGCCGCGCGGCCCGCGCCGCCTCGGACGCGGTCAGGTACACCTTCAGCGCCGCGTCGGGGGCCACCACCGTGCCGATGTCGCGGCCCTCGACCACGATGCCGCCGGAGCCGATCACGGCCCGCTGCATCGCGACCAGGCGCGTCCGCACCTCCGGGACCGCGCTGACGGCGCTCACCGAGCCGGTGACCTCGGGCCCCCGGATCGGCCCGGCGACGTCGATGCCGTCCACCGTGATGGTCGGCCCGGACGGGTCCGTCCCCGACACCAGCTCGGGCTTGTCCGCCGCGGCGGCCACCGCGACCGCGTCCGTCACCTCGACGCCGTTGTGCAGCATCCACCAGGTCATCGCCCGGTACATCGCGCCCGTGTCGAGGTAGCGCAGCCCGAGCCGCCGGGCGACCTCGCGCGACACGCTGGACTTGCCGGAGCCGGACGGACCGTCGACCGCGACCACGATCGTCGCGAGCGGCGTGCGTGTATCCACGGTCGATGACCCTTCGATTCCTGGGGATGTCACCCCCGAGGGTACCGGGAACCGCCGCACCCGATCATCCCCGAATCCCACCCCACCCCGTCGCCGGCCCCGCCACGCGCCGCGGCCGCGGCGACCGGGGCCTCGCGATGTCTCCGCGGCCGGCTGTCAAGTCGTCCATGAACCCGTCCTCCGTGCTGCTCGGCCAGCCACCTTCCGCGGTGATCGACGCGATACTGCCCGGGCGGATCTGCCGCTCCCGGACCTCCTCCTGGCCGGACATGAGCATCCCGACCCTGCGGTCCTGGCACAGGCGGTCGGGCACGACTCGGTCGGCGTACGCCGCGCCGCGGCCGGAAATCCCACGGTCTCGCCGGAGCTGCTCGTGCGGATGACGAACCGCACCGCCGAGTCGGCCAAGACGACGGGCCCGGCGGAACGGGAACTGGCGGGTGTGGTCCTGGAACACCGGCGGGCCACACGCTCGGTGCTGCCGGCGGTCACCCGTTTCGTGGATCGCGCGGGGTCCCCGATGACGTGTTCGACCCCCCCGCGCGATCGCGTTCGCGGTCTCCGGACTGCGCGACATGGCCGTCGCCGCGTCCCCGACGGTGCGCAGTTCCTCGACGACGGCGGCGCTCCGCGCCCACCCGGTCGGCGTCGTCGCCACCGCATGGCCGGTACATCCGTTTGCGGCCCCGGCACCGAGCGGGAATCCGGTGATCATCCGGGCTGTTGCAGCGACGCGTCAGCAGCAGCCGTCGAAGGGCTCTCAGTGCGTGCCGTACAGATCGATCGCTTCGGTGCACCCGACGTGCTCCGCGTAGTCGACGCTCCCCAACCCGAACCGGGGCCCGGGGAAGTGCTGATCCGGAGCATCGCGACCGGCATCAACCCCGTCGACGACAAGACGCGCGCGGGGGCGATCGGCGAGGGGACACCGCCTTTGCCGATGACACTCGGCTGGGACTTGGCCGGCATCGTGGTGGACGGCGGCGACAGCGGGCTGCGTGTGGGGGAACGGGTCGTCGCGATGTCGCACCAGCTCGACTCCGGCCGGGGCACCTGGGCCGACCTGGTCGCTTTGCCGGCGCGGGCTGTCGCCGCCGCGCCGCAGTCGGTCAGTCTCGTCGAAGCAGCCACCTTGCCGCTCCCGGGACTCACTGCCTTGCAGACCCTGAACTGGCTGGCACTGTCCGCCGGGGAACGGCTGCTCATAGCGGGCGCCGCGGGAGCGGTCGGCGGGTTGGCCCTGCAGATCGCCCGGGCTCGGGGTGTCCGGGTGGACGCCCTCGTCTCTCGGAACGCGCATGCCGGTTTCGCCCGTGACCACGGTGCCGACCTCGTCACCACCCACCCCGGCGCCCTCGAACAACGCGGCTACGACGCGGTCTTCGACACGGTCGGCGCCTTCGTGACCGAGGCCGTGGCCGACGGCGGCCGGTACGCGTCGATCGCCACCCAGGCCGGGCCCGTCCCCGACCAGTCCTCCCGGGGTGTGCGCACGATCGTCAACCAGGTGCGCGAGGACGGCGCGGGACTCGCCGAGCTGGCCGATCTTGTCGACCGCGGTTCCTTGCGGCCGCGCGTGCACGCCGCGTTCGGACTGCACGAGATCCGGGCGGCACATGCACGTTTCCTGCAGGGCGGCTTGGCGGGGAAGGTCGCGATGACCTTCTGACCCTGTACGCCTTGTCCCGCGCGGCTTGTCCTTTGCGGCATGTCCTGTGCGACTTGCTTCTTGTGACCTGTCCTGTGCGACGTCCTGCACGACTCGTCGGCCGACGTGTCCGTGCTCGGGGCGGCGCGAAGTCAGGCGAGGTCAGGTGCTGCGACCTGCCTCCACATCCACCTCCACCTCCACCTCTGCCGATGCCTTGGACGATGCCTTGGACGATGTCCCTGCCGATGTCTCTGCTTCTGGGAGGTAGGGGCTGAAGTGCTCGGCGACGAGGTCGGTGATTGTGTCGGCGTCCCGGGAGCCGTCGATCTCGATGATGCGGATGCCGAGTCGGTGCGCGGAGCGGACGGCGTCCTCGGCGACGAGGCGGTCCCGGGCGAGCCGGTTGGCCTGCGCGCGGGCGGGGTCCGTGACGCGGTTCCCGAGCGAGGCCGCGCGGGGCAGTTCGCGTACCTGCTGCCGGCGGAACTCGGGTGTGGGCACCATCACGACCATCCGGCGCGGTGAATCGGCGAGGGGTGCGACGAGTTCCGGGCGGAGTCCCCAGCCTTCGGCGATGACCGGGCGGCCGGAGACGAGTGCGCGCAGGTCGTCGAGGGCCCATTGGAAGCGCTCGGGGAAGCCTTCCAGCGTCGTCGCGGCCATCTGTTCCGGAGTGGTGTCGACCCACACCGTGTCGGGGTCGGGCTCGGCGGCGGGCTCGCCTAGAGCGACGCGACGGGCGATCCGGCGGTCGTTGTGGCCGCGGGCGTCGTGGTAGTCGTACTGATACACGGTGACGCCGTACCGAACGGCCAGCAGCCGGGCGACCGTCGACTTGCCGGCCCATTGACCGCCGCCGATCCACAGCGCGTTGCGCAAAGTGCCGAAGGGATCCGAAACTTCGCTGTCGTCACGAGGGCCAGGGCTGGTCATCTGCGGTCCTCCCGGTCTGGCGAGCGTCTCGACTGCGACAAGGCATCGTCCCGCATCGGCCCGGCTGCTGCCGTACGACGCCCGGGCGGCAGACGTCGGGCAGCACGCCGCGTCAGGTGCGGGCGGGGGCAGGAGCCTCCGTGGGTGCCACGTTGTGCGCCGCGACGGTTCGGGGCCGGTGACGCGGGAGGCCGGCGAGGGCGACGAGGATCACCAGGCCGCCGGCCACCGCGCCGATGACGAAGGAGGCGGTGAAGGCGCTTTCGGTGGGGACGGCGACGGGGAGGCCGGCGATGAGGTGGCCGGTCAGGAGCGAGGTGACGACGGCGCTCGCGAGCGAACTGCCGACGGAACGCGCGATGGCGTTGACGCTGTTGGCGATGCCGGTCTGGGCCAGGGGGACTTCGGCGATGATCAGGGCGGGCATGGCGGCGTACGCGATGGCGACGGACGACTGCACGGCGACCGCGACGACGATCAGGTGCCAGCTGCTGCTGTGCGCGAAGGCGACGAAGGCGTACGCGACCAGGCTGATGGCGCCGGCGACGGCGAGGGCGTGGCGGCCGCCGAAGCGGCGTACCAGCAGGCCGCCGACGGGTGCGGCGACGACGGCGCTGAGGGCGCCGGGGAGCAGGTAGACGGTGGAGGCGGACAGGACCGACGCGGAGAAGCCGTAGCCGGCGACGCGCTCGGGCATTTGCACGAACTGCGACACGGCCAGAAAGCCGACGAACATGTTCACGCCGACCAGGACGCCCGCGACGTTGGTGAAGGCCACGGAGCGCTTCACGAAGACCTTCATGTCGATCATGGGGTCGTCGATGCGCCGCTCGGCGAGCGCCCAGGCGGCGAAGAGGGCGGCGGCGACGGCGAACAGGCCGAGGGTGCGCGGCGACGTCCAGCCCCACGTGTTGCCCTGCGAGACCGGGAGCAGCAGCGCCACGAGGGCGAGGCCGAGCAGGCCCGCGCCGATCCAGTCGATGCGCCCGGTGGCGGTGGGCTTGCGGGCCGGTACCACGGCGGCGACCGCGAGCGCGGCCAGTGCGGTGAGGATGGTCGCGGCCCAGAACACGCGGTGGTAGTCGCCGTGGTGGTTCGTGAGGAGGCCGGTGAGGACCAGGCCGATGCCGCCGCCGATGCCGATCATGCCGCTGACCATGGCCATCGCGCCGGTCAGCTTCTGGGGCGGCAGCTCGTCGCGCAGTGCGCCGAGGGCGACGGGGAACAGGCCGCCCCACGCGCCCTGGAGCACGCGGGCGACGATCAGCAGCGGCAGTGACGTCGTCAGGGCGGCGAGCAGCGACCCGGCCAGGATCATCCCGAGCGCGACCAGCAGCATGCGCTTCTTGCCGAACAGGTCGCCGGTCTTCCCGAACAGCGGCGTCATGACGGCGGCCGCCAGCAGGTTCGCGGTGAGTACCCAGCTGACCGAGCCGGCGTCGGCGTCGAGGCGGGCGCCGATGGTGCCGAGGACCGGGACGACCAGGGTCTGCAGCATCGCGCCGACCATGGCGGCGAACGACAGGGCGGCGATCAGCGCGCCGGGGCGCGGCGTACGGGTTGCGCTCGCTGGCGCGACGGCTGCGGTGGCGGACACGGGCCGGGTCCTCGTTTCCTCGGGGATGCGGGTGGTGCGTACGGGAGACTTAAACTCAACAGCGTGTCGAGTATTCCCGATGATGCGTCGATTGCGCGACTCGGGACGCGGCGGGCGCCCCGACTCGGATGCCGTCGCGGAGGCGTGGGGCCCCGGTTGTGGGTAGGAGGACGGCCATGGGCTTCGAATCCGGTGGGGTGCGGCCGTGAGTGCGGGTTCGGACTATGCCGAGGTGGCCGGGGCGGCGGGTGCCTGGACGTGCCCGATCGTCCTGCCGTCGGCGTCGTTCGCGCGGGTGCGGGCGGAGGTGACGGCGTTCGTGCTCGCGACGCGGAGACCGCTGGACGCGTTCGCGTTCGCGGGCGGTGAAGGCGGCAGAGGCAGCGGGGGTGGAGACGCGGGCGTCGCTGAGTTGCTGGCGTACCGCGATCCGAGCCGGGCGTTCGGGGCGCCTCCGACTGCCGCGTGTGCCACGGCGGTTCGTGCGCTGGCGGCGGCGACGGGTTGGCGGCCGACGCCGCAACGGGCCCCGGTTGGCGGCGTGTTGGTCGGTCTCGGAGTGCGGGAAGGGTACGTGCGCGGCGCGCCGGGGCAGGATCCGCGCGAGGTGGCCCGGGCCCTCGGCGCGCACCGGGGGTGCTGGAGTGCCCGCGTGGCGCGGATCGTGTCGGCGCGGCGGGTCGGGGACTCGGTGCGGTGGTACGACGAGGCCGGTGTCGTCGTGCACGCCCGCACGGGGATGCTGCCGCTCGTCGCCGCGGCGGCGCGTGCGTGCGGGCAGCACCGCTTCGTCGTCACCGATTTGGCCCTCGGCCGTACGTACGCGCTCGCCCGCGGCCCCGCTCGGGGGTAACCCTGAATCGGCGGTGACGGGCGTACCGCAGGTCGGCCGTCCTCCTACATTCGACGTGGAAGGTCGATATTCGGGGGGAACCTATGTCCGGCAATCACCGCATCCCACAATCAGGTGGCGGGCCGTATCCGCCACCGCCGGCGGGGCCACCGCCAACGGGCCTGCCGCCAACGGGTCTGGCGCCGACCGGGCCGCCGCCGCCCGTTCCGCGTCGGCCGCTGCTGCCGCCACCTGTTCCACCGCCTGTGTCCCCCGGGCAGCTGAAGGCCCTGAAGGTAGGGATGGTGGTCCTGGCCGTGGTCTGCGCGGCGGTCATGCTCGGGAGTGTGCTGATGTTCCTGGTCGGCGGGAACGACGAGGACAAGGCACCCGCCCGCGCGACACCTGCGCCCACCACGTCGAAGCCGCCGATCACCGACGCGGCGTTCGCCCAGAGCGTGCGCACCTCGTACAAGGCGCTGACCGGGAAGGAACCCGTCGTGCTCGGCGCCATGTCGGACGCGGTGCTAGGCGGTGAGGGGCGGGCTTCCTGCGGGCGGCTGTTCGACAGGGCCGCCGAGCGGGCGATCGTCGACGATCTGATGGCCCGGCACGGCGTCGGCGCGCCGAGCGCGGGGGACGAGTTGTTCTGGCTCGTCCGGCAGTCCGCGTACCTGCTCTGCCCCGATGCGGCGCTCGTCCGCGGGAGCTGAGCGGACGCGGCGGCCGGTTGGCGGTCGACCCGGCTCAGTGCGGCGTGTCCGCGCCGTCGGCTTCGCCGGGGACGCCGCCCCGGGGATGGGCGCGGTCGATGCCCGCCAGGAGCAGGTCGATGCCGCGCAGTTCGGCCTCGTACTGGAGTTCGCCCCACTGCGAGACGAGTTCGGGGTACGCCCAGGTGGAGTGGACGGCGGCCAGTTCGCCGAGCTTGCGGACCTCGGGGATCAGCGCCTGCAGCCGGGCGCGGTGCTCCTCCAGGAGTTCGCGCAGGCGTTCGGGGTCGGCCATGTGGCCGAGCCAGATCCGCAGGACGACGGAGTCGCGGATGAGCGTCGGCTCGACCGGGGCCTCCTCGATCCAGCGGGTCAGCTCGGTACGGCCCTCCGCGGTGATCCGGTAGACGCGCTTGCTGCGCGCGGTCTGCCCGGGGACGACGCGCGAGCTGACCAGCCCGGCGTCCGCCAGGCGCTCGAGTTCCCGGTAGACCTGGCTGGTGGCCGGGCTCCAGTAGAAGAACCGCAGGCTGGTGTCGGCCCAGCGCTTGACCTCGAAACCGGACAGTTCGCGCTCGTACGAGAGCAGTCCGAGGATCGTGTAGGTGGTGGTCGGCAACCATTCGGCGGGAGGCACGGGCCCAGCGTACGGGCCCGGGGTACGCGCCCCCGCCGACGACCGGTCGCGCCGAACGGCACGGGCCGGCGCCCGGCAGTGACGTTCGCGACACACCGTTTACTTCGGCGGGCCGCGCCGCCACGATGGCCGAACTTCCCAGAGGGAAGTTATCGGGTCCTCCGAGACAAGCCGTCGCAGAAAGGCGTCACCCATGACGACCGTCGCCCACCTGGTCCGCGGGCAGTGGGGCGACGACCGCCCCGGGTTGTTCTTCGAGGACCGCGTGCTGACCCACCACGAACTGGGCGCGGGCGCGGCGGAACGCGCCGCGTTGTGGAAGGGCCTGCACCGCGAGGGCGAGCCGCACATCGGACTACTGCTCGACAACGAACCCGAGTTCGTGCTGTGGATGCAGGCCGCGGCCCTCGCCGGCGCGACGGTGGTGGGCATCAACTCCACCCGTCGCGGCGCCGACCTCGCCCGCGACATCCGGCACTCCGAGTGCGCGGTCGTCGTCACCAACCGCACGCACGCCAAACTGCTCGACGGGCAGGCCGAACTCGCCGACACCCCCGTACTCGTCGTGGAGACCGCCGAGTACGCGGCCCTCCTGGCCGGCCAGCGCGGCGCTCCGCTGCCGCCCGACGACGGCACGGTCACCGAGGAAACCCGGTTCATGATCACCTTCACCTCGGGCTCGACCGGCGCGCCCAAGGCCGTGCCCAGCACCCAGGGCCGCATCGCGGCGTCGGCGGCCGGCATGGCTCGGCAGTTCGCACTCTCCCCCGAATCGGTCTGCTACATCCCCATGCCGCTGTTCCACGGCAACGCGGTGATCGCGAACTGGGCGCCCGCGCTGCACGCGCGCGCGGCCACCGCCCTGCGCCGCAAGTTCTCCGCCTCAGGGTTCCTGCCCGACGTACGCCGTTACGGCGCCACCTACTTCACGTACGTCGGCCGCGCGATCTCCTACATCCTGGCCACCCCGCCGCACCCCGCCGACGCCGCGAACCCGCTCGTCGCCGCCTACGGCACCGAGGCGGGCGCCGTCGACCGCGCCCGCTTCGAGGCGCGCTTCGGCTGCCCGCTGCGCGAGGGGTACGGGAGTTCCGAAGGCGGGGTGTCGTTCCAGTGGGCACCCGGTACGCCCGACCGGGCCATCGGCCCCGCCGTCCCCGGCCTTGTCGTGCTCGACCCGGAGACCGAACACGAGTGCGCACGCGCGGAGTTCGACGAGGCCGGACGCCTGCTGAACGGCGCCGAGGCGATCGGCGAGCTGGTCAGCACCGCGCCCAGCCGCAACTTCCAGGGCTACTGGCGCAACCCCGAGGCCAGCGAAGCGCGGCTCAGGCAGGGCAAGTTCTGGACCGGCGACCTCTTCTACCGCGACGCGGACGACTACCTCTACTTCGCCGGACGCGGCAACGACTGGCTGCGCGTGGACAGCGAGAACCTGGCCGTGCACACCATCGAGAACATCCTCGCCCGCCACGACGCCTTCGCCGCGGTCGCCGTGTACGCCACCCCCGACCCGGCGGTCGGCGACCTGGTCATGGCCGCGGCGGTACCGGCCCCGGAGACGGACTTCGACCCGGACCGCTTCGCGGAATTCCTCACCGCACAGGCCGACCTCGGCACCAAGATGCCGCCGCGGTTCGTCCGCATGCTCGACGCGATGCCGGTGACCGCGACCAGCAAGACGGACAAGAACGGGCTGCGCCGCGAGGGCTGGCGGACGAGCGACACGGTGTGGTGGCGGCCGGAGCGCGACTCGGCGTACCGGATCATGACGGAGGACGACCGCGACGCGCTGGCGAAGGCGTTCGCCGAACACGACCGCTCGCACCTGCTGGAGGACTGAGCCGGCGTGGCCGGCCGGCTCGCCCGATTCGGGGCGGCCACGGCCCACCCGCGCCCACATCGCGGACCGCGTCCCGGAACACCGACCTCCACGTCCCGACGCGCGACGGGCGTGGCCGGCACCCGACGTACGCTGCGGGTATGCGCATCGTGTCCCTGCTCCCCGCCGCCACCGACATCGTCGCCGAACTCGGTCTGGCCGACGCCCTGGTCGGCCGCACCCACGAGTGCGACTGGCCGCGGGACGCCGTCGCGCACGTGCCCGTGGTGACCGCCGCCGAGTTCGATGCGGACCGGCTCACCAGCCGGGAGATCTCCGCCGCGGTCGGGGGCGCGGCGCACGGCGGTTCCTCGCTCTACACGCTGGACGTCGAGGCGATGGGCGCATCAGCCGCCGATTTCGTGCTGACGCAGGACCTGTGCGACGTGTGCGCCGTGTCGTACACCGCGGTGTCCGACGCCGTACGCGTGATGCCGAACGAGGCCACGGTGCTCAGCCTGGAGCCGAAGACCCTGCCGGACGTGCTGGACTGCATCGTGCAGGTCGGCTCGGTCCTCGGCGTCCCGGAGGTGGCCGCCGAGCGCGTCGCGGCGCTGCGCGCCCGCCTTGCGGCCGTCGGCGAGGCGGTCGCGGCCGCCACCGGGGGCCGCCCGCGTCCCCGGGTCGCGGCGATCGAGTGGCTGGACCCGCTGTGGCCGGCCGGGCACTGGGTGCCCGAGCAGATCGCCGCTGCGGGCGGCGAAGCGCTGCTGGCCGCGCCCGGCGAGCACACTGCGGCCATGGACTGGGCGACGCTGCGCGCGGCGGAACCCGACGTGATCCTGGTCCTGCCCTGCGGATTCCCGCCCGAACGCACGCTGGCGGAGGCGGAGTTGCTGACCGGCCTGCCGGGATGGCCGGAGCTTCGGGCGGTGCGCGACAACGCGGTGTGGGTACTCGACGGGCCGGCGTACTTCAACCGGCCCGGGCCGCGCGTGGTCCGCGGCGCGGAGGTGATCGCGAACGTGCTGCACGGCGTGCGGGTGGGCGAGCCGGTCACGCCCGAGGAGGCCCGCCGCCTGCCGCCCGGACGAGGCCCGGCTTCGCTTCCAGGACGCGGACGCCGCACGCCTTGAGGCGTACTGCGACAAGTTCGACGAACGCCTTGGTCCGCTGCGGTCGTTCGCCCTACCCGGTGGCATCCGGGGCCGGCGCGCGCCGGGGCGGTGTCAACCGACTCGGCCGAACTCGGCGCGGAACGGCCGGAAGAACGACCGCAGTTCCTCGGCGAAAATCTCCGGCGCCTCGAAGGCCGCGAAGTGTCCACCGTGGGCGGGCTCGGTCACGCGTACGACGCTTGCCGTACGTTCGAGCCAGGCCCGCGGCGGGCGCAGGATGTCGCCGGGGAACAGCGAGAAACCGGAGGGCACTTCGACCCGCCGGGCGAGCTGCGCGGGCGGGATCGCGGAGTTCGCCCGGTACATGCGCATCGACGAGCCGATCGTGCCGGTGAACCAGTAGATCGAGAGCAGCGTCAGGATCTCGTCCTTGGTGTACGCCCGTTCGATGTCACCCCCGCAGTCGCTCCACGCCCGCAGCTTCTCGACGATCCACGCGGCGAGGCCCGCCGGCGAGTCGGTGAGCCCGAAGGCGGCGGTCTGCGGCCTCGTGCGGTGCACAGCGGCGTAGGCGCCCTCTGTCCCGCCCCAGGCCGCCACGTCCTGGATCCAGGCGCGCTCCTCGGGCGTCAGCTCCGCCGGGTCCCCGGTGAAGAGCGGCACGCCCGCGTCCGTACGGTGCACCGCCACGACCCGTTCGGGCCGTTCCAGCCCCAGGTAGCGGCTCACATGGCTGCCGATGTCACCGCCTGCCGCACCGAACCGCGGGTAGCCGAGCAGGTCCATCAGTTCGGCCCACAGGCCGGCGACGGCCATGGAGTCGAGCGGCGCGCCGGTCGGGCGGTCCGAGTACCCGAACCCCGGCATGTCGGGTACGACCACGTCGAACGCGTCGGCGGGGTCCGCGCCGTGCGCGCCCGGGCCGGTGAGGAGCGGGACGACCTTCGTGTACCGCCAGAACGAGTCCGGCCAGCCGTGGCAAAGGACGAGCGGCACCACGGGGCCGCGCGGCGCGACTGCCCGGGCGTGCACGAAGTGGATCCCAAGGCCGCCGACCCGGGTGCGGAAACGTGGCAGCCGGGCAAGCGCCGCCTCGTGCACCGACCAGTCGAACTCGTCGGCCCAGTAGGCGACCAGCTCGCGCAGGTAGTCCAGGTCGGTCCCGATGGACCAGCCCGCGTCCTTGGGCGCGTCCGGCCACCGCGTCGCGTGCAACCGGGCCCGAAGGTCCTCGATCGCCGCGGCATCGGTCTTCGGAGTGAACGATTCAGGGCGGGGCTGTACGTCCGACATGTCCGGGATGCTAACCGCTCCTCCTGGTCTTGCCGGGTAGGCGGCGGCGACGGGCGAGCGTATGGCGGAAGATCCCACGACGCGCGGCGCCGCGTCGGCGGGCTGCGCGCGTACGGGCCGGCGGGTCGCGCGCGTTCGTGGTGGCGGTGGTGCCGATGGGCCGACGTCCGCCGTTATGCCTCGGACTCGTCCTTCCCGGCGGGCCGCGGCTCCCTGTCGCGCACCCTGCCTGCGGATATTGCCACGGCGATCTGGACGGTGGCCAGGAAAGCGATCACGAGCAGGGACGCTCTCCACGAGCCGGTGGCCTGGGCGAGGTACCCGGTGACGACCGGGCCGGTCGCCGCGAAGAGGTACCCGACGGACTGGGCCATCCCGGAGAGCTGGGTCGTCTCCTGGTGCGTCCGGCCTCGCAGACTGATCAGCGAGAGGCCGACGACGAGCGAGGCACCGGGCCCCAGTCCGGCGACGGCGGCCCACAGCAGACTCAAGCCCGGGGCGGCGAGCAGTCCGAGGACTCCGACGAGCATCGGCGCACTCGCCGCAACTGCGGCGGCGACCTGGCCTTCGGGGCGTATGAGCCGGGTGACGGCCAGGCCCGAGGCGATGCCGGCGAGTTGGAACACGAACAGGTGCACCCCGGCCTCCCCCGCCGTGGATCCCGCGGACGTCCCGATCGTCGGCAGCCAGGTGACCATGACGTAGAAGGTCGTGGACTGCAGTCCCATGAACGCGGTGACGAGCCACGCCGTGGGCTGCCTCCACACGCTTACCGGAGTGTCGAGCCCGCGCGGCGGGGCGCCGGGAGCGACGGGGGCCGCGGGGCGGGCACGCGGAGACCACAGCACGGCCACCAGGAACACCGGGACGGCCCACAGGGCCAACGCACCGCGCCATCCCGTCACTTCCGACAGCGGGACCGCCAACGCGGAGGCGACGGCGGCCCCCAGGGTCATGCACGCGGAGGAGACGCCGAGGGCCCGTGAGACGTGGGAGCTGTGGTCGCGCTTGACCAGCGCGGGGACGAGGACGTTCCCCACGGCGATGGCGCAACCCGTGATCATCGTCCCGACCCACAGGCCGACGCTGTCCGCGTACGAACGGACCGTGATGCCCGCACACAGGACCAACATGGCCACCAGTACCGACCGCTCTGTGCCGAGGCGGCGGGACAGGTGGTGGACCAGCGGCGAGGCAACGGCGAAGGCCAGCAGCGGCAGGGCACCGAGCAGGCCCTGCAGTCCCTCGCTGAGGTTCTCGTCCTCACCGATGGTCCCGAGCAGCGGACCGACCGAGGTCAGCGCGGGCCGCAGGTTCAGCGCGACCAGAAAGACCGACATGAACAGAAGGGGTGTGTTCCGGCCGGTAGCCGGGGCTTCGGCCCTCACCGAGTCGGTGGTCATGCGTCGCTCCGTCCGCATTGCAAGGCACTGTGTCGCGGGCTCGAAAGCCCAGAACAGCAGCTCGCGTTGCGTACGCGGCCGAACAAGCCCGATCACGCCGAGCTCCGGGACGATTCACGCGGGGGCGAGTGCGTCCTCGATGAGGTCGGCGGCGCGCCGGGTGCCACCCTCGTCGCGGGCGGCGGCCCGCAACTGCGCGGACCGGCGTACCCGTTCCGGATCCGCGACCAGGTCGCGCAGCGCCGTCCGAAGGGTCTCGGCGGTCGCATCGGCGGTGTCCACGCGACGGGCGACGCCGAGCCCCACGAGCCGGTCGGCGTTCATGAACTGCTCGGCCCCCTGCGGGACGGCGATCATGGGCACGCCGGCGAGGAGCCCTTCGGCGCAGCCGCCCATGCCGGCGTGGGTGACGAAGGCCTCGGCCTGTTCGAGGATCGCCCGCTGGGGGACCCAGGGGTGCACCTCGATGTTGGACGGCACGGGCCGCAGCTGCCCGCGGTCGGTGTACTTGCCGACCTGGAGCACGACGTGCCAGCCGGGCAGGTCGCCGAAAGCGGCGATGCACTGGCGGTAGAAGGCCGGTTGACGAGTGTACGCCGAACCGAGCGAGACCAGCAGCACATTGTCCGCCGCCTCGGGGCGGGCCCAGGCGTCCGTGTCCGCCGGGCCGTCGAAGCAGGGGCCGACGAAGGTCACGGTGCCGGTGTCGACTCGTTCGGCGTGAGGTTGCATCGCGCGCGGGATCAGGGCGAGCGCCCGGTCGGGCGGGCCCGAGAAGGTGTCCACGTCAGTGGTGGTCGCGCCGCAGCCGGCGAGCCATTCCGCGAACCTGTCCCGGTACGCGTCCGCGCCCGGCAGCTTCCGCAGATGTGCACCGACCTCCTCCTGGAAGCCGTCCCAGGCGACGAACGTCGGGGACAGTTGCACGAGGGGGCGGTTCTGCGCTTCGGCGAGGGCGCGCGCGGCATAGGCGCCGATGTCGTAGAGGTAGAGGTCGGCCGGATCGTCGTCGTAGGCGGCACGCAGTTGCGGGAGCGCCTGGACGGCGTCGTCGAGGAACAGGCTTGCCGCGGCGATGGGATCGTCCGGCCAGGCGTTGTCCGCGACGGGCAACGTGGAGGTACACGGCACCAGTTCCGCACCGACGGCCTCGATACGTTCGGCCATCAGCGGGTCGTTGGCATAGGTCACCCGGTGCCCGCGGGCCACCAGTTCGCGAACGAGCGCAAGGCTGGGCAGGACGTGGCTGACGATGGGGATTCCGACCATCGCAATATGGGCGCGGCGCGGGGCCATGGGCGATCACTCGTTTCAGGCGCGTGTCGGGGGCGGGCCGGGTGACGGGACGCCTACGCGTCGCGGGGCCGGGGGCGGGACACCGACGCGACGTGGGCCGGCAGTCGTCCTGGGCTGCCGTCGGGGGAACGTGGTGTCAGGACGGGTTGAGCTGCGCGGCGGCCTCCTCCAGCTCGGCGACGGTGCCGGACATGATCGTCCGCACGTATTCGGTGATGTGCCGCACGGGCCAGTCCCACCACGCCACGGCGAGGAGCCGGGCGACGTCCGCGGCGTTGTAGCGGGTACGGATGAGCCGGGCCGGGTTGCCGCCGACAATGCCGTAGTCGAGGACGTCGCCGGTGACCACGGCCCCGGCGGCGATGATCGCGCCGTGGCCGATGCGTACACCGGGCATCACCGTGGCACCGTGGCCGAACCACACGTCGTTGCCGACTACCGTGTCGCCCCGGCTCGGCAGACCGGTGATCAGGTCGAAGTGGTCCGCCCAGGAGCCGCCCATGGTCGGGAACGGGAAGGTGGACGGGCCGTCCATACGGTGGTTGGCGCCGTTCATGACAAACCGCGTGCCGGTGGCCAGCGCGCAGTACTTGCCGATGACGAGCCGCTCGGGCCCGTAGTGGTAGAGGACGTTGCGCGTCTCGAACGCGGTCGGGTCGTCCGGGTCGTCGTAGTACGAGAAGTCACCGACCTCGATCAGCGGCGACTTCACCAGGGGCTTGAGCAGGACCACGCGCGGCTGCCCGGGCATCGGGTGGAGCACCGTGGGGTCGGCGGGAACGGGCGGCATGGTGGGCGAGTCCTCTCCAGTGGGCCTGGGTCGTGCCTTCGGGAACGCCCGCGGGCCAGCCGCCGGGATCCTGAAGATCGACACTATAGCGACAGCCATCGCGTTAAGATGCTCGCACAGCCCACCCGCCTCGATCAACCGGATAGTGGTTCGCCGATGACAAACCCGCCGCCCAATACGACGGACCGCCGCCCGGGCGGACGCACCGCCCGCGTCCGCGCCCAGGTGCTCGACGCGGTACGCGCCGAACTCGCCGAAAGCGGTCACGAGGGACTCACGATGGAAGGTGTGGCGACCCGGGCCGGGGTGCACCGCGCCACCGTCTACCGGCGCTGGCGCGACGTCGGCGGCCTGCTCGCCGACCTCATCGGCGCCGCCGGCGAGATCGCGTGGCAGCCGCCGGACACCGGCTCGCTGCGCGGCGACCTGACGGCGCTCAACCGGGAGATCCAGGCGTCCATTACCGAACAGCCCTCGTTCGCCGTCGCCCTGATGGCCGCCTCGTTCCACTCCGAACAAGCCGCGCGGGCGCAGACGCAACTGTGGGGCGACCGCTACACCCAGTGCGAGGTCCTGGTCGAACGCGCCGCCCGGCGCGGCGAACTCCCCACCGCACAGCGCACGGACGCCCGGAGCCTGCTGATCGCCGCAACTGCGCCCATCTACCACCAACTGGTGCTCCTGCGCGCCGTTCCGGACCCGGACATCCCGGAACGGGCGGCAGCAGCAGCGGTATTGGCAGCCAAGGCGGGCGCCTTCTCGGTCCCCGAGGACGGGGGAACATGACGAGCCCGCATCCGGCAGGCCGATTCGGGGCGTTCGTCTCGGCCGGGAGGACCGAACGGTCAGGCCCGCACCCGGCACTCGGCGCAGTCGCAGTCCGGCCACGCCGCGGGCATCGGCTGCAGGACCACGAAATCGCGATGACAGACGACTTCGCGAACAGGGCCGAGCTGGACCTCGGTTCCGTCGGCACTGCGGTGGTACGCCCGCATGGTCATGCGGCTGCGGCGAGGTGGGTGAACGTCTCCGTCGGCCATTCCGGTCCTCCTGAGTAGTCGAATCGTCTGGCCGCCCGCCGGGCGTCGGCGGGCAAACCGCTGTGGTGGGAGGGATACATCCACGCGGAGGAACGGGCTGCGCGCATTCGCATGTACGAGCCCCAGACGGTTCCCGGACTCTTTCAAACCGAGGGCTACATCCGCGAACTGTTCCGGCAGGTCCGTAAATCGCCGCAGGAGATCGACAACCAGGTGGCAGAACGCCTGGATCGCCGAAAGGTCCTCCTCAAGCCCGATCCGCCAATCGTCTGGGCCGTCGTGGACGAGACCGCTTTGAGCCGCCTGCGCCACCTGCCGCACGAGGTCGCGCGGGAGCAGTTGGAGCACTTGCTCACGATCGCCTGGATGCCGCACGTCAATATCGAAGTTGTGCCGATCAGTTGCGGTCTTCACGCTTGCATGAACGGCCCTATCGTGCTGATCTCGATCCCAGGACGCGGAGAGGTTGCGTACTGCGAAGGCATGGGATCGGGACGCCTCGTCACTGACGACCAAGCCGTCTTGGACGTGGAGTGCCGCTACGATCCGATGCGCGCCGAGGCGCACTCTCCACGTCACTCGGTACAAGTTCTCAGTGACCTCTTGGAGATGCTGTGAGCAATGAGGACGCCGCTTGGCGCAAGTCCAGTTACAGCGGCAACAACGATGTCGGCAATTGCGTGGAGGTAGCCGCCGTGGCTGCGTCCTTCGGCGTGCGCGACAGCAAGGACATTGGGCGGGGCCACCTCAGCGTCTCGGCGACCGCCTGGACGGAGCTTCTGGCGTCGCTCCGCGACCGGTAGGTCGGCCCGTGGCGCCGGGTCCGGTCGGCCGGGGGCAGGCCGGATAATGGCGGCATGGACGAGCGCGGGTCGGGCGACCGCAGGAGCAGCCGCAGGCGCGGCCCGAGCAAGGGCGACCTGCGCGAGGAGGCGATCCTGCGTACCGCGAGCGCGCTGCTGGCGGACAAGTCGCCGGCCCGGATCACCATCGACGACCTCGTCGCCGGGGCCGGGATCTCCCGGCCCACCTTCTACTTCTACTTCGCCGGCAAGCAGGCCGTCTTCGAAGCGCTGCTCGACCCCGTGGGCGACGCGATCCTGGCGGTGGCCGACAGCTGGCTGACCAGCCCCGGCGGCAGCCGCAAGGAGCTGCGGGACTCGCTCGCGGGCCTGGTCTCGCTGTGGGAGCGGCACGGCCCGCTGCTGAAGGTGGTCCTGCGGGACGACGCGACCGGCGCTCTGCTGGAGTGCCGGGACCGCATGCTCGGCCGCCTGACCGCCAACGCCACCGCCCGCATCGAGCGCGACCGGGAGAGCGGCCTCGCCCCCGACGGGCCCCCGGCCGCGACGCTCGCCGGACTGCTCGTGCAACTGCTGACGCACGCCCTCACCGAAGCCATCGGCCCGTCGGGCACCGACCCGGTGCCCGACGACCTGCTCGACGCACTCAGCGCGGTCGTGGCCCGCTCTATCTACGGCCGCACTTCCACCGAGACCGCCTGACATCCGCCTCCGCGCAGCGCATAGCCCGCTGACGCGGTGGTTTTGCCCCGGGACGCGGGCCACCGGCCGATTCGCGCGGTGCCGACCGCCGTGTGGGCCGCGCTTGCGATCATCGGCCTTCGTGACGGCACGGGGGACGGGGTTCGGTGTGGAGGCGCGTTCACCGCGTGAGCTGTTGGACGTGGTGCTGGGCACACAGTCGGCGCCGCCCCGGGAAGCGGTCGTCCTAGTCGCGTGTGCGGCCACGCTCGGGGTCGTGAAGCGGGAGTCCTGGGGCCTGCTGCGCATCTACGTCACGATGCTGCACGAGGGCGGGCACGCTCTGGTGGCGGTGCTCTCCCGCCGCAGGGTCACCAAGATCCTCCTCAACGCCAACACCTCGGGCGCGGTGCATTCGCTCGGCGAGCGCAAGGGAGCCAAGGCGGTGCTCGGGTCCCTGGCCGGCTACCCGGCCCCGGGCCTGGTCGCGCTGGGCGCGGCCGTGCTCATCGGCCGAGGGCGGGCGTCCCTCACACTATGCGTCGTCGCGTGTCTGGCTCTGCTGATGCTCGTCAAGATCCGGACCGTCTACGGCGTCTTCGTGACCATCTTCTTCGTGGCCGGGCTCGTCGCGGTCATAGCGCTGGCCGATCCGCGCGCGCAGACGGGCGTCGCGCACCTGATGGCCTGGTTCCTGGCGGCCGGGGCCGTCCGCTCGGTGTTCGAAATGCTCAGGCGGCGCAGGCTCGGCCAGCACAAAACGGACGACGTCGACAACCTCGTCGCGGAGACCGGCCTGCCGGCCGCGTTCTGGATGGCGACCTTCGTCTGGATGGTGCTGGCAACGTACGCGGCATCCGCACTCCTGCTCGCGCCTTGGCCCACCGGATGACGGGTAGTGGCGCCCACTAGGCAGGCATTCGTGATCAAAGAGGCAATTCGGGTATTGCGTCCGGGTGTCTCGGTCTACGGTGGAGAGAGCGGCGCGTTCGTGCGGCCCTTCCGGCTTGGCCGTTGTGGCCTGCCCGTCCTGCCAGGACGTCCTGCCCTCGGCGCGCCAGGGACTCCAGAGGCTCGGGGAGACCACGCGAAAGCGGGCACACCATGACCACCCTCGGCCCAGACGCCGCAAAACTCGGCAGCAGCCTGCGCGGCACATTCGGCGGCGACGTCCTGCTCCCCGGCTCCCCCGGGTACGACGAGGCCCGCGTCGTCTTCAACGGCGCCATCGACCGGCATCCCGGCGCCATCGCGCAGTGCACGAGTCCCGACGACGTCGCCCTCGCCCTCGAAGCCGCCCGCGACGCCGAGTTGGAGGTCTCCGTACGCTGCGGCGGGCACGGCGTCAGCGGCAAGGCGCTCACCGACGGCGGACTCACCATCGACCTTCGCCGCATGAACGACGTCACCGTCGACGCCGACGCGCGCACCGTCCGCGTGGGCGGCGGCGCGACGATCGGGGACATGGACAACGCCACCGCGCCGTACGGCCTGGCGACGACCGGCGGGCGGGCGTCCACCACCGGTATCGGCGGCTTCACCCTCGGCGGCGGATCCGGTTGGCTGGAGCGCCGGTTCGGGCTCGCGTGCGACAACTTGCTCGCCGTCGACATGGTCACCGCCGACGGCACCGCCCTGCGGGCGAGCGCCGATTCGCACCCGGACCTGTTCTGGGCCCTGCACGGCGGCGGCGGCAACTTCGGCGTCGCCACCTCCTTCACCTTCCGTCTGCACGAACTGCCCGCCTTCAGCGTCGCGTTGCTCATGTGGCCCGCCGAGTACGGACCCGACGTGCTGCGCACCTACCGCGACTTCTGCGACACCGCACCGGACGCCGTCGGCGGAGGCTTCCTCTACCTGGTCGGTCCGCCCGAGGAGTTCGTGCCGGAGCACCTGGTGGGGCGGCTCGTGGCGGCGGCGCTGGTGACGTACACCGGCCCCGAAGCCGAGTGCCGCGACGTCGCCGGCCCCTTCCTCGGCCTCGCGCCGGAAGGCGCGATGATCGCCGAAGTCCCGTACCCCGCCTTCCAGTGCATGCTCGACGACCCGCCCGGAATGCGGAACTACTGGTCGGCCGAGTATCTGACGTCCTTCCCGGACGAAGCCGTCGACATCTTCTGCGCGCGTTCGCCGGAGATGATCATCCCGTCGGCGTCGCTGCACGTGTTCTTCCCGCAGGGCGGCGCACTGGCCCGGGACAACGGGCGATTCCCGTTGCCGTGGCGCGAAGCTCCGTACGCCGTCCACCCGTTCGGCATGTGGGAGGACCCGGCCGACGACACGCGCGGTGTGCAGTGGGCGCACGACGTATGCGCCGACATGCGGCCGTGGGCAACCGGATCCGTCTACCTCAACTTCATCGGCGACGAAGGCCACACCCGCGTGGTGGACGGCTTCGGCCCCGACAACTACCGCAGGCTGGCCGAGATCAAGGCCGAGTACGACCCCGGCAACGTCTTCCACCTGAACCAGAACATCCGCCCCGCCTGACAGCACGACCCGACGTCCCCGCAGCATCGGTACCGCGGCATCAACGCGACATCAGCACCGCGGCATGGGTCGTCACCGCGGGACCGCTCGCCACCGCGGCATCAGTCGTCCGCGGGCAGGACCAGCCACAGGGTTTCCAGACGGAACGGGAGCAGGGCCGGGCGGCCGTTGGGCGGCCGCATGTAGAGGCTGTCGCCGGCCATCGCCAGGTGCGCGACCGTGCTGGTCATCGGCTCGCCGTTGTACGCCGTCGCGGCCACCCGTACCGCGCTCCCCCGGTCCAGTGCCTGCGCCAGCACGAGGCAGTCCTCCGGGCCGAGCAGCGGTGCCGCCTCGTGCAGTCGGGCCGCCTTCGCGGTGAGCGGCGGGGGCGGGCGCAGCGCGCTTTCGAGCAGGTCCGCAGCCCAGGAGCGCCAAGCCTCCGACGTGTCCTCGGACATGGGCAGCGCCACGGTGCGACCTCCGGTACGGCCCGGATCGGCGTTGTCAGGGCTCTCCGCCCGGAAGTCGGCGGGGCGTTCGACCAGCGCGCTGCCGGTCTCGGTCTCGGCGGCGGGCGCGTACCCCGCTCGACGCAGGTGGTAGACCGCCTCGTCCAGCGGCTCCGCGCAGAGCAGGACGGTCGGCGCGATCCGCCGCAGGCGTAGCTCGGACAGGCCGCGGTGGTGCAGGAGTTCGGTGACCAGCGCCTCGTCGTCGGAGTAGACGACGCTGGCCGCCGAGGCGACTCGGACCCGGCCGTACCGGCGTCCGACCTCGTGGATCAAGTCCGCGACTTCTTTGGGAAGTTCGCCTATCGCGACTTCGGCCAGGTCGGCGAGCAGGCCCGCGGCGGTGCCCCCCGCGTCCAGGTGGCGGCGGACCGACGCCTCGGAGAACCGCCAGACACGGCCCGGCCCTTCGGGGTCCGCGCAGCCGCTCAGCAGGCGTACCAGCTCTACGGCCGGCGTGCCCACGATCGCGGCGGTCAGGTCGGGGCGGAACCGCGCGCGACGGGTCGCGGGCGGCACCAACTCCTCGGCCACCGCCAGAAGTGCGGCGGCGCTGTGCTGGACCGCCAGGCCGCCGCCGAGGGCGGTGAGCGCGCCGTGCGCCACGAGGCCGAGCGCCGCGGCTTCGTGAAGTGCGGTGACGGTGAACGCGACCGCGTCGAAGCGTCCGCGGTACGCCGACTCGATCTCGTCCGCCACGTCCCGGCAGTCCGCACACCCGCAGGGTGCGACCAACGGGAACTCGGCCGGTCGTACGGGCCCCGGATCGGTCGCCACAAGGCAGTTCGCGTCGCCGAGGTCGCCCCCGACCCCGATTTCGGTGTCGGCCTCGGCGTCGACCTCGATCCCGGCATCGATATCGGCGTCGATCTCGGGGGCGGCATCGATATCGGCGTCGCCCTCGAGGTCGGCGTCGATCTCGGTCTCGGGGTCGAGTGCCGAGTCGAAGACGGTGTCCAAGGCCGTCTCGACCGCGGACTCGCCCGCCGCGTCGACCACCGACCCGGCGTACGCGTCCGCCGCGTGGCCGTGGCCGTGTCCCGGCGCGTACGCGGCCCCTTCCGCCGGCTCGAACCCCGCCACCATCTCGTCGATGCCCTGCCGGAACGGCGTCGGGCACACCCACGCCACGCAGCGGGCCAGCGACGCCGGATCGGCCACGGCCCGGTCCGGGCCCAGTGCCCCCAGCGTGCGCAGGAGCGTGCCACGCGCCACCAAGGCCAGCCCACCGCGCGCCGACGTGCCGGACAGCGGTGCCGGAGGCCGGGTGCCCGGGCGGGACGCGGCGTCGATCACGTCGAGCGTCGGTACGTCGGGCATCGTGACCCAGCCCCGGACGAGCACCAGCAGGCGCGCCGCGGGCTCGCCGTCGAGCCACGCGTCGTACGCCGCCGTCGGCAGCACCCGCCCCCGCTCCGCATCCGGGACCAGCAGCCCGGCCGACTCCGCGACATGCAGCCACAAGCGCACGGTGCCCTCGTCGCACACGAGTTCGCGCGCCAGGCGACGCATCTCGCGTACGCCGACACCGCCGCTCTTGAGCAGCCCCGGCGGCGCGACCGCGCAGGCGTGCAGCAGCCGCGCGGCGACGTCGAGGGCCGCGGACGCGGACGCCGCCGAGGTCCGCAGCACCGCCGCCCGATCCGCCGCCACGGTCGCCACCTGCGGCGGGCGCGACTCGAACGGCACCCGGTAGTCGTCCCCGCGCAGCGCGAGTGCCACCTCGCGCGGCATCATCTCCCAGCCGTCGCCGGTCGGCAGCAGCAGGCCGCGGCGGCGAAGCCGGGCGAACCCGTCGCTCCGCCCTCCGTTGGTACGCGGCCCGTAGTAGCCCCACGCGGCGGCCGGGTCACGGCGTATGCCCACCTCGGTGAGCTCGTCGAGGGCGGCCCGCGCGGAGGGGTCGAGGCGGGCGGCGATGCGGCGTACCACCTCGGGGTCGCCGAGCAGGCGCGCCGCGAGCACCGCGTTGTCGTCCTTGCGGCCCGCGGGCAGGCCGCCCAACTCCCGGACGATCGCGTGGAGATCCTCGGGCCGCTGCCCGAGCAGCAGGCCGTACGCGGGCGCGCCGAGGCCCAGCGGCAGCGGGAACACCGAGGCGGCGCCCGGGTGCAGGCGTATCCGCCCGTCCTCCGGCCACGCCAGCACGCGGCCGGTGAGGGCGTCGAGTGTGGGCCCGAGATCGCGCACCTCGCGGCGGTCGGGCCCGCACACCAGCCCGAGCAGCGCCTCAGGGTCCACGACCACGACCGGGTCGTCGTCGAGCCGCGGCCCGGCCTCCCGGCCCAGGCGCGCGGCACCCCCCGGCGGCCGCTCCTCGGCGACCGCCCAGAGCACTTCGAGCAGTTGGAGTTCGCCCCGGCTGAGGAACGAGCAGCCCAGCAACGCCGTTTCCGGATCCGCGAGGCAAACCGCCACATGGCGCAGCGTCGTGGGCCTGGGCTCTTCGGGCACAGTCGGGGTCATGGTGACGATGCGCGCGAGGTCCGATGCGGAAAGCGAGGCGAGGTACACCGCGAGCGAGTCTGTGGTGGACAGCGTCACGCTTCCAGACTGCCAGATGGCCCGGACGGGAGGACAACTCCCCTGGGGTGGCGCGGGGGTGGCGATGCCCGGTCGGGACCGCAACCCGCCCCTCGCGCGACCGTACGGCGACTACCTCTGTACGTTCCACCCCTTGCGGCGCAGTTCCACCACCAGTCCCTCGGCCGCCGCCGGATCCACCATGAGCTCGACGAGACCGGCCGGACGACCGGGCGAGTGGTCGATGGACATGTCCTCGATGTTGACGCCGGCGATCCCGACGTCCCCGAACAGCCGTGCCAGCTCACCGGGTTGGTCACCGACCACGACGGGGACGGACTCGTACCGCGCGGCGGGCGCGCCGTGCTTGCCGGGGATACGCGCGTGCCCGACGTTGCCGCGGCGCAGGATGCCGCCAATGCCTTCCTCGCCGCTGCGGCGCTTGGCGTCGTCCTCGGCGGCGAGTTCGCGCAGGGCGGTGACGGTCTCGTTGAGGTCGTCCGCGAACCCGGCCAACACGTCGGCGACCGCGGTGGCGTTCGCGCCGAGGATCTCGATCCACAGGCGCGGGTCGGATCCGGCGATGCGGGTGACGTCGCGTACGCCCTGCCCCGCGAGCCGCGTCGCCGTGTCGGCCGCGTCCTCGAAGCGGGCCGCCATCAGCGCGGACACCAGGTGCGGCGCATGCGACACGAGGGCCACCGCATGGTCGTGCGCCCGTGGCTCCATGACCACCGGAACCGCCCGGCACAGCGCGACCATCTCCAGAGCGCGGTTCAGCGTCTCGGTGTCGGTCTCCTTCGACGGCGTCAGCACCCACGGGCGCCCGTCGAACAGGTCCGCGCGCGCCGCGAAGGGCCCGGAGCGCTCGCGCCCGGCCAGCGGATGCCCGCCGATGTAGCGGGACACGTCGCAGCGGAGGGCCTCGATGTCGAGCAGCGGCTGCTCCTTGACGCTCCCCACGTCGGTGTAGCTGTGCGCGAGGCCCTGGTCCTGGCACTCCTTGAGCGCGGCGGCGATCCGCCCCGGCGGGACCGCGAGCACGGCCAGGTCCACCTCGGCGGGCGGCGCCTCGTCGAGCCCCGCACCGAGGGCGGCGGCGGTACGCACCGCGGTCGGGTCCGCGTCGTGCAGGTAGACGGTGATCCCGCGCGCGGTGAGCGCAAGTGCCACGGAGGTCCCGATAAGGCCGGTGCCGACCACGGCGGCGGTACGCATCAGGGACGCTCCGTTGCTGGTGGGGGTGCCCTGTGGAAACGGCAGGGCTGCCCCCAAGGTTATCCGTGTCCGTCGGTGCCCTCTCGCGGTGCCCACTCTGCGATCACCCGGCCGTCAGGCCGCACTCACCTGGCACTCAGGCCCGCACTGACCGGGCGCTCACCAGGTGCTCGCCGGACCCTCGCCAGGGA
The DNA here is from genome assembly GCF_053592165.1 of Streptodolium elevatio. Lineage (NCBI taxonomy): Bacteria > Bacillati > Actinomycetota > Actinomycetes > Kitasatosporales > Streptomycetaceae > Streptodolium > Streptodolium elevatio. The sequence goes on from NZ_JBSFVE010000004.1 coordinate 397,546, forward strand.
CTCGCCAGGTGCTCACCAGGCACGAACCGGGCCGTGCCGGCCTTGCCGGTGCCCTCGCGTCGCTACTCCGTCGGCGGCTCCGGCTCCGCGGGCGGGTTGAGCTCGGCCCAGCGGCGGCCCAGCTCCTGGTAGTACGCGGGCTCCCACGACGAACGCCGCAGCACGTCGTCCAGCACCGGGTACGGCGCGAGGCGGCGGCGGTCGCTCATCAGGTCGAGGGCCAGCGCCCGCAGCGGCCTGGCCGGGTCCTTCTCCAGAGTGAGGACCACCCGGACCAGCCGTTCGAACATGCGCCGCACGACCTTCGCCTCGACACCCGCCTCCACAAGGCGGTCGCCATACCGCGCCGGGTGCAGCAGCACGTCGCGTACCGCCTGGCGCTCGCGCTGCGTCCACTTGGGCGCGTCGTCCAGGCGGCGCGGGAAGTGCTCGGCGACGTACGGCAGCAGGCGCAGGTCGGCGAGCTCCAGCGCGACGGCCAGGGCGACGACGTCCTCGACGAACGCCACCGCGCGGTCCGCGCCGCCGTCGGCCACCTGGTCGGCGGCGAACTCCAGGGCGTCGATGTCCTCGTCGTAGACGCCACGCCGCTTCCAGCGCTCGCGGTCGGCGTTGCCCGCGCTGGGCGGCGGGTCCTCGGGGCGCAGCGGAACGGCCGCGGGCGGGCGTAGCGGGAACGCCTCGGGTTCCGCCAGGACGGGATCGAGATCGTGATCGGCACCGACCTCGGGGGCGAGACCGGGATCGAGATCGGGATCGCGGTCCGCTTCCGCCGCTCGCTTGCGCCCCTGGTCGGGCGCCTGAACCGGCACATGGTCGTCTGACGCCGGTTCGGGTGCCGCTGCGGGCGCTTGGTGGATCGCCTGGCCGGGGGCCGGTTCCGGACCGCCGAGACCAGGCGCGGCGTCACGGTCGGGGTAGGCCTCGGCCCGTCCGGCGGCCGGGTGCGCCTCGGCCCGCTCCGCCGGTACGTCCGGCTCCGGCCCGGCACCGGGGCGCTTCGGCCGCGCGGACCGTACGCCGCGCAGCGGGCGCCGGGGCAGTACGGACCGGGCCGCGGGCGAGGCCGAGGCGGTGTCCTCGGGCAGCGCCTCGGCCGACGGGACCTCCTCGGCCCGGATTTCCTCGGGGCGGAAGTCGTCGGGCCGGTCGTCGTCGGGCGGGACCGCCGCGTCGCCCGGGTGCGGCGGCGGCGCCAAGGACGCGGTCTGCCGCCCGTCCCTGGTCGTGGGGATCGCCGGGTGGCCCGCGTTCGGGGTACGCCGGGGCAGCGGCGCCCCGGTGATGCGGGGTGCGGCTTCGGCGGCGGCGACCTCCGAACCGGCCGGCTCGGTGAACATCACCGCCGACGTGTCCGAGCGGGCGGGCGCCGAACGTGCGGTCTCCGGAGGGTCGCCGCCGAGCAGTTGGTCCAGCGTCGCGTCGGGCTCGTCGGGCGGCACGTCGCGCACCGGCCGGACGGGGGGCTCGGCGACGCGTACCTCGGCCGCGCCTGCCGTTCCCGGGTCCGCCGCCGTCGGCGGTGCCGCTGTCGTTGTCGATGCGGCATGGGGTCCGGTGTCCGCTCGGGGGCCTGACCCCACGTCGGACCATGCCTCCCGTCCCGCCTCGGCCGCGGGACCGGTGCCTCCGGCGTCCGCTTCGTGACCGGTCTCGGCTGCCGCGGCCTCCTCCGCGAGCCGCGCCTCCTGCCAGGCGGCCGCTCTCGACAGCGCCTGCGTCGACTCGCCCGGGACGACCTCCTCGTTGGACAGCCGGAGCGGCGTGCCCCCGCCCGCGCCGAGGTCCGTGCCGGCGGCGAAGCGGTCACGGATCTCCACGGCCCGGTCGTACGGCTGGTGCCGCCGCAGTCCCTGGAGCCCGCGCAGCAGCGGGTACATCGTGTCCCAGTCGTCCTCGACGTAGCGCCGCACCATGAGTTCGGCCGCCTCGCGGAACACGTCGGTGCGTGCCTCTGAGTCCGGGTCGATGCGGTGGCGCCCGCTCCACGACTGCGAGGGCCAGCGCGGCACCACGACGAAGCGGGGCCTGGTGGTGCCGTCCGTCGTCTCGTACGTCGAGAACGTGAGCGGCCCCGGCAGCGGCACGGTGATGAGGTCGAACAGCCCCCACAGCAGCGCGACCGGATCGCCGACGTCCGCGAGCCGGACCGAGAAGCCCATCGTCGGGCGGCGGAGCACGGCGGCGAGCACCACGGTCAGCTCCTCCGCCCGGGTCCGCGCCGCGTCGCGGAGCGCGAACGCCCGTTCGGCCAGCGCGTCGTCCAGCACGGTGTCGGGTACCCGGGCCAGCCGCCGCCCGACGGGTATCTCGGCCAGTTGCGGCTGCCCGGTGCGCCAGGACCAGCCGTCCAGTGCCAGGACCGCGTGCGGGGTCAGCGCGGCCCGGGTGCCGAGCAGCACGTGTGCGTGGTTGCCGAGCCGCCCCTGTTCGAACTCCGAGGCGACGCGGTGCACGACGGCCGCGAACGAGTCGACGTGGATCAGCGACGTACTGTTCTGCGGTGCGCCGTCGCCGCCGAACTCGGCGGCCACCGCCTCCGACAGATCGGGCACGAGCCGCGCGAGATCGGCGACCGGCAGCGAAGTGGCGGCCGGGCCGAGGCCCTTGCGTCCGAACAGGTCCTGGCGCTGCCACCGGTACACGATCTGGTGCAGTGGCTGGCGACTTGTCGTCGGTTGGGTGGAGCCCTCCATGACTACCCCTCCAAGGGGTCCGCCGGGTCGGGGAGGAGGGACCGGCTGGCTGCCCACAGCCGGCCGATCTCCTCGAAGAAGCGCGCACCGAGGCCGTGCGCGACGGCGGCCCCGATGAGTTCCTGCTGATAGGGACGATAGGTGCCGGGGACGGTGTCGAGGTTGCGGACGACCACAGCAAGATTGTCCGCGGTGCCGTCAGTCTGGCAGCCGTCGAGGACATATGCCGCGAACTGTCCGATGATTGACGCTATCTGATGGCGTGGCACTCCGCAGCGGTCGAGTGCGCGCATCGGACCGTCGAGGCCCGCGAGCACACGTTCGAGGGCCGCCTGCTCGCGTGCCGACGGCAACCGCGGGGACGGCACGACCAGTTCGGCGAGCCGCTCGACGAGTGCGGGCAACAGCGCCTCATCGGCGCGTTCCAGGCCGACCGCGACCGGTACGAGCCCGGCCCGCCCGACCAGTTCGCGGAACTCGCGGTCGCCGGTGGCGCCGCCGCCGTCGAGCCACCGCGACGCGTCCAGCAGCGGCTGGAGCGCCCATTCGGCGACGCCGTCCTCGGCCCAGCCGGCGAGGTCCCAGCCGCGCGCGGTGCGCTCGGACGGTGGGGCGGGGGCGACGACCGGAGGCGCGGGCGCAGCCGTCGGACCCGCCGGGACCGCGGACAGTGCGGCGGCGGCCCGGGCGGCCGCGGCGGCGGAACCGAGCGGCGGGCCGGGAGGTGTGGCCTCGGGCGGCGCGCTTCCCGGCGCGACCCCGGGCGGCGGGCCGGGCGGGTACGCCGCCACGCGTCCGGCCCCCGGACCCCCGACCGGACGCCCGGGGCCCCGCGGCTGCCCGGGACGTTCCGGGCGCTCGGGCACCGGCAGCGCCACGGGCAGGTAGCGGGTCTCGGGCTGCGTGGGTGCCGGACCGGAGGGACGCTCTATGTGCGGCGGCAGCACCGGCGTTCGCTCGGGCCGCGCGGCAGCCGACGGGGCGGGCGGCGCGGCGTGCTGCGCAGGCCGCGCAGCCTCAGGCACCTCGGGCACGTCCGGCACGCCCGGCGCCTCCGGCACGTCCTCCTCCAGAGGGCCGGGATCCGCCGCGACGGGGACATCGGCGTACGGATCGTCGAGATCACCCGCACGCGCCGACCGGGCGCGGGGCCCGCCGCCGCGCCCGCCGGACCAGGAGTCGTGGGATCGCTGCGGGGGCATGCCCGAGGCCGCGTCCACATCCGTGTTCGGGCTCGCGTGGCGCCCGCTGTGCGGACCCTCCGGCAGGTACTCGCCCGGATACTCCCCCGTCACGTCCAACTCCGCGGGGACGCCCAGGTAATCGGCGAGACCGTGCCCGAACACAGCCGCCGCGGAGGCCGCCTCGGCGCCGGGGCCCGCCGCCCGCGCGATGGTGTCCCAGCCCCTCGGCGGTGCGGCCTGCCGTGCCTCGACCGCCGGCCGCGCCGGACCGCGTGCCTTCACCAGGGAGACCCTTGACGGGAACAGCGTGTCGATGGCGTCCAGAATCGCGATCGCCTTGGGCTCGGGCTCCAGTTCGGCCACCGGCCGCAACTGGCGCAGCAGCGCCCGGGTCTGCTCCCACGGACGCTCCGCGTAGCACTCCACGAGCCTGCGCGCCGCTTCCGCGTACAACCCGGTGCCCGGGGGCGCCGTGACGTCCAGCCGCAGGCGCCCGGGAAAGTCCGCGCCGGGCCAGTCCGGCACGACGACGAAGCGGGGACGGCTCGCGTCGTCGCTCGACTCGTACGTCGAGAAGCTCCAACTCCCCCGCACGAGATGGCTCACCAGATCGAACACGCCCCACAGCAGCGGCGCCGGATCGGGTCCAGCGTCACGTTGCAGCAGCGACAACGCCGCGCGCGGACGGGCGAACAACGTCTCGGCAACGCGTTCGAGCGCGTCCCGCCGACCCCGCGCGGCGGCCCGCAGCCCGGCCGCCCGCTCGTGGGCGAGCGCCACAAGCCCCTCGGAGGCGATGCCCTCCAGGTGGTACCCCTGCGGCATGTCGTCCAGCGGCGGACCGCCCGCTGCCCAGTCGAACACCCCCAGCGCCAGCACCACATGCGGCCCGAGCACACGTCCGGGATCCACGACGACATGCGCCACATTGCCGGGGATGGCCTCGTGTCCGTGCAGCGCGAACTCCCGGTGCACAAGCGCCGGGCCGGCGGTCGTACGTGCCCAACAGACACTCGTGTACGGGCCCGTCTCGACGTCGACCTCCATACCGACGTACGCCTGCAACTCCCGCGCCCACCCGGGCAACCGGTCCGGCGCCAGCGACGTGGCGACCGGCCCCAGCCCGCGGGCGCCCAGCAAGTCCCTCTCCTGCCAGCGGTAGACGATCCTGTCGAGGACCGCACCGCCCGTCTTCGCCCCCACGCCACCCCCACACCCCGGTCGGCCTGCCGCGCCTCGTCGCGGGGCAACGCCCTGGGCAACGTTCTAGCAGCCCCCGCCCGGTGCCGCAGCCACGCAAGCCCCTCCCCGCACGAACCGACCCCCGACATCAGCGCTCCGCTTCGCCCGGCAAACCCTTCGACGCCCCGCTCGAACCCCGGTTCGAAGCCGACTTCGACGCGGACTCCGCGGCCGAGTGCGCGCCCGGCCCCGGCGAGACGCCCTCGTCGAGGGTGCGGAAATCCTGGGGGTGGCCTTCGGCGTGTCGCGGGTTGGGGGCGGGGCGCAGTGCGCGGTCGCCGTAGCGGAAGGCGAATCCGAGGGCGACGACCAATACGCCGACGAGCACGATGTTGCGGACGACGACGGCATATCCGTGGTCCACCACGTCGGTGAACGGATAGGGGTACCAGTCGGTGATCGCGCCGTGCACGAGGGTGTAGATCGCCCACAGGAGCGGAAGGGCCGGGATCTGCACGGGAGTCGCCCGGCCGATGCGGGGGCGGGGGCCGAACAGGAGCCAGCCGAGCAGCGCGAGCACCGGCATCGCGTAGTGCAGCAGGTAGTCGGCGACCAGCCCGGCGCCGTGGAGGTCCAGCAGGCCCGCGAGGACGGTCGCGTACACGATGCCGGTGGTGGTGATGCAGACCAGGGCGGTGAGCCGCAGCACCCGCCAAAGCGGTCCGTCGCGGTCGGGGCGCAGGGCGAGTTGGGCGGCGGTCACGGTGGCCAGGATGTTGCTCTGAATGGTGAAGTAGCTCAGATAGCGCAGGATCCGCACCCCGGCGTTGTCCGAGGCGAACTCCGGTCCCCCGCGCGCGCTGACCACGAACTGGATGACGAGCCCGGCCACTCCGACGAGCGCCGTGAGCCCGTGCCACCCCCGCGCCGACGTACGCCGGTCCCACGAGCCGAGCCCCTGGCGAATACCGTCCAAACCAGCCGAATTCATACCCCTATCGTAGAAAGGCGCCGCCGCGCATCCGCGCGGCGGCGCCCCTCGATCCATCGGCCCGTCAGACAGAGCCGACGCAACGTCGCCGATCCAGCCGGCTCGGTCGGTCAGATCCGCAGGTTGGTCAAGCTCCCCGGATCCAGCGACATCGGGAACGGCTCCTGCCACGTCGCGGTTTGACCCGAAGGCACGACCAGGCGTTCGACATACGTGCCCGCTACCAGTTCGCCAACCGTGAGGCTCGGCGCGGGGCGCAGATCCAGACGCCAGTACCACGGGATCCCGGCCTCGGCGTAGAGCTTGCTCTTCATCACGACGTCCGCCCGCCGGTTGGAGGGCGAAGCGACCTCGACCACGACGGAGACCGCCTCGGATGACACGGTCGCGGCTCCACTGTCGAAGACCTCTTCCGCGGCGGCCAGGTCGACAACGACCAAGTCGGGGATGAGCATCCCGTAGGGCATGACCACGTTGACGGCGTCCCAGACAACGAGTGGCGCGCCCGCCGCGGCTACAGCGCTCTCCAGGGCGTTGGCCAGTCGCCGCGCAGCCGTCTGATGGGGCGGAGCAGGATTGGGCGACATCAGGAGCGAACCCCCGATGAGCTCGGTGCGGTGCGATCGGTCCTCCGGCAGCGCCAAAACCTGCTCAAGCGTCCACGGCCCGACATGATGCGCCCCGGAACCTTGCACGTGCGCAACGCTCATGACCCCCTCCATCCGGTCGTCCTCGGCGCGCTCAATCTCATCGCGTCGGTCCACCATGTCAGGAAGTCACCGCCCAATCACCCATTCGGCCTAGCGGGCCATGGCCCTACAGCCCTACCTCGCGGAACAGCAGGCCGATCTCCTCGTTGGACAGCCGCCGGGTGCGCCCCGGGCGCTGGTCGCCCAGCTGGATCGGCCCGAACTTCGTACGCACCAGCCGCTCCACCGGGAAACCCAGCTCCGCCAGCATGCGCCGCACGATGTGCTTGCGGCCCTCGTGCAGCACGACCTCGACCATGTACGTCTTGCCGAGCTGGTCGATGATCCGGAAGCTGTCCGCGCGCGCGAGGCCGTCCTCCAGCTCGACGCCCTCCTTGAGCCGCTTGCCCAGGTCGCGCGGGATCGGCCCCTGAATCTGCGCGAGGTACGTCTTGGTCACCTCGTAGCTCGGGTGCGTCAACCGGTTCGACAGCTCGCCGTGGTTGGTGAGCAGGATCAGGCCCTCGGTCTCGGTGTCCAGCCGACCGACGTGGAACAGGCGCTGCTCGTGGTCCGTGACGTACTCGGCGAGCGTGGGACGGCCCTCGGGGTCGTACATCGTCGACACGACGCCCGCGGGCTTGTTCAGCGCTATGTAGACCTCGCCGCTGGAGGTCGGAATCCGCAAGCCGTCGACCTTGATCTCGACCTTGGTCGGGTCCACCCGCAGGCCCTGCTCGCGCACGACCTGTCCGTCGACCTCGACGCGGCCCATGTAGATCAGCTCTTCGCAGGCCCGGCGGCTGCCGATGCCCGCCTGCGCCATGACCTTCTGGAGGCGTACGCCTTCCTGGGTCTCGCGCGTGTTCCGCTCACCCTCGCGGACGGTGGTCGGACGACGGTCGGGACGGCTCGTCCCACCGCCGCTGCCGCGGCGCGGGCCCTGCGCACCGGAGCCGCCGGAACCCGAGCGGGAACCCGCACCGGAACCGCCGCGGCCGCCGTAGCCGCCGCCCTGGCTGCCGCCTTGGCCACCGCCGTAGCCCTGGCCGCCGCCGGATCCGCCGCGACCGGCGCCGGAGCGGCCCGCGTCACCGCGGCCCGTACCGCCTCCGCCACCTCGGCCGGCGTCGCCCCGTCCCGAGCCGCCGCGCCCGGCGGCGCCGCCCCGCGGTGCGCCGGACCGCTCGTCGCGGTTGTTGCCCGCGCCGCGGAAGTTGCCGCGGCCGGAGCCCTGCCTGCCTGTGCCAGCCATCAATCGTCCGTAGTCGTCTGACCGGTCTCGTCGGCCGCGTCCGGCTGTGTGGCGGACGCGGACCCGCTCCCGGTGTCGGTGGGGTCGTCGGCCGCGGGGGCGGGGTCTGCGGGAGCGCTGTCCGCGCTGTCCTCGGCATCCGCCGCCGCGGAGTCTTCGCCACCAGTATCCCCGGTTTCCCCGCCCTCGGCTGCCACCGGCCCGGGCACCTCCGCGGACGGGCCCCCGGACACGTCTTCAGGCACCTCATCGGCCAGGTCGTCAGGTGCGCCTACAGGTACGTCGTCCGACGGGCCTTCGGCCCCACTCTCGGAGTCGCTCCCAGCCCGACCGTCGGACAAATCAGCCCCGATTGCGTCGTCCGAGTCCTCGGCCTCGCCCGCGGTCCCGGTCTGCTCCCCCCTTCCCCGCGAGCCGCTCGGGGAGCCACCCAGCGGGAAGCCCTCCAAGCCGCCCTCGGTCTCCGCCTCCAGGGCCTCCACCTCGGGCAGGAAGGGCGCAAGCTCCGGCAGCTCGTCCAGGCTCACGAGGCCCATGCGCTCCATGAAGAAGTCCGTCGTGCGGTACAGGAACGCCCCGGTCTCGGGCTCGACGCCGTACTCCTCGACGAGGCTGCGGGCGAGCAGCGTACGCATGACGCCGTCGCAGTTGACGCCCCGCACCGCGGAGATGCGGCTGCGGCTGACCGGCTGGCGGTAGGCCACCACGGCCAGCGTCTCCAGCGCGGCCTGCGTGAGCTTCGATTGCTGGCCGTCGAGCACGAACTTCTCGACCGCCTCGGCGTGCTCCGGCCGCGTGTAGAACCGCCAGCCCCCGGCCACCTGGCGCAGGTCGAAGCCGCGGTTCTGGGCCGTGTACTCCGCGGACAGCTCGCGCAGCGCCGTCACCACCGCCTCGGTCGGCTGTTCGAGGACCTGGGCGAGCACGATGTCCGGGACGGGACTGTCGACGACCATCAGCACGGCTTCGAGCTGCGGCTTGAGGAGTGCGGGGTCCAGCCCTGACACGATCTCGGCCGGCGGCTCCGCCTCGGGCGCGCGGCCGTGCTCGGGCTCCGGCTCCGTCCGGTCGCCCGGCGTGGTCTCGTGGCCCTCGTCCGCGTGCGCGTGCTCGCGCTGCATCGGCAGAGCGGCGGTCTCCGTTGCGGCGGCGTCGGGCGTACCGACAGGCTCGTCCGGCGGCTCGATCCAGAACCCCTCGTCACTCATGCCGGTTCCTCCACGTCGACCGCTTCCGGTTCCACCGCGTCCGCGTCCTGGACCTGCTCTCCCTGGTCCCGGTCCGGCTCGTCGTCCTCGTCGTCTTCGTCGTCTTCGTCGAACTGCGCACCCACCTGCGGTGCGTCCTCGTCGCCTCCGGTCCACCGCACATGCAGCTCGCCGAGCGCCTCGACCTGGTCGAACCCGACGGCCGCCTCGCGGAACAGCTCCAGCAGACACAGGAAGCGCGCGATGACGTGCAGGTTGTCCGGGCAGTCGGCGGTCAGCGCGCGGAAGGTCAGCGCGCCGTGCCTGCGCAGGCGTTCGACGACGATGGCGGACTGCTCGCGTACGCTCACCCGCTGCACGTGGATGTGCTCGATCGAGACGACCTTGGGGCCCTTGGGCGTCATGGCCCGCGCCGCCAACCGCGCGAACTTCTCCAAGTCCATCTTGATGACCAGTTCGGGCAGCATGCCCGTGTACCGCTCCTCGAGCGGCACGTCGCGCGGGTACCTGCGCGCCTCGACCGCCCAGCGCTCGTCGAAGATCGCGGCGATCTGCTTGTACGCCCGGTACTGCAGGAGCCGCGCGAACAGCAGGTCGCGCGCCTCCAGCAGCGCGAGGTCCTCCTCGTCCTCGATCTCCGCGGCGGGCAGCAGCCTCGCCGCCTTCAGATCGAGCAAGGTGGCCGCCACGACGAGGAACTCGGTGGCGACGCCGAGGTCCCACTCCGAACCCTGCGCCCGGATGTACGCGATGAACTCGTCGGTGACCTTCGAGAGCGACACTTCGGTCACGTCGAGCTTGTGCTTCGCGATCAGGCCGAGGAGCAGGTCGAACGGACCCTCGAAGTTGTCCAGGTGGACCGCGAAGCCCTTGTGCTCCTCCGCCGGGACGTCGGCGGGGGCCTCGTCCTCAGGAGCCTCGTCCTCAGGAGCCTCGTCCTCAGGGGCCCCGTCCGCGGGAGCCTCGTCCTCAGGGGCCCCGTCCGCGGGAGCCTCGTCCGACGCCGCCGCGGCGTCGGCGGCGGCGTGCGCCGCATCCTCGGCAGCACGGTCCTCCGGAACGGAGGCGGCATCAGCCCCCGAATCGTCCAACGGCACCCCGGCCGTGTCGCCCGTCCCGCCCCCCGGCCCGCCTTGCGCGGGCAGCGCGCCGACGCCGCCCCGGCCGAGCGGGCGGCGGGCGGGTGGGACCGGGTTGGCAGTGGACATCGGGTTCCATGGTGCTGGGCGGGGACGACGGCGACGGGTTGCCCCGCCGGTAGATGCCGGATTTTCACGGTTTGACCGAGCATTGCGCAAGGGGCTGCGTCCGATCGGCCGCCCGCCAGGATCTCCGCCGTACTCGCGGTACACCCCCCGACACGCCGACCGGGGGCGGTAGCACCGCCCACGCCCCGGACGTAGGCGGCGGGTCGCCCCCCCGAACCCCCAATCAGTGGCTGTAGGGAAAAGAG
>NZ_JBSFVE010000004.1:408213-448093 GCF_053592165.1 Streptodolium elevatio
GTCGGCCACCCGGGATGATCCCCCGCGAGCCGCCGCCCCCCCCCCCCCCGCGCCCGCGGGGCGCCGCCCCCCCCCCCCCCCGCCGCCCCCCCCCCCCCCCCCCGCCCCCGGTCACCGGCATTCGTTCGATGTCGGCAATGCGGTTCGGCGATGCGGTTCGCATGATGCGATTGTCGGTGCAACTGCCGGTACGGCCGTCACGCACGGGACTTCAACCGACGACAGTCAAGCCGCAACGGGTCCCGACCGACCACCGTGGATCTCCGTGGTCAGTGACCCGGCCCCGGGCCGCCGCGCAACCGCCGTACGAGGATGCTCGCTTCGCCGCGTGCCTCAAGATCGGCGAGGACGACCGCGATGGCCTCCCGCACTATCCGGCCGCGGTCCACCGCGAGGCCGAAGTCCCCGCGCAGCGTGAGCCGCGCGTGCTCGAGGTCCATCAACTCCTCGGCGGAGACGTAGACGGTGATCTTCTCGTCGTGCCGTTCCCGACCGCTCGGGCGGCGCTGCACGCGACCGCGCCTGGGGGCGGCGGCGCGCGGGGCCGACTGCGGGCCGGCGTCGCGGGCCTGGCCCTCGCGGGCGGGTTCGCGCGACGGCGGTACGGTCCGCTGCTCGGGGCGCGACTCCTGGTACGACTGCGCCGACCCCGGCTCGCCCTGCGAACCGCCCTGGTCGGACGCGGAGTTCTGGGCGCCCGAGTGCTCCGGCTCGGCGTCCTGCCCCGAGGACGGCGCCGGCACGGCACGAGCGTGGCCGTTGCCCGCGGCGGCGGCCGGCCCGGCCGCCGCCGCGGAGGTGCCCGACGCTCCCGCACCGGTGGGCGCCTGACCTGTCGTCCCCGCCGCGTCGGCAGCGGCCTGACGGGTCGTCAGTGCCGCTCCCCCGGTGGTACGGAACAACTCGTCGGCGCCCGGCAGACTTACTCGGCGCGGCACCGGGCCAGCACCTCCCTCGCGAGCTGGCGATACGCGGCGGCCCCTACGGAGTTCGACGCGTACGTGGTGATCGGTTCGCCCGCGACCGTGGTCTCCGGGAAGCGGACGGTACGCCCGATCACCGTGTGGAACACCTGTTCCCCGAACGCCTCGACGACGCGCGCGAGGACCTCGCGGCCGTGCACGGTGCGCACGTCGTACATCGTCGCGAGGATGCCGTCGAGGACCAGGTTCGGGTTGAGGCGCTCGTGCACCTTCTCGATGGTCTCGGTCAGCAGCGCGACACCGCGCAGCGCGAAGAACTCGCACTCCAGCGGCACGATGACGCTGTCGGCGGCGGTCAGGGCGTTGACCGTCAGCAGACCCAGCGACGGCTGGCAGTCGATGATGATGTAGTCGTAGTCCTGCACCAGCGGCCGGATCGCGCGGGCGAGCGTGGTCTCGCGGGCCACCTCGGTGACCAACTGGACCTCTGCCGCGGACAGGTCGATGTTGCTGGGCAGGAGGTCCATACCCGGGATGATGGTCTTCAGCAGGACGTCGTCCGCGCTGAGGTGCGACTCCATCAACAGGTTGTAGACGGTGAGTTCGAGCTCCATGGGGTTGACCCCGAGGCCCACCGAGAGGGCGCCCTGCGGGTCGAAGTCCACGAGCAGCACACGGCGTCCGTACTCCGCGAGCGCGGCCCCCAGGTTGATGGTCGACGTGGTCTTGCCGACGCCGCCCTTCTGGTTGCACATCGCGATGATCTTCGCGGGGCCGTGCTCCGACACCGGTCCGGGGACCGGGAAGTAGGGCAGCGGGCGGCCGGTCGGGCCGACGCGCTCGCGGCGCTGTGTCGCGGCGTCCGGTGCGAGGGTCGCGGCGTACTCGGGATCGGGCTCGTAGTCGGCGTCCGGATCGAACGGGCCGCCGCGCAGTTCCTCGGCGTAGCGCAGCTCGTCGTCGTAGTAGTACATGTCGTACGCGTACTCGTCCGCCTCGGAACCCGTGGGGGTTCCCTCCGCCGCTGAACCCGCTGAAGTACCCGCTGCACCCGCTTGGTCGGCCGTCGACGGGAGCGCGGCGTCGCGCGTCCCCTGCTGCTCCGCGGCAGAGCCCGGGCCGGGAATTCCCGTCCCACCGCCCTGAACCGACCCACGGGGGGCCTGGGCCGACGCTGGCTGGGCACCCCCGGGAGCAAATGTCGACTCATTCACAAGTCGTCTTACCTCCTTGCCGACCAGGCCATTTCTTGCTTCGTCAGCGTGACGATCCTTACTGACGGTTCGCGACTCTATGGCGTGTCGCATGGTCGCAGCAAGGCGAACCGCCCGACCCATGCAACATCGCACCGGTTCAGTCAAGAGCCCGGGGGTGGGAAGCTGCGTCGGCCTCACGAAGTCGATCAATGGTGACCAGGGTGTAGACCTGAGTGGTCGTCACCGACGCATGTCCCAGCAGTTCTTGGACAACTCGGACATCAGCTTCACCGTCCAACAAGTGCGTCGCGAACGAGTGCCGCAACGTGTGCGGCGACATCTCCTCCGTGAGCCCGGCGCGCAGCGCGGCCGAACGCAACACGGTCCAACCGCTCTGCCGAGACGGCCGACCACCGCGTGCGTCGGGAACAGCGCGAGCCCGCCGCGACCGGTTCCGATCAGATCCGACCGGGCCCGGACAAAGTACGCGCCCACCGCTTCCGCAGCGTACGAACCGAGCGACACCACACGCTGCTTGCCGCCCTTGCCCGCGAGCACCACGGTACGTGCGGCGAGACCCACATCGTCGATATCCAGACCCGCCGCCTCCGAGATGCGGGCGACGACGGCACGCGCGGCGGAGGCGTCGGACAGCGCCGGCCCGTGGGCGTCGCCGGTACGCAGCGTCCCGACGTACGCGGTCACGTCGGCAGTCGACACATCGCCCGCAGCGGCACGGCCGGCGTCGGCCAGAACGGCCAAATATCGCCCCAGGTCGCGCCGACATGCCGCCAAAGTGTCGGCGGCAAGGCCACGTTCGACCGAGAGATGGTCGAGATATGCCCGCGACGCCTACGACAACCCACCGGCCGGGGCGGTGTTCTCGCCACCAAAAGCCCCGTTGTCGACAACATCACCGACCTCACCCAGGGACCCGGCCTCACCCGCGGGCCGTGCCCCACGGGGGTCAGACCTGCCTCCCGGCTCCGGACGCGTCATTCCCCGGCGGCTCCGAGGCCGCATCACCCCGAACCCGGCCGACAAGTCCCCGAAACGCACAATGTCGACCCCCACACCCTTGTGGGAGCCGACATCATGCCCGCTCGGCCAACGCCCGGTGGGCCGGAACCCGCCCGCCCGTCCAGCGGCGCCTTCGACGCCGGATCACGCCCGGCCGAACCCGACCGGGCCCGACCGGGCCGGCGGGCCCGGCAGCGCCCGCAGGCGCCCCGGAACCACCCGGGCCTCAGCCCGTACTCGAACCGCCGCTCAGGCGAGCAGCTGCCCGGTCTCGACAAAGCCGAGCCCGTGGGCCTCGGCCACCGCCGCGTTCGTCAGGTGCCCCTCGTGCGTGCTGAGGCCCAGCGCCAGCGTCGCGTCGTCCTGGCACGCCTTGCGCCAGCCCTTGTTGGCGAGCGCGACGATGTACGGCATCGTCGCGTTCGTCAGCGCGAACGTCGACGTGTGCGGCACCGCACCCGGCATGTTGGCGACGCAGTAGAAGATCGAGTCGTGGACCTTGTAGACCGGGTTGTCGTGCGTCGTCGGACGCGAGTCCTCGAAGCAGCCGCCCTGGTCGATCGCGATGTCGACGAGCACGGAGCCCGGCTTCATGCGCGACACCAGCTCGTTGGTGACGAGCTTGGGGGCCTTGGCGCCCGGCACCAGCACCGCGCCGATGACCAGGTCGGCGTCCAGCACCGCGCGCTCGATCTCGTACGCGTTCGAGGTGACCGTCTGCAGGTGGCCCTGGTAGATCCGGTCGGCCTGGCGCAGCGTCTCGATGTTGCGGTCGAGCAGCAGCACCTCGGCCTGCATGCCCAGCGCGATCGCGGCCGAGTTGAGGCCGGAGACGCCCGCACCGATGACGACGACCTTGGCCGCGTACACGCCGGACACGCCGCCCATGAGGGTGCCGCGGCCCCCGCCCTGGCGCATCAGGTGGTACGAGCCGACCTGCGGCGCCAGCCGGCCCGCGACCTCCGACATCGGCGCGAGGAGGGGCAGCGCACCGCTGGGGAGCTGGACGGTCTCGTACGCGATCGACGTGGTCCCCGCGGCGAGCAGGGCGTCGGTGCACTCGCGCGAAGCGGCGAGGTGCAGGTAGGTGAAGAGGGTCTGGTCCTTGCGGAGCCGCCCGTACTCCTCGGCGATGGGCTCCTTGACCTTGAGGATCAGCTCGCCCGTCTCCCACACCGCGTCGGCGGTGTCCAGGATCGTCGCACCGGCGGCGACGTACTCCTCGTCGGGGATGGAGGAGCCGAGTCCGGCGTCCTTCTGGATGAAGACCTCGTGGCCGTTGCGCACGAGCTCGTGCACGCCGGCGGGCGTGATCGCCACGCGGTATTCGTGGTTCTTGACCTCGCTGGGAATGCCGACCTTCACGGCTATCCACGTCCTTACGTACAGAGGGTTGAGACGCCGTCGGCGGACCCGAATGGGCAGGCAGGCGCATACCACTGCGCCTTCCGAGGCAAACCTAGGTTAATGCGGCTCCAACGCCCTGACAACCTTACAAAGTGCCAGTGGCCTCAGCAGGTTGTTTAGCTTTCCCAGGCCGAGGGCTCCGGATCCGTACTTGACGGGTACCCGTTCGGGCCGATCGTCAGTCCACCCGCGCCGGTGACGAGGAGCTTCCGAGACCCCCACCGAGACCCCCTCCGGCCCCACTGCCGAAGCCGCCTCCCGCACCGGGGCCGAGGCCGGACGCCTCCGCGTGCCCGTCGTCCAGCAGCCGCCGCACCGCCTCCGCCTGCGGCACGTCCGCCAGCAGCGCCAGCGCCTGACGCCGCCGCGACCTGGCCTCGCGCAGGTCGCCGGTGTCCTCCATCAGGTCCGCGGTGCGCAGCAGCGCCAGCGCCTCCAGGCGCTCGTCCCCCGCGGCCCGGTACGCCTCGATCGCGTCCCGGTACACGGTCAGCGCCTCGCGCGTGCGGCCCGCGTCGCCCAGGCACGCGCCGATGTCGGACAGCACCCGGCCGACCTCCGCGTGGTCGCCCAGCCTGCGGCGTACACCGAGCGCCGCACGGTGGTCGCGCAGCGCCTGCTCGAAGCGGCCCATGCGGGCGTGCAGGCGGCCCAGGTGCGACAGGACGCGGGCCTGCCCGTCGTTGTCGCCGGTGGTGCGGCGCAGCAGCAGTGCCCGGTCGTACCAGTCGGCGGCGCGCTGGAGGTCGCCGAGGTCGGCGTACGCGTTGCCGAGGTTGACCATCGCGCGGCCCTCGCCCGCGGGGTCGGCGATCGACCGCGACACCTCCAGGGCCGCGCGGTAGCACGCGAGCGCCTGTTCGAGCTCCGCGCGCGCGACGTGCAGGTTGCCGAGGTTGAGCAGAGCCACCGCCTCCTGCCGGCCGGAGCCGTGCCGCCGCGCCGTCGACAGCGCGAGTTCGTGCAGCTCGCGCACGTCCCGCCAGTGCGCGCGGCGGTCCAGCAGGCGGGTCAGGACGGCGACGAGGCGGCGCGTGGGGCCGTCCAGGCCGGCCGCCGCGGCGACCCGGGCGGCGGCGAGCAGTTCGGGGCGCTCCTCGCGCAGCCACGCCCGCGCCTGCGCGGGCGACTCGAAGCGGACGTCGGCGGGCACCAGGTCGCCGCGGCCGGTGATGGTGTGCTCGGCGGCGCGGGCGAGCCGGACGTACCGCTCCAGCAGACGTACGCGCGCGGTACGCCGCTCGCCGGGGCGCTCCTCGGCGTCCAGGCACTCCTGCACGTAGCCGCGCAGCAGTTCGTGAAAGCAGAACCGGCCCGGCGTCGAGCCGGGTTCCAGCAGGTTCAGCTCGCACAGTTCGGCGAGCGAGCGCGCCGCCGCGTCCGGGCCGCAGTCGGCGAGCGCGGCGGCGGCGTCGGGGCCGAACTCGCGGCCGGGGACGAGCGCGAGCAGGCGCAGCAGCCGCGCGGCGGAGGGCACCAGCTCGCGGTGCACCAGGGTGAAGCAGGCGCGCAGGGCGAGTTCGCCGTCCTCGCAGCTGCCCTGGAGGCGGAGGCGTTCGGCGCGGATGCGGCGGGCGACGTCGGCGAGGGCGTACCGCTGCCGGGCGCGCAGCCACGCCCCGGCCAGCTTGAGCGCCGCGGGGTGGAAGTCGCACAGCGACAGCAACTCCTCGGCGGCGCGCGGGTCGCAGGCCACGCGCGTGTGTCCCGCGAGGTCGCCTAGCAGTTCGGAGGCCGCGGCCGGGTCGAGCACGTCGAGCGCGCACGCGCGTACGACGGCCGCGCGGCCGAGGCCGGTGAGCGGGCCGACGGTGGTGACGACCAGCAGCGCGGTAGGGCTCTCCGGCAGTAAGGGGCGCAGCTGCGGGGTGCCGGTGAGGTCTTCGAGGAGGACGAGTATGCGGCGGTCGACCAGCAGCTCGCGGAAGCGTCGGGAGCGGTCCTCCGCCCCGGCGGGCACGTCGCGCTCGCCCAGCACGTGCAGGAACGATTCGAGGACGTCCGCGGGGGGCGTGGTCTCGCCGCGGGGGCCGGTGAGGCGGGCGTACAGCACCCCGTCGGGGAAGTGCGGGGACAGCCGGTGCGCGAGCATCACGGCGAGGCTGCTGCGGCCGATGCCGGGCGGGCCGGAGATGGCGACGACCCGGTCCGGCGGCAGCAGCGAGGCGCGGGCGGCGACCCCTTGGGCGGGGACCGCGGCGCCGGGGCCGGTGACCCAGCCGTAGAGCGTCCGCAGCTCGTCGGCCCGCCCGACGAACTCCGCCGGGGCGGCGGGCAGTTGCGCGGGTCCGAGACGGATGGTGGGTACCGAGCCGTCGTCCGCGGCCCGGGGCGGGGGGACGGCGGCGGCGACCGCGTCGGTCGCGGTCGCGGATTCACCAGCCTTGAACACCGCCGACGACCCCCTGTTCCCAGCCCCCCGACAGTCCTGCTGCGCAGGGTAGCGAACGGTGTGCAGGAAATGCGGACCGACGCACGGTGACGCACGCCCCCGGTGGCGATCCGGTCGTGGCCGGGCGCGCCCTCAGGGACCGGGCGACCCCCGGGCAGGTGCTCCCGAGCACCGCCGTTGCGCTCAGAAGGGGCGGGCGGGCCAGGGGGCGTCGGCTGGGCGGAGGGTGTCGAAGCCGCCTCGGGCGCGGGCCGCCACGGCGGCGAGGGCGCCGGTGACGAGGGTGGGGTTGTGCAGTTCGCCGGCCAGCGCCAGGGTCACCAGGTCGTCGAGAGGGGCCCAGGCCACCTCCAGGTCGGCTTCCTCCGCCCGGGCCTCGTAGCGGTCGCCGACGGCCTCGCCGAGGCCGCGGGCGAGGAAGACCCGGATGGCCTCGCTCGACGAGCCGGGGGTGTTGTAGAAGTCGACGAGCACGCGCCAGTCGTCGGCCTTGTGGTGCGCCTCCTCGTACAGCTCCCGCTGGGCGGCGAGGAGCGGCGGCTCGCCGGGGACGTCGAGGAGGCCGGCCGGCACCTCCCACAGCTTCTGCCGCACGGGGTGCCGGTACTGGCGCAGCACCAGGACGCGGTCGTCCTCGTCGAGCGCCAACACGCCGACGGCGCCCGGGTGCACGAGGTAGTCGCGCCGTGCGGAGGTCCCGTCCGGCATCGCGACGATGTCGCTGCGCATCGCGGTGATGCGGCCCTGGTACGGGGTCTCCCCTTCGACGACGGGCCATTCCTCGGGGGTGTCCGTGAAGCGGCTCGCGGAGCCGGCCTCAGGGCGTGCGTCGGCGTTCATGCAGCACAACGTAGTGGAACGCGGAGCGGGGGCGGCACCGGAAGTCCGGTGCCGCCCCCGCTCCGTGTTCGGTGCGCGTCGGGCGTGGGCTGCCGTCAGCCGGCGACCTCGGCCGCCTCGCGGCCGGTGCCGTCCGCGCCCAGGACGCCGTCCGCGCCGGTGACCCGCCGTACCGCAGCCGCGACCAGTCCCGCGAAGAGCGGGTGCGCGCGCGTGGGGCGGGACTTGAGCTCGGGGTGCGCCTGCGTGGCGATGAAGTACGGGTGTACGTCGCGCGGCAGCTCGACGTACTCCACCAGGCGGCCGTCCGGCGACAGGCCGGAGAAGACCATGCCGGTCGCCTCCAGCTGCTTGCGGTAGGCGTTGTTGACCTCGTAGCGGTGGCGGTGCCGCTCGAAGCTGTGGTCCGCGCCGTAGACCTCGGCCGCGATCGAGCCGTCGGCGAACTTCGCCTCGTACTCGCCGAGCCGCATCGTGCCGCCCAGGTCGCCCTGGCCCGCCACGATGTCGAGCTGGTCGGCCATCGTCGAGACCACCGGGTGGGCGGTCTTCTCGTCGAACTCCAGCGAGTTCGCGCCGTCGAGCCCGGCGAGCGAGCGGGCCGACTCGATCACCATGCACTGGAGGCCGAGGCAGATGCCGAGCGTCGGGACGCGGTTCTCACGTGCGTACTTGATCGCCTGGACCTTGCCCTCGACGCCGCGGTCGCCGAAGCCGCCGGGGATCAGCACCGCGTCGGCGTCGGCCAGTTCGCGCGCCGCCGCCTCGGGGGTGTCGGTGTTGTCGGAGGTGACCCACTTGATCTTGGCGCGCACGTTGTTGGCGAAGCCGCCCGCGCGGATCGCCTCGGTGACCGACAGGTAGGCGTCGGGCAGGTCGATGTACTTGCCGACCAGGGCGACCGTGACCTCGCGCTCCGGCTGGTGCACGCGGCGCAGCAGGTCGTCCCACGTCGACCAGTCGACGTCGCGGAAGTTGAGCCCGAGGCGGCGTACGACGTAGGCGTCCAGTCCCTCGGAGTGCAGCACCTTGGGGATGTCGTAGATCGACGGCGCGTCGATCGCCGTCGCCACGGCCTCCTCGTCGACGTCGCACATCAGGGAGATCTTGCGCTTGATCTCGGCCGGCACCGTGCGGTCGGCGCGCAGCACGATCGCGTCCGGCTGGATGCCGATCGAGCGCAGGGCCGCGACCGAGTGCTGGGTCGGCTTGGTCTTGAGCTCGCCCGACGGGCCGATGTACGGCAGCAGCGACACGTGCAGGAAGAACACGTTGTCCCGGCCCACCTCGTGGCGGATCTGCCGCACCGACTCCAGGAACGGCAGCGACTCGATGTCGCCGACCGTGCCGCCGACCTCGGTGATGACGATGTCGACGTCCTCGGTCGCCATCTGCCGGATGCGGGACTTGATCTCGTTGGTGATGTGCGGGATGACCTGCACGGTGTCGCCGAGGTACTCGCCGCGGCGCTCCTTGGCGATCACCGAGGAGTACACCTGGCCGGTGGTCACGTTGGCGGAGCCGTGCAGGTCCTCGTCGAGGAAGCGCTCGTAGTGTCCGATGTCCAGGTCGGTCTCGGCGCCGTCGTTGGTGACGAACACCTCGCCGTGCTGGAACGGGTTCATCGTGCCCGGGTCCACGTTGAGGTACGGGTCGAGCTTCTGCATCGTCACTCGCAGGCCGCGCGCCTTCAGCAGCGAGCCGAGGCTGGATGCCGTGAGCCCCTTGCCGAGCGAGGAGGCGACACCCCCGGTGACGAAAAGGTGCTTGGTCGGCCGGGTGCGGATCGACGAACGCGCGCCGTGCGTCGGACTGCCGGGCGTCTGGGGCACTGCCAAGGAGGGGCTCCCGTGGGTCGTGATTCGAGGAGGGAATTCGACGGGGAGGCTCCACCTCGACAAGAGGGCACCTCGACAAAGAGGTTTGGAGAGTCCCTAGAAGTCCACGGGAGACCAGAGTAACAGCGAGCGGCGACAACGTCCCGTAGGCGAGGCCGTCACCACGGAGGACGATCCGGCATATTCGGAGCGTGACCGCCGCAGCCCAGCTGCTGTGACAAATAGCAGAAAAACCGGACAGTTAAGGGTGAAGTCCCTCACGAAGGCCACGCAGAGTCACGGAGCGGGTCTCATGACCGACTCACGTGGACTACCCTGATCAAGGGTCCGCAGCGACCGCCGGGGGTCGGCGGGGCGCCCGGCGGACGACCCCCGAATTTCACATCTGCACGGCTTGTCGAACGCTTTTCACCCGGTGAACAGCACCTTTTCGAACAACACCCTTCTGCACCGCCTGAACACCACACCCGCCTCTGAACAGCGCGACGGCCGTACGTCGGCAGGACGGATTCCGCGTGAGCAATCGCATCGAGGACTACGCCCTCATCGGGGACATGCAGACCGCGGCCCTGGTGAGCCGCGACGGCTCCGTCGACTGGCTTTGCCTTCCCCGCTTCGACTCCCCCGCCGTCTTCGCGGGCCTCCTGGGCACCGAGGAGAACGGCTACTGGCGCATCGCGCCGCTGTCCGGCGGCCAGGCCGCCCGCCGCCGCTACCGGGGCGACTCGCTGATCCTGGAGTCCGAGTGGGACACCCCGCGCGGCTCCGTACGCGTCATCGACTTCATGCCGCCCTCCGACGAACTCATCGGCGCACCGACCATCGTGCGCATCGTCGAGGGCATCTCGGGGCACGTCCCGGTGCGCTCCGAGATACGCATGCGCTTCCACTACGGCAAGGTCGTCCCCTGGGTACGACGTCACCCGGACGGCCGAACCGTCGCCGTCGCCGGCCCCGACTCGGTGTGGCTGCAGAGCGAGGCCGAGGCGTACGGGCGCGGCATGACCACCTACGCGGACGTCACCGTCGGCCCCGGCGAGCGCCACGCGTTCATCCTCAACTGGTGGCCCTCGCACGTCGACGCCCCGCTGACCACCGACGCCGAGGAAGTCCTCGAGGACACCGAGCGGTTCTGGCAGGACTGGGTCGACCGCTGCACCTACCGGGGCCCGTGGCGCGACGCCGTCGTGCGGTCGCTGATCACCCTCAAGGCCCTCACGTACGCCCCGACCGGCGGCATCGTCGCCGCCCCCACCACCTCGCTGCCCGAGGACATGGGCGGCGTACGCAACTGGGACTACCGCTACACGTGGCTGCGCGACGCCGCCATGACCCTCTCCGCCCTGGTGCGCACCGGCTTCCTCGAAGAGGCCAAGGCCTGGCGCGAGTGGCTCCTGCGGGCCGTCGCGGGCGACCCCGAGAACCTCCAGATCATGTACGGCGTGGGCGGCGAGCGCCGCCTCACCGAGTACGAGGCCACCTGGCTCCCCGGCTACGAGAACTCCAGCCCGGTCCGCATCGGCAACGCCGCCGCCGAGCAGTTCCAGCTCGACGTCTACGGCGAGGTCGTCGACGCCCTCCACCACGGCCGCCTGGCCGGCATGGAGGGCCACGGCAACGCGCACCAGCTGCAACTGCGGCTCATGGACTTCGTCGGGGACCACTGGCGCACCCCCGACGAGGGCATCTGGGAAGTCCGCGGCCCCCGCCGCCACTTCGTGCACTCCAAGGTCATGGCCTGGGTCGCGGTCGACCGCACCATCCGCATGCTGGAGACCGACACGCTCGACGGCACCGGCGCGACCGAGGCCACCCTCGACCAACTGCGCACCGTCCGCGACGAAATCCACCACGAGGTGTGCGAATACGGCTACGACGCCGAGCGGAACACCTTCACGCAGTACTACGGCTCACGCGAACTGGACGCCGCGCTCCTGCTCATACCGCAGGTCGGCTTCCTCCCTGCCGACGACAAGCGCGTGGTGGGCACCATCGAGGCGATCCAGCACGAGCTGACCGAGGACGGCTTCGTACGCCGCTACCCGACCCACGGCGACGGCATCGGCCTCGACGGCCTCCCCGGCGACGAGGGCGCCTTCCTGGCCTGCTCGTTCTGGCTCGCCGACGACCTCGCCATGATCGGCCGCGTCGACGAGGCCCGCGAACTGTTCGAACGCCTCCTCGCGCTCCGCAACGACCTCGGCCTGCTCGCCGAGGAGTGGGACCCGCGCCTCCAGCGCCAGGTCGGCAACTTCCCGCAGGCCTTCAGCCACGTGCCGCTGATCGACACCGCGCTGCGCCTGACCACCCTGTGGCAGCAGGAGCAGCAGAAGCCCGAGCCACCCCCCCACCCCAACGACCGCCGCCACCTCCAGCAGTCCCCCACCACCCCCGACCCGTCCGAGGCCCCCACAGTGGCCGCTGCGGCCGCGGAACACCCCGACGGGCAGGCCGGCGGACGGTCCTGAGACGGGCGTACGGCGCCGACCCCGCCGTACGCAGCCCCCGGCACCCGGCCTTCACCCGATCGCCGCAAACGGGTGCGCCGACGGAGTAGCAGCGCAGGGCATGCTCCGTCGGCGCGTGCCCTAATGGGGCGATGGGCGACGGGGTGGACGGCGGTGCGGGCGGCGGTGCGTCGCGGGAGGACGCGCCGCGGCCTACGGCGGGACCTGGGGCGGGACCTGGGGCGGGACCTGGGGCGGGATCCGAGGCAGGGCCTGTGCGGGTGCCGGCGCCGCAGTGGCGGGTGCTGCCGCGGGCGCCGAGGCGGAGGGCGTTCCCGACGCTTCGCGAACGCCTGCGCGACTCGTTCCTGTTCGCCCCCGTCGTCGGACTGGCGTGCGGGTTCTTCCTGGCCACCCTCACGCTGACGATCGACGCCGAGATCCACGACCACGCCGTGGACACCGACGACAGCAGCCTGCTGGAGTACATCGACAACGTCGGCGGCGCGGGCGCCACGGTCATCGGCACGATCAGTTCGGCGATGCTGACGTTCATCGGCGTCGTCTTCTCGATCACGCTGGTGGCGCTGCAAATGGCGTCCAGCTTCACGCCGCGCGTGATCCGCCTGTACGTGCGCAACCGCGTCACCAAGATCACCTTCGCGCTGTTCCTGTGCACGTTCCTGTTCGCGCTGCGCGTGCAGAAGGGCCGCTTCACGGCGGAGGAGGCCAAGCCGTTCATCTCGTCGTTCATCGCGATGGGCCTTGTCATCGCCTGTCTGGTGCTGTTCGTCGTGTACGTCGACTCGACGCTGCGCATGATGCGCGTCACCCACGTGATCGCCACGGTGGCCGGCGAGACCGCCCGCGAACTGTGGTACCTCGAACACGGCGCGGACCAGGGCGAGATGGGCGCGCCGGTCGCCGTCGTCGACTACTGGGGGCCGGGCGGCGTCCTGCGCTACGTCGACGTGAACCGGCTGGCACGGGTCGCGCGGCGGCACGACTGCGTCGTCAAACTCGTCGCCCGGGTGGGCGACTTCCTCGTCAACGGAACCCCTCTGGTCGAGGTGTACGGCGGCAGCCCGGTTCCGCCGCCGTTCGAGCTCGCCCGGGCGCTGCACCTGGGCACCGAGCGCAACATGCACCAGGACTTCGCGTTCGGCTTCCGGCAGTTGTCCGACATCTCGGCGCGGGCGTTGTCGCCGGCCGTCAACGATCCGACCACGGCCGTGAACGCGTTCGACCGCATCCACCTGCTGCTGGTCGCGGCCGTACGGCTGCCGCTGGGCACCCGTGCGCACTGCGACCGCAAAGGCGCGGTACGCGTCATCGAGGCGGTGCCGGAATGGTCGGACGTGGTCGACCTCGCGTACACCGAGACACGGCTGTTCGGGGCGGGTTCACCGCAGGTGACCCGGCGGCTGGCGGCGTCGCTGGACGACCTCCTGGCGATCGCCCCCGCTCACCGCAGGGCCCCGCTCGAGCGGCAGAAGACGCTGCTGCGGGAGGCCGTCGAGGCGGCGTACCGCGACGGGCCCGACCGGGCGTTCGCATTGCAGCCGGACCGCCAGGGCATCGGCTGAGCCCGACAGCTATCGCGAGGCGGGTACCTGACAAAGCTGTCGGTACGCGTCGAAATGTACGTGGCGAAATGTACGTGGCGAAATGTGCGTGGCGAACCGGCGATCCCTTGTCAGGGAAGCGGGAAGACGCGCCCAACGACGGCCTCGAACCCGCCGGGTCGGACCTGCCGGGTCAGGGCTGCCGCGGAGGCGTGGGCGGGGGCGGCGGAGGTGTCTGCGCGGGCTGCGGGGGTGTCTGGGCGTGCGGCGGCCACTGGGCGGGCAGCGCGGGGGAACCGTACGGCGCCATCGGCGGCGTGGGCGGGTTTGTCGGCGCGGGCCCCCACCCGGCCCGGTCGTGCGGTGCCGCGAGGAAGAGCGTCCGCAACCCGCCGCCCGCCGCGGCGAAAGCGCAGACGATGCCGACGAACCAGCCCGCAAGCAGGCCATATCCGGCGCCGGCCGCGACAACGTCCAGTCCCATCGCGAGAGTTCGCTCGTCCGCGGACGCACCGCCCGCCGTACCGCTCGGCATTCCGGACACCAGGTAGCTCGTGACGCAGTACGCCGCCCCGCCCGCCACCAGCGAGAACCAGCCCGAGATCAGCGGGTTGAAGCCCCGGCGGCGCGACGCGGAGACAAGCACGACGGCGACGGTCGCCAGCAGCGCCCCGACGCCGACGAGACAGGCGGCCACGTCCGCACCCGCGAACCTCGCGAACGGACCGCTCTTGTCGACGATCCAGTGCGGCGTGTTCAACCACATGAGGACGTGCGACGCAGAGTCGTCATCCGTCAGGTCCTTGGTCAGCAGGTCCTCCCACAACCACTGGTTGCCGAATCCCACGACCAGCAGAAGCGCGGCCACCACACCTGCGGCGACGAAGCGCCCGGAGTTACGCGAGTCCATGACGCGGCATGCTAGTGCCGGGAACGCCGTCGTCCATTGCACGCGGCGGCCGTGCGCGGCCAGGGCAGGCGGCGACGCGCCCGAGCGTCCCGGAAGCGCAGTGCGCAGACCCCGGTGCCGCGGCGAACGCCCATGGTGCGCGGCGGTCCAGGCGTTCTGCGGGCGTCAGAGCGGGCCGAGTTCCTCGTAGACGCTCAGGACCTGCTCGACGGTGTCGCGCTCGTCGGGCCAGGACTCGGCCTGCACGCGGCCGAGTTCGGCGAGGAGTTCGCGCTTGCGGTGGTCCTCCAGGAGGTCGGCGACCGCGGAGCCGAGCGCGGCGGAGTCGCCGTACGGCACCAGGACCGCCGCGTCGCCCACCAGTTCGGGGGTGCCGCCGACCTCGGTGGCGACGACCGGGACGCCCGCGCGCAGCGCCTCCTGCACCACAAGGGAGCGGGCCTCCCACTCGCTGGCGAGCACCGCGATGTCGGCCCCGGCGAGCAGGTCGGCGACGTCGGAGCGGTGGCCGAGGAGGCGGACGGGCAGGTAGTCGGCGTCGATACGGGCCTGGAGCTCGTCGCGCAGCGGACCGTCGCCCGCCACCACGAGGAGGGGGACGGGGTCGAGGCCCTTCCAGTCCTGCGCGGCGTCGAGCAGCACCGGGTACGCCTTCTGCGGCGCGAGACGGCCGACCGCGAGCACGATCGGGCGGTCCGCGCCGGTGAGTTCCGTGCGTACGGCGTCGCGGTCGCGGCGCGGCGGGGGCAGCGCCGGGGCGCCGACCGGGCCGAGGCGGGCGTCCGAGGCACCGAGTTTGCGCGCGCGGGCGACGAGGTCTCCGGACGCGCCGAGGACGACGTCTGCGGCCCGGACCGCCCGGCCCTCCATCAGCCGGGTCAGCACCCCCTTGGGGCCGGTGGCCAGGACGGCGTTGTGCAGTGTGAGGACGAGCGGGCGGCGGCCGGGGCGGTGCCGGCCGACCGCGGCCCCGGCGACCAGGCCGGCGCGCAGTCCGTGCGCGTGCACGACGTGCGCGCCCGCGCACGCCTCGCGCAGCGCGCGTACCGCGGCGACGTCGGCGGGACGCGGCGCGGTGGAGATCTCGACCTCCGCGAAGCGCGCGCCGGTGTCGGTGAAGCGGAAATGCTCCTCGACCGAGCCCGGCCCGGCGACGGTGACCGCGACGCCGCGCGCGGTGAGGCCCGCGGCCAACGAACGCACGTGTGCGCCGGCGCCGCCCACGGCGGTGGCCAGGACCAGGACGGCCCGCAGGCGTGCGGGCTTGCTGGCGCGTTCCTGCGGCGTACCGTCAGCCACGGTTCTCCTTCGCGTCTCGGACGTCCGTGCCGGAGGCGCCCGCGCGCCCGCCCCGGCGCCGGAGCAGTGCGCGGATGTCCTGCCCCGCCGACGCGTACGCCGACGCGGCGAAAACCGCCACGCCCACTATTGCGGCCACCGTCCCCATGATCAACGTCCATGCGGTACCGCCCGTTCCCACCGCGGCGGCGAGCGCGGCGCCCGCGGCGCCGCCCGCGGCCGCCGAGAGCAGGCCGGCGACCGCGGCCCGCGGCACACCGTGCAGGGCGTCGCGGCCGGACGTCCGCGCCGTCGCGGCGACCAGCAGCAGCCCCGCGACCGTCATGCCGATCGTGTTGCCGAGGCCCAGCGCGGCCACGGTCCAGTCGGCGGGCACGTTCGGCACCAGCGCCAGGTCGGCCGCGATGACGGCCGCCCAGCCCAGCACGACGGCGCCCGCGGAGGCGCGTCCGTGACCGCGCGCGTAAAGGGCGCGCCCGAGGTGCGCGACCAGGCCGTAGCCCGCGAGCCCGGGCGCGAACGCGACCAGTGCCCGGGCCAGCACGACCGGGTCCGTCCCGCCGTCGCCCAGCCGGGCGAAGAACGCCCCGATGGGGTAGGCCGCCGCGGCCAGCACCGCGGCCCCCGCGAACGACACGAGCAGCACCGCGCGCGTCGTCGCGGCGGCCGTGGCGGCGAAGGAGGAGTGGTCGCCGGAGTGGGCGGCGGCGCTCAGCCGCGGGAAGGCACTGGTCGCGATCGGGACGGCGAGGATGGCGTACGGCAGCGAGTAGAGCATCCACGCGTTCTGGTACGTCACCGCCCCGCCCTCCGGGCCGTGCGCATTGACCAGCATCAGCACGGTGACGGTGGCCAGTTGCTGGGCGACGAGCGTCGCGACGCCGGCGAGCGCGAGCAGCCGGGCGCGGCGGGCCACGCCGTCCGGGAAGCGCAGCGTCGGCCGCAGCCGCACGCCGGTGCCGCGCAGCGGGACCAGCGTGCACAGCGCCAGCGCGAGGACGCCCGCGGTGGTGCCGAGGCCGAGGACCAGTTCGCTGCCGCGCGGGACGCCCGCGGGGTCCTGGCCGTCGCCGTCGTACCCGGCGGCGAAGGCGACGTACGCGGCGGCCACCACCAGGCTCGACACCAGCGGCGCGACGGCGGCGGCGGTGAAGCGCCGGTGGGCCTGGAGGATGCCGGCGGAGACGACGGCCAGGCCGTACAGCAGGATCTGCGGCATGAATGCCAGCAGCAGCCCGCTCGCGAGGTCGAGCATGCCGGGGACGTCGGCCTTGTCGCGCAGCAGGAGTTCCATCAGCGGGCGCGCAAGCGCCATGCCGGCCGCCGTGACCGGCACGAGGATGAGGACGGTCCAGGTCAGCAGCGCGGAGGCGGTGCGCGTCGTCTCGCCGTCCTTGCCGCGCGCGATGGGCCCGGCGAGCAGCGGCACGACCAGGCTCGCGAGCGCACCGCCCGCGACGATGTCGAAGACGATGTTGGGGACATAGTTGGCGGTCGTGTACGCGTCGCCGACCGCGGTCTGGCCGACGGCCGCGTTGAAGACGATCTGCCGGCCGAAGCCGGCGAGGCGGGCCAGGACCGTCAGGACCGCGATGAGCAGGGCGGCCCCGGCGAGCCCGCGGGCGAGGCGCCGTTTCCGGGGGCGGTTTGTCGCGGTGCCGTCGGAGGGAGGCGGCGGCGCGTGGCCGCCGGGGTCCGGCCGCCCCGCGTCCGGCGTCACGAGGACCGCCCGGCGATGCCGGTGGGCCCGCGCACGATCACGCGGGCTGCTGCCCGGTCCGAAGTGTCTGTCGGGGCGCGACTTTCGTCGTATGCACACAGCCCCCACTCCGGGGGTCTACCAGAAGTGGGGCGTTCGGTGCGCGCGGCCGTCCACAGGCGCCGCCCGATGATCGGACTTGCCGGCATGGGACCTACGACGCCACCGGCTGCCCGGCCGACCCGGTGCCCCCGGATGACGCCGCGGTCGTCCCCGCCTCGGCCGTCCCGGCCGTCCCGTTCCCGACCGCGGAATCTGCCGGGCGCGGCGGCGCGACCGGTCGGCGCCCCAGCATGTCGATCGTGTTCAGCCACGGCGTCTTCGCGATGACCTTGGTGAAGCTGACCTTCTCGCTCGCCAGCGTCAGCCCGGCCAACACCGCGGCCCGGACGACCAGTCCGCGCCGCGACGCGCCCGCCGCCGCGGCCACGCCGAGCGCCGCGCCGAGCGCGTTCGCGCCCGCGTCGCCCAACATCGCCTTCTCGTCCAGGTCTTCGGGCAGCAGCGCCGCGGCGGCGCCGACCGGGGCGGCCGCGAGCCGCGAGCCGCGCAGCACCGGCAGCGCCCCCGCCATCAGCGTCACCTTCGCGGCCCGGCCAGGACGCAGGTCGAACAGGTTGACGACGTTCGCGCCGCCCGCGATCACCAGCCCGGCCAGCAGCTTGTCGACCGGCTTGCGCTGCACCAGCGAACCCGCGGCAAGGCCGGTCGCGCCGATCCCCAGCACCTTGACCATGCCGCTGGTGACCTCGCCCTTGGCGAGCGCACCGATGTGCCCCTTGAAGCCGCGCTTGTCCGTCGCGCCCAGCATGTCGTCGTACGTCCCGAACCCGGCCGCCCCCACGGTCGCCAGAGCCGCCGCCGCACGGTGCCGGCCCGGCACCCCGGGCGCGGTCGCGGCGGCCAGCGCCGCGCCCACCGCGCACGCCGGGCCCTCGACGAGGGTGACCACTTCGCCGCGGTGGTTGCGGCGCTCCCACAGCGCGGCCTCACCGGGCGTGAAGCGGTTGAGCATGGTGTACGCGAATCGTGCCGCGGTACCCGCGACCAGCGCGGTACGCACCGCGCGCCGAACCGAACTCACGACGTATTCTCCGGCTTCTCGGTCGTCTCGGGCTTCTTCTCCGGCAGTGCGGGGAGCCAGCCGTCCGGCCCGGTCAGCCCGTACTGCCCGGACTTCCCGGTTTCCGCCTCGACCACAAGCGCCCAGTCGACGGAGACCTGGCCCGCATCGGTGTCGGCGGCGTCGACGGTGGACACCGACTTGATCGCACGTTCGTCGCGACGCAGTGCGAAGACGGTGCCGCCGTCCTGGGCGGAGGTGGTGTCCCCGGCCAGAACCGTACCGTCGTCAGAGGCGTCGAGGGTGCGCGACAGTCCGATGTAGATGCCGTTGACGGTGCCGACGCGGCTCGGGTCGCTCGCCTTGACCGGCCCCGCGGGAGCGACGACGACCGCCAGGGTCGCGCCCTTCTCCGGATTGCCCTTGATCTCGATGAAACCGGCGTTCTTGAGGCGGTTCAGGACGGCGAGCGGCGTTTCCCCGCTCGCGGTCGCGTCGCTGCCGTTTGCGTTGCCGCCGGGTGAAAGGCTTGAGGTGGCTCCCGGGTTCGGGGTGCCCTGGGCCGTGGTCGGGGCTCCGGACGGCGGCGGACCGGACGGGGCACCCGCGGACGGCGGGGGCGTGGTCCCGGGCGTCGAAGTCGCCCCACCCGTGGGCGTCGTGGGCGTGGCCGTCTTGTGCACGAGAGCGTCCGCAAGCGCGGCGGCCGCCCGCTCGTACGACGTCGCGCCGGGGAAGTCCGAGTCGACGGCGTCGCCGAGCGCGGTCTCCTTGGCGGGATCGACCCAGCCGGACTTCAACGACACGGTGCCGGTCACCGTCGCACCCGACGCCGCCAGCGTCCGTTCGGTCTCGTCGGTGATATCGGTGTCCGCGTCCGGCAGGTTGACCAGGACGACGCTCTTGCCCTTCAGCTTGTCCGCCACCAACTCGGGCTTGGTGGCGGAGATGAAGGTGCCGGTCTTCTCGAGCTCCGCCTGAACGGCGTCCCGTTCCCTCTGCCTCGCCGCCGCGTCCCGCGCAAGGCCGTCGATCCTGTTGTTCAGGTCATCCCTGGCGAAGTCCGCGAGGAACGAACTGCCCAGCACAAGGCCCACCGACAGTGCCAGGAACACCGCGATGATGGAGACGACGTGGTACCGGAAGTCGATCAACCGAAGATTCCTTGCAGCCAGTAGACGAACGAGTCCCAGTACGCCCGGTAGACGTGGTAGTACGCCTGGCCCAAGGGGCTGACTCTGATGGTCACCGCAATGGTGGTCAATGCGGCCAGCGACATCAGGAGCAGTGACGTCGTCGAGATGCGGCTGCGGTACAGGCGGCTCACGCCCTTGGCGTCCACGAGCTTGCCGCCCACCCGCAACCGGGTGAGGAACGTACTGGCCATGCCCGCACGGCCCTTGTCCAGGAACTCCACCAGCGTCGCGTGCGTGCCGACCGCGACGATCAGGTTCGCCCCCTTGTCGTCCGCGAGCAGCATCGCGATGTCCTCGCTGGTGCCGGTCGCCGGGAACGGCACGCCGTCCAGCCCCAGTTCGTGCAGCCGCTCCATCCCCGGGGCGCGCCCGTCGCGGTACGCGTGCACCACGATCTCCGCCCCTGACCGCAGCGCCTCGTCGGAGACCGAGTCCAGGTCGCCGATGATGATATGCGGCCGGTAACCCGCCTCCAGCAGCGCGTCCGCCCCGCCGTCGACCCCTATCATCACCGGCCGGTACTCGCGGATGTACGGCCGCAGCGCCGCGATGTCCTCGCGGTAGTGGTAGCCGCGCACCACGATCAGGACCTGCCGCCCGTCCATGCGCGTCTTGATCGGCGGTACGCCCACCCCGTCGAGCAGCAGGTCGCGCTCCTCGCGGATGTACTCCAGCGTGTTCGCCGCGAACGCCTCGATCTGCACGGACAGCCCCGCCCGGGCCTCCTCCATGGCGGCGCGCACCGACTCCTTGTCGAGCATCGTGCCGACCGCTATCGGCTTGTCGCCGCGGTAGAGGATGTCGTCCTCGATGTGCACCCACTCGCCCTCGGGCAGCCGCCCGATGACGCCCTGCCCGACCGCGTCGAGCAGCGGGATGCCCGCCGCGACGATCAGCTCGGGGCCGAGGTTGGGGTAGCGCCCGCTGATCGACGCCGACGCGTTGACGACC
Organism: Streptodolium elevatio; assembly: GCF_053592165.1. Lineage (NCBI taxonomy): Bacteria > Bacillati > Actinomycetota > Actinomycetes > Kitasatosporales > Streptomycetaceae > Streptodolium > Streptodolium elevatio. The sequence continues at coordinate 429,020 of NZ_JBSFVE010000004.1, forward strand.
GCCGACGGCCGGCAGGCGATCAGCGCCTCCGCGGCGACGCGGTCGAGGTCGACGTGGTCGATCACCGCGATGTCGCCCGGGTGCAGGCGTTTGGTGAGGTTCTTGGTGCGGCGGTCCAGCCGTGCGGGACCGGCGATGCCCTCGTACTCGGGCTCGCGGCGTCGACGCAGCACGGGAATCCTCATCGCGGTCATCCTGCCATGCGAACTGTCCTGGTCAGGCGGGTACCGACCGCTCCTATGGCGCCCTTCACACGGTGCGCGGACGCCCGGTGCACGGCCGTACCCAACCCGTTATGGCCTCGTGACCGGCCGGCGGGAACCGCCGGTCCGACGCCCCGCTCCGACGGGGGAACCGTCGCCGGCGCCGCCCCGGCGTCGTCCGAGCGCCGTTCCGGCACTGCTTCGGCACTGCTCTGGCACTGTTCCGGCACCGCGCCCCGGCGAAAAACCCAGGGCATGACAAAACCCGCGGAACGCTCGCGCTAGTTGCGCCGGGCCTTGCCGCCGGACTGTTCGGCCGGCTCGCGCTTGGCCGACTCGGCCGTCTCCAACAACTCCTCCGCGTGCGCCCGGCCCAGCTCGGAGTCCTCCAAGCCGGCCAGCATGCGCGACAGCTCGCGTACGCGCGCCTCGTCGTCCAGCGCCACCACACCCGACCGCGTGACGGTGCCGTCGTTCGACTTCTCGACCACCAGGTGCCGATCCGCGAACGCCGCCACCTGCGGCAGGTGGGTGACCACGATGACCTGCGCATTGCGCGCCAGCATCGCCAGGCGCCGGCCGACCTCGACCGCCGCCTTGCCGCCGACGCCCGCGTCCACCTCGTCGAAGACGAACGTCGGCACCGGGTCGGCGCCCGCGAACACCACCTCGACCGCCAGCATCACGCGGCTCAGCTCACCGCCCGACGCACCCTTGTTCAGCGCGCGCGGCGGGGCCCCGGGGTGCGGGGCGAGCTGCAGTTCGACCTCGTCGACGCCGGACGGCCCGTACGCGAGCGTCCGCCCGCCCACCGGCAGCCCGGCCGGGTCGTCCACGCCGGTGACCGCGACCGTCACGCGCGCGTGCGGCATCGCCAGCGCGGCCAGCTCGCCGGTCACCGCCTCCGCGAACCGGTCCGCCGCGGCCTTGCGGGCCTGCGACACCTCCGCGGCCAGCTCGGCCAGCTCGGCGCGCAGCGCGTCGCGCTCCGCCGCCAGCTCGTCCACCCGGTCGTCGTCGCCGTCCAGTTCCGCGAGCCGCACCGCGGACCGCTCGGCCCACGCCAGCACCTCGGCGATGTCCGCGCCGTACTTGCGGGTCAGGCCGGTCAGCGCGGCCCGCCGCTCCTCGGCGACCGCGAGGCGCACCGGATCCGCGTCGACGCCGGCGGCGTACGACGCCAGCTCCGTCGCGACGTCCGCCACCAGATAGCCGACCTCGTTCAGCCGCTCCGCGAGCGCCGCGAGCGCCTGGTCGTGCCCCGCGACCGCCTCGACCGCGCGGCGCGCCGCACCGATCAGCGTGCCCGCGTCGGCGCCCTCGACCACCGACTCCGGGTCGCCGAGCAGCGCCTCGTGCGCGGTCGTCGCCGCGGTACGCAGCGCGTCCGCGTGCCCCAGCCGCTCGGTCTCCGCGGCGAGCGCCGCGTCCTCGCCCGGCTGCGGCGCCAGCTGCTCGATCTCGGCCAGGCCGAACCGCAGCAGGTCCGCCTCCTGGGCCCGCTCGCGCGCCCGCGTCGTGATGGTCTCCAACTCGGCGCCGACCGACCGCAGCCGCTTGTGCACCCGCGCGTACGACGCCAGCGGCTTGGCCACCGACTCCCCCGCGTACCGGTCCAGTGACGCGCGCTGCCGGGACGGGCGCAGCAGCCGCTGCTGGTCGGTCTGGCCGTGCACCGCGATCAGTTCCTCGGCCAGGTCGGACAGCAGCCCCACCGGGGCCGCGCGCCCGCCGACGTGCGCCCGGCTGCGGCCCTCGGCCGAGACCGTGCGGCTCAGCAGCAGCACATCCTCGTCCAGTTCCGCACCGGCGTCGGCGGCACGGACCGCCGCGGGCGCGTCCGGCGCGAGCCGCACCCGGCCCTCCACGACGGCACGGCCCTGGCCGGTGCGGACCAGCCCCGCGTCGGCACGGCCGCCGAACAACAGGCCGAGACCGGTGACGACCATGGTCTTGCCGGCCCCGGTCTCGCCGGTGACGACGGTGAACCCCGAGGCGAGTTCGACGACGGCGTCCTCGATCACGCCGAGGCCCTGTATGCGCATCTCTTCCAGCACGGCGACGACCCTACGGGTTCTCGGGCCCCCGGACGCCAACGTCCAGGGAAACATCCGGGCTCTCCGACACATCCGCGGCGTCGGGGGTATCGTGCGGGCCCCCGCGCCACCCGCGCACCGGCAGCGCGAACTTCGCCACGAGCCGGTTCGTGAACGGCGCCTCGTGCAGGCGCGCGAGCCGCACCGGCACCGCGCCCCTGCGCACCTCGACGCGCGCACCCGGCGGCAGGTCCACCGTGCGTCGCCCGTCGCACCACAGCACGCCCTTCGGCGTCTCCGGCAGCACCTCCACCGCGAGCACCGACCGCGGCGAGACCACCAGCGGCTTCGCGAACAGCGCGTGCGCGCTGATCGGCACCATGAGCAGCGCCTCGACCTCGGGCCACACCACCGGGCCGCCGGCCGAGAAGGCGTACGCCGTCGAGCCGGTCGGCGTCGCGTACACGATCCCGTCGCCGCCCCACCGGGACAGCGGGCGCCCGTCCACCTCGGTCACCAGTTCCAGCATGCGCTCGCGCGAGGCCTTCTCGACGGCGGCCTCGTTCAGCGCCCAGTTGGTGTGCACCACGTCGCCGTTCGTCCGCACCACGACGTCGAGCGTCATGCGCTCCTCGACGTCGTAGTCCTGGCGCACGACGCGCTCGACCACCTCGCCCAGGTCCTCGCGCTCGGCCTCCGCGAGGAAGCCGACGCGGCCCAGGTTCACGCCCAGCATCGGCACGCCCGCGTCCCGCACCAGTTCGGCGCCGCGCAGCAGCGTGCCGTCGCCGCCCAGCACGATCGCCAGTTCGCAGCCCTTGGCCGCGCCCGGTTCCGCGGACACCACCTCGAAGCCGGGCAGCGCAAGCTCCTCGGCCTCCGACTCCAGCACGCGCACCACGATCCCGGCGTCGACCAGCCGGTCGACCACCAGGCGCGCACTGCGCAGCGCGGCGGGTCGCCCGGTGTGCGCGACCACAAGGACAGTACGCCCCGTCATGCCATAGCCCGCCCGTCCCGCCGACCGGCCGCCGGACCGGCCTGCCGGCCGCCCGCGTGCCCGTGTTCCCGAATGTCGTCTACCCGAATATGAACGGCCTCCTGAGGCGCCGTCAGGCGCGCTCCCGGAGCGGTTGCCCTGAACACCCGCATCGGCCGACCGTATCGCGTACCCCCGTCATCGCGCGGGGGCCGGGGAGGCCGGACTGTTGCGGGCACTACTGGGGGCCCTCGGCGACCGCGCGGTCCACCTCCGCCGGATCGAGCTCGGGCGCACCCCGCCGCATCCAGAGGAAATACTCCACATTCCCGGACGGACCGGGCAGCGGGCTGGCGGTCACACCGAGCGCGCCCAGCCCCAGGGCCGCCGCCTGCCCGGCGACCGTACGGACGGCCTCGGCGCGCAGCGCGGGCTCGCGTACGACCCCGCCTGCACCCAGCCGCTCCCGGCCCACCTCGAACTGCGGCTTCACCATGAGCACCAGGTCCGCGTCGGGCGCCGAGCACCGCACCAGCGCCGGAAGCACCAGGCCCAACGAGATGAACGACAGGTCGCCCACCACGAGCCCGGCCGGCTCGCCGACCTGATCCGGCGTCAACTCCCGGACGTTCGTCCGGTCGCGCACCGTCACGCGGTCGTCGCTGCGCAACGACCAGGCGAGCTGGCCGTAGCCGACGTCCACCGCCACCACGTGCCCGGCCCCGGCACGCAGCAGAACGTCGGTGAAGCCGCCCGTCGACGCGCCCGCGTCGATGCAGCGGCGCCCCTCGACCACCAGGCCGCGCGGCACGAACGCCGCCAGCGCCCCGGCCAGCTTGTGGCCGCCGCGCGACACGTAGTCCGGTTCGTCGTCGTCCCGCGCGACCACCACGGCCGCACTTGTCTCGACCTGCGTCGCCGCCTTGGTCGCGGTCGCGCCGCCGACCGACACGCGGCCCGCCGCGATCAACTCGCCGGCGTGCTCCCGGGAGCGCGCCAATCCCCTGCGCACCAGCTCGGCGTCGAGCCTGCGTCGTGCCGCCACGGTTGTCCTTGCCTGCCTTGTCCGGTGCTCGCCGATTGCGGATCAGCGGTCCAGACCGGCCAGGACCTCCCGCAGTTCCCGGTGCACATCTTCGTACACCTCGCCGTGCAGCTCGGTGGGCAGCACGTCCACCTGCGTCAACCGGCGCACCGCCTGGTCCACCGAGGCGTCGCCGGACGGCTCGGGGGCGTCCAGCCCGAGCGGGGTCGGCTCGGCGGTCGCGACCTCGGCCTCGATCCCGGCCTCGACCGCGGCTGCGGTCGCGACCGGGGTTCCGTCGGCGCGCCCGGCCTCGGCTCCGGTCTCGGCTCCAGTCGCGGCCCTGGTCTCGGCCGACACCTGAACGTCCGCCGCCGCGACGCCGCCGTGTTCCGTCCTCGGCGCAACATCCCACACGTTGTTCACACGCAATCCTTAGCAACCGCATCGGCCCGGGTCCACCTCGCCCGCCCGGGAACCACCGGATCCAGCGTCGTCCAGCGTCGCACCTGCCGCCGCCGCATCGGGTACGCCGGGTGCCGACACGCCCCGCCTCACACGACGCAGAACTCGTTGCCCTCCGGATCGGCCATCACCACGTGGTCCAGCCTGCCGTCCGGCGCATCCTCGCGGAGCACCGTCGCCCCCGCCGCCGTCAACCGCTCGACGGCCGCGACCACGCGCGGCATGCGTTCCTCCCACGGCACCTCCCGGCCACCTCCCGCCTGGATGTCCAGGTGCAGACGGTTCTTGGCCACCTTCGGTTCGGGGACCTTCAGGAACGAGATGTTCGGACCCACGCCGTCCGGATCGGTGAGGTACGCCCCGTCGTCCCATTCCTCCTCCGGGACGTCGTAGTGCCTCAGCCACTCCTCCCAGTCCGCGAAGCCCGCGGGCGCGGGGCGCGGCGCGTACCCGAGCGCCGCGGCCCAGAACTCCGCCAGCTTCCCGGGCTCCGCGCAGTCGACCGTCAACGTCCACCGAACAGCCACAAACGCCTCCTCTGCCGGGCGGCGGCACCGGACCGCGCCGCCTCTCGCGGCCCAGTCAACGCCATCAGGCGGCGCGAGGCGGGGATGCGGCCGCGAGGTCCTTGCGGAGGTAGTGGGCGGTGTGCGTGTCGGCGCCCGACAACTCCGCGGGAGTGCCGGCGAACACGACGCTGCCGCCGCGGCGGCCCGCCTCGGGACCGATGTCGATCACCCAGTCGGCGTGCTTGACCACATCGAGGTTGTGCTCGATCACGATCACCGTGTTGCCGGCGTCGACCAGGCGGTCCATCAGCGCGAGCAGTACGTCGACGTCGGCCATGTGCAGGCCGGTCGTCGGCTCGTCGAACACGTACACCTGCCCGGACTCGCCCAGCCGGTCCGCCAGTTTGAGGCGCTGGCGTTCACCGCCGGAGAGGGTGGACAGCGGCTGGCCGAGGGTCAGGTATCCGAGGCCGACGTCCGCCAGCCGGGCCAGCGGGCCCGCGACGCGCGCGTCGCCGCCGCCGATTTCGCCGCCGCCCTCGCCGTTGCCGTTGCCGTTGCCGTTGCCGAAGAACTCGACCGCCTCCTCGACGGTCATGCCGAGCACATCGACGATCGTCCGGCCGCCGAGGGTGTGCCGCAGGGCCTCGTCGCGGAAGCGCGTACCGCCGCAGACCTCGCACACCGTGGTCACCGGGTCCATGAACGCCAGGTCCGTCTGCACGGACCCGCGACCGCGGCAGTTCTCGCACGCGCCCGCCGAGTTGAAGCTGAACAAGGCGGCACTCACGCCGTTCGCCTGGGCGAACAGCTTGCGGACGACGTCCAGCACGCCCGTGTAACTCGCGGGCGTGGAGCGGTTCGAGGAGGCGATCGCCGACTGGTCCACCACCACCGTGTCCGGGTGCTGGTCGACCAGCGCGCCGGTCATCAGCGTGCTCTTGCCCGAGCCCGCGACCCCCGTCACCGCACAAAGCACCCCGGTCGGCACGTCGACGGAGACATCGCGCAGGTTGTGCAGCGCGGCGTCCGTCACCCGCAGCACACCGCGCGGCGTGCGGTACGCCCCCTTCAGCCCCGACACGCTCCCGAGCCGCCGTCCGGTCGGCGTCGCGGCGCCGACCAGCAACCGTGCGGGCCCTTCGTACACGACCTCGCCCCCGTGCCGGCCCGCGCCCGGCCCCATGTCGACGACGTGGTCCGCCAGCGCGATCACGTCGCGGTCGTGCTCGACCACCAGCACCGTGTTGCCCTTGTCGCGCAGCTCCAGCATCAGATGGCCCAGCCGGTGCACGTCGCGCGGGTGCAGCCCGACCGTCGGCTCGTCGAAGATGTATGTCACGCCGGTCAGGCTCGACCCCAGATGCCGCACCGTCTTCAGCCGCTGCCCCTCGCCGCCGGACAACGTCGACGTGGCGCGGTCCAAACTCAGGTAGCCGAGCCCGACCGCCTCGATTCGGCGCAGCCCGGCCAGCGCCTCGGCCGCCACCTCGGCCGCCACCGGCTCGTCGATCCGCGCCAGCAGCGGGATCAGGTCGCCGATCCCCATCGCCGACCAGTCCGCGATGTTGCGACCGTCGATACGCGACGCCAGCGCCGCCGGGTTGAGCCGCGCGCCGCCGCACGCGGGGCACGCCTGCTGCCGCACCACGCGCTCGACCGCGGCCCGCTTGTGGTCGCTGATCGCGTCCTCGCCGCGCTTGAGGTACAGGCGTTCGAAGCGGGTGGCGACGCCCTGGTACTCGTTGCGGTACACCTCGTGACGGCCCGGGCGGTCCACGGTGAAGCCGCCGCCGTACAGCAGCAGTTCGCGTTCCTCTGGGGTGAACTCGCCGACCGGCTTGTCCGGATCGAACACGCCGGACTGGGCGTACAGCTGCCAGGCGGCGCTGCCGACCTTGAACGCCGGGAAGTCGATGGCGCCTTCGTTCAGCGACTTGGTGCGGTCCACCAACAGGTCGACGTCGAGGCGCATGGTGCGGCCGAGCCCGTCGCACTCGGGGCACATCCCCTGCGGGTCGTTGAACGAGTACGCCGCCGCCAAGCCCGCGCTCGGCGTGCCGAACCGCGAGAACAGCACGCGCAGCACCGACTGCATCTCGGTCATCGTGCCGACCGTCGAACGCGAGTTCCCGCCGACCGGGCGCTGGTCGACGACCACGGCCGCGGACAGGTTCTCGATACGGGACGCCTTCGGCCGCTCGCGCTTGCCGAGCCGGTTGCGGACGAACGCCGTGAACGTCTCGTTGAGCTGCCGCTGTGCCTCGGCCGCGATCGTGCCGAACACGACGGACGACTTGCCCGAGCCGGATACGCCGGTGAACACGGTCAGCTGCCCCTTGGGTATGCGCAGCGACACGTCCTTGAGGTTGTGCTCGCGGGCACCCTCCACCACGATCCAGCCGCGCGTGGCGGGGTCGACGGGGGTCTGGCGGTCGTGTCCGCGGTGCTCCGGCGCGCCTTGCCGGGCTCGGGCGCCCTCCTCGCCCTGCCCGTGCCTTCGCTCTTGGCGCTGCCCTTGCTGCTCTTCCCGTACGCGCTCACCCCGTACGCGCTCGTCCTGGCCGCGCCCGGTGGGTCGACCGGTGGTTTCGCGGGTCGGCTGGCGATCCACGGCGTCCTCCCTCGACTCGTTTACTTGGCTACTACCCATAGCTAAAGCTACAGCCATACTATTCCGGGACGGTGACACCGATACGCTGGTCCCGTGAAGGCAAGCGAGGCCGCGACGTCGGCCGGACCCGCGACGGCAGGTCCCGTACCGGTCGGCGACCGGCGGAGCCGCCGCCGCGCCGAGACGCGCGAGGAGATCCTCGACATCGCCCTCGACCTCATGGCCGAGGAGGGCGTCGCGGGGCTCAGCCTGGCCGCGGTGGCCCGCCGCCTGGGCATCCGTCCGCCGTCGCTCTACAAGTACTTCCCGTCGCGGCACGCGGTGTACGACGCCCTGTTCCAGCGCGGCCAGGAGCAGTACCGCGACACCGTCACCGAGGCCGCCGCCCGCGCCCCCGAGCCGGGCCTCGCCGCCATCGGCACGGCGTTCGACGCGGGAGCCCGCTGGATCATGGGCAACCAGACGCTCGCGCAGCTGCTGTTCTGGCGGACCGTCCCCAAGTACGTCCCCACGCCGCAGGCCTACGCCCCGGCACTCCAGATCCGCGACCTCATGCACGGCCTCGTCCTCGCCGCCGTCGAACGCGGCGAGCTCCACCCGGACGCCGCCGGTCCGGCCGGCCTCGACCTGCTGGCGAGCCTCATCACCGGCCCGATCTCCCAGCAACTGGCCAACGAGCCGGACGTCCCCTTCGAGGACGGGCGCTACATGCCGCTCGTGGCGAGGCTGCCGGACCTGTTCGCCGCGGCGTACCCGCCGACGGACGCCGCGGCACGCTGAGCCGGCGCCCACGGCCCCGCTCCGTCGCACTCTTCCGCGCATACGACAGCAGGCGGCGGTACGGGGCGTCGCTCGCCCACGTACCGCCGCCCGCGTCGTCCCGCGTGAGGCCGACCGGCCGCAGCGCCCGTACGCCGACGTCCGACCGTTGCTACTCCTACGAGTCCGCTACTGCGGCGAACCGTCCTGGTCCGTCGGGGGCTTCGGCGGAGCCGCCGGCTTCGGCACCGCCGCCGGCTTCGCCGGTGCCGTCTTCTTGGCGGGTGCTTTCGCCGGGGCCTTCTTCCCGGCGGCGGGCTTGTCGGCCGCGGTCTTGCCCGAAGTGGCCTTGGCGGCAGTGGACTTCGACGCCGTGCTCTTCGCGGGTGCGGTCTTGGCGGGTGCGGTCTTGGCGGGTGCGGTCTTGGCAGGTGCGGTCTTGGCAGGTGTGGTCTTCGCCGGGGCCCGCTTGGCAGCCGCGCGCTTCGCCGCCTTCGCCGGGGTGACCGCCCGGCGCGCGAACGGAGCATCCTCCTCGGGCACCGAAGGCGGCGCCGGGGCGGCCGCCGCACGCGCCGGCTTGCGCACCGGCACACGCTCCTCGTCCGCCCGCTCGTCGTCCGCGACCGGCACGGCCTGCGCCCGGGTCGCCCGCGGCGGAGCCGACAACACGGCCAACCGGTGCTCCAGGTCGGTGATCCGCCGCTCGGCCCGCGCCAAGTCGTCCTCGACGCGCCGCAGGTCGTCCGTCCACGGCCGCAGCCGTCCCATGGCCTTGTCGACCTCGCTGCGCACCACTCCGACGAGCAGGTCCCGGTTCGCCTTGCCGGTCGCGAACAGATCGTCCGCCACCTGCTGCACGTACTGCGGCACGGCCTGCGCCTGCTGCGCCACCTGCGCCGGGACGTGATCGAGGTCCACGCCGCTCTTCTCCACGAGCTGCTTGGCCGCCTCCGTCACCTTCTGCACGGTCATCTCGGTCAGGCCACTCGCAATCTGCAAGTAGCTGCGCAGTGCGTCACGCATGATCCGGCGCCTCCTGGGGCTCCCTCGGGCTGGCGGCGGTACGTGCGGGTCTCGTCCCGCACGAACCCGGGTCGTGACACGCCGCGTTCCGGCGCCCCCGACTCCTGCCGTGGTCTCTCGCAATCGACGCTACCGCGTCCCCGCCCCGCAGACCGCGCGCAGCGGGCCGATCGGGGACATCAGGGACAAGGGATAGGTCACCCCGAACCCGGGGTACCGTCTGGCAGCGGGCCGGGACCGGAAGGGGACACTCCACATATGGCGACCGTCGAGGAATGCCGCATCGCACTCGAACAACTCTCCGCCAAGCTCGGCGGCGCCGACGGCGACCTCGGCCGCGCAGCCCGGCTGGACCGCAGCCTCAGCTGCCGCATCACCGACCTGGACACCACCTTCACAGGCCGCCTGCACGACGCCGCCCTGCACGACATCACCACCGAACCCGCCCGCGACAAGGCCCAGATCCGCCTGGAGACGTCGAGCGACGACCTCGTCGCCCTCGTCAACGGCGACCTCAACTTCGCCTCCGCCTGGGCGCGCGGCCGTGTCAAGCTGGAAGCGTCCTTCAAGGACCTGCTGACCCTCCGCAAACTCGTCTGACGGCGACCCACCCCGCCCCGGCAGTCACCGCCCTGCGGTCACAGCCCCAGGGCGGCGAGCGTTTTGGCGGCGTGGGAGAGGTCCACGCCGGTGGCTTCGGAGGACTTGGGCGCGTCGTCGTCGGCGTCGTCGGAAGCGGGGTCAGAAGCAGCGTCAGAAGCAGCTTCCGGGGCGGCGTCGGAGGCGGCCCAGACGGCTGCGCAGGCGGCGCGGAGGGCGTCGTACGGCTCGCCGTCGCCCTCCAGCACCAGGCGGCCGCCGTCGACCCGCGCCGTGCAGTCGCCGCAGACCCAGGCGCCGTCCCCGTCCTCGGCCTCGGTCGGGCGGGGCAACTCGGCCAGCAGCGCCCGCAGATCGGCCGCCACGTACGTCGGACGCATACGCGGCGACGCGACCAGCAACTGCGGCACGTCGGTCACGCCGGTCATCACCAGCAGGCTGTCCACGCCCCCGTTCACCGCGCCCTCGATGTCGGTGTCCAGGCGGTCCCCCACCACCAGCGGGCGCTTCGCCTTCGTACGCAGCATCGACTCGCGGTGCAACGGCAGTTCCGGTTTCCCGGCCGCGACCGGCTCGACGCCCGTGGCCGCACGCACAACCCCCACCAGCGCGCCGTTGCCGGGTGCGATGCCGCGCTCGGTCGGGATCGTCAGGTCGAGGTTGGAGGCGATCCACGGCAGTCCGGCGCCCACCGCGTACGACGCCTCCGCCAGCAGCGCCCAGTCCACCGTCGGCGCGAAGCCCTGCACCACCGCCACCGGATCGTCCTGCGCCGAGGACACCGGTTCGAGGCCCCGCTCGCGCAACGCCGCGACCAGCCCCTCACCGCCCACCGCCAGCACCGCCGACCCGGCCGGGAACCGCTCCGCCACCAGGCGCGCCGCGGCCTGCGCGGACGTCACCACGTCGGACGGGTCGGCCGGCACCCCGATCTCGGTCAGGTGCGCGGCGACGGCCTCCGGCGTGCGCGACGCGTTGTTGGTGACGTACGCCAGCGCCATCCCCATCCCGCGCGCCCGTTCGAGCGCCTCAGGAGCGTGTGGCACCGCCTTCTGCCCCGTGTAGACGACGCCGTCGAGGTCCAGGAGCGCGACGTCGTACGCCTCCGCAGGCACCTGCGCCCCCTTGCCGCCCCCGGCATCGGCCGACCCGCCGCCCGTCGCTCCCGCGCCGCCCTCCGCCGCCACCTCATCGCTCACGCCGACCGTCCTCCCGCATCGCCCACGTCGCCGACTCCACCCACACCACCCGCTCCGCCCATACCGTCCTTGCCCGGGGAGCCGCCGCGCTTGCGCGCGCCTTCACCCTCCCGCGCACGCAGCGTCGCCCGCGCCTGGGTCAGCGCCACACGGTAGTGCTTGGTCCCAGGGCGCATCGCGACCGCCAGCGCCAAATGCTCCACCGCGGTCTCGAAGTCACCCACCCGGGCCGCCGACAGCCCCCACCCGAACTGCGCGTAGTCGTCCGCCGGATCCGACTCCGCGACCACCCGGAACTCGCGCAGCGCCTCGGCGTGCTGGCCCGCGTCGAACAGCGCGCGGGCCAGCGCCTCACGTACGCTCCGCGACTCCGGCGCCACCCCCGCCGCCCGGGCCAGCAACTGGGCCGCCGCCGCGGGGTGACCCGAATCGAGCAGGTCCAGGCCACGGCGGTACCAGTCGTACACATCCCCCTGTGGAGCCCCTCCCCCGGACGGCGAATCCGGGCCGCCGCGCGACTCGCCCGCCCCGCCCCCGAACTGCTCTTGCGGCCCACCCGTCATCGTCCGCTCCCGTCCGTCGCGCCCGACGCCGCCGGGGCGGCCGCGCGGTCAGCGACCCCCGCGCGACAACCCGACCCGCGGCCGCCGGGGAACCCGGCGCTCCCGCGCGATCATGGACGTAGCATGCCCGTCATGGACCACGCCGACACGAACGGGCTTGATCTCGCGCCATTCCGAGGGCTGCGCTACGACCCCGCGAAGGTCGGCGACCTCGCGCTCGTCACCTCGCCTCCGTACGACGTGATCGAGCCCGGCGGAATCGGTCTCCTCGAGGACGCCGAGCCGCACAACATCGTGCGCATCGTCCTGCCGCGCGCGGACGCGTGCGGCGCCGAGGGCCCGTACGCCCACGCCGGGGTGACCCTGCGCACCTGGCTCGGGGAAGGCATCCTGCGCCCCGACCCCGAACCCGCGCTGTACGTCTACGAGCAGATCACCGCCACCGCACACCAGCGCGGCCTGATCGGCGCCCTCGCGCTCGGCGACGGTCGGGGCGGCAACCCGGCCGTCCTGCCGCACGAGGACGTGATGCCCGGCCCCGTCGCCGACCGCACCGAGCTGATGCGCGCCACGCAGGCGAACCCGGAGCCGATCCTGCTCGCGTACACCGGCGACGGCCCCGCCTCTGACGCGGTCGACTGCGCCGCGACCGCCGGGCGGCCGCTGCTGGACACGCGCACGCCCGACGGCACCGAGCACCGCCTGTGGGCCGTCACCGACCCCGCCGAACTCGCACGCATCGCGGCGGACCTGGCGACCCGTCAGGCGCTGATCGCGGACGGCCACCACCGCTGGGCGGGCTACCGCCGCCTCCGCGACGACGCGCACGCGTCCGGGCTGGGTGCCGGGGCCTGGGACCGCGGCCTCGTGCTGCTCGTCGACACGGCCCGCTACCCCCTCCAAGTCGGCGCGATCCACCGCGTGCTGCCCGGCCTGTCCGTGCCGCGCGTACTCGACGAACTGCGGTCCCACGGCCCCGCGGGCTCCGGGGCGTTCCTGTCCCGCCGCGTCGAGGACCCGTGGCCGTCGGTGCTGTGGACGCTCGAACGCGCGGAGGGGCCGGCGTACCTCCTGACCGGCGACGGCACGTTCCACCTGCTCACCGACCCGGACCCGGAACTGCTCCACCAGGCCGTCCGGTACGACCGCCCGGCGGCGTGGCGCTCCCTCGACGCGACGATCCTGCACGCCGCGCTGCTCGACCACGTCTGGCGGGTCCCCGACGACCCGGCGCACATCACGTACCACCACGACGCCGTGGCGGCCATACGGGAGGCGCAGCGCACCGGCGGCAGCGCGCTCATCCTCCGCCCGACGAGCGAGAGCGTCGTACGCGAACTCGCCCAGCAGTCGGTACGCATGCCCCGCAAGTCCACGTCGTTCGGCCCCAAGCCCGCCACCGGCCTGGTCCTGCGCAGCCTGTCGCTGGACTGAGCCGACCGGGACGGGTGGCGGGGCCGGCAGGTCAGCGTGCCGCCAAGTCAGCGTGCCGCCAGGTAGATCCCGCCGGCGAGCAGGGCCAGGGCGGCGGCAAGGAGAACGGCGCCGACGACGCCGAAGCGCACGATGTCCGGCTCCGGGTCCGAGTGCGCCCCGCGCGCCTCGTCCTCGCCATGGCCGGACGCTATTGGAGACGATCACCGCCGTGCGGCGACCTCGCACTCGGCTGATGCCCAATCAGTCAGGGCTAGTTATCATAGTGAACTAGATGGGTGCCCGGGGAACGTCTCGTCATGATCGACAGGGTTGCCGCCGCAGCCCCGGCGCGGGCGCCGAACCCCGGAGCCCGGCTGAACGCCCTCGAACCCGACCTGGCGGCCATCCGCCTGCCGAACGCCCTTGAGCCCGGCCCGGGGCCCCCGAATTCCGATCATGATTCCGACCATGCGCGCCGCATTTCCGGGGCCGAGTTGCCGGTGCCACGCCTCCCAACGAGAATTCCTCCTTCCGCGATCTTCGACTTCGGCAGCCGAAACGTTCCGACCCCGCAAAAACACCAACTCTGTTGCCCAGTCGTGGAAAAACTGTGGTGCGCCCGCGTCGTCGAAGGGGCATCTTTGATGAGATAGGAAGTGGCAGAGGCCGCGCGGGGGTACGCCGGCCGATGTGGGGGGAGTCCCGAAGTGTCTGTCTTCCCGTATTCCGGCATGCCTTCCGACAGAGGGCCAGAGTACGCATCCGAGCGGCCGCGATCCGCCCGGTCGACGAAAAACCCGGCAGGATTTCCGACGCGAGTGGCGACGCCGCAGCCGCGGCCACGGAGCACCCGTCCGCCCACAGTTCTCGGGGCCCTGGTGGCCGTCGTCGCGGCGCTCGCGATGACGGTGTCCGGCTGCGGCCCCCTCCTGGCGCAGGGCGCGAAGAAGCTCGTCCCGGTCGTCGCCGAGGCGCTTCTCGTGGCCGGGGCCGACGCGTTCCTGGCGCACGCCACCGCTCAGGACCGCACCGATGTGACCCCGGTGGGCAAGGGCGGCTCCCACGAGGGCGACGAAGTCGGCCTCTACGGCGGTTCGTTGAAGGCCAGTGTCTGCGACAAGAAGCAGCTCATCGCCTTTCTGACCGCCCCGGCCAATGCCAAGAAGGCCGCCGAGTGGGCGCGGGTCATGGGCATCCAGGTCGACGAAATCCCGAAATTCATCAACGCCCTGACCCCGGTGACGCTGCGATTCGACACCTTGGTCAAGAACCACCGGTTCACCAAGGGCAAGGCGGACGCGTACGAGTCGCTGCTGCCCGCCGGAATGGCCGTCCTCGTACGGGCGAACGGCCTGCCCGCGGTGAAATGCAACTGCGGCAATCCGCTGGGCGCCAGTAAGGCGAAGATCGAGAACATCGACGTCAAGATCAACGACCCCGGCTGGAAAGGCCGTTACCGCCCCGACAAGGTCCGCAAGGTCAAGCCGGTCAAGGACGAGGTCGCGACGTTCAAGCTCACAAACCTCGACGTCGCCGACGACACCAGCATCGAGCGGCCCCAGGGCAGCGCGGGCGACGCGGACCGGGCCGGCGCGAAGATCGTCCCGGAACCCGACCTGATGCTCTCCGTGGCCGAGGTCGTCCCGGGAGCGGAGTACCAGGCCACGGCATCGAACTTCCGCCCAGGCGAGACCGTCAACTTCGGCCCGAAGGACGCGAAGGACGCGAAGAACAAGCCGTACGCCGTGGCCACCGCCGACAAGAACGGCACGGCCACCGCGACGATCACCACAGACGCCGACGCCAAGACCGGCGAGAAGACCGTCTACGCACACGGCTCCCAGAGCGGCCTGACCGCGAGCGCCGAACTGACCGTCGCCAAGCCGGAGGACGTCGAACCCGTCCCGAGCGGCAGCGGCGGCACCCCCGGCGGGCCCCAACTCGCCCTCGCGCCCACGACGGTCGCGGACGGCGGCACGTTCACCGCAAAGGCGACCGGCTTCGAGCCCGGCGAGAACGTGCTGTTCACGCGTACCGGAGACGAACCCGCCAAGCTGGGCCAGGCCGAAGCGGACGACACCGGTACCGCGACACTCAAGCTCACCGAGGACCAGGGGCCGGGGACGTACAGCCTCCAGGCGAAGGGCGCCGACAATGGCGCCGCCGCAAACGCCACGCTGACGGTCACCGCGGACGGTTCGTCGCCCAGCGCCCCGGCGCCCACCGCCAAGATGACCCTGCGCCCGGCGACCGTCGCGGTCGGCGGCGACGTCGACATCGTGCTGACCGGGTTCAAGGCCGACGAGGACATCGAGGTCACCCGCACCGGCGTCTCGGCAGGCACCGTGGCACTGGCGACGGCGGACTCCTCCGGGAAGGTCACGGTGACCGAGTACGCCGGCGACACCTCCGGCACGTCGACCGTCAAGGCGCGAGGCGTGAGCAGCGGACGCGAGGCAACGGCCAAGCTGACCGTGACCAGTGGCGCCGGGACCTCGACCTGACGGACGGACAGATCCCTGCGGGGGTCCGTGTGAGGGACGCACAAAAGCGAGTGGCCCGGCACCGGGAAATCCGGTGCCGGGCCACTCGCCCGTCTATCGGCTGAGCCGACGACGTGTCGTGCGTCGGGCGTCAGTCGCGCTTGTCGGCGTCGTCGTCCGCCTCGGAATCGGAGTCGGAGTCGGACGGGGCTTCGTCGTCCTCGTCATCGTCCTCGTCGTCTTCTTGGTCGTCTTCTTCGTCGTCCCGCTCGACGTCGTCGGCGTCAACGTCCACGACGTCGTCGGGTTCCAGATCGTCGTCGTCATCGAGGTCGTCGTCGGCGAAGACGTCGATCTCGCCCTCGTCCTCGCCCTCGTCGCGGACGTCATCCGCGGCAGGACGGTTGTCGCGGCGGGCGCCCTCGCGGTCACCGCGCGACGACTCGATCTCGTCAATCTCCTCGTCGATGTCGTCGAGTTCGGGGTCGTACGCGTCGACGAACTCCAGGCCGTCCAGCTCCGCGAGCCGCTGCGCGGCTCCCGTCGAGCCGTCCGCGTCCGCGTCCGACGCACGTGCGAACCATTCGCGTGCCTCGTCCTCACGCCCGACCTCGAGGAGCGCGTCGGCGTACGCGTACCGCAGCCGTGCCGTCCACTCCTTCGTGCCCTGCGCGTTCAGCTCGGGCACCTGGAGCGTGACGACGGCCGCGTCGAGCTGGCCCATGTCGCGGCGCGCGCCGGCGGCCACGATGCGCAGCTCGATCTGGGCGGCCTTGTCGAGCTCCTTGACCTCAGGCGCGCCGGCCATTTGCAGCGCACGCTCGGGACGCCCGAGCCCGCGCTCGCAGTCGGCCATGACCGCCCAGTGCTCCGCCGAACCCGTCATACGCCGGGCAGCCCGCAGCTCGGACAGCGCCTCGGTGTAGCGGCCCGTCATGTACGCGGCGATCCCCGCCGCCTCACGCACCGCCGCAACCCGCGACGCGAGCCGCAGGGCCACACGCGAGTACAGGTACGCCTGTTCGGGGTCCTCGTCCACCAGGCGCCCGGTCATCACGAGGTTCTTCGCGACGTCGTCGGCAAGCGTCTTCGGGAGGCTCATCAACTCGCGGCGTGCCGCGGAGTCGAGCTCCTCGCCGGTGACGTCCGCCGGGATCGGCAGCCGGTCGATGGGCGAGTGGTCGCCACGGCGCTCGCGCTCGTCGTGCTGGAACGGACGGCGGTTCCCGCGGTCGCCACGGTCGTTGCGGTCGCCGCGGTCACGGTCGCCGTAGGACGGACGCCGGTCGCGGTCCCCGCCCCGGTCACCGAAAGAGGGACGACGGTCGTCACGCGGCTGGAACGTACGACGCTCTCCCCCACGGTCGTCACGATCCCGGTTGAACGAGCGACGCTCACCGCCGCCGGCGCCGCCGCCCTGGCGGTCGCGGTCCCCGTAGGAGGGACGCCGATCCCGATCCGGGCCGCGGTCGCCGTACGAAGGACGGCGGTCGCGGTCGCCACCACGCTCTGCTCCCCGGTCAGTTCCCCGGTCGGCACCGCGGTCGCCGTAAGACGGACGGCGGTCGTCACGCTGCTGGAACGGGCGCCGATCGTCGCGGCCACCCGACTGTCCCTGGCGGTCGCCGCGGTCACGGTCGCCGTAGGACGGACGCCGGTCGCGGTCCCCGCCCCGGTCACCGTAAGAGGGACGACGGTCGTCACGCGGCTGGAACGTACGACGCTCTCCCCCACGGTCGTCACGATCCCGGCTGAAGGAACGGCGCTCGCCGCCACCCTGGCTGCCGCCCTGGGCGCCGCGGTCGCGGTCGCCGTAGGACGAGGGGCGTCGGTCGTCGCGGGGCGGGTACGAGCGGCGCTCGCCACCACCACTGCCACCGCCCTGACGGTCCCGATCCCCGTACGACGGACGACGGTCACGATCCGGGGCACGGTCGCCGTACGACGGACGCCGGTCGCGGTCGCCACCACGCTGCGGTCCCCGGTCGGCTCCCCGGTCCGCGCCGCGGTCGCCAAAGGACGGGCGGCGGTCGTCACGCTGCTGGAACGTACGGCGCTCGCCACCACGGTCGTCGCGGTTGTCCCGCTGGAAAGGACGGCCTTCGCGGCCTCCCCGGCCCTGGGCGCCACTGCCGCCGCCCTGGGCGCCGCGGTCGCGGTCGCCGTAGGACGAGGGGCGTCGGTCGTCGCGGGGCGGGTACGAGCGGCGCTCGCCACCACCACTGCCACCGCCCTGACGGTCCCGATCCCCGTACGACGGACGACGGTCACGATCCGGGGCACGGTCGCCGTAGGACGGACGCCGGTCGCGGTCCCCACCCCGGTCACCGTAAGAGGGACGACGGTCGTCACGCGGCTGGAACGTACGACGCTCGCCACCACGGTCCTCACGATCCCGGTTGAACGAGCGACGCTCACCGCCGCCGGCCCCGCCGCTTCCGCCCGGAGCACCCTGACGGCCGCGGTCGCGATCGCCGAAGGACGGGCGGCGGTCGTCACGCCCACCACGGTCGTCGCGGTCGCGGTTGTAAGGCGGACGCCGGTCCCCGCCATCGCGGTTGAAGGGCGGGCGACGGTCGCCACCGCCGCCACCCCCGCCACTGGCGCCACCTTCACGGTTGTACGGAGGACGTCGGTCGCCGCCGCCGTCACGCTGACCATAGGAGGGACGCCGGTCGTCACGTCCGCCGGAGCTGCCGCCGCGGTCGTCGCGCGGCTGGTGCGGACGACGTTCGCCGCCTTCGCGCGAACCACCGCCGTCGTTGCGGAACGGCCGGCGGTCGCCACCGCCTCCGGATCCACCACCCGAGAATCGTCCGCCGCCACCAGGTCCGCGCCGACCGGCACCCCCCGAGTTCTGCGAACCACCGGAACGGCGATGCGGTCGCCCCTCAGAGGGATTGGACATGGGTTTGACTCCTCGGATCATCGAACGGGCGTGGCCGTCACCACGGCCGCGACTCCCATTGTCCCGCACCGGAAGAGGCCCGGCGCACCAGGCGTGTTGACGCTGTCGCCGGTGGGAATTCCTACGGGACTGAAAAAGATCTGCAAACGCAATTAAGGGGTTCCACCGAGCGGTGGAACCCCTTAATTGTAAGTAAATTCCGGCGGCGTCCTACTCTCCCACACCCCTTCGAGTGCAGTACCATCGGCGCTGAAGAGCTTAGCTTCCGGGTTCGGAATGGGACCGGGCGT
>NZ_JBSFVE010000005.1:0-371541 GCF_053592165.1 Streptodolium elevatio
GCGCATGGGGGTGTTCCTGGTCCTCGCCGGGCTGGTGGGCGTGCTGGCGGCGGCCTGGCCGGCCAGGCGGGCGTCCCGGATGGAGGTGCTCGGGGAGTCCCGTACGCCGAGCGCGGCGTCGAACAACGCGAGGCCCTCCTCCGCGGACAGCAGCGCCATGCCGCTGCGTGCCGCCCGGCGGGCGAGCGTGTCCCCGGTACGGTCGGCCATGCCACCGGACTGCTCCCACGCACCCCAGGCCAGCGACAGCGCGGGCAGTCCCGCCGCGCGGCGCAGCTGCGCCACCGCGTCGGAGAAGGCGTTCGCCGCCGCATAGTTGGCCTGACCGGGGGAGCCGAGGATGCCCGCCGCCGACGAGAACACCACGAAGGCGGCCAAGTCCGCGCGGTCCTGCGTGAGTTCGTGCAGGTGCCAGAGCGCGTCCACCTTGGGGCGCAGCACCGCGTCGAGGCGTTCCCTGGTCAGCGACTGCACCAGGCCGTCGTCGAGGGTGCCGGCGAGATGGAGCACGGCCGTCAGCGGTTGCGTCCCGGGGATGCCGGCGAGCAGGCGCTCACACTCCTCGCGGTCCGCGGTGTCCACGGCGACCGTGCGCACCGATGCGCCCGCGGCGGCCAGTTCGGCGGTGAACGCGGCGACGCCCTCCGCGTCCGGACCGCGCCGGGACGCGAGCACGAGGTTGCGTACCCCGTGCGCGGTGGCCAGGTGCCGCGCGAGCAGCAGGCCCAGAGCTCCGGTGCCGCCGGTGATCAGTACGGTGCCGTTGCCGAACGGGGCCTCGGCGGGCTCCGCCGACGCGCGTTCCACCCGGCCGAGGCGTGGCACGAGCGCGTCGCCCGCCCGGAGCGCCAGTTGCGGTTCGCCGGTGCCCAGCGCCCCGCCGATCGCGCCCGCCGAGCGTTCCGACGCGTCCGTGTCGACCAGGACGAAGCGCCCGGGGTTCTCGGACTGGGCCGAGCGGACGAGGCCCCACGCGGCCGCGGCCGCGGCGTCCGTCACCGGCTCCCCGGGTACCGCGGAGACCGCCCCCGAGGTCAGGAGCACCAGGCGCGATTCCGCGAAGCGCGGGTCGGCGAGCCAGGTGGTCACCAATTCCAAGGTCCGGCCCGCGATTTCGTGTGCCTGCGCGGCGGCGTCGCCGCCCTTGACCAGGACGGGATCGGCGGCCAGCGGCACGATCACGGTGTCCGGCGCCGGCTCGGGCAGGGCGGCGAGCCCCGCCGCGACCGGCACTCCCAGGCCCGCCCACACCTCGGTGAGCGGCGTCGGGGCGTCCTCGACCACGGCGAACCGGCCCGCCCTGGGCGTGCCGCGGCCCACCGGACCCCACTGCACACGGAACAAGCTCTCGTACGCTCCACCGCCCGAGGCACGCAGTTGGTCTGCCGCGACCGGCAGGAACGCCAGTTCGCCGACCGAGGCCACGGGCCGGCCCCTGCTGTCCGCCACCGTGAGCGCCATGCGCTCGCCGTCCAGTCGCGTCAGCCGCACCCGCAGCGAGGCGGCCCCGGTTGCGTGCACGTGGACACCGGTCCACGCGAACGGCAGCGCCACCCGGTCGTCGTCGGCGTCCCGGCCGACCCCGACCGCGTGCAAGGCCGCGTCCAGCAGGGCGGGGTGAACGGCGAAGGCGCCGGCCTGCTCGCGCAGTTCCTCGGGCAGCTCCACTTCGGCGAACACCTCGTCGCCGCGTTCCCAGGCGGCCACCAGGCCGCGGAACCCGGGGCCGTAGCGGTATCCGCGCTCGGCGAGCCCGGCGTAGAAGCCCTCCAGCGCCATCGCGACCCCGCCGGGCGGCGGCCACACCGCCAGTCGACCCGGCATCTCGTCGGAGTCGTCGGGACCGAGCCGACCGGTGGCGTGGCAGGTCCACGCCTCGTCGGCGCCCGCGCCTTCCACCCGGCCGTACACCGCGACCGGGCGCAGCCCGTCCGCGTCCGGCGCCCGCACCACGACGCGCAGCTGCACGAAGTCCTCGGCGGGCATCACCAGGGGGGTCTGCACGAGGAGTTCGCGAACCTGTTCGCAGCCGCTCCGGTCGGCGGCCTGCAGGGCCAGCTCGACCAGCGCGGTGCCGGGCACCACCACGGAACCGAGCACGGCGTGGTCGGCGAGCCACGGATGGGTGTCAAGTGAGATGCGGCCGGTCAGGACCAGGCCTTCGTCGTCGGGGAGTTCGACCAGCGCGCCGAGCAGCGGGTGGTCGGCCGAGCGCTGACCGGCACCCGTGACGTCGCCGGCACCGGGCCGCACCTTGGTCAGCCAGTACGGCTTGCGCGCGAACGCGTGCGGCGGCAGTTCCGCGGGTCGGGCCCCGTCGAAGACCCCCGCCCAGTCCACGCGGGTGCCTTGGTTGTGCAGCCGCGCCAACGCGCCGGTGAGCGCCACCGGTTCGGGCCGGTCGGCGCGCAGGGTCGGGGTGACGAGCGCGGGGTCGCCGTCCAGGCAGTCCTGGATCATCGCGGTCGCCGTGCGGCCCGGACCGAGCTCGACGTACGCCGCCGCGCCCTGGCCGCGCAGCCACGCGACACCCTCCGCGAAGCGAACCGTCTGCCGGACGTGGCGCACCCAGTGGCTCGGCATGGCGAGTTCGCCGGCCGAGGCCAGACGACCGGTCACGTTGGACACGATGGGCACCGTCGGCGCGGTGTACGACAACCGCTCTGCGACGCGCTCGAACTCGGCCAGCATGGGGTCCATGAGCGGCGAGTGGAACGCGCGGTTCACCTTCAGGCGCTTGCTCAGCCGGCCCTTGGCACGCCACGCGGCGGCCAGTTCCGCCACGGCGTCCGTCTCGCCCGAGAGCACCACGGACGCGGGCCCGTTGACGGCGGCGATGCTGATGTCCGGACCGATGCCGCCTTCCGCACGCACCTCGTCCTCGGTGGCGCGGACGACGAACATCGCGCCCCCCGCGGTCTGTTCCTGCATCAGGCGGCCGCGCGCCGCGACCAGGGCGGCGGCGTCCGGCAGCGACAGCACGCCCGAGACGTGCGCGGCGGTCAGCTCGCCGATCGAGTGCCCGATCAGGTAGTCAGGGCGTACGCCCCGGGCCAGGAGCAGCCGGTACAGCCCCACTTGGAGTGCGAACAGGCCGGTCTGCGTGTACAGGGTCTCGTCGAGCAGCGCGGCGTCGGCCGAACCGGGCTCGGCGTGCACGACGTCGCGCAGCGGACGGTCCAGGTGTCCGTCCAGCGCCTCGCACACCTCGTCCCATGCGTCCGCGAAGTCACGCGAAGCCAGACACAGTTCGCGTCCCATCCCGATCCGCTGCGAGCCCTGCCCGGAGAACGCGAACACCACAGGCCCGTCACCGCTCGGCCCCTCCGCGATCCCCGCGTCGGCCGACGGCACGTCGGAGTCGGCCAGGATGCCGAGCGCGGACAGCAGTTCGTTCCGGGTGCCGCCCACGACGGCGCCGCGGTACTCCAGCGCCGAGCGCGTGGTGGCGAGCGCCGCCCCGACCTCGATCGTGCCGAGGTCCGGCCGGGCCGAGACGTACTCGTGCAACTGCCGTGCCTGAGTGCGCATGTCGGAGCGGGTGCGGCCGGAAAGCAGCCAGGGGACCGGGAACGCGCCCGAGCGCAGCTCGGCCGGACCGGCCGCGGCGAACGCGGCGGAGTCCGGCGGGGCGGTGGACGCGTCCGCGACGGGGGTGCCCTCCTCCACGATGACGTGCGCGTTCGTGCCGCTGATGCCGAACGACGAGACCGCGGCGCGGCGCGGCCGACCGGACCGCGGCCATGCGCGCTCCTCGGTGAGGAGTTCCACGGCCCCGGCGGACCAGTCGATCATCGGCGACGGCTCGTCGACGTGCAGGGTCCTCGGCAGTACCCCGTGCCGCATCGCGAGCACCGTCTTGATCAGCCCCGCGATGCCCGCCGCGGCCTGCGCATGGCCGATGTTGGACTTCACCGACCCCAGCAGCAAGGGCCGTTCCCGGTCCTGCCCGTACGCCGCCAGAAGCGCCTGCGCCTCGATCGGGTCGCCGAGCCTGGTGCCCGTGCCGTGCGCCTCCACCGCGTCGACGTCCGCGGGCCCGAGCCCCGCGTCCGCCAGCGCCTGCCCGATCAGCCGCTGCTGACTGGGCCCGTTGGGTGCGGTGAGGCCGTTGGACGCGCCGTCGTGGTTGATCGCGCTGCCGCGTACGACCGCGAGCACGGTGCGGCCCGCCCGCCGCGCGTCGGACAGCCGCTCGCACACGACCACGCCGACGCCCTCGGACCACGCGGTGCCGTCCGCCGCGGCCGCGAAGGACTTGCAGCGTGCGTCCGGCGCCAGGCCCTGCTGGCGGCTGAACTCGGTGAAGACCACGGGCGTCGCCATGACGGTGACGCCGCCGACCAACGCCATGGAGCACTCGCCCTCTCGCAGCGAGCGGCAGGCCAGATGCAGCGCGACGAGCGACGACGAGCACGCCGTGTCGACCGAGAACACCGGGCCCTCCAGCCCCAGTGAGTACGCCACCCGGCCCGAGATGACGCTCGTCGCGTTCCCGGTCATCAGATGGCCCCACAGGTCCTCGGACACCTCGTCCGGGCTCAGGGCGTAGTCGCTCTGCACCACGCCGGCGAAGACGCCGGTACGGCTGCCGCGCAACGCCGCCGGATCGACGCCGGCCCGTTCCAGCGCCTCCCAGGACGTCTCCAGCAGCAGGCGCTGCTGCGGGTCCATGGTGATCGCCTCGCGGGGCGAGAGCCGGAAGAACTCGGCGTCGAACTCCGCCGCGTCATAGAGAAATCCGCCTTCCCGGACGGCCGATTTCGGGATCCGGCCCGGGGCCGCCGCGAACAGGTCGTCCTCGTCCCAGCCGCGGTCCTTGGGGAACGGGCCGATGGCGTCGCGGCCTTCGGCCAGCAGCCGCCAGAAGTCGTCGGGGGAGCGCACCCCGCCCGGGAAACGGCAGGCCATCGCCACGATCGCGATCGGGTCGTCGTCCGTCGGCTCGCCGGCCCGGCCGGCCCCCTGAGCCGGGCCAGCGGCCGGGTCCGAAACCGCCGCACCGGCATCCGGAGCCGACTCCGCGTCCAGCGCCGCGAGTTCGGCTCGCAGATGCTCGGCCAGCGCCACCGGCGTCGGGTAGTCGAAGACCAGCGTCGCGGCCAGGCGCAGGCCCAGCACACTGCTGAGGGACTCGGCGAATTCGAGCGCGCTGAGCGAGTCGAACCCCTGTTCCTCAAGGCTCCGTTCCGGTGGAATGGAGTCGGCGCCGGGCCGGTCCAGAACCTCGGCTGCCTTCTCGCGCACAAGGCGTACCAGCGCCCGTGCCCGTTCGGCGTCGGAAGCCGCCGCCAGATCACGGCGGAAAGAAGAAGAAAAAGCAGATCCCACGGCAGACCCCACGGAAGATCCCGGCATCGACGACACCACCTCCCGGGGAAGCTACCGAGATTCGCCCGATCGGCACCCATCTGCCGGTAACCGATCGCCCCCCGGGCACCGAGACCGGGCGGTGACCGAAACATGGACGATGGCGTGGATTGGGGCGGTAGCTTCCTGGTCCGACACAGAGTTCGGGCCCAGTTCCGACACCGAGTTCGGGGCATGGTGCGGGGAGGCGTGGCAGTGAGCACGTTCATCGAAACCATCGTCGCCGTGGCGGCCGAAACGCCGAAGGGCATGACGACCGGCGAACCGCACCAGCCCGTCCGGCGCCAGTGGCGGGAAATTGTCGAGAAGGCTCGCGGCGGCGCCGCGGAACTCGTGGCGAGCGGACTGCGCCCCGGGGACGCGGTGGCCATACTCGGCGCCGAACTGTCCCAGGCGGTCCACGCCGCGGTGTCCGTGTGGCTGGCCGGCGGCAGCACCACGATGCTGCACGAACCCGGCCATCGCGCGAATCCCGAGGCCTGGCAGGCGTCGACGCTGCACGCACTGCGGACGGTCGACGCGAGTCTGGTGCTCCTCGGCAGACCCTACGAACCGGTCGCCGAGCTGCTGCGGGCCCGCGGATACGACGCGCGCCTCATCGAGGAACTGGAACGGCCCGACGCGGACACCACGTTCGCTCCCGTCCAGGTGGGCGAGGACGCGCCGATCCTCCTGCAATTGACGAGCGGCTCGACATCCGAGCCCAAGGCCGCGCGCATCACGCACGGCAACCTGATGGCGAATCTCCGGGACTTCACCCGGGCCCGGGATTTCGGACGCCCCGACGACGTCCTGGTGTCGTGGGTTCCGCTGTTCCACGACATGGGCATGGTCGGCTGCTTCATCGGATCGATGGTCTCCGGCATGGAACTCGTCGCGATCACCCCGGTGGAGTTCCTCCGATACCCCGGTCTGTGGCAGGAGCTGATGCACAAGTACCGGGGCACCATCACGGCCGCGCCGAACTTCGCATACCTGCTCATGGCCCGTCAACTCGCCAACACCGAGCCCGGTTCGCTCGATCTGTCGTGCGTGCGCATCATGGGCAACGGCGGTGAACCCATCGACGCCGACGGCATGCACATGCTGGAGACCGTCGGCGCGCGGTTCGGCCTCGACCCGCGCGTGCTGGCGCCGGTGTACGGCGCGGCCGAGAACGGCGTCCTGATCACGATGGCGTCGGAAGGCGACGGCGTGATCATCGACACCGTCGACGCCGCCGCGCTGGAGAAGGACCGCCGCGCGGTGCCGGCCGACCCGGGCGCCGCACCGTCCGAGGTGCGCCGGTTCCCGCTGCTCGGCTACGTGCTGCCGTCCGTCAGCGCGCGCATCGTCGGCGAGAAGGGCGAGGTGCTGGGCGAGCGGGAGGTCGGCGGGGTGCAGCTGCGCGGCGCCTCGGTGACCGGCTCGTACTGCACCGAGGACGGCGTCGTACCCGCCACGGACGCCGACGGTTGGCTCGACATCGGCGACGACGGCTACTTCGTCGGCGACCGCCTGGTGATCTGCGGACGCCGCAAGGACGTCATCATCATGGGCGGCCGCAACATCTTCCCGACCGACATCGAGCGTGCCGCGACCGCGGTCGAGGGCGTCCGGGCCGGCAACGTGATCGCGGTACGGGTGGCCGAGGACGGCGCCGGCGGCATCCAGAAGGAAGGGTTCGCCGTCCTGGCCGAGTCCCGGCAGCACGCCGACCCCGAAGCCGCCGAGCGGATCCGCGACGCCGTCGCCGCGCGCGTGCTCTCCGACGTCGGGGTGCGCCCGGCCCGTGTGGTGGTGCTCCCGCCCGCCACGCTCCCGAAGACGTCGTCGGGCAAACTGCGCCGCTCCGCGGCGCTCAACCTGCTCTGACTGGAGGGCGACGCATGCGATCCCTGGACCACGCGAGAGAGACCTGCGAGGGCTACCTGCCCGGACTGGTCGACGCCCTTGTCCGCGTCCCCCTCGCCGAACGCGAGGCACCGGGCAGCCCCGTCATCGAACTGTTCCGCAAGAGCCGCGGTCCCGCCCTGGTGATCCCCACCGAGTACGGCGGACTGGGCGCGGGGCCTCTGGAGGCCATGCGCGCGCTACGGGCGATCGGCGCGGCGTCGCCGTCCCTGGCGGTCGCCTCGACGATGCACCACTTCTCCGTCGCCACCCTCTTCACCCTCGCCGACAGCCTGCAGAAGTCCGGGCTGGAGTGGGCGCTTCTGGAGGCCGTCGCGCAGGAGAACCTGCTGGTGGCGTCCGGCTTCGCCGAGGGGCGCACCGAGCAGGGCATCCTGTCGCCGACGATGAGCGCGGTGCCGGTCGAGGGCGGCTACCGCGTCAACGGCTCGAAGAAGCCGTGCAGCCTCGCGCACTCCATGGACCTGCTCACCGCGGCCCTGACGGTGCCGGGCCAGGACGGCGAGCCCGAGCTTGCGGTGCTGCTCATCCCGTCGACCGCCGAGGGCATCACCCGCCATCCGTTCTGGGGCAGCCGGGTGCTGGCCGGCGCGGAGAGCGACGAGGTGCGGCTCACCGACGTCCACGTGGAAGAGCAACTGGTCGTCCGCACCGAGGCGCGCGAGGGCGACGGCCTCGACGAACTCCAGACCGTCGGCTTCCTGTGGTTCGAACTCCTCATCTCGGCCGGCTACCTCGGCGCGGTCAGCACCCTGGTCGAGCGCGCGCTGAACGAGAAACGCGGCTCGGCCTCCGAACGGTCGGCGGTCGCCTGCCGGCTGGAGTCCGCGGCGCTCCTCCTCGAGTCGATCGCGCAGCGGATCGCCGACGGGGCGGCCGGCAACAACGCGTTGGCCGAGGTGCTCATCGCCCGGTACGCCGCCCAGGACGCCATCAACGACGCCGGCGCCAAGGCCATCGAACTCCTGGGCGGCATGGCCTTCATCGGCGGGGACGAAGTCGCCTACTACGCCGCCGCGTACCACTGCCTGGGGTTCCATCCGCCGTCCCGGTCGCGGACCGCGCCCTCGCTCCTCGACTACCTGGAAGGCACCGGGCCGGTGCTGGTCGGCTGACCGCACCCGTGCCCGGCCCGACTCCACGGCACGACCGACGCGCACGACAGACAGACGGGAGCCAGCAATGACCGACCGCACCGGACCCGAAGGCGGTACGCGCAAGTACGCCCCGGAGGCGGACTGGGACACCGCACGCGCCCTGTTCGACGGGGGCGACGAACTCGTGCTCACCGCCGAGCAGTGCGGGCTGCGCTACTGGTTCGACAACGTGCCGTACGGCACGCTGCGCGGGCACGCCGAAGGCCACCTGCCGGACGTGACGACCCCCGAACTCGTCCGTGAGCCGGGGCCGTTGCACGACGTGCTGGTCCGCGAGGTGGCGTTCCGCACGCTCGCCGAGGAGCGCGCCGCCGGGTCGCTGGGGTACCTGGTCCTGGACGCCCCGAACCTGGCGTGCATGGAGTTCTACGCGACGCAGCTCATCGACGAGACCCGCCACGCCATGGTCTTCCGCGAGCACCTGGTGGACCTCGGCGTCCCGCGAGAGGAACGTGACGCCCGCCTCGACGAACTCAACGCCCACGACCGGGCGACCATCATCACCCCGCTGGAGGAGTACGTCCTCCCGGTGATCCGCGACCAGCACGACTTCTACGGCGCCGTGGTGCTGCTCACCACCCTGGTGGAAGGTGTGCTGGCACCGGCGTTCGAGCAGAGCGAGCTCAAGTGGCGGCCGCTCGACCCGGTCATGGCGGACATCCAGAAGGGTGCCGGGATCGACGAGGTCCGGCACCTCGCGGTGGGCAGCTCGATCGTGCGCCGCCACCTGGCGGACAACCCCGACGAGACCGAGCGCATCGCCGAGATCGTGCGCGGCGGCATGCACCTGTTCTACGAACTCCCCGTGATGCAGCAGCAGCAGTCCTGGGAAGCGCTGTTCCAGGAGGGCATGGAGCAGCACGCCGACCTCCTCGCCGACTACGAACTGTGGCCCGGACGCAAGCTGTTGGACACCACGCCCGACGAACGCATCGGCAAGACGCTGGAGATGACGTTCCGGATCCACGAGAACCGGCTCAAGGACATGGGGCTTGCCTCCGCCCTCGCCTGACCCCACGCCGATCCCCCAAGGAGGGAAGAGCACCGTGACACAGCCCAACGGCTCCACACCGTTCGCGGGGGACGCGGTCGAGGAGGCGCGGCCCAAGCCGCGCTTCCTCACCGAGTTCACGCCCACCCGAGCCACCAAGACCCTGCACCCCGGGGCCCGCAAGCCGGCCGTCGCCAAGCTCGGTGAGCTCTGGCACGTGACCGCGCAGCGCAACCCCACCCAGACGATGATCGTCGACCGGCCCCCGGACATCGACCCGGACAACGGCTGCACGCGCACCAACGTGCAATGGGCCGAGCTCGTCGACAAGATGGCCTCGTGGCTGCACGCCGCCGGGGTGCGGCCGTGGGACCGGGTCGCCGTGATGAAGTCCAACCACTTCGACATCTTCGTCACCGCCAGTGCGGTGGCACGCCTCGGGGCCATCCCGGCCCTGCTGTCGGGGACGTACGGCGGCGACGTCGTGCGGATCCTGCTGGAGCGCCTGGAAAAGCCGTTCCTGCTGACCGACAGTGAGCACATCGAGCGCTGCGAGATCAGCAAGGAGGTCGTCTCGACGTACACCGTCAGGACGATCAGCGTGGACGGCGCACCGGACCGGCCCGACATCGAGGACCTCGCGTCGTTCCACGGCGCCCCGGCCGCCGTGCCGCGCCTGCGCGAGTACAAGGAGCCGATGATCATCACCCACACGTCGGGCACGACCGGCTACCCCAAGCTGGTCATGCACTCGGCCGAGTCGGTGTACTCGATGGGCGTCGTGGAGAGTAACCGCTGGCCGCGGTGGCTCGGCAAGAAGGACACGATGCTCTTCTGCGACCCGTTCACGCACGAGCGCCTCACCACGTTCACGCTGGCGGTCGCGACGACCACGCCGCGCATGCTGTGGGTGGGCGACCCGTCCATCGAGACCGCCCGCCGGATGTTGGCGGAGTACCGGCCGAACCTGGTCGAGACGCTCCCCAACATCTACATGTCGTGGGAGCCGCTGGCGCGGGACCCGGCCCGGTTGTTCAAGCAGGTCCGGCTGTTCCTCAACTCGTTCGACGCGATCCACACCCGGACGATCCGGCTGTTCATGAGCGCCACGGACGTCAAGCTGCCGTTCTGGGTGCAGTCGTGGAGCCAGAGCGAGAACGGCGTGCTGTGCATGCGCCCGTACCTGCGCTTCATGGTGCGCAAGCGCGGCCACCTGCCGCCGCCCACGCAGCTGCTGGGCTGGGCGCTCTTCCCGCACTGCCGGCTCCGCGCGGTGGACCCGACGACCGGGCGCAAGCTCAAGCCGAACCAGATCGGCCTGATCGAGATCAGCCAGCCCGGCCGCTGCCTCGCGTACGTGGCCGAGCAGGAGCGGCACGACATCAAGGTCAACGGCCGGTGGTGGCACACCGGCGACCTCGGCCTGATGAACCGGTGGGGCGCGGTCCGCCTGGTGGACCGCGAGGTCGACCGCATCGACAACGAAAACAACGACGCGGTCAGCGGCATCGCCATCGAGGACGTCATCCTCGACCGGCTGCCGCAGACCTCCGAGGTGATCATCCTGCCGCAGGCCGGCGAGCTGCCGGTGCCGGTGGTGAGCACCTACGACGACGTGCCGATCGGCGACCAGGAGTGGGCCGACGCCATCGTCGACCTGCCGAAGCTGGCGGCCCGCCGGCAGATCTCGTTCGACGACTTCCCGAGGACCGGCACCTGGAAGGTTCGCCGGCTCGACCTGCGCGAGCAACTCCTCGGGGCCAAGGGCATCGGTATCGGACGCTGGACCTGACGCGGTGCTCGACCTGTTGGGACGCCTCGCCTACCGCCGCCGCCGCGCGATCGTCGTCGGCGCGGTGCTCTTCGCGGCCCTCGCGGGCCTGTGGGGGGCCACCGTCTTCGACCACCTGACCGGGACGGGGTTCACCTACGCCGAGAGCGAGAGCTCGCGGGCCGCGGAACTGCGCCGCGACACCGGCGGGCAGGCGGACGCGGACGTCGTCGTGGTCTTCCGGAGCGACCGGTGGACGGTCGACGACCCCGCGTACGAGCAGGCGGCCCAACGGGTGCTGACCGGACTGCCCGCCGAGCACGTCCAGAAGACGACTTCTTTCTGGACGGCTCGGCGGGACGAACTGGTCAGCCGGGACCGGCACACCACCTTCGCGGCGCTGCAGATGGCCGGCGGCGACGAGGCGGAACGCACCGACAACTACACCGAGATCGCCGACCTCCTCGAGTCGCCCGACCTCGACGTCA
This sequence comes from Streptodolium elevatio, assembly GCF_053592165.1. Lineage (NCBI taxonomy): Bacteria > Bacillati > Actinomycetota > Actinomycetes > Kitasatosporales > Streptomycetaceae > Streptodolium > Streptodolium elevatio. The sequence goes on from NZ_JBSFVE010000005.1 coordinate 11,671, forward strand.
CCGTGGGCGGACCGGCCGCGCTGTTCGACGAGGTCAACACGCAGATCCGCAAGGACCTCAAGAGAGCCGAAAGCCTCGCGCTCCCCGTGCTGTTCCTGCTGTTGATCGTGCTGTTCCGCAACGTGCGCGCCGCGGCGCTGCCGGTCGTCATCGGCATCCTCGCGATCGTCGGCTCGCTCGCGGCGCTGCGGACCCTCACCTACGTCACCGACGTGTCGGTCTTCGCCGTCAACATCGTCACCCTCCTCGGCCTCGGACTGGCCATCGACTACAGCCTGTTCGTGGTCAGCCGGTTCCGCGAGGAGATGGACGCGGGACGCGACGTCCCCGAGGCGCTGCTCGCCACGATGCGCACCGCGGGCCGCACCATCGCGGTCTCGGCCGTCACCGTCGCCGTGGCGTTGTCCAGCCTGTTCGTGTTCCCACAGACGTTCCTGCGGTCGCTCGGCCTGGGCGGCATCGCCGCGGTGCTGCTCGCGGTGGTCTTCTCGCTCACCGTCATGCCGGCGCTGCTGGCGATGCTCGGCCCGCGCGCGGCCGCCTGGCGTCCGCGGCGGGCGCGCGTCCGGCCCGCCGACAAGCCCGGGAACTGGGAGCGCATCGCCCGCGCGGTGATGCGGCGTCCGATCCAGGTCGCCGTCGCGGTGACCGGGCTGCTGGTGCTGCTCGGCCTGCCGTACCTCCACGTGTCGTACGGCTGGCTCGACTCCCGGATCATGCCGACGAGTTCGCACAGCCGGCAGGCGCAGGAGACGCTCGACACCGAGTTCGGCAAGAACATCACCAACCAGGTCGAGATCGCCGTGGTGCTGGCCTCGCCGGTGCAGTCGCCGGAGGGCCGGGCCGCCCTCGACGACTACCTCGGGCGCGTGCGCGCGATACCCGGCATCGCCGGGGCCGAGGTGACCGGTGCGGTCGGCAGTTCCGCCAAGATCGACGCGAGGTTCGGCATCGAGGCGATCTCCGAGCAGGCCAGGGACCTGGTCCAGGCGGTACGCGCGGTCCCGGCGCCGCCCGGCGGCGAGGCTCACGTCGGCGGCAACACCGCCGTGTTCGCGGACCTGCTCGACATGCTGGGCGAACGGCTGCCCTGGATGCTGGCGATCATGGTCGTCGCCACGTTCGTGCTGCTGTTCTTCGCCTTCGGGTCCGTGGTGCTGCCGATCAAGGCGATCCTGATGAACATCCTGAACCTGCTGGCCGCGTTCGGCGTCGTGGTGTTCGTCTTCCAGGACGGGCACCTGAGCGGACCGTTGGACTTCACAGCGGCCGGCAACATCGACGTCGTCCAGTTGATCGTGATCCTGGGCGTCGCGTTCGCGCTCTCCATGGACTACGAGGTGTTCCTGCTCTCCCGGGTGCGGGAGCAGTACGACCTCACCGGCGACAACCGCGAGGCGGTCGCGATCGGGCTGCAGCGCAGCGGCCGCATCATCACCGCGGCCGCGCTGCTCCTGGTGGTGGTGATAGGCGCGTTCACCACCGCGGACCTGCTCATCGTGAAGATCATCGGGGTCGGACTGGCCACCGCGATCATCGTCGACGCCACGGTCGTCAGGGTGCTGCTGGTCCCCGCGACCATGCGGCTGCTCGGCGAGTACAACTGGTGGGCCCCGCGCTTCGCCCGGCCCTGGTACGCCCGTTGGGGTATCCGCGAGACCGACGGCGAACCCGCTCCCCGGCACGAGCCCCTCCAGGAGGCGCCCAAGTGATGGCACGATGATGGCCGCCGCGTCGTGGCGGACGGCGGCCGAGGCGTCGGGTCGACTTGGGGGTGGTCACGTGACCTGGGAACTGTCCGACCGCGATGTGCTGGTCGACGCGGGGCTGCTGTCGCCGGTGCGCGCTGGTACGCCGGTCGAGGCCGCGGTGAGCGACCGCGCGTGGCTGGCCGCGATGCTGGCGGCGGAAGCGGCGCTCGCGCGGGCCCAGGCGCGCCTGGGAGTGGTGCCTTCGGCGGCCGCCGAGGTGATCTCCGCGGTCGCCCGCAACGGCGAACTCGACGTGCGGCAACTGGCGTTGGCGGCACGTGAGACGGCGAACCCGATCGTCGGGCTGGTGCGCGCGTTCACCGGCCTGGTCGCCGAGGTCGATCCGGTCGCCGCCGAATACGTGCACCGGGGATCGACCAGCCAGGACGTCTTCGACACCGGCGCGATGCTGGTCGCGGCCCATGCCCTCGACCTCATGCGCGCCGATCTCCGTTCGGTGGCCGAGGAGTTGCGTCGGCACGCGGCGGCGCACCGGGACACCGTCATGGCCGGGCGTACGCTCGCCCTGCACGCGGTCCCGACCACCTTCGGCCTCAAGGCCGCCGGATGGCGCGAACTGGTGCTCGCCGCCGAGGACCGGCTCGGCCGGGTCCGCCGGGAAGGCCTGCCGATCTCGCTCGGCGGGGCCGCCGGCACCCTCGCCGGATACCTGGAGTTCGCCCGTGTCGACAACCCGGCGGACTCCGAACGCGAGACCTACCACGCGCGACTGGCACGGGAGTTCGCCGCCGAGACCGGCCTGGTGTGCCCGCGCCTGCCGTGGCACACGCTGCGTACGCCGATGGCCGACCTCGCGGCGGCGCTCGCCTTCACCGCGGGCGCGCTCGGCAAGTTCGCCGTCGACGTGCAGATCCTCACCCGGACGGAGGTCGGCGAGGTCACCGAGCCCGCGGTCGCCGGTCGCGGGAGTTCGTCGGCCATGCCGCACAAGCGCAACCCCGTGCTGGCCACGATGATCCGCAGTGCGGCCCTGCAAGTACCGGTGCTCGCCGCCGGGTTGACGCAGTCCCTGGTGTCGGAGGACGAACGTTCGGGCGGCGGCTGGCAGGCCGAATGGCAACTCCTGCGCGAGTGCCTGCGTCTGGCCGGCGGCGCGACGCACACCGCCGTCGAGCTGGCCGCCGGACTGGAGGTCCACGCCGACCGGATGCGCGCGAACGTCGACCTGACGGGCGGGCAGCTCGTCTCGGAGCGCATCGCCGCGGTTCTCGCGCCGCTCCTCGGCAAGGCCGCCGCCAAGCGGCTGCTCTCCGAGGCCTCCGACGAGGCGCGGAAGGCGGGGCTGCCACTCGGCGACGTTCTGGCGGACGCGGCGGAGCTCAAGGGGCTGGTCCCGCCGGAAGAACTGCGGGACCTGTGCGATCCGGAGCGCTACACGGGAGCGGCGGGCGCCCTCGTGGACGGGGCGCTGCGCGACGTGCCGGGCGCGGTGGGCTGAGCCGTCGGCACCGCCGGGAACCCCGGTGCGGCGGCCGCGGCGGCCGCCGCGGCACACCGGCCCGGCCCCGGGCAACCGCTCGGCGGCAGGGGCGGGCCTTCGGGCAGCGGGGCCGGGAGAGCCGGGGCAGGCGGTGCGGGACACGTGGCCGGAAACGTTTCGGCGTACGTCTGCTGCCCGGTCAGCACGATGCGCTGGACCCGGCGCAGCCCGGGCCCCGGGTCGACACCCAGTTCGTCGCGGAGCAGGTGCCGGAAGTCTTCGAGAGCGGCGAGCGCGGCTGCCTGCCGGCCCGAACTGTAGAGCGCCAATACGTGCAGTTCACGCAGGCGCTCGCGTAACGGATTCTCGGCCACCAGCGTGGACAGCTCCGCCGCCGCCCGCACGTGGCGTCCCAACTCCAGTTCCAGCGAGAGGAGTTCCTCGGTCAGAGCGAGCCGCAGGTCGGCCAGCGCGGCGCGCCACGACGCCGCGAACTGCCCGGGCACCCCGGCCAGCGGCGTACCCGCCCACAGCGCGAGCGCCTCCCGCAGGCACACCGCCGCGAGCGCCGTGCCGCCCTCCTCGCGCGCGGCCTGCGACCGGGCCAGCCACGCGTGGCAGCGCGCCAGGTCGAGGGCATCGGCGCCGAGCCGCAGGGCGTACCCGTCGCTGATCGACGCGATGAGCCGCTCGCCGCCGTCGTCCAACGACTGCCGGAGCCGGTAGATGTACGTGCGCACGGTCGCCGCCGCCGACCGGGGCGGCACCGAACCCCACACCGCGTCGATCAGCCCGGACGTCGACACCTGTGCCCCCTCGCGCAGCAGGAGTGCGGCCAGCACCGCCTGCTGCTGCGGCGCGCCCGTGCGGAGCTCCGAGTTGTCCCGCCAGGCCCGTACCGGACCGAGCACGGCAAAGCGTATTTCCCCGGTCATGCGACGCCCCTCCCGACGGACCACGGACATTCCCCAACCAACCATAGTTAATAGCCAGTAACAAGCGTCCCATCCGTAGTCTGGGGCCGACCCCAATCTTTCGTGCGATCCTCGGGCCCCGCCAACCGGATATCCGTCGTCCGGACGACCTACAACCCTTACCGTGCAAGGGACTTCGTGACCGACAGAGGCGAGCCGCGGCGGTGGTCGGGCGGCGGGGAATCGGCCCGGTCGGGCGGGTGTTGGGGAGGGGTAGGCGTGCGGCGGCCCGGAGCCGTCGGGACTACTGGGAACGAGGAGTGGCTTGTGGTGCGAGCAGGACACACCGTCAAGGCGGTTGCGGGAGCGCAGCATGTGAGGGTCGAGATCGACGGGCGGGTGGTGGCCGAGTCGCGGCGGCCGGTACTGGTGCACGAGACGGGCATGCCCGTCCGGTACTACCTGCCGCCGGAGGACGTGGCGCTGGACGCGTTGCAGCCGGCGGACACGCGGACGCACTGCCCGTTCAAGGGCGACGCCTCGTACTGGTCCTACCGGGACGGTGCCGGGCGGGTGACGGAGGACGTGGCCTGGGCCTATCCGGAGCCGTTGGCGGAGGTGGCCCTGATCAAGGGGCACCTGTGCTTCTACGACACCAAGGCGGCGGTCTCGGTGGACGGGCAAGCGCTGTAGGTCGGCGGGGGCGCCGGGTCGCCTCGTGAGCGGCTCCGAAGGTGGCGATTGCGTGGGACGATTCGCGTTGATCGGCTGCGGGGCGGGCGACGGCTCCCATGCCTGGGAAAGTGGCGGGCATGAGACGAGGGACAACCGCTGTGGTGTCGGCCGTCGGGCTGGCCCTGGCCGCGGCCGTACCCGCTGCCGCGGAGAGCGACGGCAAGGTCGCGACGATCAGCGATGCGCGCATCACCGAGTCCAGCGGTCTCGCGGCGAGTTCCCGGCACCCCGGGGTGTTCTGGACCCACAACGACAGCGGCGGAAAGCCGCAGTTGTTCGCGGTCGGCACGGACGGGACCGTCAAGGCGACGGTCACTTTGGCCGGCGCGAACGCCGTGGACTGGGAGGCGATCGCCCTCGGCAAGGACGAGAACGGCGAACCCGCCCTGTACGTCGCCGACATCGGCGACAACCGGGGACGGCGTACGGACGTGGCGATCTACCGGGTCCGCGAGCCGGACGTCCTGCGGGACACCCAACTGACGCCCGTGCGCTACCGCATTGCCTACGAGGACGGGCCTCGCGACGCCGAGGCGCTGATGGTCCATCCGTCCACCGACCGCATCCTGGTCGCGACCAAGGCCCTCACGGGCGGCGGGATCTACACGGCCTCGGGACCGCTGCGCGCGGACGCGGTGAACACCCTTACACGGACGGCAAAGGCGCCGGCCATGGTCACCGACGGCGCCTACTCACCCGACGGTTCGCGGTTCATCCTGCGCGGCTACCTGAGCTCCGACATGTACTCCGCGCCGGGCAAGTGGATCGGCAGTGTCGACAGCCCGGTGCAGAGGCAGGGGGAGTCGGTCACTTTCCGGCCGGACGGCGCCGCGGTGCTGTTCGGCAGCGAGGGCGCCGACAGCGTCATATGGCGCGTGATGCTGCACGGGGAGAACCGGCCGGATTCCGTACGTGCTCCCGCAGCCCCGGCAGCCCCGGCAGCCCCGGCAGCCCCGGCAGCCCCGGCAGCCCCCGCAGCGCCGCCTCGGACCGAGGCCGCGGCTCCGCCACCCCCGGCTCCGGCCTCACCCCCGGTTCCTCCCCCGACTGTTGCCCCGCCGCCCACGCCGGCTCCCGTCCCGACGGGCGGCACCTCGTCGTTGCCCGGCGGTGCCACGGTGCGGGTCGCCGACGAGCAACCGGACGACGCCAGCTGGCTGTCACCGGGCAACGCCTGGCTGTGGGCCGCCGTCGCGGCCGTGGGCCTGCTCGGCGCCGGCGCCGTACGCGCGGTCCGCAGCCGTTAGCGCACGACCTCGCCCGCGCGTCGGACGCGGGCACCAGGGGCGTCGGGGAGGCGCGAGTGTGGCACAACGGTCGGCGAGGGGTAGTGATCGGCCATGAGCCACACCCTCGCCGACCTCCAGGACCGGACGTTCGCCAAGGCCACGCCCGCGACCGACAGCACCTACCCGCCCGAGCGGCGGCTGACCGCCGAGCAGTTGGCGGCGTACCTCGACCGCCGCACGTACGCCGTCGTCGGCACCGCGCGCCCGGACGGCCGCCCGCACGCCGCGATGTCGATGTACGTCCGACGCGGGACCACGTTCTGGCTGCCGACCGTGTCCGGTTCGGTGCGGGCCCGCAACCTCCGCGAACAGCCCTGGCTGACACTCGTCGTCGCCGAGGCCGACGGCGACGCGCACATCGTGGTGATCCTCGAAGGGCCGACGGAGACGCTGCCGCTGGAGGACGCTCCGGAGGACGTCCGGGCCGTGGTCGAGGGGGACTGGCCCCGAGCGTGGATCCGGCTGCGCGCCGAGCGCCTGCTGTCGTACGCCGCCGAGGACGCCAAGCCGTAGAGAAGCGCCTGTGCCACGACGCCGAGTGCCGAGGGCCCTGTGCCGCGAGCCCTGTGCCGCGAGGTCCGGTGCGCGGGCGCGGCCCGTCCGCGCACCGGACTTCGCGACTGGCTTCAGGCGAGGTGCACGCCCGGTACGCCGTCCTGCACGGCCAAGGTCGCGCGTGTGCGGATCGGTGAGCCGGGGCGCGTGACGTAGTCGAGCACGCGGTAGTCGGTGCGCCACTGGTCGGGCGTCACGGTCACCGAGGCGTAGCCGCGCTGCGCGTTGAAGAACTTCATGTGGGGGTTGGCGTCCAGGAACGCCTGGCCCGCGGTGTCGACGTCGTAGCCGTCGCCGCCGCTGGTGATCGACGTGCCGACGAACTCCGAGCCGACGACGGGTGATTGCGGGTCGGCGTAGTCCAGGTGCAGGTTGGCGGCGTAGTTCTGGTGCCGGTCGCCGGTGATGACCACCAGGTTGCGCACCCCGCGCTCGCGCGCGGCGGCGAGGAGCCGGTTGCGCTCCGCGACGTAGCCGTCCCACGGGTCGTACCAGACGTCGGTGACCGCCGGGTCGGGGTTGCGGTCGGTCTGGATCATCGGCGCCTGGTTGCCGAGCACCTGCCAGCGGGCGCGCGACGCGCGGAAGCCGTCCAGCAGCCAGTCGCGCTGCTTGCCGCCGAGCATCGTGCGGTCCGGGTCGAACCGGTCGTCGCAAGTGGTGCCGCCGCCGTCGCCGCACGGCTGGTCGGAGCGGTACTGGCGGGTGTCCAGCATGGTGAAGTCGGCGAGGCGGCCGTACGGCAGCCGCCGGTGCAGGCGCACGCTCGGGCCCTTGGGGAGTTGGCCTGCGCGCAGCGGCATGTTCTCGTACATAGCCTGGAACGCGTCGGTGCGGCGCTTCAGGAACCGCTCGGTGGTGTCGTTGCCCTGTTTGGGGTCCCGGTTCTCCGGGATGTCGGCGGCCCAGTTGTTGTCCACCTCGTGGTCGTCCATCGTCTGGATCCACGCGTGCTGGGCGTGGGCGTTCTGCAGCGGCGCCTCCGACTTGTAGAGCGCGTACTGCAGGCGGTAGCGGGCCAGGTCCACCGTCTCGGTGTGGAACCGGGGGTCGGTGACCACCCCGCGCTTGTTGGTCCCGACGCCGTATTCGTAGAGGTAGTCGCCGAGGTGGACGACGAGGTCGAGGTCCTCGTTCGCCAGGTGCTCGTACGCGGTGTAGTACCCGTCCTGCCAGGCCTGGCAGGACGCGAAGGCGAACCGCAGGCGTCGCGGCATGGCGAACGGGTGGGGCGCGGTACGGGTGCGGCCGACGCGGCTGATCTCGTTGCCAACCCGGAACCGGTAGAAATACTCCCGTCCGGGGGCCAGTCCGGACACCTCCGGGTGCACGGAGTGGCCGAGTTCGGGGGTGGCGACCACGCTGCCGCGGCGCACCACGGCACGGAACCGCGGGTCAAGGGCGACCTCGTACGCCACCCGCACCGGGCGGTCCGGCATGCCACCGCGGCCGTCCACCGCGAACGGGTCGGGCGCCAGCCGGGTCCACAGCACGACGCCGTCGTGGGTGGGATCGCCCGACGCGACGCCGAGGGAGAAGGGGTGGCCCATGCCGCTCGGTGCGGCGTAGGCGGACGAGGCCGACCAGGCGCCGGTGCCGAGCATGACGGCACCGGTGCCGGCCGCCGAGATGCCGAGGAATCCGCGACGGGAGAGTTGGGGACGTGACATGGAACTCCGCCTCACTGTCCGGAAAACAGGGTTTCGCCGGTGATCACATCGACGCAAGAAGACGGACGTCTGGCGTCGGAGCGAACCTGCCCCTACCTCTCGTCGAACATCCGGAAGCCGGCGGACAGCGATACGGCAGCATTCGACCGGTTTCAGGCGAGGGTTCGGCGACCTCCTTGGCCGCGTTCCGGGGAGTCGGAGAATGCCGCCCGGAGGCGGGTCTCGGCCGCGGCGTGCGCCTGCCGCGTGATCGTCCCCGCCTCGGCGGCATGGTCCAGGGCCAGCAGCGCGGCCCCGGCGATCGGAGGAACGATCGCGACGATCAGCCGGGCCCTGGGCGCGCGTGCGGCCATGCGCGTGCGGACGCCGCGCAGCAGATGCGGCGGGCGGGCGGCGAGGACGCCGCCGCCGAGGGCGACGTCGGTCGCCCGGTCCAGGCGGCCGAGCCGGGTGAGCGCGGCGGTGGCGAGTACGGCCACCTCCTCGGCCTGCCGGTCCAGGATCCGCAGCGCCACCTCGTCGCCCGCCTCGGCGACCGCGCAGAGCACCGGGACGAGTTCGTGGAGCCGGTGCCAGGGGAGCGTGCCGAGGTGGGCGTCCACCGCGATATCGGTCGCCTGCGCGCGGCCGAAGTGCCCTGCGGCGGCCCGGGCGAGGGCGGTGGCGGGGCCGCGGCCGTCCTCGGCGCGCACGGACCACCACAGCACCTCCTCGAACAACCAGGCCCCGCCGCCCCAGTCGCCGGTGGTGCGACCGAGCGCGGGGAAGCGGGCGGTGCGTCCGTCCGAGGTACGCCCCACGCAGTTGATCCCGGCGCCGCACACCACCGCGACCGCGTCCGCGGCGGAGGTGCAGGAACGCAGTACGGCGAACGTGTCGTTGGTGACCGCGGCGGTGTGCGCCCAGCCCCGGCCGTCCACCTCGGCCCGGAGCCTGCGCTCCTCGACAGGCAGATCGGCGTTGGCCGCACAGGCGGTCAGGTGGTGGACGGGAAGCCGGACGCCGGCCTTCGCCGCGGCCTTCGCGACGATGCGGCCCAGTCCGTCGACCGCCGCCGGCACGCCGCGGTGCTGCGGTCCGAAGCCGCTGCCCCGGGCGGTGGCCAGGACCGTGCCGTCGGCGAGCAGGACGGCCACGTCGGTCTTGGAGTTCCCGGCGTCGACCGCGAGCAGGACCGGTGCCGCGTCCGGGGACTCCCGCGGTGGCGTCACCGCGCCCATGCCAGGTGCTCCCGGCCCGCCGCGACGAGGCGGTCGGCGAGGGCGTCGGCCAGGTCGTACCGGCCGATCGTCGGGTGGGCGAGGAGCGCGTCGTACACGCGGTGGCGTCCACCGCGCAGGGCCGCGTCGAGGGCGAGTTCCTCGTACGCCGCGACGCCCGCCACCAGCCCGGCGAGGAGCGGCGGCAGCGGCGCCACCGGCCGCGGCACGGCACCCTTCGGGCTTATGTCGCACGGGACTTCGACGACGGCGGCGTCCGGGAGGAAGGGCAGGGTGCCGTTGTTGCGGACATCTGCCACGCGCGGCACGGTCCCACTGTCGGCGACCGGGGCTCCGTGCAGGCCGCGGAGCAGGTCGACGGCGGCCTCCGAGTAGTACGCCCCGCCCCGGCGGGACAGGATCTCCGGCTTGGTGTCGACGGACGGATCGGCGTATGTGTCGAGCAACTGAGCCTCCAATGCCGCGACTTGCGAGGCCCGCGTGCGGGAGCCCGCCTCGCGCTGGTCGGCGACGACCGCGTCGTGGGCCCAGTAGTAGCGCAGGTAGTAGGAGGGCAAGATGCCGTGCCGCCGCATGAGTTCGAGGGGCAGACCGATCTCGGACGCCAGTTCGCCGCCGTGCGCTTCCAGGAGCCCGGGCAGGACGTCTCCGCCGCCGGCTCCGCGCCCGCGGGCCGCCTCGGTCCCGCGTACGCGGGCACCGCGAACCCACGTGAGGTGGTTGAGCCCGACGTGGTCGAGTTCGACCTCGTCCGGCGGCACACCAAGCCACTGTGCGAACCGGCGCTGCACGCCGATCGCGACGTTGCACAGGCCGACGGCCCGGTGCCCCGCGTCGAGCAGGGCCCGGGTGACGATGCCGACCGGGTTCGTGAAATCGACCAGCCAGGCGTCCGGGGCCACTTCGCGCACCTGACGGGCCACGTCCAAGACCACCGGCACGGTCCGCAGCGCTTTCGCGAGGCCGCCCGCACCCACGGTCTCCTGGCCCACGCAGCCGCATTCCACCGGCCAGGTCTCGTCGCCGTGCCGCGCGGCCTGGCCGCCGACGCGGAGTTGCAGCAGTACGGCGTCCGCGCCTTCCGCGCCGCGCGTGATGGAGTCGGTGACGGTCACCCGCGCCGGGTGGCCCTGCCGCGCCAGGATGCGGCGTACCACGCCGGCCACCAACTCGGTGCGGCCCAGGGCGGGGTCGATCAGCACGACCTCGCCGATGGGCAGGCTGTCGGCGGACCGCCCGAAGCCGTCCGCGAGTTCGGGTGTGTAGGTGGAACCGCCGCCCACCACTGCCAGCTTCATTGCCCTGGCCATCAACCCTTCACCCCTGTCAGCGTGATGCCCTCGACGAAGACCTTCTGCGCGAAGAAGAACACGAGGATGACCGGGGCCATCACGAGCAACGTGGCGGCCATGGTGAGGTTCCAATTGGTGTGGTGGGCGCCCTTGAACGACTCCAGGCCGTAGGACAGGGTCCACGCGCCGGGGTTCTCCGAGGTGTAGACCTGCGGCCCGAAGTAGTCGTTCCAGCAGTAGAAGAACTGGAACAGCGCGACGGCGGCGAGGGCGGGTCGCATCATGGGCACCACGATGCGCAGCAGGATCCGCACCTCGCCGCAGCCGTCCACCCGTGCGGCGTCGAGGTATTCGGACGGGACGGTGAGGAGGAACTGCCGGAGCAGGAAGATGGTGAAGGCGTCGCCGAAGGCCAGCGGGATGATCAGCGGCCACAGGGTCCCGGACAGGCCCAGATCCTCCGACCAGAAGATGTACATCGGGATCACGACGACCTGCGGGGGCAGCATCATCGCCGCGAGGACGAGCATGAGCGCGGCCCCGCGGAATCGGAACCGGAAGCGGGCGAGCGCGTACGCGACCGGGAGGCTGGACACGACGCACAGTACGGTGCCGAGGCCCGCGTACAGCAGGGTGTTGCGCCACCAGGTGCCGAAGCCCGGGGCGTTGAAGACGTCGGCGTAGTTGCTCCACCGCCACTCGTGCGGCCACAGGTCCCGGGTCAGTGTCTGACGGTCGGTCATGACCGAGGTCAGGAACAGGAACACGAACGGCAGGACGAAGAACAGCACCGCCGCGACCGCGAGGGCGTGTACGGCCACCCAGTGCAGCGCGGCCTTGGTACCAAGTCGCCCGGTCACCTGCCCACCTCCTCTCGTCGCTGGTCGTGCGCGGATGAGTTGCCGCGATCGCGTCGCGGCGATTGCCGGGTGGCCGGGGTCGCCGGGATAGCCGGAGTCAGTCGGGGCCGAGGAAGCCCGCACGGCGGCGCAGCAGCAGAGCCGTGGCCGCCATCGCGATGGCGAACAGGATCAGGGACAGGACCGCCGCGACCCCGGTGTCGAAGGTGGAGAACCCCGACTCGTACACCAGTTGGGGCAGCGTCAGCGTCGATCCCTGCGGGTATCCCGGCTCGAAGCTCTGCCCAGGGCCGCCCACGATGCCGCTGGCGACCTTTCCGGCGACCATGGCCTGCGTGTAGTACTGCATCGTCTGGATCACCCCGGTCACCACGGCGAACAGCACGATCGGAGTGATCGCCGGCCACGTGACGTAGCGGAAGCGCTGCCAGGGGCCGGCCCCGTCGAGGGCCGCCGCCTCGTACTGCTCGCGCGGTAGGTCGACGAGCGCCGCGACGAAGATGACCATCAGGTCGCCGATGCCCCAGACCGCCAGCAGGGTGAGTCCGGGCTTGGACCAGTCCGGGTCGTTGAACCAGCCGACCGTACCGATGCCGATCCCGTCGAGGAGCTGGTCGACCGGGCCGGTGGCCGGGTTGAGCAGGAAGACGAAGGCGATGGTCGCGGCGACCGGCGGGGCCAGGAACGGCAGGTAGCACAGCGTGCGGAACAGGTTGGCACCGCGCCGCAGCCGGACCGCGACCAGGCCGACCCCGAGGCCGAAGAGCACCCGCAGCGGCACCATGATCGCGACCAGCCACAGCGTGTTGCGCAGCGCCTGCCCCAGATAGGGGTAGTCGCCGAAGACGTAGCGCCAGTTCCGCAAGCCGACCCACACCGGCGGGTTGATGAGGTCGTAGTGGGTGAACGAGTAGTAGACGGTCGCGCCCAGCGGGTACAGGAAGAAGACCGAGAATCCGATCAGCCACGGTGACAGGAACGCCGCCGTGCGGGCGGCCCGCCGGCGCCGCTGCGCGCGCAGCGCCGGCGGAACCGCGGCTGTCACGGCCGGGCCTGGGCGTTGTCGGCGTCGATCTGCCGGTCGACGCCCTGCAGTCCGCCCTTGAGGTCGGACACCTGCCCGGCCTCCCACTTGTAGCAGAACTCCTGGAAAGTCACCTGGTACTGGCCGCCGTTGACGCTGGCGGGCGTGGTGTTGCTGTGCGGGTTCCGGAAGATGTCCAGGAAGGTCTTGAAGTGCTCGTCACCGGCGAGCGGCGTGGTGTTCAGCGCCGCGAACGTCGACGGCACGTTGTGGATGGTCGCCGCGAAGGTGTTGACCGCGTCGGTGTCGGTGGTCAGGTACTTCACGAACTCCCAGGCGGCGGCCTGGTGGTGGCTGGACCGGGCGATGCCGATCACGGTGCCGGCCAGGTAGCCGCGGCCGTACTTGTCCACCTGGTCGTCGGGGACCGGCATCGGCGCGGTGCCGTAGTTGAGGCCGGGCGCATCGTCCGCGATGCTCGCGGTCCGCCATTCGCCGTCGACCTGCATGGCCACCTGGCCGACCTGGAACGGGTTCTGCGCGGAGAACTCGTCGCCGAAGCCGCTGCGGAACTTCTCCAGCTTCTCGAACCCGCCCAGTGCCTCGACCAGTTCCTTCTGGTACGCGAGGAACTGCGCGGCGGCCGGGTCGGTGGCGAGGTTGGATTTGCCGTCCGCGCCCACGTACGTCGGTCCCCACTGGGCCATGACGTGCGCGGGGGTGAACTCGTAGCCGTGGAAGACCGGCATGGTCCCGGCGACCTTGATGGAGCCGTCCGGGTTGAGCTGCTGCAGTTTCAGCGCGGCGGCCTTGAACTCCGACATGGTCTTCGGCGGCGCCGTGATGCCGGCCGCGGCGAACATGTCCTTGTTGTAGTAGAGCCCGTACGCGTCCGCGAGGAACGGCAGGGCGCAGCGGCGGCCTTCGAACTGCGTGTAATCGAGGGTGGCCTTGGGGAAGGTCGCCGCGGGGTCGAGCGCGGACTTGGCGAGGAACGGCGCGAGGTCGACCCAGCCGCCGGACGAGCAGAACTGCCCGACGTTGTCGGTGGTGAACGACGACACGACGTCCGGGCCGTTCTTCGAGCGCACACCCTGGATGAGCTTGTCGTCGGTGACGTTGGACGTCGCCTTGACGGTGATGTTCGGGTGCTTCTCGTTGAACTTCCTGATGAGGCCGTCGAGGGCCGCGACTTCGCGGTCCTGGCTCCACCCGTGCCAGAACTTGATGGTGACCTTCTTGCCGGGGTCCTCGTCCGCGCCCGTTCCGGACGAACCGGAGCCCGAGCACGAGACGGTGAACAGCAGGGCGGCGGCGACGGGGGCGAGCGCCGCGGCGAACCGGCGGAATAGGGGTCGGTGCACTGGATCCTCCTCGGAGAGGCGGGACGACGTGCGGGGCGGATGGTCCGTTGGCGCCGGTCAGAGTGTGGTGAAGACGCTGTCGCGGGCGACGTCCAGGGCCGCGTGCACGGCCCCGGAGAGCACGGGGTTGCCCGGCACTTCGCCGAGCACGAGGCGCGGGCGCGGGATCGCGAGGCCGTGCAGCTGGTCCGTGACGCGGGAGAGCAGCTGCGGCCCGCCGCGCAGCGGGATCGCCCCGGAGAGCACGACGAGTGCGGGGTCGAGCACCGCCACGATCGAGGCGAGTCCGACCGCGAGCCGGGTCGCCAGTTCGTCGAGGAACGCGCACGCCCGGGCCGACTCTCCGGTCTCGCAGGCCCGTTCCGGCCGTTCCGCGGGGTCCGGCAGGTCCGTCCCGTCAGGCCGGTCCGCCTCGACGTGCGTGACGGCACGGGCGACGGCCGCGTCCGCGCCGCGCCCCTCGATGCCGTGCGCCCGGGCGAGCGCCAGCACCGCGGGCGCGCCCGCGAGTTGTTGGAACCCGCCGGTGTTGCTGCGGCCGATGTTGCGGGTGACCGGCGCGCCGGGCAGGGGCATGTAGCCGACCTCGCCCGCGCCGCCGGTGAACCCGCGGTGCAGGCGGCCGCCCAGCACGATGGCACAGCCGATGCCCTCGTCGACCCACAGCAGCACGAAGTCCTCGGCGTCGAGGGCGGCGCCGGCGCGCTGTTCGGCGAGGGCGGCCAGGTTGACGTCGTTCTCCACGTCGACGGTCGCGCTCAGGGATTCACGGATGGCGTCGAGGACACCGGGGGCGTGCCAGCCGGGCAGATGGCGGGCGTACCGGAAGCGTCCGGTCCCCGGATCGAACGCGCCGGGCAGGCCGAGGACGACGTGGGACAGGTCCTCGGGAGCCAGGCCGGCCCGGGCGGCGGCGGCGGCCACCGCTTCGCGGACACGCTCCGGGACGCGGGCGGGGGAGCGGCGCGGCGTCGCGAGCCGGTGCTCCGCGATGACGCGGCCGGCCAGGTCGGCGACGGCGACGTCGATGCGGGACGGGGTGATGTCGAGACCGGCGACGTGGGCCGCGGCGGGGTTGATCTCGTACAGCCGCGCCGCGGGCCCGGGCCGGCCGTCGTCGTCGGTGCCGACCGCGATGACGAGGCCCGCCTGTTCGAGGCGGGCGAGCAGCAGTGAGGCGGTCGGCTTGGAGAGCCCGGTCAGGGTACCGATCTGGCCGCGCGAGAGGCGCCCGTGGCGCAGCAGGAGGTCGAGGGCGGCCCGGTCGTTGATCGCGCGCATGAGGCTGGGCCGGCCGGCCTTGCCGGTGTCCATGCGACCTCCCCGTCCGCCCTGTGAAATCTGTCAGTTAGGTTTCCTGACAACCAATGACCAGGAAAATAGGACCGGTCGGGGAGGCGTGTCAACGCTCTGGCGCGCACGGGTTCCTGACGCGGACTTCCATGCCACGACGACAAGTTCGAGGGGATCAGCGGATGATGTCGGAGTCGAGGGCGACACGCAGCGCACGAACCGCGTAGTGGACACGTGACTTCACGGTCCCGACCGGCACACCGAGCGATGCCGCGACCTCGCCCACGCTGCGGTCACGGAGCACCGTCTCGACGACCGCGTACCGCTGCGGCGCGGACAGCCGCGCCAACACCTGCGCCACGGCCAGGCCGCTCAGCAGGTGATCCACATCGTCGTCCGCGGGCATGAACTCGAGCGGTTCCGGGCTGACTTCCTGCGGTCGCGCGCGACGTGCCCGCTGTTCGTCGATGACGATGCGCCGGGCCACCGTGGCCAGCCACGGCATCAGCGAAGGCGCTCCCGGGTCGAGCCGTTCCGCGTTGCGCCAGGCCCGGAGCATCGTCTCCTGCACGACGTCCTCCGCCCAATGCCGGTCCCCGCCGGTGAGGTTCACGCAGAACGAGAGCAACGGTGCCCGGTAGTCGCGGTACAGCCGTGCCACGGCGTCCCCATCCGGCGAGGCCGCGTCGCGAGCGGGCATCTCGTCCAACCCGGCCCCCGCCCCGTCTCTTCGCCGATCTTCTCTGGCGCGGGACCTTAGCCACGGGCGAGGAATGCGAGTGTCTGAACTGCGCGTGATTTGAGGTTTCCGCCGAGTGACGCCGACAGGCCGCCCGCCTGACGATCGCGTTGAACTGGTCGGAGAAGCCGTTGATGCCCTCGACGTTCTTCCGGAGCACCGTGTTCGCCTCGCGACCGCCGCGGTGAGCACCGAACCGCGGTCACGGCTAAAGCGAACCCGGAGTGGGTCGTTGCCATCGAGGGAAACCTCAAATCGCGCCCAGATGAAGCGTTTGCGCAACGTCGCGTCGCTACGTTTCGCCCAGAAGTGCCGCCGAGGCGAGGGGACGGGCGACATGACGCAAAGAAGGAAGCATGCGCGTCGGCGCGACGCCGCCGCGATCGTGGAGTCGTTGTACAGCGAGTACCGGGCGCCGCTGCTGGCCTTCTGCCTCAATCTGACCGGCGGGGACCGGCATTGGGCCGAGGACGTGATGCAAGAGACCATGGTCCGGGCGTGGCGGCATGCCGACGACCTGGACCCTGAGGCACCGTCGATGATGCCGTGGCTCGCCACGGTGGCCCGCAGGCTGGTGATCGACGATCTTCGGGCCCGCAGCGCACGACCGCAGGAAGTCAACCAGGACCCACTGGAGTTCCTTCCCGGCCGAGACCACATCGATGCGATGCTCCGCCGCATGGTGGTGACCGACGCGGTCCGGGAACTGCCCCCGCCGCAGCGCGAGGCCGTCGTCGAGACGATGCTGCGCGACCGCAGCGTGGGCGACGCGGCGCTCTACCTGAATGTCCCGGTGGGGACGGTGAAGTCCCGCGTCCACTACGCCTTCCGAACCCTGAGGGTGTCACTCGCCGAGCCGATGGCGAGCTGACACGGACGGCGAAGGAGCGCGGAATCGTGCACGCCAAGATCGACCGCACCGCCGAACACGCCGGTGGGCTGCGTGTTTCCGCCGTGTTGCGGTCCTGCGGGATTGCCGCCGCACAGGGCGCAAAAGACGGTGCATGGGGCATGCTGACTAGCGCCGGTCGCGCCGGTGCGCGGCCAACCTGGGGACCGGAGATTCTCCGAAGAGGGGAGCTACCCGCGGCATGAGGAATACCGACCCGTTCGACTTCTTCCAGAAGCACCGCGACATCATCTTCCGGTGGTCGGCCATCCTGGGCATCGCCCTGGTGGTGTTCCTCATCGTGCGCTTCTTCGCCATGCGCCTCGGCGGCTGGCGGGCCGCGTGGCGTCGGTTGTGCCGCGAAGTAGCGCTCACCGCGTACGCTTTCAGCGCCCCCGTGCGGTCGTGGATCCGTCATCGGCAGTCGGCGCGGCGGCTCGTCCTGGCCCTCGGCGCGCACGCGTCCTGGCGCGACGCCGAACAGGCCCTGAAGGACGCCCGGTCGGCCGCCGCACCCGCCCAGCCGTACGCCGTGTACGTCGACGCGGCCTCGGTCACCGTGCTGTTCGCCGCTCGCGACATGCCCCCGGCATCGGGCATATGGCAGACCGACCAGGAGGACCCCGCGGCATGGACCGCGCCGCGGACGGCACTGCCGCCCGTCACCGCGGACGCGGGGGGAGTACGACCGATTGTCGTCGCGCTCGGGGAGGCCGGGCAAAGCTGCGTTTTCCTCGACCTGGCGATCGGCCCACCGACCGTGGCGGTGGAGGGCGAACAGCGCTCCCGCAACGCGCTGTTCCAGGCCGTCGCCGCACAGGTCGACGCCCGCCTGCCCGCTCCGCAGGCCGTCATCGCGGAAGGCGTGCACGCCGACTTCGCCGGTGAGCCGGTGCGGGCCGCGTACCGCACCGCACTTGCGACCCCGCCCCGACTCGGCATACCGGCGTTCCTGATCACCGCCGCCCTGCCCGACCCGCTTCCCCCGGAACTCGCCGAACCGCCCCGCGAGGTAACGGAGATGCGGATCCTGCTGCGCGGTCCGGGGCGCGGGTACGTGCGGACGCTGCTGACCGACAGGCACGGTCGTGCCGCCGTGCCCGGAACTCCGCTGCTGGTCACATGCCATGCGCTCGGCGCCGCACTCGCCAAGGTGCTGCCCCACATCCCGCCGGTGCTCCCTCCCGCGCCGGACCCGAACGCCGACCTGGGGATCGCGGGCGCCGACCTCTTCGAGGAGGTGGTGGCGACGGCACGCACCAAGGCGCCGGACGCGGCGGGTGCGGCACCCGCGGTCGCCGACCTCTTCGAGGAGACGTACGAGATCGGCCAGACCGCAGAAGGCCCGGAGGTCGTGGTCACCGCGACCGGTACCCGGGAACTCTTCGAGGAGGCGGGCGAAACGGCGGGCACGCGGACCGGGGGGGAGTACGTGCGCCTCGCCGACGTGTGGGAACCCACCGAAGCCGCGGCGCCGGCCCCGACCATGGCAGCGGACTACCCGCCGCCGACCGGGGACCCGGTCGACTTCCTTCCACCGCCCAGCGGAATGCCGTTCGCGTCGTTCCCGCCACCGGGGGAGTACAGCTCCGGACCTGGCCCTGGCCCCAGGGCCGGGGCCGCCGCCGGGTCCGAACCCGAACCCGAAACCGAGGCCCGGCCCGAGCCGGAGCGCGCACGGGAGCCCGCGTCCCGCCCCGCTCCCCGCGCACCGGACGACGAGGAAGAGGAGTCCCCGCCTCCCGCCGTGTCGGCCGCCGACCTGGCTCCGGAACCGTCGAACGGCTCCTCCGTCGCCCGGTCGCGCTCATCCGCCGGCCCCGGCGCCGGATCCCCGCGACCGTGACCGGCCGCCCGGCACCGCGTACTCCGCGGAGTCCCACGTCCGCCGAGATCCCCCGCCCCGAGCATGCGCGCCCCGAGCACCCCAGCCCCTCCGAGCGACGAGTTGGACGCCCGTGAACCTCGCCGTCACCACCTCCGACCCGCACGGCAAACGCGCCGACCACCTGCTGGACATCCCCGACGGCGCCACCGTGGCCGACCTCGGCGCGGTGCTCGGGTCGTCCGACCTGTTCCTCGGCGCCCGCCCGCTCAACCCGGACCAGCGCGTCGCCGCCAGCGGGATACGCGCCGGCGCCCTCATCGGACTCGGCGGCCCGGTGCCCACTGCGTCCGCGACCCGGGCGTGGCGACCACCCGCCGGGGACCCCGCCCTCGTGTCGGTCCGGCACGTTTCCGGTCCCGATGCCGGCCGAGTGTGGCTGCTCGGCCCGGGCCGCCACGAGGTGGGCACGGACCGGGCGTGCGCGCTGCGGCTGGCAGGCGGCGGCGCCCCCGCCCAAGGCACCTGGATCACCGTCGGGGCGAACGGCGACGTCACCGTGCGCCTGGCCGACGATGCCGACCCCGAGACATGCGGCCTGCGCAGCCTCACGCCGCCGCCCCCGGTCGACCCGGTGACGGGCACCCCGCTCACCCTGGAGGAACCCGCCGGCCTCACGGACGGCGGCCCCGGCGGCCACTCCGTGGAACCCCCGGAGCCCGGGCCCGACGGACTGCCGGTCGAACCCCCGCTGCCGCCGTTCGGCCAACTGCCGCCGCCCGACGACGGCTCGCTGGACTGGCCGACGTACGCCGACCTGTCGCTCGGCGACCATCTGCTGCGCATCGGCTCGCCGACCGAGGCCCAGGCCGCGGTACGCCCGTCCGCCGACGGCCTCGGCATCGAGTACAACCGCCCGCCGCGCATCGCCCCGCACCTCGACACCGAGTCCATCCGGATGATGGGGCCGCCCACCGACAACACCAAGCGGCCCTTCCCGTTCCTGATGGTCATCTTCCCGATGCTGATGGGCCTCGCCATGATGGCGCTGTTCCGCAGCCTGTTCTTCGTCGTGTTCCTGCTCTTCACACCGATCATGGCGCTCGGCAACTGGATCTCCGGCCGGCGCTCCGGCCGCAAGCAGTACGAGGAGTCCCTGCGCGTCTACCGCGTCCGACGCAGCATGCTCGAACTGGAGATGCGCCGCGCCACCGTCGACGAACGCGGGCTGCGCAACACCACCTTCCCCGACCCCGCGGCACTCCTGATCACCGCGACCGGGCCCGGACTCGGCCTGTGGCAGCGCCGCCGCCGCGACCCCGACCACCTCACGATCCGGCTGGGCACCCTCACCCGGGCGTCCCTCAAGCGCATCGACGACCAGGCCCGCGAGACCCACTACCGGCAGGTCAACTGGCGGCTCGCCGACGTGCCGTTCGGCGTCGAACTCGCCGACTTCGGCCTCGTCGGCATCGCCGGCCCCGGCGGCGTCCCGCGCCGCGTCGCGTGCTGGGCGGTCGCCCAGACCGCCGTCCTGCACAGCCCGCGCGACGTGCGCATCGTGATCCTCACCGAGGACGAGCACGCCGAGGACTGGGCGTGGGTGCGCTGGCTCCCGCACCTGCGGCCCGGCCGCCACGAAGCGGCACTCGTCGCCATCGGCACCGACCCGGAGAGCACCGCGCACCGCGTCAACGAACTCATCGCAGACATCCAGGCGCGCACCGACTCATCCGCGTCCGCACTCGGCAAGACCCTGCAGCGCGAACCCGACGTCCTGGTGATCCTGGACGGCGCCCGCCGGCTGCGCGACGTGCCCGGCGTCGTCGACGTGCTCACCAACGGGCCCGGCGTACGCGTGTTCAGCCTCTGCCTCGACGAGCGCGAGCACCTGCTGCCCGAGGAGTGCCACGTCGTGGTCACCGCGTCGGGCAACCGCCTCGCCGTCAAGGTCTCGCACGCGCCGGAGGTGCACGACGTACGCGCCGATCTCGTCGACCAGGCCTGGTGCGACGAGATCGCCCGCGCCGTCGCGCCGCTGCGCGACGTGACCGTGGAGTCCGACGCCGGGCTGCCGGCCGAGGTGGCCCTGCTGCCCGCCATCGGCCAGGAACCACCGGACCCCGACGCGCTGGTGCAGCTGTGGCAGCGCCGCCCCGCCTCCACCGCCTTCGTGCTCGGCAGCGGCTACGAGGGCACGCTGCGCCTGGACCTGGTGCGCGACGGCCCGCACGGACTCATCGGCGGCACCACCGGCTCCGGCAAGTCCGAACTGCTCCAGACGATGATCGCCTCCCTCGCCGCGGTCAACCGGCCCGACGAGCTCACCTTCGTCCTGGTCGACTACAAGGGCGGCAGCGCCTTCCGCGAGTGCGCCGAACTGCCGCACACCCTCGGCATGATCACCGACCTCGACGGCCACCTCGTCAAACGGGCGCTCGCCTCACTCGACGCGGAACTGCGGCGCCGCGAGACCGTGTTGAACGAGGTCGAGGCCAAGGACCACACCGAGTACCGCGCCAAGCGCGTACGCGACTCCGCCCTGCCACCGCTGCCGCGACTCATCCTGGTGATCGACGAGTTCGCCACCCTCGTTCGCGAACAACCCGAATTCGTCCCGGGGTTGATCAGCCTCGCGCAACGCGGCCGGTCGCTCGGCCTGCACCTGCTGCTGGCCACCCAGCGGCCCGGCGGCTCGGTCAGCAACGAGATCAAGGCCAACACCAACCTGCGCATCGCGCTCCGGGTGACCGACCGCTCGGAGAGCCAGGACATCATCAACAGCGTCGAGGCCGCCGGCATCTCGCCCAACAACCCCGGCCGGGCCCTGGTGCGCCGCGGCGAGGCCCCGCCCACGCCGTTCCAGACCGCGTACGTCGGCAGCGAACGCCCCGGCCTGATCCCGGCCGCCCCGCCCGGCGCCGAGACCGTCGCCCTGCCGGTGCGCGGCATCGAGATCGAGTGGCAGCGCCTCGGCAGGCCCCTCGACTTCGCCGAACACGACCTCGACGACCTCGAAGCGGACGCGGCCGCCGCGGCGTTCACCACCGAGCAGCCCCCGACCGACCTGCGGGCGCTGGTCGACGCGATCCGCGAGGCCGCCGACCGGCTGCCGGACTACCGCGAACAGCCCAGCCCGTGGCTGCCGCCGCTGGACGGGCGCATGCGCCTCGACGACCTGCCGCCGATCCCGGACCCCGAGCCGGGCGCGTTGCCGATGGTGCCGTACGCGCTGCTCGACGTCCCGCAGGTGCAGAGCCGACGGCTGGCCACCATCGACTTCGCGACGTTCGGCCACCTCTACGTCATCGGCGCGCCGCGCTCCGGCCGCACCCAGACGCTGCGCACCGTCGCCGGTGCCGCGGCCCTCACGATCCCGTGCTCGGACCTGCACATCTACGCGATCGACGCGGCGGGCGGCGGCTTGGCGGTGCTGGAGACGCTGCCGCACTGCGGCGCCGTGGTCTCACGGCACGACGCCGAGCGCATGGAACGCCTCATCAACCGCCTGGTCCGCGAACTCACCGCCCGGCAGCGGCTGATCGCGCAACACGACTGCGCCGACATCACCGAACTGCGGGCCAAGGTGTCCAAGGACCGGCGCCCGGCACACCTGCTGTTCATGATGGACGGCTGGGACGCGCTCAGCACCATGCTCGACGACTACGACGGCGGCCGACTGTACGCGGACATCGTCCGTCTGCTGCGCGAGGGTCAGGGGGCCGGCATCCACGTGATCGCCACCTCGGAGCGACTGCTCCTGGGCGGGCGCCTGTCGGCGCACAACGACCGCAAGTTGCTGCTGCGGCAGTCGGATCCAAGCGACTTCACCCTCATCGGCATCCCGCGCACCAGCGTCCCGACGAACGTTCCGCCCGGCCGCGGTTGGCTCGCGCCCGGTGCCATCGAGGCGCAGATCGCGTTGCTGCCGTCGGTCACGGACCCGGCGGCGAACCCGGACACCGCCGGGGACCGCTCGGGCGCCGACCAGAGCGACCAGGCCGAGGCGATGCGCGACCTGGCCCGCCGGGCCACCATCCGGGACACCAACGTCCCGGTGGCGCGAAGGCCGTTCCGCGTCAACGAGATGCCGGCACTCCTCGGCTTCCAGGAGGCGCACGACCGCGTACCGCCGCAGCAGCGCAGGCCGCTGTGGGCGCTGTTGGGCGTCGGCGGCGACGCGGTCGAGCCGATCGGCTGCGACTTCGCGGCGGGCGGCGGTTCGTTCATGGTCGCCGGCCCGCCCCGCAGCGGGCGGACCACCACGCTCGCCGCGATGTCGGTCTCGCTGCTGATGGGCGGCACCCGGTTGATCGTCGTCACACCGCGCGACTCGCAACTGCGCAAGCTCGCGGCACACAACCTCGCCACGGTGCTCGCCGACCCCGATCCGTCCCCGGACCTGCTGATCGCGGCCATGGCGGAGGCGGACGGCAAGCCGCTCGTGATCGTGGTCGACGACGCCGACATGATGCTCAACTGCGCGGCGGACAGCGTGTTGCGGCAGGTCGCGACGTCCGGCCGCGACCACGGCCGAGGACTGCTGCTGGCCGGGCTCGCGGAGTCGATGAGCGCTCTCGGCTGGGTGGGCATGGCCCGTCGGTCGCGGCAGGGTGTCCTGCTGGGGCCGAAGACCATCGCCGAAGGGGACCTCATCGGGGCGCGCCTGTCGGGCGACCAGATGCGTACGCAATTGGCGCCGGGCCGGGCGTGGACCGCGGGCGACGCCGGGGCGGCGATCGCGGTGCAGATCCCGCTCACGGTCCTGGACGGCTGAGCGCCGGCAGGCCGACCGGAACGCCGGAAGTCGCACCGGACGACACGCCGGAAAGCGGCCGGAAAAGACCCCGGAGATCACGCCGGAAGGTCCGCCGACCCACACGCCGGAGCGGGTGCCGCGCCCGAATCCGAAGGACCTCGCGGGACTTCGGGTTCGGCGCGGCACCCGCTCCGCGGTTCGCCCGCCGTGACCGGCCGCGTGCCGACGCCACCGGCCGTAGGGCTACTAGGAATTGCTGTCCTGGAACTCCGCCTTCATCTTCTCGATGGCGCTGCGGATCTCGTTCATGAGCTTGGTGTCCGATTCTCCGAGCGAGGTGGCGATCTGGTTGAAGTTCTCGGCGTACGAGGCGATGTTCGCGGCCGAGGTCTTCATCTGGCTGCTGAACGTGTCGTACGCCTCCTTGAGCGCGGGGCTGGCCTTCTCGAAGACCAGACCGTCCTGGAGCAGGCCGCTGACCGTGGTCTCCAGCTCACCGAGTTCGTTGGAGATGTCGCTCAGCTTGGTGCCCATGGTCTTGGCGGTGTTGGCGATTTCGTCGAAGTCGATGTTGACGTCGGCCATGAGGCCCTCCTCCGGGGAAGTGACGGTCGGGATCAGGGGAGTTCGAGGTGCCGGTCGGTCCGGTGACCGGCCGGGCCGTCACTGCGCGGAGTTGACCTTGTCGGCGATTTCCTTGTCCATGTCCTGCACGGACTGCATGATCTGGCGGAACTGCGTCGCGTAGCCCTTGATGCTGTCGGTGGCGGCGGTGAGAGCGGTGTTGAACTTCTCGTACTGCGTCATGAGCGCCGGACTGGCCTTCGTCAGCACGAGGTTCGTGGTGAGCAGCGTGTCGACCTCGGCCTTCGCCTCGTTCATCCGCGGCACGAGGGTGTGGTCCACACTGTTGTCCAGAACGTTGGACACCCGGGTGATCTCGGCGTAGGTGAGCTTGATGTTCGCGGGCATGCGCGGGTCCCTTCGTCGTTCGGATTCGTGGTTCAGACGCCGACCGAGGCGGTCCAATCGGGATCGTCGTCCTCTGCGTACGCGGGATCCGGGATCCATTTGTCCTTCGGACCGTTGCGTATGTAGTGCTCGGTCTTGTCGCCGCCGGTGACGGTCATCTTCCCGGTGCCGTCCTGGTTGATCACGACCTCGGACGTGCTCGACGTACCGTCCCCGAATGTGGTGGTGATCGTGTAGTCGCGGACGTCGTACCGGTCCTTGCTTCCCCCGCCGGGCGGGTCGACCCATTCCGGCGCACCCTTGTACGTCGTGGTGGTCTCGAACTTCTGCCCCTGGGGATTGGTGATCGACTGCGTCTCCTTGATGATGTTGTTGTCCTTGTCGAGCTCCACCTTGACGTCGATCGTGCCGTTCTTGTCCTGGTAGTGCCACGAAGTCGGCGGCTTGTCGGGCGGTTTCGGCGGCGCGTCGCCGGGTTTCGGCGGTGCGCTGTCCTCACCCTTCGCCGTCCACGCGGCACACCAGGAGGGGGCGTCGTCCGCATGACAGGTGCCGCGAATCGTCGCGTCGGGGTGGTCGCGGAAGTAGTCGGTGGCACCGATCTCGGCCAGATAGGCGTCCCAGGCGGCTTTGTCCGCGGCCCAGGCGTCGTACGCGGCCTTCTGGTTCTTCCATTGGTCCAGTTTGAGGCTGGAGGTCAGCAGCCCAGCGGCGCCGGAGATCTGCGAGTCGGCGTCGAAGAACACGTCGGACACCGCCTTGAAGGTGTCCGCGAGTTCGGTGAGTCCGTCCTTGGCCTGCGAGGTGCGGGTCTTGGAGTGGTGGAAGAAGCTGTTGAACGAGTACGACAGCCCGGCGGTGCCCAGGCAGGCCCGCCGTTCGCTCGCCACGGCGTCGCCCAGTTCCCTGAAGGCGTTCGTCGTGCCGGAGTCGTCGGCCTGCTGGGCGAGCGCCCGCAGCTTGCTCTGGATGTCGTACAGGTTGCTGTAGTCGATCGAGAAGTCGGCCACACGGTCCTCCTGATGACTCACCGCGCTCGACGCGAACGGCCTCCGGTTTTGTACGTGGCGGAACGGTCAAAGGTTCAACTGACGCTTCCGGACGATAGATTGAACCTTCTGATCGAACGGTGCGTACAGAAGGTCACGGTAGCCCCGACTGCGACCAAGGGGGACGTTCGATGGCTCGACCGGCGGACTGGAGCGCCCTCGGCCTCTCGAGCGATCCGACCCCCGGCGACCCCGACCGCATCGACCGGGTGATCGCCGCCGAGCTGGTGTACATCAACCTCGCAACGACCATCGACAGCGGCCTGACCGAGGTCAAGAACACCTCCAGCGCCATCTTCGTCGGCAAGACCGCGGACGCCCTGCGCGGCGTCATCGACGGCCGGCTGCGCGACTACATCTCGACCTACAAGAAGGCGCACGAGGACGTACGCGGCGCCCTGGTCACCTACGTCGCGGCCATGCGCGAGCAGCAGGCACGCGCGGACGCCGCGCTCACCGCGGCGCAGGCGCTGGCCGAGGACGACGACACGGGGCGCGAGGCGCAGAAGACCATCGCCGAGAACGCGAAGGAGGCCTTGGAGAACGCCTCCACCGCGGCGGAGGGGGTGATCGACACCGCCGCCGAGTCGATCGCCTCCCCGGTCGACGAGTGCGAGGAGTTCTGGAAGGCGCTCACCTGGATCGCCATCATCCTCATCGTGCCCGCGATCATCTTCGGCGGCCCGATCGCCCTCCTGGCGATCGGGCTGAACGTCGCCCTGCTGATCAAGACGGCGATCGACTTCGCGCACGGCAACGCCGGCGTCACGGAACTCGTCCTGGCGGTGCTGGGCGTGATCGCCCCCACCACCAAGGGACTTCACCTCGGCAACCTGTGGAACGTCATCAAGACCCTCACCGGCCGGGGCATCATCGGTACGAAGAACCTGTTCCTGGGCGGCGCCAACTCGCTCGGCTTGTTCGTCCGCACCGGACTCGGGATCGACAACGTGGTCGGTGCCGCAGGTTCCTGGATCAAGGGCGGGATCCAGGGGCTCAAGCTGGGGCCGGTCTTCACCACGATTCCCGAACTCGCCCGCTTCGGCGGCACGTTCAACGGGATCCGCTTCTTCCCGCTCGGCGCCGAGCTGACCGTGATCAACCTGGCCGGCGCCAAGATGTTCTTCGGGCTGCGCAGCATCGCCACCGCCATCAACGCCGTCAAGGGCCTGGGCGGCATGGTCGTCAACGGCCTGAGCGGCGCCAAGAGCCTGCGGCTGTTCCTGCCGGTGGCGGCCGACGAGATGGGGAAGGGCCTCGGGCTCGCCTTCCGGATCGGCTTCATCGACCGCGGCATCTTCGGGATGTACCGCTACGGCGCTTTCGCCAACGGCCAGTTCCTCGGCGCCGGTTCAAAAATCTCCGGCGGCGTCGGAGCCGGCCTGGGCGCCTTCGGCCCGGGCAACGAACTCGCGAACCTCGGCAAGATCAACGTCGAGGGCATGGGCGCGGTCCATTTGGGCTCGTTCAACAGCTCGTTCGGGATCCCACCGATGAACAACCAGTTCACCAACGCCTTCAGCGACTTCAGCACGGTGAACATCCCCAACCTCGGCGCCTTCAACGGCGGGTTCAACCTCGGCAACTTCCCACCGCTGGGCACCCACCTCGGCAACGCGGGCAACCTCGGCGCCGTGGTGCCGTTCAGCTCCTTCGGGGCGAAGTTCGCCGACATGCCGATGCTGAGCCTGAACAACCTCGGCCTGACCAACATCGCGGGCATTCTCGGCTCGACGCCCTCGGTCAACGGACTCGGCGCCGGGGGACTGGGCGCCCTCCCCGCCACCCTCGGCCACATCAGCATCCCCAACCTGAACACCGTGACGCACGGTGTGAACAAGGTCGACCTCAGCATGCCGGCGTCCCCGCACCTGATCACGGACATGCCGTCGACCGGTGCCATCAGCCCCGCCAACATCGAGGCGCTGCACGGGGTCAACCTGCCGCAGCTCGGCAACGTCGGGACGCCGCAGCTGTCCACGACGGCGATGCCGCACATGAACCTGCCGGACGTCCAGGCCACCCCCGTCGCCAACCTGAACGGATCGCTCACCCCGTCACTCGGCCACAACGCGGGCGGCGTCCAGACACCCGCGCTCGGCAGCATCCAACTGCCCGCCGTCGACGCCAGGCTGGTCGACGTACCGTCGCTGACCACCAACAACCTCGGCGGCCCGGCCAATTTGGGACTGGGCGACAACGCGACGGTCGACGTCAACGGCATCACCGCAATGCCGGTCAACTCGCACGTCGCCATGCCGGACGTCGGCGCGCTCCCCGGCGTCGGCCACACCGTCACCCCGAACCTGGGCGCCGTCGGCACCCCGGGGCAGGTCCCCACCCCGGGCATCACCGCGCTGGGCAACGTCGTGCACGTCAACGCCGCGAGCCACAGCGTCGTACCGCACTCCCCGAGCGCGAACATCGAGACCCCGAACGCGGGCGGCATCCACGGCGCCGGCGGCCTGGACACCGCCGACCTCAGCGTGCACACCCCGGCCGCGCACGGGAACGGCGACACGACGGTCGTCGGACTCGGCGGCCGTACCGGCGACGTCGACATCACCGCCAACACGCACATCGACGTGCAGGGCAGCCAGGTAATGTTCGGCAACGTGTCCACCAGCGCGGCGAACCCCGGCGCCCGCAACCTCCAGGTGTTCGCGCTGACCCACATCGAGTACGACCTCGCGCACACCTTCGACAACATCCCCGGCCTCGCGGGCGTCGAAGTCCGGGTCTTCCCGAGCATGCACAACGGCCAGACCCTGGACGTCGACATCCAGCCGGTGAACGTCCGCACCGACGTCACCGCGACCCCCATGACCGTCGGGGACCGGCACATCTTGCGCATCGAACAGGCCCTGGGCAAGGGTTCCGTGCACCGCTGGGACTTCGAACTCAACGCGCAGAACAACCACCAGCTGCTCAAGGACGAGATCGTCGACGGCCAGGGGACCGGCCCGGTCTCCGGGCCGGACAACGAGTCGGCCCTCACCCACATCCCGGGCCTGAACCGGGACCCGCTGCTCAGCCACTACGACGAGCTGTACGAACTCACCACCCCCGCGCCGGGAAGCACGAACATCGCGGTGCACATGATGGCCGCGGGCAACGTACCCCCACCGCCCCCGCCGCCCACCCCGCAGTTCGTCAACCTGCCCAACCTGCCCGGCGGCCGGATGGAGGTCCTGGTCGCGCACGACGGCGGCATCGCGGGCATCCGGTCCGTCGGCGTCTCGGGCGCGCCACCGGTGCCGAACCTCAACACCCGGCACTTCACCGGCCCCGGCGGCAGCGTCGTACAGGTCGACCAAACCGTGGTCGCGAACGTCGAGATCCGCCGCTGGAACATCACCATGGGCGCGGCCGGCGGGCAGATCACCGACATCCAGCGGATCTTCCGGCTGAACGGCGGCCCGCACAACGGGTCGATCGTCACCGTGGACGTCAACGCGCACGACGTGCCCACCGGCGTCCGGCACACCGCCGGCGGCACCCCCGTGCCGCACCCCGGCGGGCGGGCGGTCGACTTCGACGCAGCCGGCATCGTGGTGCCCAGCCCGACCGGGTTCCACCTGTACGACACGGGGACGGGCCTGCCCTCCGGCACCGGCCTGCAACTGGTCGACAGCGCCGGCCACGGAATGCCGCTGCACATCCTGACCCCGACCGGCGGCGGCGCCCCGACCGTCGTGAGCGCCAACGCGGTGCACAACCTCGGCACGGTCACCACGCCCGCCAACACCAACGGCCAGTTCCACGTCGTCCCGAACGGCACCGGCCCGACCGTCCGCGTGTTCGACTCGACCGGACACTTCTCGCACAACTCCCTGCCGCTGACGAACCTCGACGGGCTGGGCGTGCCGGGCGGCCACATCCGCGACCCGCACGGGGCCAACCCGCAATTGGCCGGCCGCGACGGCACGCCCGTCCCCGTCACCTCGGTCACGCCGCAGCTCCACAACGACTTCCGGATCCAGCATGCGGGCGGCCAGTTCCACGTCGACGCGGCGGGCAACCGCCTGCACGACGTCGTCCCGCTCAACGGCGGCAACGGCGCCGGCCAATACGTCTTCACACCCGCCGCCGGGGGCGACCCGCTGCCCGCCACGCGCGACTTCCAGGGCAACACGACCGGCCCCACGGTCGCCCGCGTCGACAACACGTTCCACGTCAACACCGGCCAGCCGAACAACGTGCTGGACGTCCACACCCCGAACGGCGCGTTCTCCCACCAGGCCGTGCCGATCACCGGTGGCGGTGGGGCACCCGGCGGCTTCATCCGGCTGCCGGACGCCGCCAACCCGGCACCGCTGCTCACGCGCGGCAACGGCAACGCGATCCCGCACACGACGGTCACGCCGCAGACCGGCGGCGGCTACCTGGTGCAACACCCCGGCGGCAACATCGTGGTGACCAGCGGCGGCGTACGCACCCACGACGTCACGGTGCCGATCGGCCGCAACGGCACACCGGTCGGGTACGTGCACACGCCGGTCGGCCCGGCCGCCGTCCCGAACGCGAACCCGACGGACGTCCGGGGCAACGTCAACGGCAACCTCACCGTCGGCACCGTCACCACCGACATCAGGCTCACCCGCGCCGACGGCTCCTACACGCAGCACGCGCCAGGCGGGGGTTTCCGGTTCGAAGCCGTCCGGATCCAGGCCGGCCCCTTCACCGGGGACTTCATCCGCGTGGACGCCACCTCCGTACGCATGGGCAGCGGCCCCAAGCTCACGAACATCCGCAACTCGACGGCCGTCGAACAGATCGGCATGCCGGGCGGCGGTTTCCGCGTCGAACGCGGCGCCGCCGGCCACATGGTCGTCAACCCGAACGGCATGCCCCACTTCGACGTCACCGGGCTGCGCGGCGCCGACGGTCGACCGATCAACCAGTTCGTGTTCACCACGTCCGCACACGCCCCCGTCGGCACCGCCGTCCAACCGGCCTCGCTGCACGGACCGAACGGCGCTCCGCTCGGGGCCGTCAACTTCGCCGTGCGGCCGGACGGCTCGTTCCAGCTCACCACCCCGGCACACATATCCGTCCACGCGGCCGACGGGGCGTTCGACTTCCGGGTGCTGCGCCTCACCGACGGCGTCGGCGCGCATCTGGGCCAGAACATCCGCGTCCACCCCGGCGGGCTCCACCAACTGGTGGACGGGAACTTCACCGCGGTGCCGCACACGACCATCAGCTCGCGGCCCGGGGGCGGCCACCACATCCAAGGCCAGAACGGTGAGTTCCGGCTCTTCAACGGGGCCGGGCAACTGGACTTCCAGGCCACGTCCGTCGGGGTTCCGAACACCCACCTCGGCGTCACCAACGGGGCCGGCGTCCCCCAGTGCACGATCATCCGGCTGTCCGACGCGCAGATCAACAACCCGGCGCAGATGCAGTTCATCGACAACGCCGCCGGCGGGCTGCGGGCCCTCGACGGCAACCTCAACGTGCTGCCGAACCCGGTCACGCTGCGGCCCGGCGGCGGGTACCAGATCGACGGCGTCGGCCTCCAGGCAGGCGAGTTCCGCCGGTTCGACGGCGCCGGACGCCTGGAGATGCAGCGCGTGAACATCTTCCGCGGCGACGGGCAGCTCAACCCCAGCCGGTACTTCGAGATCAACCATCCGGCCGGCGGCTCCGCCACCTGGACCATGGTCAAGCTGGACATGATGGGCCAGCCGATCGCCCGGGTCGGGGCGTCCAAGTGGTTCGAGGGCGGCGCGGTGGACATGGCCGGCGCGGGCGCGGGCCGGGTCCACCTGGTCAGCCACACCGGCACCACGGTGTTCGAACGCCGCCTTCTGCCCGGCAACGGCTTCCTCGACGCGCACCACTCCACCGGATCGCTGGGCGAGTTCTCGCACGTGAACCAGCGCGGCACGTGGACGCAGTTCGGCGCGAACGGCAACCTTGTGGCGTTCGGCACCCGCCATTGGGGCGAGAGCACCCGTAGTTACTTCGACGTGCGCAGCTTCATGGGGACGCCGATCCGCGTCCGGCACTTCCAGGCGAGCGCCGACGGCGGCCACGTGCTGGCCAACCTGAACCACCACCCCTTCACCCAGAGCCTCGCCGACAGCCAATGGGTGCGGTTCGACGCCGACTTCCAGCCGATCGCCACCGGCAACCGCGCCTGGGGAGGCGGCGGCCCCGGCCGCGGCTTCACCGACACCATGCACCACCCGGTCACCGGCACCATCGTCAAGGTCCAGGAGAAGTTCGGCCGCTTCCAGACGAGCCTGCACGACTTCCGCCGGTTCGACCAGATCGAGATGGGCGCCGACGGCATACCCAAGCGGTCGTTCGTCTCCCGCCACCCGGACGGCAACGTGAACGGGTTCGGCAAGACGCTGGCGAACGGGGACTTCCTGGTTTTCCAGCGATTCGCCGAGCAGCGCCCACCCGTGGCGTTCCGCAACCTGTTCAGCTCCGACATGCGCAACACCGACCTGTCCCGGGTGCCGTGGCTCCGGGACAGCACCTTCCGCGTCGGAACCTGGGTCCAGGAGACCGCGGGCGGCGGCAGTCTCAGGGGATCCCACTTCATCGCCAACAACAAGGCGACGTTCGACGTCGCGAGCACCGGCGACATCGTCCGCGAGACCCGCAACCTGTCCATCGGCCGCACGCTCACGGTCGGCGACGTGCTGCCGCCGATCAACACCACCACCGGCGTGCGGGCCAACCCGGTGGCCAACCACCTGCCGTGGTCCGAGGGAGACGGCGGCCTCTCGGGCCACCGCCTCACCGCCGGACCTTTCACCAACGTCCCGGGCATGGGCACCAGGACGATCGCCTGGCAGGACCGGTACACCACCAACCTGGGCGACGGCGACTGGTACACCCCGAACGCCGGCAAGCAGTGGCACGTCATCCGCACCGGCTTCACCGACGGCACGTACCTCGACTTCCGGCCCACCCCCCAGGTCCGTCCGGACGGCACCGCGGGCAACTCCCTGGCGCAGTACCGCGGTACGGTCAACATGAACAGCGGCAACTGGACGATGTACAACCCGCACGGCGTCGTCGTGGCGCGTACCGACCAGTTCCCCAACCCCACCGGCGCCGGAACCATCGACGTGATCGGCCGGATGGGCCCCAACCCGAAGACGTTCACCTGGCATGTCGGCGGCAACAGCGGGGTCCGCACCACCGCGTTCGAACGACAGATCACCCCATGGCACTGGGACCGCGAGTCGTTCCAGGACTTCGACGGCGGACGCCTCATCCGCGACCACCGGCAACTCGGCGGCGGCTCCGTGTTCGCGTGGCGCGGCAACGTCAGCCCCGCCGGCGCCGAGACCTGGCACTGGAACAAGGTCGACGCGCACGGCAACATCCTGGACTTCGGCGGCAACGTCAACAACCGGGTGCGGCACTGGTTCGACGCGAACGGCACCCAGCTCACCCGCTGGGAGCCCGGCGCCCGGTGGTCCGACCAACTCGCCAACCTCGGCAACCGGGTCATCCAGGAGATCCCGGCGCCCAAGCCGCCGGCCGGAACGATCCAGGCGTGGTTCACCGACAAGCCGTTCCGCGTCCGCGAGTACGGCGTCGACGTCAACTCCACCAACAGCCCGTTCAACCCGCACGTCTGGCAGGAATCCGACCAGGGCATCATCTCCCGCCAGAAGTTCCAACTCCCGGACGGCACCTTCCTGGAGACGGACGCCTTCAACAAGCAGGCCCGCCGCTACGACGTGAACGGCATCACGCCGATCAACGACCGTCCGATCAGCGGCTACATCTCCGAGTACAACGCGGACGGCTCCTCGTTCCACATCGGCCGCGAGACCCACTTCACCGGCGTCCTGAACGAATACCGCGGCCTCAACCGGACCTTCCGCGAGATCAACCGCTGGGAGTTCGGCCCGTCGATCGGCGGCGAGGCGGTGGACACCCCGTTCGCACTGAGGGCGTTCCAGTCCCTCGGCATCGACATGGCCCACGAGGTCGTACTCGACTTCGTCGTCAACCTCGCCGTCACCGCGGCGGTCAAGGTCATGACCGGCACGGCCTGGGAGGCGACGGACTTCGCACGCGCCGCCTACGGAGCCGTGCTGAGCGCGCTCAACAAGGGCGTGATCAGCGGGGCGCACATGGTCGCGAACCGCGGGGGCTGGAAGGTGTACTTCTCCAACATCGACTACGGCCAGCCCGGCAGCTGGCGGCCCAACGACGACAGCTGGAACACCGAGTGGGGCGCCACCGAACGCCCGACGCGCTGGCGCGGCGGCACCTACGAGTTCGGCCTCGGCCTCGGCACCGGCATGATCGCCAACTTCGTCAGCGGGTCCTCGCAGGCCGCGATCTTCGGCGGACGCGCACTGGACGGCAGCCTCGTCCGGTTCACCCCCGGCGGCGCCGCGTACCTCGGCCTCAGCTCGACCGCAAGCGGCGTCCTCAACGGCATCTCGATCGGCGCGTTGCGCGCCCTGGTCCAGCACAGCATCGGCAGCCGGGTCGTCCACCGGCAGGGCCTCGGTGACATCTTCGTCGTCGGCGGGATCGGCAAGCTCGCCGAGAAACTCTTCAACCTGCGCCTGATCACACCGGCCGTACGGGACTGGATGAACGCGTCCGACGACGTGTTCATCATCCCGACAGGAGATCTCTGATGGGTATACCGGAGGTAGTCCGTGTCGCCCCCAAAGGCCGGGGCACGCACCGCACCATCGCGGCCGCCCTGGCCGCGGCGCCGGCCGGTGCGGAGATCGCCGTCGCACCCGGCGAGTACACCGAGAACCTGCGCCTGGCACGACGCGTGGTGCTGCGCCCGGAGGAGGGCGCGGGACAGGTCGTCGTACGCGCGTCCTCCGCTGTCACCCTCACCGTCGCCGCCCCGGACTGCCTGGTGCGCGGCCTCCACCTGCGCGGCGCCGAACCGGGGGAGCCGGTCGTCTGCGTCGAGGACGCGGCCGGCCTCACCGTCGACGCCTGCACGGTCGAGCACGGCCGCGTCGACGTGCTCGGCTCCGGCAACGCGGCCGGCCGGGCCCGCAACGCCGAACTCACCCCGGACGACGACCTGGCCGCCGACCTCGCCGACCCGACCTGCGGCGGCGTCCTGGTGGTCCGCGGTTCGCGGCTGCACGGAGCCCGGCACGCCGCGGTCGTCCTGCACGGCGACGCCCGGGCCCGGCTCGAGGAGACGACCGTCGAGACGGTCGACGGCATCGGCGTGGTCCTGTCCGGCCATGCCGTGCTGCTCGCCGACCACGTGCGGCTGCGCGACGCGTCCGGGTCGGGGCTGCGGGTACGGGGCGACGCCCGGCTGCTGGCGCGCGACACCGTGCTGATCGCGGTCGGGCGCAACGGAGTGCTCGCGGAGGACCGCGCCGACGTGGTGATGGAGGACTGCCGCATCCTGGAACCCGGCCGCAGCGGCGTACAGGCCGGCCACGAGGCCCGCGTCCGTCTCCTGGACTGCCGCATCGCCGGCGCCAAGGGCAGTGCGCTGGCCGCCGACGACACCGCGCAACTGACCGTGCGCGGCTGCCGCGTGGTCGCTCCGGCCGG
This sequence comes from Streptodolium elevatio, assembly GCF_053592165.1. NCBI lineage: Bacteria > Bacillati > Actinomycetota > Actinomycetes > Kitasatosporales > Streptomycetaceae > Streptodolium > Streptodolium elevatio. The sequence continues at coordinate 46,843 of NZ_JBSFVE010000005.1, forward strand.
CAACGGCGTCGTGGCCCTGGGCGACGCGAAGGTGGCCCTGGCCTCGACGACACTCGCGCGCAGCGGCTTCACCGCGGTCCACGTCGGCGGTCGCGCGGCGGCCGAACTGGCCGGCTGCCGCATCGACGGCAGCGCCGAGCACGCGGTCGCGGTGGTGGACAAGGCACACGCCGCGATCCGGGAGACGACGTTGGCCGACGCCCGCATGTGCGGGGTGCACGTCGCCGACGACGCCTCGGTGTCGATGCGCGCCGGACGCGTCCAGGGCGGCGAGACCGGGGTACGCCTGCGCTCCTCCGCGGAGTCCGAGCTGCGCGAATGCGTGGTGACCGGGCAGCGCAAGACAGGCGTCGAGGTGGGCGGCAAGGGCCTGGCCACCTTGCACGCCACCCGGGTCGCCGAGACCGGTACCGCGGGCATCGTCGTCGACAACGGCGCACGGATGCACATGGACGGCGGCGGGATCTTCGCGGTGGTCGGCAGCGGGATGGTGGTGGGGCAGGGCGCCGAACCGCTCGTCCGCGGCGCCCGCGTCGAGGGGGCCGGCAAGAACGGCATCCTGCTCGGCCCGGGCGCGAGCGGGGTGTTCGAGCACGTCGACGTCGCCTCCTGCGCGTACCCCGCGCTGCACGTGGGACGCGACGCCGCACCGCGGTTCCACGGCTGCCGGGTCTTCGACTGCGCGCAGGACGTCGGATACGCCGAGGACGCGCAACCCGTCTTCGAGGAGTGCGTCTCCATCCGCGTCGCCTCCGCCTCGCTGCCCACCGCCGCCGACCGCGCGCCGCATGCCCCGCACACGCCGCCGAAGCAGCCGACCGGGCCCCGCGGCGCCACCCCCGCCCCGGCCGGCACGGCGCCGCCGGCCGCCGCACCCCTCCTGGTCGACCTGTCGGACCTGGGCGAGCCCCCGCCCCAGCCCGAGACGCTGGAGGACCTGCTCGCCGAACTCGGCGAACTCGTCGGACTGGACGGCGTCAAGCGCGACGTCGGCGGCATGGTCAAGCTCATGCAGACGGTCCGCATGCGCCAGGAGGCCGGGCTGCCCGCACCGCCGCTCAGCCGCCACCTGGTCTTCGCGGGCAACCCCGGCACCGGCAAGACCACGGTGGCCCGGCTGTACGGCCGGCTGCTCAAGGCGCTGGGCCTGCTGGAGCGCGGACACCTGGTCGAGGTCGACCGCAGCGCGCTGGTCGGCGAGTACGTCGGCCACACCGGGCCGAAGACGATGGAGTCTTTCAACCGGGCGCGCGGCGGCGTGCTGTTCATCGACGAGGCGTACGCGCTCGTGCCGGCGGGAGTTGCGAACGACTTCGGCGGTGAGGCCATCGCGACCCTGGTCAAGCTCATGGAGGACCACCGCGACGAGGTGGTCGTCATCGCGGCCGGCTACCCCGGCGACATGGAGCGGTTCATCACGTCCAACCCGGGCTTGTCCTCGCGCTTCACCCGGACGCTGCTGTTCGAGGACTACTCCGCCGAGGACCTGGTGCGCATCGTCGAGCACCAGGCGTCGCGCCACCGCTACGACCTGAGCGGACCGGCCCGCAAGGTGCTCGCCGAACTGTTCTCGGCCATGCCGCGCAACGCGCAGTTCGGCAACGGCCGTACCGCCCGGCAGGTGTTCCAGCAGATGACGGAGCGCCAGGCCATGCGTATGGCCGAGATCGACGGTCCGGACGAGCGGCAGCTCGTGGTCCTGGACGAACTGGACATCCCGCGGCTGGTCGGCGCCGACTGACGGCTCCCGCCCACCGGCCGCCGCTTCGTCCCCGAAGGAGAAAACCCGTGTCCGCAGACAACGAACCGAAAGCGCAGGGCAGGCCGGCGCCGAGCACGCTGGCGGAGGCGTTCGCCCGCAGACCGGCGCGGCCGGCGCGTGGTCTGATGCCCGGGAGGCGCGTTTGGACCACGCTCGGGGCCGTGGCGAGCGTGGCCGCGGTGGTCGGGCTCGTCGCGGTGGTGACGCAGGGCGGCTCGGGCGGCGGCGGGGCGAGCACCGTCGCGGCCGCGCCGGAACCGGTCTTCCAGTACCAGGTGCCGACCGACCCGGCGTACGGCAGGCCCGCGACCACCGGGTCCGGCGGTCCGTCCGCGTCCGCGAGCACGCCGGCCGCCACGCCGTCCGGCAACCCGGCGCCCGAGCAGCCCGCGGCACCGGGGGCCCCTGCGCCGCCGGCCGCCGGCCCGTCCGCGCAGGACCCCGCATCCCAGGCGCCCCAGGCACCCGCGGCCCAGGCTCCGGCGGCACAGCCGCCCGCGCGGCAGAACCCGCCGGCGCCCGCCGCGCAGCCGCGCGCGCAGACAACCAGGCCCCCGGCGGCCCCGGCGCCCAAGGCGCCGGCACCCGCCCCGCCTCCGCCACCGGCGCAGCCCGCGCCGCAGCAGCCCACCTTCCCGGGGGTCCCCTTGCAGAACCCGGCCTCGGGGAAGTGCCTCAGCGGCTCGGCGGGTTCGGACGGCACGCACGTGATCCTGTGGGGCTGCAACGGCAACGTGAACCAGAAGTGGGACATCAAGTCCAACGGCACGATCCAGATCAAGGGCGTGCTGTGCCTGGACGCGGCCTGGGGCGGCACGGCGAACGGCACCGTCGTGCAGATCGCCTACTGCAGCGGCAACCCGGCGCAGCAGTTCACGCTCCGCGGCAACGCGCTGTACTCCAGGACCGCCGACAAGTGTGTGGACGTCGCGAACCGGGCGACCAACGACGGTGCGGAGATGGTCCTTTGGGACTGCCACGGCGGCTCGAACCAGATCTGGGTGCGCCGCTGACCGGACGGCCGGGCGGCGCCTGACCGGCACGCGCGCCGAATCCCGGCGGGCAACGGGCCCGGTGCCTGGTGATCGACGCGTGGGACGGCGACGGCGTCACATACCGTCCCCGTCCCAGCGGCCGAGAGAGCGGCTGCGGACCGGCAGGGTGGACAGAATCGGCGGGAGCGGCCGGTCGACGCCGCGCTTCCACGGGCGGCCCACGCCCCAGTTGTGGGCGTGGTCGCCGGTACGTTCGTCGGGGTGCTCCAGAGTTCCGGGCGCCGGCCAGCCGAGGGCGGCGTGGGAGTGCGCAGACGCTTCGGCGGCTCCGGACTCGTGGCTGTGGTGGCCGTGGCCGTGGTGGCGGTGGTGGCCGGGGTCGGATGCGGTCCCGGGTGCCGTCTCGGGGCCGTGGTCAGGGCTGTGGCCGGGGCCGAGGCCCTGGCCCAGGCGGGCGAGGTCGAAGGCCGTCGCCATGGCGACAAGGCTCTGGTCGCTGCCGGTGCCGTGCTGCACGTAGTCGGTGTCCGGCGCGCCCCGCTCCTTTTGGAAGTTGAGGGCGGTGCGCAGCACCCGCAGGTCGCCGTCGGTGCGCCGGCTGCCGCCACCCGCGAGGTCGTGGGAGGAGTACGACCAGGTCATGCGTCCGCCGTCCGGCGCGTAGTTGACCGCGTCGCCGCCCCAGCGGACCCATTCGTTCTGGGTGTACCAGTTCTCCAGTTCGCCGTCCGACCGCATGAGCCAGGTGGTGCCGCCCTCCATGGCCACGAAGTGCCCGTGCTTGACCCGGGCGGGCCGGAAGAAGTAGGTGCCCGCGTCCAGGTCGCCGAAGTTGTAGGCCATCTTGCCGTCGAGGGTGTACGCCTCCTCGTAGCACGGGTGGTGCGCAAGACGGTGGTCCGCCCAGCCCTCCTGGGCGTACACGAGGCGCGTGTAGAACCCCGAGACCGGGTCGACGTGCAGGTACTTCACGAACAGCCCGGGCATGGGACCGGCGTTCGGCACGGCCAGCCAGTCGCTCTCGGCGGAGGCCCGCACGGTGATCTCGCCGCGGGTGTCCGGCCATCCGGGGTCGGAGGCGGAGTCCACGGCGTCGAACCCGGCGTCGCCGTACTCGCGGTAGTGCAGGATCCGGGAGCCCTCCGTGAACCGGAGCGCCTTCGCGGGCACGCCTTTCGGGGCGTGGACGTAGCCGCCCTTCCCCAGGACCTGATCCCCGTACCGCATTTCGCCCTCGAGGACGTAGTACTCGGTGTCCGCGTGGTGGACGCCCGGGCCACGCCCCCACTCGGTGTGGAAGTCGACGCGCAGCGACGAGGACCCGTCCTCCTCGTCGACGGACAACCGGCGTTCGCTCGCCGGGCCTTCGCCGCCCGGCAATTCGGCGCGGTGCCAGATGTAGTCCTTCTCCTGGATGGTCTCCACGTGGGGTCGCATGCCACGTCCCTTACAGAGTCGGTGTGTTCTGCGTGTTCTGCGTGTTCTTCGTGTTCTTCGTGTTCCGCTTTTATCTGACAACGCAGGTTGCAGGGCCCGAGTCGCAGCCTGCGCCGCCGGTGTTCCGATCCGATGCGCTCCGGCCGTCAACAGCGCCGCAGGTACGCGCCGGTCGGCGTCCCCGCGACCTCGCCGTCCCGGTACGCGACGCGTCCGCGCACGACGGTGTGCACCGGCCAGCCCGTCAACTCGACGCCCTCGAAGGGGCAGTGGTCCTGACCGGAGCGGCACAGCGCGGCGGTCACGGTCTGCGTCCTGTCGAGGTCCACGACGGTCAGGTCGGCGTCGAACCCGGGCAGGAGGTTCCCCTTGCCCACAAGGTTGTACGCCCGTGCCGGGGCGGCCGACACCGCCTCGACGATCCGCGGCAGCGGAATGCCCCGCTTGAGGTGCCCTTCCGAGAGCATCACCGGATACAGCAGGGCGGTTCCCCCGAAGCCCGGGGCCGCAGGCCAAAGCCGGTCGCCCTTCAACTCCTCGGCACAGCAAGCGTGGTCGGAAGCCACCCAGTCGATGTCCCCGGCCGCGAAGCGTGCCCACAGCGCCTCGTTGTCGGCGGCGGTGCGGATGGGCGGGTTGACTTTGCCGCCGAGACCGCCGCGCGCGTCGAGTGTGTCGTGGTCCAGGCAAAGGTGGTGCAGCGTCGTCTCGAAGCGCATGTCCGTATGCGGGTAGGCGAGCCGGGCCTGCACCGCCGCGTCGATCGCGTCGGCGCCCGAGAGATGCAGCAGGTTGATCCGCGTGCCGGTGTGCGACGCGATGGCAGTCGCCTCGCCGATCGCCACCCGCTCGGTCAGCGGCGGGCGTCCCTCGTGGTACGCCCGGAGCGTCTGCGGGTCCCCGGCCGCCTGCACGCGGTCGATGAACACCCGCATCAGTTCGCTCTGTTCGCAGTGCAGTGACAGGGACAGACGCAGTTGCGGGTTCGCGTCCTGGGCCGCGGCGACCTGCTCCATGAGCAGCAGCAGGTGGCCGAGGTCGTACTCGTCGCCCATGGTGAACGCGCGCGCGTCCCGGCTGTTCGAAGCGAGGTCGAACCCCTTGTAGAACATGTAGTACTTGAACGACGTGACGCCGTGTTCGCGGACCAGATAGGGGATTTCCCCGATCTGCGCGACCGTCATCGGGGCGAGGTGGAACCCGTAGTCGGTCCAGGCCTCGCCGGCGACCGCGGCAAGGACCTGTGGAAAGATCTCGCGGTACGGGCCGGCGCGGTTCAGATAGTGCGTGCCGGTGCGGAAGTACGAGACGACGGACGTGGCCCCGCCGACGAGCGACGACCGGGTCTCCTCGTACGCGTCGAGCCCGAGGTCACGGTAGATGCCGATGTGGAAGTGGGCGTCGACGGCGCCCGGGAGCACGACCATGCCGCGGGCGTCCAGCACGTCGTCGGCCCGCGAGACCGGGATGTGCGCGGCCAGTGCCGCGACCTTGCCGTCGCGTACGGCTACGTCGGCGCGCAGTTGCGTGCCGCCGGGGAGCACGACGGTGCCGCCTTTGACCACGAGTTCGTAGTGGGGCATGGCGCGTTGCGTCCCCCTTCGTACCGCAGAAGCAGAAGCAAGAGTCGGTGCTGGTGCTGGTGCTGGTGCTGGTGCTGGTGCTGGTGCCGGTGCCGATGCCGATGTCGCAGCCGGGGCCGGAGTCGCAGCCGGAGCGCAATTGTGAGACAGCGTTCCGGACAATGGAATGCCCTGGCTAAGATGACGATACGACCGTTGACCGGGTCGGCCAAGGGTGACGGAGGAGAAGCCGTTCCATGACGACCGAATCGCGCACGGCCGACGGACCCCGCGACCCACCGCTCGCCGGGGTGCAAGTACTGGATGCGGCAACGCTGTTCGCGGGGCCGATGGCCGCGACGATTCTGGCGGACTACGGCGCCGACGTGGTCAAGATCGAGCACCCGAGGCGCGGCGACCCCGTCCGCGACCACGGCCCCGGCAAGGACGGCGTGGGCCTGTGGTGGACCGTTCTCGGGCGCAACAAGCACACGGTCGGCCTCGCCCTCAACACGCCGGAAGGCGCGGAGATCATGCGGCGGTTGGCCGCCTGCGCCGACGTACTCGTGGAGAACTTCCGGCCGGGCACCCTGGAGCGCTGGGGGCTCGGCCCGGAGATCCTGATGGCGCTGAACCCGCGGCTGGTCGTCGCGCGCGTGACCGGGTTCGGGCAGTTCGGACCGTACGCCTCCCGACCCGGCTTCGGCACTCTGGCCGAGGCGATGAGCGGGTTCGCGGCGATCACCGGCACGCCCGAAGGCCCTCCCACGCTACCGCCGTTCGGCCTGGCCGACGGAATCGCGGCGCTCGCCGCGGCCCAGGCGGTGATGACCGCGCTCTACGAACGCGACACCCGTAGCGGCCGCGGCCAGGTCGTCGACCTGGCCATCATCGAACCCATCCTGTCGATCCTCGGGCCGCAACCCATCGTGTACGACCAACTCGGCATCGTCCAGGAGCGGACCGGGAACCGCTCGGTGAACAACGCCCCGCGCAACACCTACCGGTGCCGGGACGGAAAGTGGGTCGCCGTCTCCACGTCCGCGCACAGCGTCGCCGAGCGCGTCATGCGCCTGGTCGGGCATCCCGAGGTCGTCGGCCGGCCGTGGTTCACCTCGGGCGTCCGCCGAGCCGCGCACGCGGAGGAACTCGACGGGTACGTCGCCGCCTGGATCGCGGAGCGCGATCTCCCCGACGTCATGGCCGCGTTCGAGGCGGCCGAGGCGGCGGCCGCGCCGATCCACGACATCGCCGACGTCTTCGCCGATCCGCAGTACCAGGCGCTCGACACCGTCACCACGGTCGAGGACCCGGTCCTCGGTCCGGTGCGCATGCAGAACCTGCTGTACCGGCTGTCCCGGACTCCCGGCCGCGTCGCCTGGACCGGCCGTCCGCATGGCGCGGACACCTATCGCGTGCTCGGCGAACGCGCGGGACTCGGCGCCGCGGAACTGGACCGGCTCGCCGAGGCGGGTGTGATCGCGGGGGAGAAGCCGTGACCCGCGGAGCGTCCGGGGTGCCCGGGGTGCCCGCGGTTTCCAAGGTATCCGGGGCGTCCGAGGTGTCGCGGGTGCGAACCCACGTTCAGGAACTCGCCCGTTTCGCCGTCGCGTGTCGGGACGAGTCGTTGCCCGGGGAAGTGACCGCCGATGTCGTGCACCGGGTCCTCGACGTGCTGGGCAACTGCCTGGCGGGGCGCGCCGAATCCGAGGGAGCAGCCGCCCCCGATGCCGCCGTGCTGCGGCTCGTCGACGGCTGGGCCGGGGTCCGCGAAGCGACGGCCGTCGGGTCCGGCGTGCGCCTGCCGGCGCCGAACGCCGCACTGGCGAACGGGACGTTCGCCCACCTGCTGGACTTCGACGACACCCACCTGCCGAGCGTGTTGCATCCGTCCGCCAACGTCGTGCCCGCGGCCTTGGCTGCCGCGGAAGCCGCGGACGCACCGACCGCCGTGCTGCTTGCGGCAGTTGCGGCGGGCATCGAGGTCACCAATCGTCTCGGCATGGCGTCGTACTCCGCCGAACTGGGCAACTCGGTGTTCTTCGACAAAGGCCTGCACGCGACGTCGATCTGCGGTGCGCTCGGGGCGGCGACCGCGGCGGGCCTGGCGTACGGTCTGGACGCCGAAGCGCTGGCGTCCGCCGTGGGCATAGCCGCCAGCATGGGTGCCGGTCTCCTGGAGGCGAACCGGACCGGGGGCACCGTCAAGCGGGTGCACTGCGGCTGGGCGGCCCACGGCGGAGTCGTGGCCGCGGCACTCGCCCGCGAGGGCGTCACCGGGCCACCCACGGTGCTGGAGGGCCGGTTCGGCTTCTTCAACGCCTACCTGGACGGCAAGTACGACGCTGCCGCCCTCACCGGCGACCTGGGAACGCGGTGGGAGTTGCTGCGCACCGTCTACAAGCCCTACCCCAGCAACCACTTCACCCACCCCGGGATCGACTGCGCGCTGGCCCTCCGGGCCCGCGGTCTCTCCGCGGACGAGGTCCAGCACGCCGAACTCGGCATCGCCGAACCCGTATTGCGTACCATCGCAGAACCCCGTGCGCTGAAGATCCGGCCGACCACCGGGTACCACGCGAAATTCAGCGGACCGTACACCGTGGCTCGTGCGCTGCTCGGGGGCGGCGGACTCGGACTCCATTTGGACGACTTCTCCGAGGATGCGCTTGCCGACCCGCGCCTGCCGGACCTCGCGCAGCGCGTGACGGTGGTCGCGGACGAGTCGGCAACAGCCCGATTCCCGGCCTCTTTCGCCGCGGTGCTGCGGGTCACGACGTGCGCGGGCAGGGTTCTGGAGCACCGGGTCGACTGTTCGCGGGGTGGGCCGGAGCATCCGTTGTCGCGCACGGAACTCCTGGCGAAATTCCGCCTCAACGCCGTACGCGCGCTGCCTCCGGACCGGACGGAAGGCCTCTTGGCCGCCGTGGTCGCGATGGCCGAGGGCAACGTGGACTACCGGCACGTACTCGACCTGACGATGCCCGCCGATTGACGTCGGGTCGGAGCCCGCACGGCCGACGCCGTGCCGGACGTTCTGGGGGTGGGACCCGGGGCGGGACCCCGCGGGGCGGGTCGCATCGGCGGGATCCCGCGCGATCCGGCGGATCAGTCGGTCCGGTCGGTCGGCTGGGTCAGGTCGGGCGGCTCGGGCCGGGGGCGGAGACCCGCCAGGCGGGCTGCCGCCAGCGTACGCCGGGCGCCCCGTACGACGGCCAGGTCCACCATGCGTCCGCGCCCGTCGACGAACACCCCGTTCCCGGAGGCAATCGCCGCCTCATGGCCCGCGACCACCGCGTACGCGCGCTCGACGTCCCCGGGCGTCGGGGTGAATACCTCGTTGACCGTGGTGAGTTGCGCCGGATGGATGCACGCTCGGCCGGCGAACCCCAGGCGCCGCAGCGCGACTGTGGACTCCCGCAACGCGCCGAGGTCGGTGTAGTCCGTGCTGACCGGGCCGACCGGCGGATCGATCCGGGCGGCTGTCGACGCCAGCACGACCTGGCTGCGGACCCACAGCAGTTCGCGCTCGTCCGGGCCCGGCTCGACGCCGATGTCCGCACACAGGTCCGCTTCGCCTATCTGAAGGCGCCGCACGCGGGGCGTCGCGGCAATCTCCCGTGCCGCGAAGACGGCCGCCGCGGACTCCAGCAGCGGAGACAGCGCGATCCGGCCGTCCTGGAGTCCGCGTTCGGACTCCAGAGCGCCGATCAGCCAGGAGACCTCGGCTACTTCGGCAGCCGATTCCGTCTTGGCCAGACACACTCCGGCCAATGCGGGGCCGACCACGGCCGCCAGGTCGGCGCGACCGACGGCACCGGGGTTCACACGCACCCACAGGGCGGGTTCAGCTGCCACGGGGGCCGGGCGTTCGGCGAGGAAGGCCGCCACGGCGGCGCGCGCCCTCTCCTTCGCGGCGGCCGCCACGGAGTCCTCCAGATCCAGGATGAGCGCGTCCGCCCCGCGCGCGACGGCCCTGCGCAGGACCGCGGGCCGGTCGCCGGGCACGTACAGATGGGAGCGTGGCGCGGCGTCCGCTGCGGTGGTCATCCGGTCCCCTCCTCGACGGACGTACTACGCGCCCGTGCCGGTCCTGGGCGTTGTGGGAGGCGGAGGGGGCACGGTCGCGGAATCGGGAGCCGAAGGGGAAGCGGTGCGGAAGCGGTCAGGGATGCCGGGCACGGTGCCCGCGCGCCCGAACGCGCCCGCGCGCACGAGGTCCGCGATCCGTTCGTCGGAGCATTCGGCGACCTGCGTCAGGACGTACTCGAAGTCCTCGTTGCGACGCGGCGCACGGCCGTCGGGCCGCGGATCCGGGCCGACCCGGACAGCCGTGCCGGGAAGGCGCATTCGCCCGTAGCGCGGATGCTCCGTCGTCACGACCATGTCGCGGGCGGCGGTGTGCGGGTCGGTGAGCGCGTCCGGGACGGAGTTGACCGGGCCGCAGGGGACGCCGACCGCGGACAGGGCGTCCAGCCACGCCGCCGCCGGTCGTGTGCGGAACAACGGCTCCAGCAGCGCCAGGAGTTCGCCGCGGTTGCGCTCGCGGTCGGCGAAGGTGGCGAACCGGGGGTCCTGTGCCCATTCTTGGTGTCCGACGACCTCGGTCAGCCGCTGCCAGAACTTCTCCTTCGGGCATCCGACGACGATCCAGGCGTCGGCGGTGCGGAAGAGCTGGAACGGCACGAGGGAGGGATGCGAGGAGTGCCGCGTGCGGCGGGGCTCGTACCCGGCGTTGAGGTGCCAGGCGGCCGGGTAGTTGAGCAGCGACAGCGCGGTGTCGAAGAGGGACACGTCGCAGTCCATGCCGGTGCCGTCCCGCCGGGCCGCGTGCAGACCCGCGAGCAGCGAGACGGCCGCGACGAACCCGGCCGAGTAATCGACAAGCGACAGGCCGGACTTGGCAGGCGGGCCGTCGGGTTCCCCGGTCACGTCCATCCAGCCCAGCAGGCCCTGGAGGATGTAGTCGTACCCCGGTTCCGCCACGCGCGGACCGGTCATGCCGAACCCGGACAGCGAGCAGCACACGATGCGCGGGTTGAGGTGCTTGAGGTCGTCGTACGTGATGCCGATCTTGGCGGGCACGTCCCCGCGGAGATTGGAGTAGACGGCGTCGGAGGCGCGCACGAGTTCGTCGAAGACCGCGCGGCCGGACGGCGAGGCCAGGTCCAGCGACAGGCTGCGCTTGTTGCGGTTGAAGACCTCGAAGAAGAGCGAGTCCTCGCCCTCGGCGTACGGCGGCACGTATCGGCCGACGTCTCCGGCGACGGACGGGTCCTCGATCTTGATGACCTCGGCCCCGAGGTCGGCGAGGTGCAGCGAACCCCACGGCCCGGCGCCGTACTGTTCCACCGCGATGACGCGCACGTCCTCCAGGGGACGCCTGCCGGGCGCCATCAGACGGCCGCCGCGGGGGCGGTGGCGGTTCGGCCGACGAAGTCGTGGGGGAATCGCCCGAGTTGGGCGGTGGGGCGAACGGTCATGTGCGGCGTCCCTCCCGGAGGCGGCGGGCGGACGGCCGCCGACCTGCCGCCATGGTAGGCACTGTTCCACCAGGCGCTCAAGCGTTCCGGAGGGCAAACCCCGAGGAGGCCAAGGGGGTTGCGCAGGCTGGTGTTCCGCTCCGTGGAACAACGATCGCGTCGTGGCTATGATGGCAGCCCGTCCTGCCCGAGGAGCCACAGGTGCCCGCAGCCGCCGCCGACGTCGAGGAAACGACCGGCAGATCCATTGCCGCCGTCGAGCGCGCGATCGATGTGCTGCTGTTCTTCGGACGCAGCGGCCGCCCCGACCTGGGCGTCACCGAGATCTCCCAGGAACTGGGCATCACCAAAGGCGCGGTGCACCGGATCCTGACCGCGCTGCGCAGCCGCCGCCTGGTGACCGCCGACCCGACGACGCGCCGGTACGCCCTGGGTCCGGCCGCGGTCGCGCTGGGCCGCGCGTACCTGGCCCGCACCGACCTGCGCATGCTGGCCGCACCGGAGTTGCGCCGCCTCGCCGAGACGTGCGGCGAGACCGCCACATTGTCGGTGCGCCGCGGCGAGACCCGGCTCTACGTCGACCAGGTGCCGCCGAACAGCGAGTTGCGCATCGAGGTCCCGCTCGGAACACCGTTCCCGCTGCACGCCGGGGCGTCGTCCAAGGCGATCCTCGCTTTCCTGACCGAGGACGAGATCGACGCGTACCTCGGACAGGCGAGGCTCGAGGTGCTGACCGAGCGCACCGTCACCAACGCCGCCGCCTTGCGCAAGGAGATCGGGCTCATCCGCAAGCGCGGGTACGCCACCTCGTCGGGGGAGCGCCAGGAGGGTGCGGCCGCCGTCGCCGCGCCCGTACTGGACCACGACGGGTGCGTGATCGCCGTGGTGAGCCTGGCGGGACCGCAGTTCCGCTTCCGGCAGCGGGTCTCCGAGTACGCCCAGCACGTGGTGGACGCGGCGAACCGCGTGTCCGCGGAATTCGGCCACGGTCTCGTCGGCACCGACTGAGGCACTCGCCGCCGCCCAGCCGACGCGTCGGCCCATCGGCCCCTCGCTGCCGCCGGCCCCGCCGCCGCAGAGCCGTGTCCCAAGGCCCTTTTCGGGCCTACCGCGCCGCGTTGCGGAGGCAGCCTCGCCCTGATGTAGTCGATTTATTCAGGTTTGTCACCCGGGCGTATGGCGAAAGCGGGATCATCATGGACACCGAGCCGACCCCAACCCTCGACGGCATCTGGCGGGAACTCGCGCGCAGCGCGTGGCAGGCGGTGTTCATCACCGGCCTGCTCTCCCTGGCGCTCGGCATCGTCGTCCTCGTCTGGCCCGGCCCGTCGCTGCGCGTCGTCGGCGTGCTCTTCGGCCTGTACCTCCTGGTCAGCGGCATCTTCCAACTGGCCTCGGCGTTCGGCACGCACACCACGACCGGGATCCGCGTGATGGCCTTCATCAGCGGTGCGCTGTCGATCCTGCTGGGCCTGTTCTGCTTCCGCGGCACGCTCCAGTCGATCTTCCTGCTCGGACTGTGGATCGGCATCGGCTGGCTTTTCCGCGGCATCGCGGAGGCGATGGCCGCCGCATCCGCCCCCGACATGCCCGGCCGTGGCTGGCACGGCTTCCTCGGCGTCGTCACCGCGGTCGCGGGCGTCGTGCTGGTGGTGTCCCCGTTCGAGTCGGTCTCGGTGCTGACCGTGGTGGTCGGCTGCTGGCTCATCGCGGTCGGGATCGTGGAGATGATCACGTCGTTCCGGATCCGGCGCGAGGCACACCGCGTGTCCGCCGAGTGGAGCGCGCAGGGCGCCGGAGCCCGGGTCGACTGACCCGGGCGGCATCCGCCGCGCGTACGGGGCGCGCGTACGCGTCAGGCTCCGGCGGCCAGTGCGGGCACCCCCGGTCCGGTGAGCACCTCAGGCGCCACTGGACGCCCGGAGACGGCGAGCAGCAGGGCCAGCGCGGTTCCGCGTACCTCGGGACCGTCGCCGATCACGAGGTCGGTGTCCGTCGCGGTCAGGCGTACCCGCGCCACCAACTCCTTGGCCCCGCCGAACGACGCCGAGGTGCGGGTTTGCAGGCGCACCGCCCGGACGACGGCGTCCTCGTGGTACGTGTGGCCGATCCCCAGCGGCCGCCGGATGTCCTCGCCGTGCACGACCTCCTCGACGAACCGGGTGTCCAGGGGCGCCGGCGGTGCCGACGTCCGCGAGGCGGCGGCGCGGAGGCGCTCCAGGGTCTCCTGCGGGGTGGCACCGCGTACCTGCGCGATGCCGCGGGCGTTCTGCTTGTCGAAGTCGAACCGGGCGCGCACGAAACTGGTGACGAAGTTCAGGCGCGTCGTCCGGGCGCCGTGCACGAGATGCGCGGCGACGTCGTGCACGGTCCAGCCGTCGCACAGCGACGGCTCGTCCCATTGCGCGGCGTCGAGCCGACCGAGGTCGTCGACCAGCGCCGCCCGCTCGGCGTGCACGATCGACCAGACGTCGTTGTCCTTCACGGCTGCTCCTTCGCCCGCCCACAGTGTCTGCCATCCATGACTCGGACGAGGGCGGAAACTCATCGCACCGGCGTGCCGAATCACCGGCGCGGGCCGTGCGACGCACGGCATGATCTGTCCGGGCGCCCGCGCCCGTCCGTGATCCGCCTGCCTTTCGGCCGCCTTTCCAAGGAGTACGCGCGTGCCCGCACACGACCGAGAGGCGGCACAGGCCCGCGCCGTGCTGCTGCGCGTACTCGACGGTTTCGACGCCGAGCTGGCCGACGTCGAGGCGCGGGTGGCCAGGCTCGGTTCGCCTGCCGCGGCGGTGTCGCGCACCTTGGCCGCCGCCGGCATCCGGGATGCCTGGCGGGCCGCCCCCGACCCGACCGATCTCTTCCTCGACCCGACGCCGGTCGGGTGGTTCACCGCGCAACTCGCGCAGGCCCGCGCCTGCCTCCCGGCCGGGCCGGGGGAGGGCTTCGGCCCGGACGCCTCGGGCCGGTACACGGCCCCGTGCCTGTTCGACCCCCACCACGCCCCGGCCGAAGTGAGCGCGCTGTGGCAGCCGTCGCCGCAGCTGCTGCCTCGGCCGGTGCCGTGCTGTGCCGAGGACGCCGCGCGCCTCGCCGCCGGTCAGCCGCCACGGGCGCGCGAGTTCGCGACCGAGCGCGGCCCGCGCCCGCTGTGGGCCTGCGGCGATCGCATCCAGGTCTTCTGGCTGCTGGGGCACTTCACGCTCGCGGGCTGGGAGCGGCTGGCCGCCGTTCTCGCCCACACGGCGCTGGCGTCGCCGCTCAACTACGTGATGACCCATCAGTGGTCCGACGACCACGACTGAGTCCCCGGGCCGCGCGGGCCGCCCGAGTCGCCTGAGCCCGAGTCGCCCGAGCCCGGGTCGCCCGAGTAGGCCGAGCCGGCCAAACAGGCCAACTCACCGGGTCAGCGGACCGGGGGCGGTTCCTCGCCGGCACCCGGAGTGCTCGATCCGTCGGGTCGTCGTGTGCCCGGGGCACCGGGCTCGTCCGGCTGCCGGGTCGCCTGGTCCGCACTGGTACGCACGGGGCTGACCGACGGGTCGGACTGCCACTCGTGGGTGTCGGCGCGCCGCTGCGCCCGTGCCTGCAACTCGGCGTCGGTCGTACGCTGCATGCCCAGCCGGCGGCGGGTCCGCGGCCAGCTCGCCGCAAGGGCGAGTCCGGCGCAGAAGATGAGTGCGATCGCCAGCCCGGACACAAAGATCGCCAGGCTGTTGAGGGTGACTATGTCCTGGTCGAACATGCTCACGGTGTACTCGGGCCCGCCCGAGGTGTTGTACGCGATGAGCAGCGCCGCGAACGCGGCGGCCGCCGCTGCGATGAGGAGTCCAACGAAGATCATGGCTCTTCTGCTCTCTTGCTCGCTTGCTCTGGGCTCTTGGGGTGCCCTGGATGGTCTGGGGCCTCTTCGGTGCGTCCGGTCCGTCCGGCGCCTTCGGTGCCCGACCCGCGGCAGGCCCTGTGCGGCACGCGTCGGCCCGTCGGTCTGCCACCACGGAGCCGGCCGTTCGCCGGTCCGTCGCCGCGCGGCTACCCGCTGACGCCCACCCCAAGCAGCCGCGCGGCACGATGCGGAGATCGCATGCCGCGGAGGCGTACGGTGGCGACGCTGTCGTGAGCGGCGACAACTCCGGCGAAGCCACTGCGGCGGAGCCGCCTTCGCACGATGCCGGACCCGCCTGACCGTGTGGGTGGCCCTCGCGGCCAACATCCTCATCGCAGCCGCGAAGGCCGTCGCGGGTGCGGTGGCCGGTGCCCCCGCGTTGCTCTCCGAGGCCGCGCACTCGATCGCCGGTCGATCGGGCTCCTGCTGGTGTTCATCGCGTACCAGCTGGGCAGGGCGGCACGCGACCCGCTGATCGGCGAGGCTGCCGACGTGGGGCTGCAGCGGGCGATCCTGCGCCATCTAGTGCTGTGACCGGAAAGGTTCACCGGTTCCCGGCGCCCGGCACCCCACCTCGCCGCGTTGCAGACCCTCGCGAGTACGACCGAGTACGAGCTTCGGGCCTGCGCCTTGCGATGCACGGCACCGAACACCAGGAACCGGCAAACCTTCCCGGCCACAGCACTAGCGGCGCAGCCGGAGATCGACGTGGTGACGCAGCTGCTCACGATGCGGCTCGGCCTGCACTCCACGCTGCTCGCGGCGCGCATCGATCTGGCGGACGGCCTGGACAGCGCCGCGGTCGACGCGATGTCGGTACGCCTCAAGGAATCCATCCGATCCGCGTGGCCGCACGTGGACCAGGTGTTCCTTCCTGGACGTCACGCGGGCCGGCACCGCCGATCGGCAGGCCGCACGCCGCTACCGGGCCTCGCTCGACCGGGCGATCGACGACCGTGGCGGTGACCGTGACCGTGACCGCGGCTAGGAGCGGAGGCGTCGTCGCCGGGGGGGCCGTGGAGGACACGTGTACGGCGCCGTCGAGCGGGCAGCCGCAGAGCGCCGACCACGACCCGCGGCTCAGCAAAAGGCACAGCAATCGGCACAGTGAGGAGCGCAGGGCTCATGACCAGCCACGACGACCGGGTCCGCTATTTCGAGGCCTTCCATCGGCACGACTTCAACAACGACGGAGTGCTGAACTCCGAGGAGCTGATGGCGGCGTTGCAGGACCTCGGCCGCGACGAGGAGGCCGCGGGCACCGAGCACCTGCTGCGCACGTACGACGCGGACGGCTCGGGCTCCATCAGCTTCGACGAGTTCCTGGCCTTGATGGAGAAGGCGGGGACCGAGACGAGCCCGCAGGCGAGCACCGACGTCTGGGACGCCCGCCGCGAAGACGACGAGAGGACACGCCCGTGACCACGCCGCCGGACCCCGTCCCCCCGAATCCCACTCCCGCTCCCGGCCCGGGGCCGGGACCCGAACCGGGCCCGCTGCCCGGACCCGTCCCCGGCCCCGGCGGCCCGGACCCCGTGCCGCCCGCGCCGCCGCAACCTGGGCCGGACCCCGAGCCCCCGCCCGCGCCGCGTCCCGAACCGGGTCCGAACCCCGGCCCGCTGCCCGGTCCCGGTCCGGCGCCGGAGCCGGTCACCTGAGCCGGGTCACTGCACGGGTCGCGCCCGCTCGGCGGGCCTCGGCGCCTGAGCCGGGCCGTCGGGCCGGGTGCACGAACAAGGCAACCGAGGCGAGGCATCTGAGCTTGTCTTCGGAGGGCGACCGCGGACAGCCACAACCGGACCGTTGCTCCGAACGGTCGACCCCCGCTCGCCCCACCGGGTGAACGGAGCGGTGTCGGGTCGACCACGCGTACGGGCGTCGCGATCATGGCCGGTGTCCGACCACCCGCGAGGGAAGCGGGCATACGTCCCGCCGTCCCGAACTGCCTGCTCAGGAGCCTTCCTTGCACCTTCGCCGCGCGACCGCCTGCGCTCTCGCCTCCGCCGCCGCCCTCGTACTCGCCACCGCGGGCACCGCCACCGCCACCGCGGCGCCCGTACTGCGCAACCCGTGCGGCTTCTACGAGACGAGTTCCGACGCGTACTACAACCACTGCACGTCCGACGGCTCGCGCATCGTGATCACGGTCAGGGTGGCCCTGGCGCCCGACTACGAGCGCTGTGTCGCACCGGGCCGCACCTGGCTCGGCCCGGCGGACAAGATCCAGGGCGCGCACTACACCGGCCGCCTCTGCTGACCTGGTCCAGGTCCCGGTCGACCGGCCCGGAGAAACGGCTTTGGGGACCGGGCGGGGAGCCGTGCGCATGTGCTGCGCGGCTTCCTGCCCGATCCCCAATCTGCTGCCGTTGCCGGTGTGTCAGCCGACCGCCTTCTTCACGAGGTCGGCGATCCGGCGCTCGTCGGCGGCGGTGAGCTTGGTGAGGGCGAACGCGGTCGGCCACATGGCGCCGTCGTCGAGGGTCGCCACGTCGTTGAAGCCGAAGGTCGCGTACCGGGCGTTGAACTTCTGCGCGCTCTGGAAGAAGCACAGGACCTTGCCGTCCTTGGCGTAGGCCGGCATGCCGTACCAGAGCTTCGGGGCGAGCTCGGGGGCGCTCTTCTTGACGACGGCGTGGATGCGCTCGGCCATCTCGCGGTCGGAGTCCTGCATCTCCGCGATCTTCGCGACGACCGCCGCCTCGGCCTCGGCGGCCTTGTCCGCGGCGGAGCCGCGGCGGCGCGAGGTCGCCTTCATCTCCTGGGCGTGCTCCTTCATGGCGGCGCGCTCTTCGGCGGTGAAGCCGTCGTACGACGGGTCGGCCGAGGCGGCGCGCTTGGCGGTGGACTTCGTGGTCTTCGCGGTGCCGGTCATGATTGATCTCCTTGGAAGTGATCCGCGGGGGATGCCAGTTCGGATTGGTGGGTTTTTGGAGCTTTGTCAGTGATTGTTGGTAATACCCAGGAGTGTCGGAGAGTGCTCCCGCACGTCATCCCCAGGCGCCGGCGATCTGGCGCGTCGTGGCATTGAGCCGGTTGAACATGTTGGTGACGCCGATCATGAGGATGATCGCGGCGAGCTGCTTCTCGTCGAAGTAGGTGGCGGCCGCGTCCCAGATGTCATCGCCCACCGCGTCGGGCCGGTCGGCCTGTCGCGTCGCGGCCTCGGCCAGCGCAAGGGCGGCGCGCTCCTCGTCGCTGAAGTACGGGGTGTCCCGCCACGCGACGACCGCCGCCAGCCGCTCGTCGCTCACGCCGGCGCGGCGGGCGCTCTTCGTGCCGCCGTCGACGCACGCGCCGCAGCCGTTGATCTGACTGACCCGCAGGTGCACCAGCTCCAGCGTCTGCCCGGGTACGCCGCCCGAGTGCACGGCCTTGAAGATCTCCTGGATCGGCTGCATCGCGCCGGACAGCACCATCGCGGGGTTCTGCATACGAGGCTGCATCTCGGTGTGCTCCACTTCTGGTCCCGGATCCGTTCGTCGGATCCGTTTCTCCGGTTCGGCCCCGTTCCCCCGGGGTGTGCCTCCATCACAGCCGGGCCGCCGCCGCACGGCGACGGCCGTGGGACACCGTGGGACAGCCGGAACGGGCTTGACCAGCGACGATGCGGGCCCGAGAGTTTTCCTGAGTACGGGACAGAGAGGCGTGATCCGATGGATGAGCGACCGCGTGGGACAGCGGCCGACCCGCAGGAAGAGCTCGCGGCGCGGTTGCGCGGGCTCCAGGAGCTGTCGGGTCTCGGCGTACGCGCGCTCGCCCGCGATGCCGGCCTGAGCTCGTCGTCCCTGTCGCGCTACCTCGGGGGCCAGACCGTGCCCCCGTGGCCCGCGGTGGTCGCGCTCTGCCGTCTCGTCAAGCGCGACCCCCGCCCGCTGCGCCCGCTGTGGGACCGCTGTTCGAACCCGCTGCCCGCACCCCCGAAAGCCAGTCGGCAGGTGCAACCCCGGCCGCGCAACGACCTGCCGCGCGACGTACCCGACTTCACCGGCCGAGAAGCCCCGCTCGCCGCGGTGCTCGCCGCCGTCGACAGCCACCGCGTGGTCGCCCTGGACGGAATGGCGGGCGTCGGGAAGACCTCCCTGGCGGTGCACGCCGCACACCGGCTGGCCGAGCAGTTCCCGGACGCACAGCTGTACGTGGACCTGCACGGGTTCACCGAGGGGCAGGAACCGCTCAGCGCCGATTCCGCGCTGCGCATGCTGCTCGGCGCGCTCGACGTCCCGTCCGAGCGCGTCCCGCAGGAGGGCCTGGAGCAACTCGCCGCGTGCTGGCGGTCGGAACTTGCGGGACGGCGGGCGGTGGTGGTCCTCGACAACGCCGTCGACGCCGAGCAGGTCCGCCCCCTGCTGCCCGGCGCCGGCCCCTCCGTCGCCCTGGTCACGAGCCGCAACCGGCTGCTCGGCCTCGACGAGGTGCCCCCGGTGTCGCTGGACGTGCTGAGCCCGGAGGAGAGCGCCGAACTACTCGCCCGGGCGAGCGGTGATCCCACCGGACCGGAAGGCCGACTGGCCCGCGACCCCGAATCCGCCGCCGAGGTGCTGCGCCTGTGCGGCCACCTGCCGCTGGCGCTGCGGCTGGCCGCGGCCCGGCTGCGCCACCGGCCGGGCTGGACCGTGGGCATCCTGGCCGAGCGGCTGTCCCAGGGCACCGGCGAGGTCGACGCCGCACTGGCCATGTCGGTACGGCAGTTGGACCGGGGGCAGGCCCGGCTCTTCCGCATGCTGGGGATCCTGCCGGGGCCGTCGTTCGACGAGTACGTCGTCGCCGCGGTTGCCGACGTACCGGTGCGTACCGCCCGGATCATCCTTGAAGACCTGCTCGACGCGCACCTCGTCCAGCAGCCGACCGTCGGCCGCTACCGGCTGCACGACCTGGTACGCGGGCACGCCCGCCAGACCGGTGCCGAGCAGGACGCTCCGGCCGACCGGGAACGCGCCCTGCGCCGGATGCTCGACTTCTACGTCCACGCGACCGCCGCCGCGGACGCCGCGCTGGCCGCGCTGTCGCCCAGCCGCCCGCCCTCGGCAGGCCGGCCACCGGCCGAACTGCCGCCGTTCGCGGACAAGAACCAGGCGCTCGCCTGGCTGGTCGCGGAGTACGAGAACCTGATCGGCGTCTTCGAGACGGCGGCCGCGATCGGTGCCGACACGCACGTGTGCGAACTGCCGCGCTTCATGCGCGCCTACTTCGCGCGCCGCTGCGGCACGACGCATCTCAACTACCTGTTCGAGCGGTCGCTCGACGCCGCACGGCGCCTGGACGACCCGCTGCACGAGGCCGAGGCGCAGAGCGACTTGGGCTTCGCGCGCTACAACGCGGGCCGGATGGCCGAGGCCGTCGCGGCGTACGAGGCCGCCGAACCACGGCTGTCGCAGGCCGGGGCCACCCGGGGGCAGGCGGAACTGGCCATGCGGCGCGGCTATCTGACGTGGGATCAGGGGTACGCGGAGGAACCGCTCGAATTCTTCCGGCTGGCCGGGAGGTCGTACGAAGCCGCCGGCTGCCCGACCGGCGCGGCACACGCATCGGCGTCCGAGGCATGGGCGCTGCTGCAACTGGGACAGCGCGAGGAGGCGGCACGGTTGGCGCGCGGCGTCCTGGACATCCCGACCGCGGACCCGGCATGGCCGCCCACCTTCACCGCCCGGATCACGCTCGGCGTGGCCGTCGCCGACGACGAACCCGCCCAGGCGGTCGAGCACTTGCAGCAGGCGCTGGACCTGGCCCGGTCCGACGGCCACATGAACAACGAGGCGTGGTGTCTGAACTGCCTCGGTGTCGCACTCCGGCGGATGGGCCGGTACGACGAGGCGCTCGCCCGGCACCGCGAGGCCTTCGCCCTGCTGGACAAGCTCTTCGAGGAGCACTGGAAGGTCCGCTTCCTCAACGGCTACGCCGAGACGTGCCGACTGGCCGGGCTCACCGACGAGGCCCGCCGGCTGTACGCCCACGCCCTGGCGAAGGCACCCGAACTCGGCTACCGACACGAGGAAGCACAGGCCCACGAGGGCCTGGCGGTGCTGCTCGACGCCTCGGACCCGGCCGCGGCCGCCGAACACCGGGAAGCGGCACGGGCCCTCGTACACGAACTCATGCCGAGCGCGGTCTGACGACTCCGCCGCAAGGCACCGCCGAAAGGCGGTGCCGAGCGGTGGCGCGTCATGCCGGGCTACGGGTCTACGGGGCTGCGTGGTGCCCGCGACGGGTGGTGCTGCGCGGAGCTACGCGGTGCCCAAGGCCTGGGCCAGGGTGAGCTTGCCGGTCGCGATGTGGATCCCGCGCGAGACGATGCGCGCTTCGGTCGTGTCCAGGGACGACAGGCGCGTCAGCGGTACGGGGCCGTCGTCGTGCAGCGAGCAGCACAGCAGGAGCAGGGTGCGCAGCGGCCCGTCCTGGTAGGGGGACTCCGGCCGGGTGACCAACTCACGCAGTACGGGCCACCGGACGGTCGCGTAGCGGCCGTCGTCGGACCATTCGAGGCAGAGCGCGTACAGATCCGCCTGGCGTACGAAAGAGCCCTCCTCGGTGAGGATGTACGCCGTCGCCTCGGCCGCCGGTTCGCCCTCGGCGGCCCGGTACAGCGCCGCCTCGATGACCTCCGAGGAGAGCGCGGGAACGGCGGCGCCCGGCTGCGACCGCTGGCGGCGCACACGTGCCCCGTCGGCCTTCGTCTCCGTCGCGGCCCTGCTCCGGCGCCGGTCGCCGCTCACGATGTGCTCCCGGTGCCCGGTGCGAGCCTCCGCACGATTCCCACGACCATTCGTATCGGCCCTTCCCGCCCCGTTCCCTGCCCTGATCATGCCCCTGATCATGTTCCGAGCCCCGCGCGAACAGCGCGGCGCCCCAACGGAGTAAAAACAGCAGGGGCCCGGAATGTTACTACGCGGAAGCACACGAACGACCGCAGAATCGCGGAGTCGTGCCGCCCGGGTCGCAGCGGCTCAGCGGACGTTCCGGTCGGAGCGGTTCATCCAGTAAAGCTGCTTGTGGTGGCCGCCGGTGGCCTCGACGGCCGCGAGGCGGGCGCGCGCCTCGTCCTCGGTGTCGTACGACGCGATGAGGAACCGCGCCCCGTTGTCGTCCTGCCGCCAGACCTGCCATCGAACCGGTGTGTCCATGGCGGAAATTGTGGTGCAGAGGGCCCGGCCGCGGTACGCCCGCCCCGGGCGGGGGCCCGGTCACTGGCGAGCCCCGGTCACTGGCGAGCCCCGGTCATTGGCGGGTCGGTCATTGGCGAGGCCCGGAGGAGTCGCGGCCGGGTCCGGAGCCCGATGCGCGGTGCCGGCCCGGACCGGAACTGCCGCCGGGGCGCGGGCGCAGCAGGGTGGTCAGCGCCGCGAACAGGCCCACCGGCTCGCCCCGGCGCACGGCCTGTTCGGGCGGCGGCTGCGTCCGGTCCGGGGGGACCAGGCGGATCCAGCACGAGCCGTGCGTCGGGTCGTCCGCGTCGGGCAGCACCGGCTCCGCGTCGGCCAGGTCGCCGGTCTCCGTCAGCCGGGCCCTGGTGCGTTCGACCGCATCCACGGGACCGATCACGACGATGTCAAGCTGTTCGTCCACGGATGGTGCAACGACGAAGGTTGCTGTCAGGTTCTGCTGAATCTGAAACGGCATCCTCGTAAATCCATGATCAACACGCATGTGGCTCGCCGGGCGCGCCAAGTCGCATGCGCGCGACGAATCGGCAGGCGGATGGCGAGTCGTAGGCGAACAGCGAGACGGATGCACATGCATCTTGGCTTCTGAGCGATGGGAAGGCTCGTCCGCGCTCGCTTGAATGGGACACATGGATACCTCGACCGCATCCCCGCACCGCACCGGCCGCGACGCCCTCGACGCCGTGCTCATCACATCGACCGTGCTCATAGGTCTGATCGCGGGCGTCTACTACTGCTTCACGTGTGCGATCATGCCGGCGCTCGCGGACGCCGACGACCGCGTTTTCATCGACTTCCTCCAGCGGGTCAACGACACGATCGAGAACCCGGTGTTCTTCCTCAGCTTCCTCGGCGCGTTCCTGGTCCCGCTCGCCGCCGCGATCATGCAGCGGCGCCGCGGCGGCGGCCCGGTGGGGCGGTGGATCGTGACCGCCCTCGTGCTGTACACGCTCAGCATCGTCACCACCGTCGCGTTCAACATCCCGCTCAACGAGGACCTCTCCGACGCCGGAGCGCCGTCGGCGATAGCCGACCCGGCGGCCGTACGCGCCGACTTCGAGGACCCGTGGATCGCCTGGAACATCGTCCGCACGCTGTTGGCGACCGCGGCGATCGGCGCGATGTCGTACGCGATCCTGCTGCGCGGTCGCGCGCGTGCCGGGCACACCGACGGGGCCTGAGTTCAGTCCCGGGCAGGCACGACGGCGCGTATCGCCGGATCGAGCACCTGGGACGGGTCCCAGCCGTACGACTCGGCGTCGCCCTCGACGACCGCGGCGAGGAACGCCTGCTCGACCGTCCGCAGACTGTCCGTCAGTTCGTGGACGGGGTACGTCTCCACGAACCGGGCCGGCCCGCTGCCGACGACGACCATCACCACAAGCGGCAGGTGGCCCCGCGGCGGCAGCCCCGGGTCGACGTCACCGCCCCAGAACATCACCGGCGACTCGGTGCCGGGCCGCGCGAAGCGTCCCGCGCCGGCCAGCATCAGGAGCTCGGTGTGCGTCGTGGACGACTCGCCGTGGTAGTCGTACAGGTAGATCTCGAGGGCCCCATCGTGGTGGCGGGCCAGCGTGAAGCCCCCGGCCGCGCGGGCGGCCAGCAGTTCGAGCGGTGTCCTCTCCCGGTCGGCGCGGATCGCGGCGACCGCCGCCGGGTAGTCGGCGAGTTCGGTCAGGTCCCAGTCGGGGACTGATCCGTCGGCGCCCCACCCGGCGTACATCGCCCGCGGGTCGGCGATGGCGTCGAGACCGGGCAGCGGTGCCGCGAGCCAGGCGTCGAACCCGTCCCGTTCCATCGGGATTCGTGTTGCGAGCATGAACGAGCGACCACCCACAGCGCGCCTCCGAAGTGCGGCAGGACCGGAACCGGGGCCAGCGTAGTTCCGTCGTCCGACAGCGGACACGCCGCTGTCGGCCCTGCACGTTTCGACCCTGCCCGTTTCACCCCGGCACGTTTCGGCCGTGTCCGTGTCGGCCGTGTCCGTCCGTCCGCGTGCCGGGGGCGCCGGACGGCGGGGACCGGACCCGGTGTCCCGGGTCCGGGTCCGGGTCGGTCAGTTCGTCCCCAGCTCACGTGTGGTGCCGCTGCCGATGTCGTGGAGTTTGTCGGGGTTGGCGACGTTGTGGACGGCGGTGATGCGGCCTTCGGCGTCGAAGTCGAAGGTGACCGTGGCGATCACCCGGTCCGGACCGCTGAACACCATGCCGGGACCGCCGTTGATCTCCGCCAACTCGGCCTTCATGTCGGCGGGGTCGATGCCCTGGTAGGTGACCGTGCCGATCGCCGCGAACCAGCCGGCCACCGTCTCCGCACCGAAGATCGGACGCAGGGCCTGGCGTACCTTGCCGCCGCCGTCGGTCCACAAGGTGACGTCGGGGGACAGCAGCTCCATCAGGGCGTTGACGTCGCCGCCGGTCGCGGCGGCGAAGAAGCGCTCGGTGACCTCGCGTTGCCGCGACCGGTCGGCGGTGAAGCGGGGCCGCCGGGCGCGTACGTGCTCGCGAGCGCGGTGCGCGGCCTGGCGTACCGCGGCCTCGGAACGCTCGACCGCCCCGGCGATCTCGGCGTGGCCGAAACCGAACACCTCCTTCAGCACGAACACCGCGCGTTCCAGAGGGCTGAGCGTCTCCAGGACGACCAGCATGGCCATCGACACGGACTCGGCGCCGACGACGAGGTCGGCGGTGTCGGCAGTACCGGCGGCAACGACGGTGTCGCGGGCCGCGGCGCTGGTCAGGACGGGCTCGGGAAGCCAGGGGCCGACATAGGTTTCCCGCTTGTGCCGGGTGGACCGCAGCCGTTCGAGGGCAAGGTTCGACACGATGCGCGTGTGGTACGCCTTGGGGTCGGCGACCCGGGTGCGGTCCGCGGCGGCCCACTTGATCCAGGCGTCCTGGACCGCGTCCTCGGCATCGGCGGCGGTGCCGAGGATGCGGTACGCCACGGAGAACAGCAGGTTGCGGTTGTCGTGGAAGACGTCGGCGTCCGTGGCCCCTGGGTTCGTCCCCGGGGTGGCCCCGTCGATGGTCCTGTTGCTGTTGCTGTTGCTGTTGCTGTTGCTGTCGGTCTCGTCGTTGGTGTCGGTGTCGGCGCCCTTGTCGGCGTCGCGCCGGGTCACCGCGTGCCCCGGATCCGCGTGAAGCGGCCGCCGTGCGGCCAGAACGCGCCCGAGGCGGGGATCTTCTTCATGCGGTCGAAAGTCGGCCATGGTGCGGCTGTCACCGTCTCCTTGTACCAGACGGCCTTTCGGCCGGTGAGGTACGCCCGCCGCGGGCTGTCGTCGGGGCGGGTGAACTGCACGACCGCGTCGTTGCGGCCCAGGCTCACCGGCGTGTGGTAGTACCCGAACCGGAACGGCTTGGGTTGCCTGCCCTTCAGCTCGCGCAGGATCGACATGGCGGCGTGCACCCCGGTCGGCATGCCGCCCTGGCAGGTGCCGTGCATGACGCCGTAGCCCTGGTGCACGGCCGCGGCGTCGCCCACCGCGTACACCGCGGGATGGGACGTGGAACGCAGCGCCGCGTCGGTGCGGATGCGCCCACGCTCGTCGACGGCCAGACCCGCGGCGGCCGCCATCGGTGACACCCGAGTGCCGCCGGTCCACAGCACGACATCGGCCGCGATGCCCGCCCCGTCGGACAGTTCCACCACATCGGGCAGCACCTTGGCCACCTCGACGCCGCTCAGGACCCGGACGCCCAGGCGGTCGAGCGCCGAGCGCAGGTACGTCCGGGCCTTCGCGTTCATGGCCGCGCCCGGCTCGCCGCGGCCCAGCAGCACCACGTCCAGGTGCGGATGACGCTCGGCGATCTCCGCCGCCGATTCGACGCCGGTCAACCCGGTGCCCACGACGGCCGCCGTGCCGCCGGCGGCCAGCCGGGCAAGCCGGTCGGCCAGCAGCTCGGCGTCGTGTGCGCCGCCGAGGGTGTACGCGTGATCCTCCACGCCGGGCACGGCCGACACGTCGGAGGCGGCACCAAGGGCGTACACCAGGGTGTCGTACGGAAGATTCAGCTCGTCGTCGACCCGAACGACCTTGGCGTCCGCGTCCAGCCCGGTCACCCAGCCGCGGACGAAGCGGGCCCCGGTGCCTTCCAGCAGGCTTCGGATGTCCAGCTCGGCGAGCGTCCGGCCGGTGGCCGCCATGTGCAGCCGCATCCGCTCGGTGAAGCGCTCGTCCGGGTTCACCAGGGTGACCTGCACGTCCTCGCGCTTCTTCGTCCGGGCCGCGAGCTGGACCGCCGCGGACATCCCCGCGTATCCCGCGCCCAGTACGACGATGCGGTGGGCGGTGGTGGCAGTGGATTCGTTCTGTGTGGTCATCGGTCCGCTCCTTTAGCGCCTGTGCTGCGCCTGTTCCGCGCTTGCTGATGACCACCAGATGGAAGTCGGCCCTCGATTCGTGACATGGGGCTGATGTGACCCGCGCCACAGGGTGTGCGGGGGAGGGGTGAGTGACGGCGGACGCGCGTCACCGGCGGGTCCGAGTGCGGGTGAAGTGCGGTGTCTCGGGTAGCCGCCGGACGAAGATCGGCCGACGGGTGGAGGGAGATGTGCGATGAACACCGCGAAAATCGCGTACAAGCCGGTGGGTCTGCTGGCGGGGGCGCTGAGCGGGATGGCCGCGGGGGCCGTGTTCAAGCAAGTCTGGAAGGTTCTCGGCCACGAGAAGGACGCGCCTGACGCCACCGACGAGGACCGCCGGTGGCGCGAGGTGCTCCTTGCGGCGGCTCTGCAGGGCGCCATATTCGCGGCTGTGAAGGCGGCCACCGACCGAGGCGGCGCGACAGCGGTGCGCCGGATGACGGGTACCTGGCCCGGCTGACGGCTGACGGCTGACGGCTGAGAGGTCTGGCTGTCGGCCGGGAAGGCCTGTTGGCCGGTAGCGGCCGGTGGCGGCAGGGCGCTGCCCGCGGGAACCGCGGGCAGCGCTGCCCGTCCATATCCGGTGAGGACCCGATGGCGACCGGTCGGCACGCGTTCTACGGCGAAGGTACGACCCGTTGTCTGCACCAAGGCCGGAACGGTCGGTCCGGCCGGTTGTCCCGGGTACCTCTGCGACGCCGCTACCCGGTGCCGGCGGAGCCACTCGGGAAACAGCCGTACGAACTCGGGCCGACGCACATCGGACCGGCTGACATGCATCGGAAGCTGGGGCGGGAGACGTACGTGCCGGACGCAACTACCCGAAGGCAGCCAGAACTTCGGGCCGGTAGAAGTCGAAGAACCCTTCCTGCTGGGGGCCGAGCCGGCCGACGTAGAACTCGTCGAAGCCCGCTTCCGCGTACTCCCGTACCGCCGCCCGGTGTTCCGCCGGGTCGTCGCCGCACGGCACGTTGCGCCCCACCATCTCCTCGGTCACCAACTCCGCAGCCTGCTCGGAAGTGTCGAGGCGTCGGAAGGATTCTGACCCAACTCCCCGGGCAGTTGCTCGTCGGGCCACAGGCGGTGCACGGTCTTGACCGCCTGGGCGCGGTCGGTGCCTCAGTGCGCCTTCAGCCCGCCGAGGACCGGCTTGTCCTCGCCGCCGGCATCGCGGAAGCGCCGAAGGGCCTCCGTGTCCGGTCCCATGATGATGAATTCGTCGCCGACGCGTCCCGCCATTGCCGCCGATTCCGCGCCGAACCCTGATAAGCACAAGGGGATTTCGCCGAGGATGTGCTCGTTCAACGCCTCGCGGTACCGAGGGCCACACGGAACGCACCGTTGAGCAGGACGCGTGGACGTGGCCAGGTGGGTGAACCCGGCGTCCTCGGCCATCGGCCTGTTCCAGCAACTGGGCGGGGGTGAATTCCTCGGTGTCGAGAAGGTATCCGAATGAAACCACAGGACACCCCCGTTGTTGTGGGCCTTCGTGCCGTGCGGGTGGCCATGGCCGCCGCACCGAAACATCGCCGGGGGCGGGCGGCGCTGCTGTGGCCGCCGTTGCCGCCGAGGATTGGCGTGGTTGCGGTGAACGGGGTCGGATGCGTATCGGATCGGCCCGGGCGGGTAGCGGCGCTCCGCGGGGAGGTGAGGAAGTCCAGGGCTCGAGGAGCTGCAGGCTCACGGATGGAGGCACACGTATGACGAGCCACGACCAGCGCGAGAGGGCGCGGGAGCGGTACGGGCGCGGGGACATCCGTACCGGCAACGCGGGCCACAGCTCGGCCGCCTGGATCGGGGTGGCCGTGATCCTGGCGGGTTGCGTCGTCGCCGCGGTGGCACTGCCGCTGGCCGAACCGTGGCTGTTCTGGACCGGTGTCGGGGTGGCGGCGGTTGGCGCCGTGCTCGGCAAGGTCCTGTCGATGTTCGGGTTCGGGGTCCCGCCCGGCTACCACCAGGAGGGCGACGTCGAACTGCGCGACCAGTACGTGGATGAGGGCGGCGCCCGGCAGTGGACCGCCGGCGGCGCAGGCGCCCGCGCAGGCGCTCATGAAGGCGCCCACGAAGCCGCACGCCGGCGCAGCTGAGGTGCTGCGGTTGGCGTGCTGCCAGGGGTGCGGCCGGAGCCGCCGGGTCGACTGCCGTGCGTATGTCCGCCGAAGCTGAAGAGCTGAAATGCCCGAAAAAGGCCAAAAGGCCAAAAGGCCGAAGGGCCGAAAGGCCGAAGTTGAAGTTGAAGGAGCGTCGTGCCGGTCCGGATCGGGGTCGAGGAAGAGTTCCACATCGTGGACCTGTCCACCGGAATGCCGGTCTCCGCGGCGTCCGGCCTGCTGGAACGCCTGCCGGACCGGACGTTCGTCCGGGAACTCCAGCAGTCCGTCGTGGAGACGAACAGCCGCGTGCACGACACGCTCGACTCGCTCCGCACCGACCTGGCGAGCACCCGGCTGCTGCTGGCGGAGACCGCGGCGCCGCTGGGCCTCGGCGTCATGGCCGCGGGCGCCCCGCCGCAGACCCGGACCGGCACGCTGGACGCAACCCCCACATCGCGCTACGCCCGGATGATGGAGGAGTACGCGGCTGTCGCGGACGAGCAAATGATCTGCGCGGCACAGGTGCACGTGGACGTGCCCGACCGGGACACCGGCGTCCAGGCCATGGCCCGGCTTGCCCCCTGGGTGCCGGTGCTGCTCGCCCTCTCCGCGAGTTCGCCGTTCTGGCTGGGCGCGGACACCGGGTACGCGAGCTGGCGCAACCTGGTCATGCAGCGGTGGCCCACCTCCGGACCGCCGGGGGCGTACGCCTCGGCCGCGGAGTACGAAGCCATGGTCGACGAGCTGATACAGGCGAAGGTGATCGCCGATTCGGGCATGGTCTACTTCGACCTCCGCCTGTCGGCCCACCAGGACACGCTGGAACTGCGCGTGTGCGATGCGTGCCCCGCCGTGGACACGGTGGTGATGATCGCCGGGCTCTTCCGCGCCATGGTCGTCGACGCGTGCGAGGCAGTGCGGGATGGCGGTACCGCCCCCGGTGAGAGTGCGGCGCCAGCGGTGCAAGCGGCGTCGGCAGCGCCGGCGGCGCCGACCGTTCAGGCGGTGCGCCCCGAGTGGCTGC
The DNA here is from genome assembly GCF_053592165.1 of Streptodolium elevatio. Taxonomy (NCBI): domain Bacteria; kingdom Bacillati; phylum Actinomycetota; class Actinomycetes; order Kitasatosporales; family Streptomycetaceae; genus Streptodolium; species Streptodolium elevatio. The sequence goes on from NZ_JBSFVE010000005.1 coordinate 76,610, forward strand.
GCGCCGCCACATGGCGTGCGGCTCGTTCCGGTCTGCGCGGTGACCTGCTGAATCCCATCGACCGGAGGGCGGCGCCGGCGGCCCAGGTCGTACACACTCTGCTGGAGCGTTTCCGCGGCGCCTTGGAGGCGGTCGGCGACTGGGCGACTGTTGCGGACCTTGTCGACCGCGAGCTTGCGGGTGGTGGTGCGGCGCACCGGCTGCGCGCCGTCGCGGACGACACGGGGCTCGACGACGTCGTGGACCTGCTGGTCGCGGAGACCCAGGGCGCGCGCTGACGCCGGGTTGCGCGCCGTGGTCGCCAAACCGCGCCGCGCACGGGATGGTGCGATCGCGTATCAGCGCGCACAACGCGGGTATCCGCCCGATCGGAAACAACGACGTAGACGACAGATGGAGGCCGTCATGGCGGGACGTACGATGCCGAAATCGCAAACAGCACCGCCCGGTGTCACCAGGGTGATGTGGTACCGGGGGCTCCCGGTGAACCGCCGCGCCGACGACAACGCCGAGGCCGACCGCCTGCTCGGCATCTACCTGGGCGACCACTTCGCCGGAGCTACCGGCGGCTTGGCCCTCGCCCGCCGGATCGCCGACGTCCACAAGAACGAGGCCTACGGACCTCCGCTGTCCGCGTTCGCCCAGGAGATCGCGGAGGACCGCGAGACCCTGCGGCGCATGATGATCGACCTCGGCTTCTCCCTGCCGCAGGCGAAATCCGCGTTCGCCTGGGTCGCCGAGCGAGCGGGGCGACTCAAGCCGAACGGCCGTCTCATGAGCCGCTCCCCGCTGAGTGCCGTCGTCGAACTCGAGGCCATGCGCGCCGGCGTCGAGACGAAGGCGGCGTGCTGGCGCACCCTGCGCGCGGTGGCCGAGCACGACGACCGGCTGTCCGAGGCCGAACTGCATCGCCTCGTCGATCGTGCCGAGGACCAGGCCAAGCGCCTTGAGGAGATGCGGCTTGGCATGCTGACGCCCACGTTCCGCCCGGACGCGCCGGAAGTACGGGACGCGGAGGCAGCGGAGGAAGGCGAGGCTCAATGGGAGAGCAAGCCGGGGGAGCCGGCCCACAGCCGTAGGACGGGTGAGTGACGGGTAAGTGACGGGTGAGCCACGGAAGGCGTCGAGGAGTTCGGGCAACTGATGGCTGCTCGGACTCGACTCCGCGGCAGCGCCCGCCGTGCGGGAGCCCTTCGTCCCCCTCAGCCCCACGTCATCATGCGATTCGCCGCGGACACCGACTACGTTTACGCGCGGAAGGATCGCGGAGCCGGTGATCACACACCGGCAACCGAACGGGGCTGCGGCAACCGAACGGGGCCGCGGCGGGTGAACGTGGGCGAACGCGACAGCAGCGATGACGGCGGCGGCAACCACCGCAGGCATGAGGAGCGGGGAGCGGGGAACGAGTCGGACGAGTGGGAGGCGTCCCGCCTGCCCGTGCCGCCGTTCGATCCCGAACTCGGCGTCGCGCTGCGGGCCCTGTCGTTGTCGGGCGATGGGCCGCGCGAGTCGCTGACCCCGGACAACCTGGCCGAGTGGCAAGAGTCCGGGAGTGGATCCTTCCGCTGCAACTCGCCGTCATCTCCGGCGAATACCGTCTGGCGCCGCAAGTCCGGTATCCGGCCCCGCTGGACGACTGCCACGCGGGACTCGTCTGGATGGTGCGGCACGCGGACGAACTGGGCGTCGATCCGCTCGGCGATGTCCGGGATGCCGACGACCCGCCGCCCTACGCGGTACCCGGCAGGGCGGCCGACCTGTCCGGGGTGCCTCCCGCGTACATCGACGTCGGCTCGGCCGACGTGTTCCGGGACGAGGACGTGGCGTACGCGAACGCGATCTTGCAGGCGGGCGGGCAGGCGGAACTGCACGTGTGGTCGGGCGGCTACCACGGCTTCGACGGCATTGCGCCGGAGGCGGCGATCAGCCGGGACGCCCGCGACGCCCGCACGCGCCGGCTCCGGCGCCTGCTCCTCCTCGGCTGATCAGGAAGCCAGCAGTGCTTCGATGGCGGCGAGTTCGTCGTCCGCGAAGTCGAGGTTGCGGCGGGCGGCGAGGTTCTCCTCCAACTGCGCGACGCTGCTCGCACCGATGAGCGCGGACGTCATCCGCGGGTCGCGCAGCACCCAGGCGACGGCCATCTGCGCGAGCGTCTGGCCGCGCTTGGCGGCGAGGTCGTTCAACGCCCGCAGCTTTGCGCGCAGTTCCTCCGTGACGCGGTCCGCGGAGAGCGAGTACCACTGCGTCGCGCGAGATCCCTCCGGGATGCCCTCCAGGTAGCGGCCGGTGAGCAGGCCCTGCGCGAGCGGCGAGAAGCTGATGCACCCGACGCCTTCGTCGCCCAGCACGTCGATCAGGTCGGGCTCGATCCAGCGGTTCAGCATCGAGTACGCCGGCTGGTGGATGAGCAGCGGCGTGCCGAGGTCTCGCAGGATGCGCACCGCCTCGCGGGTCTGTTCGGCCGTGTACGAGGAGATCCCGACGTAAAGCGCCTTGCCCTGGCGGACGGCGCGGTCGAGCGCGCCCATCGTCTCGTCGAGCGGCGTGTCGGGGTCGGGGCGGTGGGAGTAGAAGATGTCGACGTACTCGAGGCCCATGCGGCGCAGGCTCTGGTCGAGGCTCGCGGTGAGGTACTTGCGGGAGCCGAGGTCGCCGTACGGGCCCGGCCACATGTCCCAGCCCGCCTTGGTGGAGATCACCAGTTCGTCGCGCAGGCCGTGGAAGTCCTCGCGCAGGATGCGGCCGAAGTTGGTCTCCGCCGAGCCGTACGGCTTGCCGTAGTTGTTGGCGAGGTCGAAGTGCGTGACACCGAGGTCGAAGGCACGGCGCAGGATCGCCCGGGAGTTGGCGAGCGGCTTCTCGTCGCCGAAGTTCTGCCACAGGCCGAGGCTGATCTCGGGCAGCTTGAGGCCGCTGCGCCCGGTGCGGCGGTACGCCATCTTGTCGTAGCGGTCGTCGGCGAAGCCGGTCATGAAGCACATCCTCCTGGTCGGGATCCCAACGTATCCGGCGCGGAGCGCGCGGCCGCCGCAGGTCAGGTGGCCGTGTCGGGGGTGTCGGCGGTGTAGACGCCCGCGAGTGTGGCGGCGAGGGCCGCGTCTGCCGCGCGGTCGGCGCTCGCCTCGTCGAGGGGGTCGCCGCTCGCGAGGAGACGGTAGTAGAGGGGAGCCGAGACGGCGCGGATCACCTCGCGGCCGTCGGTGTCCGCCGGGATCTCCCCGCGTGCGACGGCCTGGTCGACGCACCCCGCCCACTCGGTGATGCGCGTCGCGTAGAAGCGGCGCAGCGCCTCGGCCGTGCGTTCGTCGCAGGTCGCGGCCGCGATGACGGCTTTGAACAGCGGCCCTTGCCGGGGGTCGGTCAGGGTGCGCACCACGAGGCGGGCGTTCTCGCGCAGGTCGCCGCGCAGCGTACCGGTGTCGCTGCGGGAGACGGACTGCTCGGCCATGTCGGCGAGCAGGTCGGCGACGAGGCCGGTGGTCGTGGACCAGCGCCGGTACACCGTGGTCTTGCCGACCTCGGCGCGCCGTGCGACGTCGGCCAGGTCGAGGCGTTCGAAGCCGTGTTCGGCAAGAGCGTCGCCCGCGGCGCGCAGCACGGCCTCGCGTACGCGCGCGGTACGTCCGCCGGGGCGAGTGGTGCCCGGCTCGACGTCGGAAGTCATAACGGGACTCCTGTTCCATTAAGTCGCTCGATGGTGTTACGGTGATCCTACCTTAACGGGACGCCAGGACCGTTAAGGGCTCTAGTTTCGCTTGGTGCTTGGTGCTTGGTGCTTGGTGCTTGGTACCAGTGCCTGGCCGCTTGTGCGGCCGGGTGCATTCGACTCGGATCCCGGCACCCCGACTTCCGACCTGCCCGAATGGGAGATCCCGCCATGTCCACAACGTCCACACACACCAGCCCTCAGGCCGCGGCGACGCCTGCGGCGGCTTCCGCGCCCGTTGGGGCTGGGGTACCGGAGATACCCGGCTCGCCAGGAACACCCGGGTCGCCTGGGGCGGTCCGCATGACGGGGCGTCAGAAGCTCGTGCTGACCCTGCTGCTGGGCGCCCAGTTCATGGTCGCCGTCGACTTCTCGATTCTGAACGTCGCACTGCCTGCTGTCGGAGAGGGCCTGGGCTTCTCGCTCGCCAATCTGCAGTGGATCGCCACCTCGTTCGCCCTCGCGGCGGCCGGCTTCACGCTCTTGTTCGGCCGCATCGCCGATCTCGTCGGACGCAAGCGCCTGTTCATCGGCGGCATGGCCGTCCTCGGACTATCCTCGGCGCTCGGCGGACTCGCCACGTCGCCCGAGGTCCTGCTCGTCGCGCGTGTTCTGCAAGGTCTCGCCACGGCGGCCGTGACTCCGGCCGGATTGGCGCTGTTGACCACGGCGTTCAAGGAAGGGCCGCTGCGCGAGCGGGCACTCGGCCTCAACGGAGCCCTCATGTCCGCGGGGTTCACCGCGGGCGCGATCCTGGGCGGGTTGTTGTCCGACCTGCTGTCGTGGCGCTGGGCGTTCTTCATCAACGTTCCGGTCGCGGCGCTGATCGTGGCCCTCGCGCCGTCCGTCATCACCGACTCCCGTCCGGCGCGGCGGCCCAAGCTCGACATACCCGGCGCCATCACCGTTACCGGCGGACTGCTCCTGCTGGTGTTCGGACTTACGCAAGCCGGTGAGCACGGTTGGACGACGCCGACCACCCTGGTTTCGCTGGTCGTCGGCCTCGCGCTGCTGGTCGGCTTCTGGTTCGTCGAGGACCGGGCCACGGAGCCGCTGGTGCCGACGCGTGTGCTGAAGCGCCGCAACGTGATCTGGGGCAACTGGGCGGGGCTAGTCGCCTTCGTGACCGAAACGTCCCTCGTGTTCCTGCTGACGCTCTACCTCCAGGAAGTTCTGGGCTACTCGCCGCTCGCCACCGGTCTCGCGTTCGGTGTCCTGGGGATCGGGACGGTGCTGGGCGGCACGCTCGGCGGCCGTGCGGTCGGGCGGTTCGGCAACCGGTCGACGATCGTCGGCGGCGGCGTGGTGCAGGCCGTGGCCACGCTTGCCCTCGTGGCGCTCGGGACGTCGGGCGCGTGGATCTGGCTGCTGCTGGTTGCCACGTTCGTCGGCGGTGTCGGCAACATGCTCGTGATCGTGGGCTTCATGGTCACCGCGACCTCCGGACTCCCGGACGACGAACAGGGGTTGGCCACCGGGCTCGCCACCATGACGCAGCAGGTCGGCATCACGCTCGGCATCCCGGTGATGAGTGCGATCGCCACGGCGGCGATGGGGGCGCGTACCGGTGCGGACGCTGTTCTGTCGGGCGTCACGACGGCGATCCTGGTCAACGCGGTGCTGGTGCTCGCGGGGGCGGTGCTGGCCGGGCTGTTCCTCGGCGGGCGGGGTACCTGGCGGGGTGTTGCGGGCAGTGCGGCGCGTGCCGGTGCGAGCGGCGTCGGTGGCGGTGTCGACGGTGGTGCCGGGCGGGGCGGCGGCAGGGGCGGCGAGCCGATCGCGTGACGGCGGCTTGCGTGGCTGGAGGCGATGGGGTGGGCGGGTCGGCGGACCCCCACCCCATCGCGCCGGCGTCAGTTCAACTTCTTTGTCATGCCGGTTGCTTCATGTGACCTGCCTGTCTTTGGTCCCTGTCGTTGGGCTCCGTCTTGGTCCCAGCCTCGGACCGTCGGTGACGGAAGGAAATCTTGTGATGCCGTACAACGTCTCCTGGGAGTCGGCCGTGATCCCCGCGGGCGACCACGAAGTCCCTGCCCGCGTCTACCGGTCCGGTTCCGGCGCGGCAGGCCCGGTCGGCGTGGCGGGCTCGAGTGCGCCGGGTGTCCTGGTCTGGGCCCATGGCGGCAGTTGGCACTCCGGTTCGGTGGCCGAGTGGCATCCCGCGCTTGCGCACCTCGCGTCGCTCACCGGTGCGACCGTGGTCGGCGTCGACTACCGCCTCGCCCCCGAGCATCCGCATCCCGCGCCTCTGGCGGACGTGTTGGCGGCAGTGGCATGGGCCCACGAACGAGCGGGCGGCGCCCCGGTCGTGGTCGGCGGCGACAGCGCGGGGGCCACGCTCGCCGCTTCCGCGGCGCTGGTACGCCGGGACGCGGGTCTGCCGCTGGCTGGGCAGGTGCTCGCGTACCCGCCGATCGACCCGGCGCGCGGGGCGGCGTCGTACCACCGCGACCCGGAGGCGTTTCCGCGGCGCTCGGACTTGGCGGCGGCGTGGCGCGCGTACCGCGGAGGCCGGGGGACCGGCGGCGGTCCGGGGCGCGAGGTCGCGGGCTACAGCACCCCGGCGGAGGCGACGGACGTTGCGGGTGTGGCGCCCGCCGCTCTTGTCGTCGGTGCGCTGGACCCGGTTGTCGACGACGTACGGGCGTACGCGCATGCGCTTGTGGCCGCCGGTGTGTCGGTGACCCTGCACGAATTGCCTGGTGTCGGGCACGGTGCGTTCCTCGGCTCGCCGGAGTTCCGGCGACAGGTGGGCGTGGCCTACGAGGAAATTCGCAATGTCCGGCAGTTCGATGGGAGTGCACGATGAACCACTATTCATCGCTCCTGCGTCACTTCGCCGATCTACGCGACGGTACGCACGGGCAGGAGCCTGGTGCTGTTGAGCGGACGAGGCGGGGGAAAGAGCGCTTGTTCTCGGATGCGGTGCGGCTGATCGACCCCTATGCGCGGCTGGCCCTTGCGGAAATGAACAGCGAACTGCTTCTTGGGACGGGGGAGATCACCGCGACGGGGGTCCGGCGGGTGGTGGGGGGCCGGGGCGGGAGCGAGATTGGCGGGGGTGAGATTGGCGGAGGTGGGAGCGGTGGTGCGGTTGGCGGGGTGGAGGCGCGGTGGGAACTCGGCTGGCCTGAGCAGCGTGCGGCGGGGCTTGCGCCGGTCCTGCTACATGCCGTGTACGGGGCCGGGTTCCACCACCCGCACCTACAGGGCGGGACCGTCGGGCAGTGGCCGCTGAATGTGTTCACGGAGGAGCAGGCCGCTGCCGAACTTCCGGTTCTGCGCGGGATTGCTGCTGCGGAGTTGCACAATCTGGTGTTCATGCGGGATTACCGGATTGTGCCGGGGGTTGTGGGAGAGGGGGGTGGTGAGGGGCTGGGGTAAGGCCTGGGGGCGGGGTCGGGTCGGTTGACCCATGGTTTCGGGGGGCGGTTCACGCCTGGTTTCGGGGGTGGTGAACCCCTGGTCCCGGGGTGGCTGACGCCCTTTCTCGGGGTTGGTCAGGTCTTGGTAGGGGTGGGCGCTTTTGTTTGAGTGCGGCCGTAGCACCCATTTTCGTGACTGCGCTCGTTCCTCGCTCCGTCACGAAAATGTGCACTCCGACCGCTGACTTTCCTTCACCTGCGTTCGCTGGCGCTCACTCCGGCGCAGGAAAGTCTGCTTGGCGGCCTCCGGCCGCTCTCCTCGCTGTGCTCGTCGATCACGGAGACATACCGACACCTTCCGGCGGCCTCCGGCCGCGTGGGGGTGGGGCACCGACACGGGCTTAACCGGCCGTGGGTGTGCAGCACCGACACGGGCTTAACCGGCCCGTGGGTCTGGGGCACGGACGCGGGCGGAAGCGGTCCTCGGGTTGTGGGTCCGGGGCTGGGGTCGGCCGGGTCGCTTTTGCCTTGCCACGGTGGTGGACACGGTGAAGGCGCGTTGGGGCGGGGGAGGCGGTGGAGGTCCACGGGGCGCTGGCCGATCTGGCGGCTTGGATGGCGGTCCGGCGCCGGGCGGAGCGTTGCGGGCGTCGACGGGAACACTTCGAGCTGGGGCCTTGGCCCCGACCCGGCGGACTGGCTGTTCAGCTGCGCGTGGGCCCTACTCGTAGCGGTACTTCAGCGAGTCGGCCTCGGCCCGCTCGATGTCGGTGATCGTGAGCTCCGGTATCCGCAGCTGGGCCAGGGTTACTTCGGCCGAGGTCGGCTGGGCGTCCTCGGGCAGCCACTGCTCGGGCTTCCATGCCCCGCTGCGCAGGAGGGACTTGGGGCAGTGGGGGTAGACCTCGTCGATGCCCAGCACAAGCGCACTGGCCGGCGGCTTGCCCACGGCGGTCAGCTGCGACAGCAGTTCCGGGCGGGTGGAGACGCAGGCCCGACCGTTCACCCGGAGCGTTGTGGTGCGGCCCGGGATGACGAACAGCAGTCCGGCCCGTCCGGTGGCTATGACGTTCTGCAGGGTGTCCAGACGCTTGTTGCCGGTCGCGTCCGGTATCGCCACGGTCCGTGAGTCCAGCACGGCGACGAACCCCGGGGGGCCGCCGCGCGGGGAGACGTCGCAGTTGCCTTCGGCGTCCGTGCTGGCGACCAGGACAAGTGCCGAGCATGCGATCAACCGCCGTGTCTGGTCGGTGAGTTCGGCCATCTGCTTGCGCACGGCCGCGGCACTGGGGAGTTCGTAGACCCGGCGCAGCGTCTCCTGGTCGGACACGGCGTCGAGGCGGAGCGAGTCGTATGCGCTGCCGGCGAGGGAGGTCGTCATGGAACCGACCCTAACGGGCTGTCGATCTTGTGGTCGGTGGCACGCAGGATGGCTACTTGCTGGTTGCCTGGGAGATACAGGTGTGCGAGTGTCGTGGTCTCTCGGAAGGGACTGGTCATGACGTTCGCCATGGTTCTCGGTGACTCCCGCCCCCGCGCTTCGATGCGGGAGCGGTAGGCCGAGTACGACGCATCGGTCTGTGCCACGGCACAGGCCACGGAGGCCGCTCCTCGTCGAAGTGCTCTTCGTGCCCTTGCACGTTCGATCACGAGGAGTACACCGTGTCCACGATCTGCTGGACCGAAGCCGAGACTTCCTGCACCGCAGGCTGGCATTCCGAGAACGCGGCGCCGCCGCCGCGGCGGGTCGTCGTGGCGGACGACAGTACGAAAGCCGACACCGCGTACCGGCTTGCCTGCGAGGGCACGGCTCTTTTGTGGCGCGGCGATTTTCACAACGCGCGCCAGCTGATGCAGGCCATGGCCCGGCGCATCGACCGCAAGGTTCCTCGCGGCGGTGGCAGCCCGGCGGAATCCTTTCATCTGCACCGCCGGGCCCGTCGGCACCGGGCGCGGGTGCTGGGGCGGCTCCTGGTGCGGTTGGACGCCGGTCACGGTCTGGATCTGCGGCGTGCCCCCGACGTGCGGGAAGCGTGCGCCGAGGCGTACGGTCCGCCGTCCGGGCCGACGGCCGTCTCGTTGACCGAGCTGCTCGGTGTCATCGGGGCCCACGAGTGGCGGCGACGCGGCGTGGAGGTCCCGGCGCTCGGCGCACGGGTGCATCCGCACTATGGAGTGTTCTCGCCGGTGCGCGGGGAGTACGTGGACCTGGTCGCACAGGCGCCGCTTCCCGGCGGCGCTGTCGCCTTCGACCTGGGCACCGGGACCGGGGTGTTGGCCGCCGTCCTGGCGAAGCGGGGCGTGGCGCGTGTTGTGGCGACCGACATCAGCGCGCGTGCGCTGGCCTGCGCACGGGAGAACGTACGCCGCCTGGGCTTCGCGGACCGCATCGACGTGGCGGATCCCGGACTCTTCCCGGCGGGACGCGCGAACCTCGTCGTCTGCAACCCGCCTTGGCTGCCCGGGAGGCCGAACTCCACGGTGGAGCAGGGCGTCTACGACGCCGACGGGGTGATGCTGCGGAGCTTCCTGACCGGGCTGGCCGTACACCTCGAACCGGGCGGGGAGGGCTGGTTGGTGCTGTCGGACCTGGCCGAACACCTCGGGCTGCGCAGCCGTGCCGACCTGTTGGCCCTCATCGAGGCGGCGGGCCTGGAGGTGGTGGGGCGGCTCGACACGGCTCCCCGGCATCCGCGGGCGCGGGACGCCGCGGACCCGCTTCACGCCGCCAGGGCCCGCGAGACGACTTCCCTGTGGCGTCTGGCGGTGCGCTGAGGTCAGGGCTTGCGCAGGTCGGGGACCGGACCGTCGGTCAGCAGGCGCCGGACCGAGGACCAGGCGGCATGCTGCGCCTCCGCGATCCTCGGCGGGCTGTCGCCGAGGATCCGGATCCATGCCCCGCAGTCGTGCGGCAGGATGCTGACGCCGTAAGGGAGTTCCAGGAACGCCAGTGCCGCGTGCAGGGCGTCGGCGATCTCCTTGGGTGCGGCACGGTCGGTCACCACGAACAGCGAGGACACGTGGTCGTGCCCGGCCTGTACCGCCGGCCCCGCGGCCGCGCCGGCCTCCAGGCGGAGGGTGTCGACGGCCAGGAGCGCGCCGTCCGGGCGGCGGAACTCCAGGTCGGTGGCCAAGTGGTGGTACGCGTGCCGCTCGTCCCGGGCCAGGCGGCCCGCGGCGACGGTCTCCCCGACCACCGCGGTCGCGCCTGGAGCGACCGTCACCGAGGTGTGCTGGTAGAAGCGCGCCCGCGCGAAGGGGATCAGCGGGTCGGGCAGGTACTCTACGTAGGAGCCGGGTTCCGCGGTGAGTCGGACCAGTTGCGTCGCGTAGTCGTGCTCCATTCCGTAGACCTTGGTCGCGGCCTGCGTGGTGACGTGCACACGGGTGTCCGGTCCGCAGCGCACGTCCATGCGGTAGCGGTCGGCCTGGGCGATGCCGCCGCCGGTGGCCATGACGTACACGAACGCCATGTCCGGCAGGTGCGGATCGACGTACAGCGGGCGCATCAGTTGCAGGGGCGACTTCTGGTAGCGGCCCACCAACTCGGTCCGCCCCGCCTGGTGTTCGAAGGCGAGGTCGAGGATGCCCACCTTGGCCGGCGAACCGGAGGGGAGTGTGTCCGGCGGGCCGGCGAGCGCGGCGAGCCGCGGGGGCACGCGTGCGGGCTCGAAGTACTCGGGGCTTAGCCGGTCCACGGTGGGGGAGGGCATCAGCGCAGGACCTTGCGGCGGGTCCCGAGGAAGTCGGCGATCTCGGCCAGGCCGTGTCCGGTGAGGCAGTCGGTGAGCGCGACCGGGCGGCCCTCGCGTACGCGGTGCGCGTCGGACTCCATGACGCCCAGGTCGCAGCGCACGTACTTGGCGATGTCGATCTTGTTGATGACCAGCAGGTCGGACTCGGTGATGCCGGGGCCGCGCTTGCGCGGGATCTTCTCGCCCTCGGACGTGTCGACCACGAACACGAACATGTCGACCAGGGCCGGGCTGAAGGTCAGGGTGAGGTTGTCGCCGCCGCTCTCGTACAACAGCGTGTCGACGTCCGGGAACTGCTCCAGCATCTCGGCGCCCGCGGCGAGGTTCATGGTGGGGTCGTCGCGTACCGCGGTGTGCGGGCAGGCGCCGGTCTCGACGCCGACGACGCGCTCGGGGGCGAGGACGCCGTCGAGGGTGCGCCGCACGTGCTGGGCGTCCTCCTGGGTGTAGATGTCGTTGGTGATGACGGCGGGCCGGTGCCCGCGTTCGATCAGGATCGGCACGAGTGCCTCGATGAGCGCGGTCTTACCGGAACCGACCGGCCCGCCGATACCGACGCGCAGCACGTTGTCGTCCATGGTTCTCCTCCGAAGATTGCGGGTGGTTCAGGTGGCGAACAGGCGGGCCTCGGCCCGCTCGTGGCGTCCGGACATGACGTCGGCGGCGAAGGTGTGCCCGCCCAGGTCGGCGAGGTCGCGGCGGAGCGCGGCGCGACCGACCTCCTCGATGACCTCGGCCGCGCCGCGCAGCAGCACCTGGGCGCGGCGGTGGTCGGTCAGCCGCAGCCGCAGGGCGGCCCCGGCGAAGCTCGCGCAGAACGCGAACAAGTCCGCTATGACGGCCTGTTCCACCGGGACGTCGGTGGCGGCGTACACGACGCCCGCGGCGACTGCCTGGGTGCCGGGGGTCTCGCGCCGGGCGACCAGGGCCGCGTACTCCCCGATGCCGGGCCTGGCGAAGACCTCGGCGGCCAGGTCGACGAGTTGCCTGCCGGTACGCGTGGCCGCGAGCCGCATGCCGCGGTTCAGCTTGGACGCGTACAGGCGTTCGTCGACCGCACGCACTCGCGGCCAGTCGGCCGCGCTCGCCGCCCGGTGCGCGAGCGCCAGCGCGGTGGCGTCGCCGGGGCCGACACCGTGCCGCAGAAGGTCGGCGAGCAGGTCGGCGAGCGTGTCGGGGGTGACCGCGCGGGCCTGGGCAAAGCCCTCCAGGCTGTGCGAGAGCGTGTAGAAGCCGCTGGGGAACGCGGAGTCGGTCAGCTGGAGTTGGACCAGGAGGGGACTGAGGGACATGGCCCCCGGTCCCGGTCCGTACGTCGTGTCGGCGTCCTGGTACACGCGGCTCAGGCCAGGAAGAACAGTTGGTTGAGCGGGAGCGAGCGGGCGGGTGCGATGGTGGCCACCTCGCCGTCCAGGGTCACCTTGTACGTCTCCGGGTCGACCTCGACGTGCGGGAGCGCGTCGTTGCGGACCATGTCGCGCTTGCCGACGGTGCGGGTGCGCGAGACCGGCAGCACCCGGCGCTTCAGGTCCAGCTTGGCGGGCACGCCGTTGGCGATCCCGGCCTGCGACATGAAGGTGACGTGCGTGCTCTGCATCGCGCGGCCGAGCTGGGCGAACATCGGGCGGTAGTAGACCGGTTGCGGGGTGGGCAGGGAGGCGTTCGGGTCGCCCATCTGGGCCCACGAGATCAGCCCGCCCTTGATCACCATCTTGGGCTTGGCACCGAAGGAGTTGATCGGCCACAGCACGATGTCGGCGAGCTTGCCCGCCTCGATGGAGCCGATGTGGTCGCTCGCCCCGCAGGCGATGGCCGGGTTGATGGTGAGCTTCGCGAGGTAGCGCAACACCCGCGCGTTGTCGTTGCGTTCGCTGTCCTCGGCGAGTTTGCCGCGCTGGTCCTTGCAGTGGTGCGCGGTCTGGAACGCGCGCGTCACCGACTCGCCGATGCGGCCCATGGCCTGCGAGTCGGAGGAGAAGATGCTGATCACCCCGAGGTCGTGCAGGACGGTCTCGGCGGCGATCGTCTCGGCGCGCACCCGGCTGTCCGCGAACGAGACGTCCTCGGGGATGTCGTGGGACAGGTGGTGGCACACCATCACCATGTCGAGGAGTTCGTCGACGGAGTTGACGGTGTACGGCAGCGTCGGGTTCGTGGACGAGGGCAGGATGTTCGGCTCGCCCGCGACCCGGATGATGTCCGGTGCGTGCCCGCCGCCGGCGCCCTCGCTGTGGAAGGTGTGGATCGTACGACCGCCGATCGCGGCCCGGGTGTCCTCGAAGAAGCCGCCCTCGTTGAGGGTGTCGGTGTGGATCGAGATCTGGATGTCGTACTCGTCCGCGACCGCCAGCGCGTTGTCGATTACGGCGGGCGTCGAGCCCCAGTCCTCGTGGACCTTCAGCCCGCAGGCCCCGGCCTCGACCTGCTCGGTGAGCGCACCGGGCAGGCTGCCGTTGCCCTTGCCCATGATGCCGATGTTGACCGGCATGTCCTCGACGGCCTGGAGCAGGAGCCCGAGGTTGTACGGGCCGGGCGTGCAGGTCGTGCCGTTGGTGCCGTCGCTGGGACCGGTGCCGCCGCCGATGAGGGTGGTGATGCCGTTGCTCAGCGCCTGCTGGGCCTGCTGCGGCGAGATCAGGTGGACGTGGGTGTCGATGGCTCCGGCGGTGGCGATCAGGTGCTCGCCGGAGATGGCCTCGGTGCCGGGGCCGACGACCAGCCGCGGGTCGACGCCGTTCTGGGTCTGCGGGTTGCCGGACTTGCCGATGCCGACGATGAAGCCGTTCTTGATGCCGATGTCGCACTTGACGACGCCGACCACCGCGTCGAGCACGACGACGTTGGTGATGACGGTGTCCAGGGCGCCCTGCGCGCAGGTGGCCTGCGGGTCGGCGGCCATGCCGTCGCGCATGGTCTTACCGCCGCCGTACACGACCTCCTCGCCATAGAAGCCCTGGTTGAAGTCCTTCTCGACCTCGACGACGAGATTGGTGTCGGCGAGGTGGAACCGGTCGCCGACGGTGGGGCCGAACATGTCGGTGTACTGCTTGCGGGGGATGACGGGCATCAGCGCGCACCCTTCTTGGCGGACTTGGCTGCGGACTTCTTGGGTGCGGGCTTGGGTGCGGTCTTCTTGGCCGCGCTCTTCTTGGCCGTGGCCTTGGCGGTCACGGCTTTGGTGGCTGGGGCCTTCTTGGCGGCGGTCTTCGTGGCGGACGTCTTGGCGGTCGCCTTCTTCGCGGGGACGGTGGGCGGCTCGGGGTCGGGGACCGTGGCCGTGGCGCCGGCGAAGCCGCGTTCCACCGCCCTGCGGGCGGCCTCCGCGCGGGCCGCCCATGAGACGACGCTGCCGTTGAGCAACCCGCTGAACCCGACCAGGCGGCGAGTACCGCCGAACTCGCACAGCTCGACCTCGCGGGTCCCGCCCGGCTCGAAGCGCACCGAGGTGCCCGCCGCGATGTTCAGGCGCATCCCGACGGTCGCCGAACGGTCGAACGACAGCGCCGAGTTGACCTCGAAGAAGTGGTAGTGCGAGCCCACCTGGACGGCCCGGTCCCCGGTGTTGTCCACCGAGACGGTCAGGGTGCGGCGGCCGGCGTTCAGCTCGATCGGGTCGTCGCCGTAGATGTACTGCTGTCGAAACACCATGGGATCCGGGCTCCTAGGAGACGGGGGAAACGGGAGCGGGCGCGGCGCGGTCGTGGCGGTGCGGGTGGGCGTGTGCGTGATCGTGGCTGTGTGCGTACGCGTCGGCGTGGCCGTGTGAGTGCGCGTGCGCATGCGGGTCGGCGTGGCCGTGCGCGTGCCCGTGCCCGTCGCCGTGGCTGTGCGACGTCCCGTGGTGGTCGGCGGCCCGCAGCGCGGACCCGATGCCGTCGTCGCCGGCCGACCGCATGCGCCGCAGCGCGGCGTCGACGCGCGCCGCCAACACCCGGGCGGCCGCGGCCGGGGAGAGCAGCGGCTGCGCGTCGGGCAGCCCGGGCGCCACGAACGACGCCGCCAGTGCCGTTACCTGCGCGGCCCCGAGGGCGCGGCAGCGCTCGACGCCGCGTTCCGGATCCGGGTCACCGCCCAGGAGGGCGACCTCGACGATCCGGTGCCTGCCGTACTGCCAGACCAGACGGGCGACGCGGAACAGTTCGGCGTCGTCGTACGCGTCGCCGGCCGGCGCGGCGACCAGCAGCCCGTGCTCGGCCGGCACCCGCGACGCGGCGGCCCGCAGCCACCCGGTCAGGTGTTCGGTGGTACCGAACCCGTCGGCGAGCACAACCCGTTCGCGGCCCTCGCGAGGCAGCGCGAGCAGTGTGCGCGCGGTGTCCGCGACCATGAGGGGGTCGCGTCCCAGCGTCATCGGCACGACGCATACCGGCGAATCGGTGTCGCGGAGGAGGGCGCTCACGTGCTGGTGCAGTCCGCGTCCGCACGGGACCGCGGCCAGGCCCGCGCCGAAGGTGCCGGACAGTGCCGCGCCGTCGGCGCTCTCGTGGCCGCCGACCGCCACGACCGCGACGTCCACGCGTCAGCCGCCGATCGGGTCGTGGCACGACACCAGCTTGGTGCCGTCCACGAAGGTCGCCTCGACCTGCAACAGGCCCAGCATTCCCCGGACTTCGGGCATCGTGTCGGCCTCGCCGACGATGTGCCGGCCCAGCTCCATGCAGTCCGCCACCGACTTGCCGTCGCGTGCGGCCTCCAAGATCGCCTCGGTGATGAGGGCGACCGCCTCGCTGTAGTTGAGCTTGAGGCCGCGTTCCCGGCGCTTGCGCGCCAGGTCCGCCACGACGTACACCCACAGCTTGTCCATCTCGCGGGGTGCCAGGTTCATTGTGCGGGCCTTTCCGGGGAGGAGAATCGCGGCAGCTGCGGCACGGCGGCCATGAGCACCCACGTGGTGAGGATGAACGGCCAGGTGAAGGTGTGGCCGCCGAAGGGCTTGAAGAACGACGTGAGGGCGGCGGTCAGGCCGGTGGTGACGGCCGCGCCGAACAACGCGTACGCGCCGCACCACACCGTGCGCGGCAGGAACACCGCACCGACCGCGATGGCCACCAGCACCGCGTTGTAGCCGTAGATGCCGTTCTCGATCAGCGACGTCGGCGCGCCCAGCGCCCACGCCACCACGATGCCGACCACGCTTCCGGCGGCGGCGAACGCGGCGACCCGCCACCCGGCCAGGGCCAGGCCGACGAGCATGATCAGCCCCACGTACCAGGTGTCCACGAGGAAGACCTGCGCGACGTTGGTGAAGAACCCATGCCACAGGTCGGACCACGACAGGCCCGTGTCACCTGTGGTCGTCGTCGCCACGGCGGCCGGACTCCCGTCGTGCCAGACGCGGGAGAACGACGGTGCGCCGACCACCATGACCCCGGACACCACGCAGAAGGGCGCGGTCAGCGGCGTCAGGCCGTACGGCTTCAGGAACGTGGTCAACGCCGCCCCGAGCAGCGTGCACAGCACCGCGCCGACCACCGCCAGGATGTACGTCGACGGGTGGTTGCCCAGCGACGACACCAGGGCGATGCCGGTCAGGCAGCCGCTGTAGCCCTGGAGGCCGAGGGCGATCGAGGACCGGTCGGCGCGCAGCGCGGCCGCTGCCACCGTCGACACGACCGTCCCGATCGTCGCGAACAGCCCCGTCTCCCAGCCCGCGACCCACAGCGCGGCGAGGATCACCGCACCGGTGAGCGGACTCGACTGCAGGTCCACCTGCGCGACGCCGCGCAGCCAGGCCAGTCCGAGCGCCGTGGCCTGCCCGGGCGGTGCGGGGGCGGGCCGGTCGGACGTCACGGACAAGGTCGCTCCTCGCAGCCTTGGACACGCGGTCGGAATCGCCGCGCCCTGCGTCACGGTGTCCACCCGCACACCGGGTCAACCGCCGCCATCGGAGTGAAGAACCGGACTCTGGGACGGGCGGCCCGTGCCGGTGCGGGCGCCGGACGGGTGATCTTCGGCGGCGGCGGCGTTGCGCGGCGGGCCGCCGCCGCGCGGTGCGCTTCGATCTGCGCGACACCCGACACCCGACACCCGACACCCGACACCCGACACCCGACACCCGACACCCGACGCCCGACGCCCGACGCGAGACCGGAGACGCCATGCTCACAGCCGCGACCGCGAACACGGGGAACACCGCGTGGCTGATGGCCAGTACCGCCATGGTCCTGCTCATGACGCCGGGCCTGGCGTTCTTCTACGGCGGCATGGTGCGTACCCAGCACGTGCTGGTGATGCTGAAGATGAGCTTCGCGTGCCTCAGCCTGGTCACCCTGATCTGGCTCGCGGTCGGCTACAGCCTCGCGTTCGGACCCGACGCGGGCGGCGGCCTGATCGGCAACCTGGACTACGCGTTCCTGCGCACGCTGAACGCCGACGACGTCCGCATCACCGTGCCCACGCTGCTGTTCTCCTGCTTCCAGATGTCCTTCGCGATCATCACCGTTGCACTCGTCAGCGGCTCCATCGCGGACCGCGCGACGATGCGCGGCTGGCTGGTGTTCGTGGTGGCGTGGACCCTCCTGGTGTACGTCCCGCTCGCCCACTGGGTGTTCGCCGACGACGGCTGGGTGCACGCGGACCTCGGCGCGCTCGACTTCGCCGGAGGACTGCCCGTCGAACTCAACGCCGGGGCCGCGGGCCTCGCGGTGGCGATCGTGGTCCGCAAGCGCAAGGACTTCGCCCGCGGTTCCGTCCGCCCGCACAACCTGCCGCTGGTCATCATCGGCCTCGCCCTTCTGTGGTTCGGCTGGTTCGGCTTCAACGCCGGGTCGGCCCTCCAGGTCGAGGGCGGTGCGCCCACGACCTTCCTCAACACGCAACTGGCCGCCTGCGCCGCGATGATCGGCTGGCCGCTGGTCGACAAGTGGCGGCTGGGCCGCGTCGAGATGCTCGGCGTGGCGTCCGCGGCGGTCGCCGGCATGGTCGCCATCACTCCGGCCTGCGGCGAGGTCTCGCCGCTCGGCGCGGCCGCGATCGGCTTCGTCGCGGGTGTCGTGTGCGCGTTCGCCGTCAACCTCAAGTACCGCATCGATGTCGACGACACCCTGGACGTCGTCGGCGTGCACGGCTGGGGTGGCATCGTCGGCGTGGTCTCCGTCGGGCTGCTCGCCACGTCGGCGATGAGCGGCAAGAAGGGCCTGTTCTACGGCGGCGGATTCGACCTGCTGTGGCGCCAGGTGGTGGCGATCCTCGCGTGCGGCACCTTCTCCTTCGTCGTCACCTGGCTGATCGCGCAGGCGGTGCACCGTACGGTCGGGTTCCGCGCCGCCGACGACTACGCGCACGTTCCCGGGCGGGACGAGGAGGTCGCGTACGACGACGCCACCCTCGACGAGATCCGCGAACGCCTGGCCGCCGCCCGGGGGGCCGAGCCGGCCCCGGTGACCGCGGGCGCCCCCACGGACGCCGAACTGCTGCGGGACATCGCCGATCTCGTCGCGCAGCGGGAGGTCGACAAGTGACCGTCCCGGGCCGCGCGCCGCACCGGACGGGGGAGTGACGATGGGACCGTCGGTCGATTCGGGAAACACCGCGTGGCTCATGATGGCCACCGCCATGGTCCTGCTCATGGCCCCCGGCCTGGCCTTCTTCTACGGCGGCATGGTCAGGTCCGGCCAGGTCGTCGCGATGCTCAAGATGTGCTTCGCATGCCTCGCCTGCGTCAGCCTGCTCTGGTGGGCCGTGGGCTACACCCTGGCGTTCGGCCCCGACGCGGGCGACCTGGGCGTGATCGGGAACTTCGAACACGCCTTCCTGCGCGGCGTCGGCGTCTCCACCACGACGGGCGACGTGCCCACGGTGATGCACGCGGCGTTCCAGATGAGCTTCGCGGTCGTCACCACCGCACTCATCAGCGGCTCGATCGCGGGCCGCGCCAAGATGACCGGCTGGGTCGCCTTCGTGTGCGTCTGGACGCTGCTGGTCTACGTGCCGATGGCGCACTGGGTCTTCGACCCCGACGGCTGGGTCGCCGACCAGGTCGGCGCGGTCGACTTCTCCGGCGGCACCGTCGTCGAACTCGGCTCGGGCGCCGCGGGGTTGGCGCTCGCGGTGGTCGCGGGCAAGCGGGCCGACTTCGCCGACCGGACGATCCGGCCGCACAACATGCCGCTCGTCGTCATCGGCGCGTCCCTGCTGTGGTTCGGCTGGTTCGGGTTCAACGCCGGCGCGTACCTCACCGGCCCCGGCGCGACCACCGTCGCGTTCCTCAACACGCAGCTCGCCGCGGGCGCGGCGATGGCCGGCTGGGCGGTCCCGCGCTACCTCCAGGCACGCAGCGTCAGCCTCGTCGACATGTGCATGGGCGCCATCATCGGGCTGGTGGCCATGACGCCGCTGTCCGCCGGGGTCAGCCCGGTGTGGGCCACGGTGATCGGCTTCGTCGCGGGTCTGACCGGCGCGTACGCGGTGCACTGGAAGTACCGCTTCGGCGTCGACGACACCCTCGACGTCGTCGGCATCCACGGCTGGGGCGGCCTGTTCGGCATGATCGCCGCGGGATTCGCCGCGACCGGAGCCGTGACCGGCACCAAGGGCCTCTTCTACGGCGGTTCGTGGACCCTGCCGGGCAGTCAACTGGTCGCGGTACTGCTCCTCGGCCTGTACTCCTTCGTCATGACCGGACTGATCGGGGTGGCGGTCGAGAAGACCGTCGGCCTGCGCCGGGACGAGTCGGCGGCGCCCGACGAGGAGCAGCCGTACTCCGCCCCGCTCACCCTGCACCTGCGCGACCTCACCGACGCACTCCGCGGCGTCGGCGAGCCCGCACCGAAGGGGAGCGCCACCCAGACCGTGCGGCAACTACGTGTGCTGCTCGCCCGGCAGGCGTCCCACGAACCCGACGTCCCAACCGACAACGCCGCCCCACCGCCAAGGGCGTAGCCGCAACCCGCACCACCTACCGACCATCCGCCAGCGGGTGACGACGCCGAGCGCCGCGCGCAAGCCAGCGCACGGTTCGGGTTGCCGAACACCGGGATCGTCAGAGCTCGCGTGCGCTGACCTTCCGGCACCGGACGGGAATAGCAGGCGGCTGCTGCGGTGCGGGGAACCACCCCTGCGAAGTGGTCGAGGTGGGCGAGCAGGTCGACGTCGAGGTCCTGGACGTCGACATGGACCGCGGGCGCGTCGCGTTGTCGCTCAAGGCGACGCAGGAAGACCCGTGGCAACATCTCCGAACTGGCCTGGCAGCCCGTCGAAACTCCCGAACAGGCCGTCCGAGTCGGCGACCACACCATCGTCAAGATCATCGACATCGCCCTGGAACGACGCCGCATCAGCCTGTCCCTCCGTCAGGCAGCCACTCCGCCCCACCAGCCGGAGTGACCGCGCGCAACGGACACAGCGGTCAGACCGGCGCGGGTCGGCCGAATCGGCGGCGTCGTGGCCGTGATGGCCGACGAGCGGGACGGGATCACCGGCTTTCACAGCGGGGGATTCCTGCCGCGTCACCCGAGTGAGCTACGCGCGTCTTCCAGAATCCTCAGCACTCCCAGCGTCGCGTCGAGGGGCATGATGCGGCTTTCCACGCGTCCGGCGCGCACACAGTCGCGGACTTCGCGGGCCTGGGCGGCGTAGGCCTCGGAGGAGGAGTCGATCCGGAACTCCTCGGGCACCGCGGGCCGGAAGTCCGCGCCGTAGGTGTACACGGAGATGTGGGTCGTCTCCTGGAAGGCGGGTGCGATGTCGATGCGGCCCTTCGTGCCGACGACGGTGGCCGTCATCGGGAGCATGCCGACGAGCGACGTCTCGAGCATCGCGCGGGCGCCACCCTTCCAGCCGAGCAGCAGCGCGGTCTCGGCGTCCACACCACTCGGCCCGAGTACGCCGACCGCGGCCATCGAGTCCGGGGAGCCGAGCAGCAGGTACGCCAGCGCGACCGGGTAGATGCCGAGGTCCAGCAGCGCCCCGCCGCCGAGGGCGGGATTCCACAGCCGGTGCTGCGGGACGTACGGCACCGGGAACCCGAGCGACGCACTCACCGACCGGACTTCGCCCAGCGCGCCGGACTCGACGGTGGCCTGCACCCGCTGAATCAGCGGGTTGAAACGCATCCACATGGCTTCCATGAGGAACACGTCCGCGGCCCGGGCCTGCGCGACGAGTGCCTCGGCTTCGGCGAAGGTCACCCCGAGGGGCTTCTCGCACAGCACGGGCTTCCGGGCGGCGATGGCCGCCTCGACGATCGCGCGGTGCTGGGCGTGCGGGGTGGCGACGTAGACGGCGTCGACGGCGGGATCGGCGATCATGTCGGCGTACGAGCCGTACGCCGTACCGCCGCCCACCTTGGCGGCAAACTCGGCGGCCCGGTCCTTGCTCCGCGACCCCACGGCGGCGATCCGCATGCCCGGCTCGGCGGCGATCACCCGCCCGACGGTCTCGGCTATCGAACCGGTGGCTGCGATCCCCCAGCCGAACGTGTCGGCGGTTTCGTCGGTTGCGGTCATGCCCCACCCCTTGTTTGCTGCTGTGCTTCTCACGACAGGGACATCATCAATGGCGAACCGAGGCGTCGGGTGCGTGGCCGTCGTCGACACTCGCGTCGTACGGTAGTCCTGGTTGGCTTGGCGGCTACCGGGTTCGCCTCGCGCCGCTCACGGACGGGCGGTCCCGCTGCGCTGTTGGACGCCGCGCTCGCGCGCGCCGCTCCTCGGGCCGGCGCTCAGAAGCGGTGCAGGTCCTCGGCGGTCCAGCCTCCGGGCGCGTCCGGGGCGAAGGTCTCCGGGGCGGCAACACCAATATCCGTGCGGTGGCCGCTGGTGTGCGCGACGGCGCGCAGCACCAGGCCGGTGCTGTGCCAGCCGAGCGCGCTGACCTCGGCAAGCGCGACCGGGGTTCCCGCGGCGAGGCTCGCCGCGATGCGCAGCATCAGCGTCTCCCCGGAGGCCCCGGGCAGGTGGGCGTCGACGGCCTCGTTCCAGCGCACGGTCGCGAGCGGGGTGTCGGTGACGTCGGGGTCATCCGTGTAGTCGACGAACGCCCGGAAGTCGGCGCGGCCGGGCCACACGTCGTGCTCGACGAGCAGGGCGACGGCCGCCTCGCTCGGCAGGTGGCCTGCCGCGCCCGCGCGCAGCGCGGCGGTGAGCTGGTCGAGTGGGAGATCGGTCGCGGCGGGGGAGTTGGTCATGCTCGATTGTCCACGGTCACGGCGGTGCCCCGCGGGAGGCTGGCTGTGTCGCGGGTTCGGGCGAGTTCCGGTGACCGGCCGCCGACCGAAGGCCGACTCGGCTCCCGTCGGTCGCGCCCGCGTGGGATCAGATGTCGGGGGCTGCGGGCGGGCCCAGTTCTTGCGGCCATGGCGTGGTCGGGGGGTCGCTCGTCAGGTGTCGCTCCAGGGTGTCCAGCCACCTGTGGGGTTCTATGGTTGTGGTGGCCAGTTCGGTGAAAGCCCAGATCAGCACCTGTTCCGAGGTGCCTTTCGGGAAGACGCGGCGGAAGGTCGGCGTCACGTTGATCGGCATCACGTCGGGCCGCAGACGGTCATAAGGCGGGTCCAACCTGTTCGGCACCCTGCGTGCGTGCTCGGGGGAGATCGCCAGGATCGCCCGGAGCATCGTCAGCCCGTAGAAGCCGAAGAGGTCTTCGAAAGCGCCGTAAGGGTTGTCCCAGCGGGGGTCGGTCCATCGGTCCTTGTACGCGGCGAGCATGGCGCCGTACGCCGCCGAGGCCGGGGCAAGACGGGCCGTAGCCCCCTGTGCCGCGGTTCGCGCGGCATCCAACGGCCCCACCAGTGCCCGGTACTGCTCGCCGAGCGACTTGCCGAGCGAGTCCCTCAGGCCCCGCTCACACTCGCGTTCGATCCGTCCGAGGTCCGGCACCGCAGCCCGGGCGGCGGCACCGGCGGCCGTCTCCTCCACGAGCAGGGGCAGCAGCTTCCGCGCATGCGACCCTGCGACCACGTCCTCGGCCTGCCCGAACGGCGCGATCAGTGCGACCAAGGCGTCCCGCACATAACCGAGTTCGACGGCCCTGGAGGCGCGCAGATCGTCGAGGACCGGCGCCCGTTCGACGAACTCGGACACCGCCGCGTCGCCGGCCGCGGCCAGTGCGCCGAGCGCCGACCCGGCTTCGGTACGCGCCGCAAGGCCCTCCAGCATCGCCCTGACCGCAGCGGACGGCTGCGCCGCGTCGCGCTCGGTCAGGCGCGGGTCGGCGTCCCGCAGCAACGCGAACGCCTGGGCCGCGACCTCGGGCCGCCGCGGCGCGGCCGCCCTGCGGAACGCCTCCGCACCGGTCCGCGCCAGGTGCTGCACCAGGTCCAGCCACATCGGGCGACGCGTCGCGGGAATGCCGGCCCACGCCTGCGCAGGCATCCGCGCGGGCTCCCCGGCCGTCCGCAGTCTGCGATCGGTGTCGTCGATCCAACGGTCCACCCGCTCGGCAGCCAGACGCCGCAACTGGTCGTCGGTGGCGGACATCGGCTCGGGCATGCACCCTCCCCCAAGGCCATGTCGTCGCTGCCGGACGCCCCTCCCCGAGAGCGGAACAGCGTCCCGCTCCTTCCGGCGCTCCTTGGGAGTGTGCCATCACGGACTGATCCGGGTCAGGCAAAGCCGCGGAAGGCCGACACACGCCTGGAGCGACTGCCGGATCGTGCGTCGTCAGGTGCGGTCGGCGAGCCAGGACCGGATGGACGCGGCGATGCGCTCGGGGTGGGTGAGCGGGCCGAAGTGCCCGAGGTCCGGGTGGGATTCGAGGCGGGCGTCGGGGAACTGCTCGGCGAGGCGGTCGAAGCGTCCGCTCGGCGACTCGACGCCCTGGACCAGGACGACGGGGCAGCGCACCTCGGCCATGGCCGCGTAGACCTCCGCGACCAGCGACGAGACGTACACCTGCGCCTCGTTGAGCGGGCGGCACTTGAGGCGGACGTGGTCGCCCTCGGCCACGAAGCCGTGCTCGACGTACGCCGCCAGGACCTCCGGGTCGAAGGCGTCCATCGGCGGCTTCGACGCGTAGTTGCGGGCCGCCTCCGCGCGGTCCGCGAACGCGGGGCGCCGCCGCTTCGTCGGCTCCACCAGCGGGTTGGACTGCACCTCGCCGGCCGCGGGCGGCGGGAACGCGGCGGGCTCGTACAGCCACAACGAGTCGAACGTCCCCGGCCGCGCGGCCTCCGCGAGGACCAGCGCCGCGCCGCCGCACGAATGGCCGATGCCGACGAGTCGGCCGTGTCCGCGGGCCGCGAGGTCGTCGGCCACCGCCAGCACGTCGTCGCCGAACGCCGCCCACGGGAAGTCATAGCCCTCGGGCACCGGCGTGTCGCCGTGTCCGCGCAGGTCCAGCGCGTGGCAGTCGACACCGGGCAGCCGGCGCGCGGTCGGCTCCCACACCCGGCCGTGGAAGCCGGTGGCATGCGCGAGCACGGCGGTCACCTCGCCCTGCGCCCGATCCGTACCCGCGACGGCGGAGCGCAGGCGGTGGACGGCGGGAAGCACCTTCGCCCGGGGATCGATCTTCATGGACGAAGTCAACCACTTTGCCGGCCGCCGGCTCCGGTCGCCCCCGGCACCGCCCCGGGGAAGGGCGGCGGTGCCGGGCGGCCCGGGCGGCCGGTGGCAGCTCACAGCGCCGGACGGCGCCCCGCGGTGTACGCCCACGGCCGTGCTTCCTCCACCGCGGCGCCGACGCGGAAGACCATCTCGTCGTCGTACGTCTTCCCGACGATCTGCACGCCCGTCGGCACCCCGTTCGCCGCGAACCCGGACGGCACCGCGAGCACCGGCACGCGGCTGCAGATGTTGAACGGCGGCGTCAGCGAGCCGTGCAGGTAGAAGTCCGTCTCCACGCCGTCGACCACCAGCTTGGTCTCGGTGAAGTCCTCGCCCGCCGGGAACGCGGGCAGGGCCATGGTCGGACAGACCATCGCGTCGAACCGGTCGAGCAGCTCGCCGAGTTCGGCGTAGATCTCGCCCTCCAGCGCGAGCCCCTCGGCGAACGACAGCTCGGACGCGGCCGTCTGCTCGTGGAACATCCGGAGGTACGGGGTGACCAGGTCCGGCGCAGCCGCCGTCGCCTCGCCGGCCTCGGCCCCCATCACCGCCGCGAAGTGCGCGAGCAGGACCCGCTCGATCAGGTCGCGCGTCCATCCGAGCGCGACCTCCTCGACCACCGCGCCGGCCGCGCGCAGCGCCTCGCCCACGGCCCGTGTGTTGGCCGCGACGTCCGGGTCCACGGGGTAGTCGCCGAGGTTGACGCACAGCGCGATGCGCAGGCCCTCGGCGCCGCGCGCTCCCGCGTACGCCTCGGGCAGTACCAACTTCGGCCGCAGCGACACCACATCGCCCTTCCACGGCCCCGCGATCACGTTCTCCAGCAGTGCGCAGTCGGCGACGGTCCGGGCCATCGGGCCGTCGTGGCAGTACTGGTCGAGGCTGTACGGCGGCATCGCCGGGACCCGTCCGAACGGCGGCTTGAAGCCCACGACGCCGTTGCACGACGCGGGCATCCGGATCGAGCCGCCGATGTCCGAACCGGTGGCCAGCGGCGCGTACCCGGCCGCCAGCGCGGCCCCCGAGCCGCCGGACGAACCACCGGGCGAGAACTCCGGGTTCCACGGGTTACGGGTCAGACCCCACAGCTTCGACTGGGTGAACGCCGCCGCGCAGAACTCCGGGGTGCTGGTGCGCACATGGATGATGCCGCCGGCCTCGGTGATCCGCTCGATCACCGGGTGCGTCTCCGTCGCGACGTTG
This sequence comes from Streptodolium elevatio, assembly GCF_053592165.1. Classification (NCBI taxonomy): domain Bacteria; kingdom Bacillati; phylum Actinomycetota; class Actinomycetes; order Kitasatosporales; family Streptomycetaceae; genus Streptodolium; species Streptodolium elevatio. Next base: position 102,126 of record NZ_JBSFVE010000005.1, read on the forward strand.
TCCGCGTACAGCAGCGACCCCATCTGGTGCGGGCGTCCCGCGATCGGGTGCTCCTCCTTGGCCGCGATCGGTAGGCCCTCCAGCGGGCGTACCTCTCCCGCGCCCTTGCCCAGGTAGCGCCGCTCCGCCTCCCGCGCGGCCGCGAAGGCCTCGTCGCGCAGCGACTCGACGACGGCGTTGACGACGGGATCCGCGGCGTCCACCCGGTCCACGACCGCGGTCAGCAGTTCGACCGGGGAAACCTCGCGGGCGCGGAACGCCGCGAGCGCGTCGGTCGCCGACAGATAGGCGAGTTCGGCGGATACATCAGAGGGCATGGTTACTCCCTTGCGGAGGTTGCGGAGGCGTGTGGTGGTTGAACAGGGTTGTCGTGGTGAAGACTCCGTGGGACGCCGACGGCGGTCAGGCGTCCGGTGCGGCGAGCGCCTTCCGGCTCTCCGCGATCCTTTCCGGGTCCCAGCCCGCGCGCGGAACCGAGTCGATCAGCAGCCGGGTGTACGGGTGTTGCGGCGCCGCCAGCACGTCCGCCGTCCGCCCCGACTCCACGACCCGGCCCGACCGCAGCACGACGACGTCGTCCGTGATGTGCCGGATCACCGCGAGGTCGTGGCTGACGAAGAGGTACGCGACACCCTCCTCCCGCCGGACACGCACCAGCAGGTCGAGGATCTGCGCCTGGATCGACACGTCGAGGGCGGCCACCGCCTCGTCCAGGATCAGCACTTGCGGGGACGCCGCCAGCGCCCGCGCGATGGCGACGCGCTGCCGCTGCCCGCCGGAGAGCCGGCGCGGCAGCGCACCCGCCTCCCGGGTGCCCAGGCCCACCTGGTCAAGCAGTTCGGCGACGCGCGCGGCGCGCCGCTGCTTGCCGAGGTCGGGCGCGTGCAGGCGCAGGACCTCGTCGACGCAGTCGCGTACCGCGACGCGCGGGTCCAGCGACAGGTAGGGGTCCTGGAAGACCATCTGGATCTCCCGCGCCCGGGCGAGTCGTTCGGTGCGCGAACGCGGGCGGCGGGCACGCTCACGGCCGCGGACCGTGATGCTCCCGGCGTCCGGCGTTTCCAGGTCCACGAGCATGCGCGCCGTGGTGGTCTTGCCCGAGCCGGACTCCCCGACGATCCCGAGCGAGCCGCCCGGCGCCAGCGTGAACGCCACGTCGTCGACCGCCTTGTGGTCGCCGAACGTCCGGCACAGGCCGCGGACCCGGAGTACCGCCTCGGCCGCATCTGCGGTGGTGCTCACGTCAGGATCCCTTCCTCGGCGCGCAGGCACGCCACGGCCGCGGGGCCGTCGTGCACCAGCGCCGGAACCTCGGTACGGCACCGCTCCACCGCGAACGCGCACCGCTCCGCGAAGGCACACCCCTCCGGCGCCTCCGCGAGCGACACGGGCCGTCCCGGGATCGCCCGCGGCGGCTCGGAGTCCGCCTCCAGACGCGGCGTGGAGGCCAGCAGGCCCGCGGTGTACGGGTGCCTCGGATGCTCGAACAGGGCCGCGGCGGACTGGGATTCGACGATACGGCCCGCATACATGACGTAGATGCGGTCGCAGATCGCCGCGGCCAGCTCCAGGTCGTGGGTGACGAAGAGCATGCCGGTGCCGTGCCGGACCTGGAGGCGCCGCAGGATGCCGACGACCTCCGCCTGCGTGGTGACGTCCAGTGCGGTGGTGGGTTCGTCGGCGAGGAGCAGCGCCGGGTCGCCGGCCAGCGCCGCCGCGATCACGACGCGTTGCAGCATGCCGCCGGAGAACTGGTGCGGGAAGCGCCGCAGCGCCCCGCGCGGGTCGCGGATACCGACCTCGGCGAGCAGTTCCTCGGCGCGCGCCGGCGCCTGCGTCTTCGACATGCCGAGCAGGCGCAGGCCCTCGGTGAGGAAGTCGCCGACCCTGCGCATCGGGTTGACCGACGCACGCGGGTCCTGGAACACCATCGCGACCTGCCGCCGGCGGACGCCGCGCAGTCCCGCGGGCCCGAGCCCGAGTACGTCGGTCCCCGCGACGCGGACCGCGCCCTCGGTGCGGGAGCCCTGCGGCAGCAGCCCGAGGACGGTGCGGCAGGCCACCGACTTGCCGGAGCCGGACTCGCCGACCAGGCCCACCGTTTCGCCGCGTCCGACGCGCAGCGAGACCCCGTCCAGGATCGGCCGGGCGGCGGCGTGGTCGGGCAGGCGCAGCGTCAGGCCCTCGATGTCGAGCAGCGGAGCGTCCCCGCTCCTCACGGTCTTCTCGAACATGCCGCTCACCTCTCCCGCTTCGCGACGCGGTCGGCGAGCCCCTCGCCGACGATCCCGAACGCGACCACCGCGATGACGATGGCCGTCGCGGGCGCGAGCGCCGGCAGCATGACGTCCTTGAGCAGCGGGCCCTGGCCCTCGCTGACCATGACGCCCCAGTCGGCGGTGGGCGCCTGCACGCCGAAGCCGAGGAAGGACAGGCCCGCCAGCTCCATCAGGGCGTACCCGAAGTTGATCGCCGACTGGGCCAGCACGGTCGGGGTGATGTTGGGGATCAGGTGGCGCACGCAGATCGACCAGCCGGACCAGCCCTGCACACGGTAGGACTCGATGTAGGGGCGGGACTTCTCCTGGCGGGCGATGGCGCGTACCAGGCGGCCGACGTATGGCGTGTAGGCGACCATCATGGCGATGACCGGCGCGGTGAGCCCGGTGCCGAAGACGGCGACGCACAGGATGGCCAGCAGCATCGCCGGGAACGCGAACAGCAGGTCCATCGACCGTGACAGCAGCGAGTCGACCCAGCCGCCGCGCCACGCCGCGACCACGCCCATGACGATGCCGAGGACGGTGGAGACGCCGACGACGGCGAGGGGGCCGAGCAGGCCGGTGCGGGCGCCGTACAGCAGGCGCGACAGGATGTCGCGGCCCGACTGGTCGGTGCCCAGCCAGTGGTCGGGGCCGGAACCGGCCAGCGAGTTCTTGAGGTTGATCGCGTTCGGGTCGTAGGGGGCGAGCAGCGGGGCGAAGACCGCCAGGAGCACCAGCAGCGCGAGGACGACCACTGCCGCGGTGAACAGCGGCCCCTGGGCGGCGAGCGTACGGATCCGGCCGGGTGCGCCGCGGCGGGCGCCCGGCAACTGCGGGGCGCCGCCCGGCAGGAGCGGGGTTGCCGAGGCCGTCACTTCTCGTCACCTCCCAGGGCGAGGCGCGGGTCGATCAGCGGCTGCAGCAAGTCCACGACCAGGTTCGCGACCAGGAACGCCGCGACTACCAGCAGGGTCAGCGCCTGCACGACGGGGAAGTCCTTGACGGTCACCGAGTTGATCAGCAGCGAGCCGACACCCTTGACGCTGAACGCCGTCTCCACGATCGAGGTGGCCACGAGCATGCCCGCGACCATGGTCCCGACCACGGTGACGATGGGCCCGAGCGCGTTGCGCAGCACGTGCCGCACGATGACCTGGCCCTCGGGGACGCCCCGGGAGCGGGCCACCTCGACGTGTTCGCGCGAGAGTTCGTCGAGCATGGCCGAGCGCGTGACGCGGGCGAGCAGCCCCGCGAACGTGAGGGCGAGCGCGACGGCCGGGAGCGTCAGGTGCCACAGCCGGTCGGTGAAGCCCTCGCCCGCGCCGTAGAGCGGGAACCAGCCGAGCTTGACCGCGAAGACCGAGGTGAGCACGGTCGCGGCGATGTACGACGGGATGGCGATGGACGTGCCGGTCCAGGCGAGCACCAGCTTGTCGACCAGGCCGGGGCGCAGCGCGGACAGGACGCCGAGGGCCAGGCCGACGACCGTGACCAGGACCATCGCGTACACCACCAGGAACGCGGTGATCGGCAGCTTCTGGGCGACCAGGTCCCCGACGTCCTGGCGGAACTGCACCGAGCGGCCGAAGTCGCCGCCGAGCACGTCGCCGAGCCACATGAAGTACTGGTTCAGGAACGGCTCGTCCAGGTGGTACTGGGCGGTCAGCGCGGCGCGCGCCTCCGGGGTGACCGGCCGGCCGCGCATCAGGAAGGACACCGGGTCGCCGGGGGCCAGGTGCACGGCGCTGAAGACCACGAAGGAGGTCACCAGCAGCACGAGCACCAGCCCCACGACGCGCCCCAGCAGGAAGCGGAGCAGAGAGCGGCTCATCAGTTCGCGGATCCCAGGGTCGCGGCCCACGGGTACGACAAGTGGGTGATGTTCGGGGTCACCCCGGTGACGCGCTTGCCGAGGTAGAGCGACATGGGCGAGTCCCACAGGGGGATGCCGGGCAACTCGCGGAGCGCGATCTCCTGGAGCTTCACGGTGAGTTCGGCGCGCGCGGCCGGGTCGGTGGTGCCGAGCGCCTCCTTGACGAGCTGGTCGTACTCGGGATTCGACCAGTTGCCGTAGTTGGCGAACTCCCCGGTCTGCAACGCGGCGTAGAACTCCAGCGGGTCGGGCGTCATGTCGTAGCCGCTGGTGACCAGCACGTCGATGCCCTCGCGGGTGGCGGGGTCGGTGAACAGGGCCGTGTACGCGTCGGGCGCGATGGTGCGCAGTTCGACGTCGAGGCCTATCTCCTTGCCGGCGGCCTGGATGGCGTTGGCGGCGACGCTGATCTCGGGCGCCAGGTTGCTGGTGGCGACGACGACCTTCTTGCCGACCGCCCCGGCCTCCTCGACCAGCTTCTTGGCCGCGACCGGGTCCTGGGTGATGGCCGGCAGGCTGTTGTGGATGGTCTGCGCGCGCTCCGCCGGGACGGTCGCCCAGCCGGCCGCGGGGACGGGGGCCTTGGCGGGGGCGCCGTACCCGTTCAGCGCGGCCTGGACCATGCCGTCGCGGTCGATGGCCATCGACAGGGCCTGGCGTACCCGCCGGTCGCCGAGCGCGCCCTTGAGGTTGGTGACGGCCGCCGAGTAACTGCCGGTGATGGCACCGAAGTAGAGCTTGCCGTCGCTCGCGTCGAGCTTGTCGAACGAGGTGGTCGGAAGCAGGTAGCCACCGTCGACCTCGCCGGTCAGCAGCGCGTTGGCGCGGGCGGAGGGGTCCTGGATGAAGACGAATTCGAGCTCGCTCGTCTTCGGTGCCAGAGTGCTGTCCCAGTACGCGTCGTTCTTCTTGAGGGTGATCGACGTGCCGGGCTTCCACTCCTCGAGGGAGAACGGCCCCGTGCAGTTCACGCCGCCCTGCGGGTTGCCGTAGTCCTTGCCGGCCTTGGCCAGGAAGTCGGCGCTCTCGACGATGCCGGGCGACGCGCTCAACTGCTCGTTGAGCAGCACGTTGGGACGGGTCAGCTTGATGGTGACCTCGAGCGGCCCGGTCTCCGTGATGGACGCGACGTCTTTGAAGACCGTGCTGTACGAGGAGCCGACCTCCGGGTCCGCGTGCCGCGTCAGGCTCGCCACGACGTCCTTGGCGGCCATCGGGGTGCCGTCGTGGAACTTGACCCCTTCGCGCAGGGTGTAGACCCAGGTGAGCGGGTCGGGGTTGGTGTACTTGCTGGCGAGGCCGGGGGAGATCTTCAGGTCCGGGGTGACGCGGAGCAGGTTCTCGCACACGTTCGCGAGCACGGTGTTGATCGGGAAGTCGAAGGCGTACGCGTAGTCGAGCGTCTGGGGCTCGGCGTACAGCGACCACTTCACCTTGTCGAGCGGCCCTTTCGCGGCAGGAGTGTCGATGGTGACGTCGAACGCGGCGCCGGAGCCGGACGAGTTGTCACCACCTCCGCCCGAGCAGCCGGCGGCGACGAGGGCCGCTACGGCGGCCAGTGCGGCGGTTCTGAGCATGCGCAAGAAACCCACCCCTTTCGAGGGACGGAGGAGGCGCGGCAGGGATGCCAGGGATGCGCGTCGTGGACGAGTGCCGGTGAGTATTGACGCGGGAACGTTCCCGCGCAAGGGTTTGCGGGAACGATTCTCGGGGGTCGTGAGAATGCCGCCCGGGGCTGTCTGACGGCCCGTCAACATGTCAGGATCGAGGCCATGAACGAACCGGAACGTCGGGTTGGAAAAGTGCCGGGAGAAGCCGAAGGACCGCTCTCGGGGTCGGCCGCGGGGTCAGATGCGGGACCGTCCGCGGTGCCGTCCGGAGGGCCGTCCGCAGGGCCCGGCGCAGGTCCGGGTGCGGGTCCGGGCGCGGTAGCGCGCGGCGGGCCGCGGGCTCGGGGCAAACGCTCCCAGGCCGTCCCGAGGGTGCGCCTGATCGACGTCGCCCGCGAGGCGGGCCTGTCCAAGACCACCATCTCGGCCGCACTCAACGGCACCGGAAGGCTGTCCGACGACGTACGCGCCCACGCCCGCGAAACCGCGTTCCGCATGGGCTACCGCCCGAACGCCACGGCCCGCCTGCTGCGTGCCGGGCACGCGCGGCTCATCGGGTTCGCGGTGCGCGAGTACGTCGACAAGCCTTGGGCGTACACGGAGTTGCCGTACTTCACCCGGCTCGCCAACGCCAGCGCGGACGTCGCCCTCGAACACGGCCACGCCCTCGTGCTGCTGCCCAACCACGCCCCCCGCGAGGAGTGGGCCGACCTGCCCCTCGACGCGATCTGCGTGGTCGACCCGGAGGTCGACGACCCGCTCGTCGAGGACTTCCTCGCGGCCGGCATCCCGGTCGTCACCGACCGCCGCGTGGAAGGCCGAGCGGGCGGCTACTGGGTCGAGACCGACTACGCCGCCGCCGTACGCGAGGTCCTGGACCACCTCGCCGGACAGGGCGCCCGCGACATCGCCCTCGTCATGGCCGCCAGCGACGCGCTCTACACCCGCAACGCCCTGCTGGCCCAAGCCGATTGGTCAGCCCGGCACGACATCCGCACCCGCGTCGTACAGGTCGACACCCCCGGCTACGCCTCCAACCTCGAAGCCATCGGCGACCTCCTGGCCCCCGGCCCCGGGGAGGGCCCCGACGCGCTGTTCGTCCTCACCGAGGTCAGCCCACCGCTGGTCCTGGAGGTGGCCCGCCGACACGGCCACCGCGTCCCCGACGACCTCCTCCTCGTATGCGCCAGCGAGGACGGCCTCGCCGAACACACCGCCCCGCCCGTCACCACCCTCAGCGTCCAGCCCAACCTGATCGCCGACGCCGGAATCCGCCTGCTCGTCGAAGTCCTCGACCAGGGCCTCACCGACCCCCGAGGCGTCGAAGTCCCCACCCGCCTGGAAATCCGCAAATCCTCCCAACGGGCCCCCGCGTAGGGGGCCCTGCCCTTGGGGGGCTGGGCCGCCGTCACAGGGCAGATCCGTCACAGGGCAGATCCGTCACACAGCTGCTCCGGCAGAGGGCTGCTCCGTCAGGGCGCGCGCCAGATGTTGTCGTAGGCGGCTTGTTCTATTGCGCGGCGTTGGCGTACGGCTTCGAGTTCGGTCACGGCGTCCTCCACTGCCGCGAGGACGATGCCGACCGGGTCGCGCGGGGGAGCCGGGGGTTCGTCGTCGGGTTTGTCGCGCAGGCCTGCGGAGGTGGCCAGGGCGGTGAGGACGGGCTCGTGCGCGGCCCAGCGGTCGCGCGCGGCTCGGTGGTCGGCGGAGTCGGCGACGGCGACGCGGCCGGTGCCGAGCGGGGAGCGGCCGCGCCGGTGGGCGAGGCTGCCTTCTTCCGCCAGGGCGGCCGCGTAGGCGGCGGCCAGGTCCCGGCCGCGCCGCCACAGCCAGTACTCGACGGACTCGTACGGCTTCTGCCGCACGACCGCGGCCGCGGCCTGCTCGAGGAGCGGATCGTCGAATGCGGGGGTGCCGGCGGGGACGATGGCGTCGCCGTCGAGGGTGACCGCGGACGCGGCCAGCAGGTCGACGAGTTCGGCGCCCGCCAAGGCGAGGGACAACTCGCCTTGGCCCGCCTCGCGGCGTTCCGCTTCGTCCATCGCGGTGATGATCAGGTCGCGGGCAGTCGTCATGAGCGGCTCCACATTCGGTACGACCGGAAGGCCGGGGCGGTATGCCGCCGGGTTCCGGTGCTTCCGATGACGAGCCTACGGAGCGCGGTCCGCCGCCGCATCAGGCGGCGATGCGGCGGCGGGTGCGCCTCGGTGGGCAGCGGCCGGTGGGGTGGGGTGGGGTGGGGTGTCCCGGTCAGCCGGCCAGGGCCGGGGCGTGGGTGCCGGGGGTCGGCTCGTCGGGGCGGGGTTCGGCGGGGCGGATCGTCTCGGCCGGGGGATTGGCCGTACGCCGTGCCCACAGGTAGTAGATGACCGAGGTGACCGCCAGGCCGACGATCCACGAGATGTCCGCGCCGTCGAGTTTCTCGGTGATCGGGCCGGTGTAGAGCTTGGTGGCCAGGAACGGGATCTGCACGCCGACGCCGACGGCGTAGCAGGTGAGCGCGGTGACGTTCCACTTGCCGTAGCGGCCGCGCGGGTCGTACAGCGCCGGGATGTCGACGCGCTCGCGGGAGATGACGTAGTAGTCGACGAGGTTGATGGCGCTCCACGGGGTGAAGACCATCAGCAGCATCAGGACGAAGTTCTTGAAGTTGTCGAGGAAGTCGGCGCTGGCCGCCATCGCGATGACCACGGACACCGCGGTGAAGCCCACGATGTACGCGGCGCGGGCCGCCGACGAGATCCGCGAGCGCCCGTCGAACGCCGTCACGATGGTCAGGATCGACATGAAGCCGCCGTACGCGTTCAGGCAGTTGACGGTCAGCTTGCCGACCACGATCACCAGGTAGATCAGGAACGCGAGGAACGCCGGGCCCGCCAGGTCTCCGAGGAAGCCGACCTGGTCCGGCAGGAACGTCTTGCCCGCGACGGCGGCGGTCAGTGCGCCGAGGGTCATCGCGATCTGGGATCCGATCACCGAGCCGCAGAACGTGGACCAGAAGGTCGCGCGGTCGCTGGTGTCTCGGGGGAGGTAGCGCGAGTAGTCGGCGACGTACGGCCCGAAGGTCAGCTGCCAGCCGGCGCCGAGGCCGACGGCAAGCAGGAAGGTCGCGGCGTCGAAGCCCTTGTCGCCGACGTGCGCGCCGACGTCGTACTGCGTGAACAGCCGGATCATCAGGTAGCCGAGCCCCAGGACCCCGATGACGGTGGCGACCCGGCCCGCGAGGTGGATCAGCCGGTACCCGGTCACCGCGATGACCGCGGTCAGCGCGCCGAAGATGAGGATGCCGACGTTGGTGTCGTCGATGTGCAGCATCTCGCACACCGCCTGGCCGGCCAGGACACTGCCGGTGGCGGCGAAGCCGAGGTACATCAGGATCACCAGCAGCAGCGGCAGCACCGCCCCGTAGACGCCGAACTGCGCGCGGCTGGAGATCATCTGCGGTACGCCGAGGCGCGGCCCCTGGGCGGAGTGCAGCGCCATCACGATGCCGCCCAGCACGTTGCCGACGAGCAGCGCGGGTATCGCCCACAGGGCGTCGGCGCCGAAGACGACCGCGAGGGCGCCGTCCACGATCGCGGTGATCTGCATGTTGGCGCCGAACCACAGCGTGAACTGGCTGAGCGGCGTGCCGTGGCGCTCGGCGTCGGGGATGACCTCGATGGTCCGGCGCTCCATCGCGAGACGTGCCCCGGAATCTTGTTCGACCGGCATGGACTCACTCTCTTCGCGGGGCGAAGCGGCGACCGCTTGCTGAGGACCTGTGACTGTCGACTGCCGAATCTGGCATGCAGATGAACAGACAGCAAGATCTTGAATGAATAATTTCAGCAATGGGCCTGAGGAAATGCCGTTAATTTGGACATTTTGCGCGCCTAGGTGTGCTTCGAGGCTCGGCTTGATGGAGGTTATGTCAGCCGGGCAAGCCAGGACAAATAGTGCTCATAGGCCGGGATTAGGTGACGCCGGAGGCGGTATTTCGGCCACCGCATATGTCGCCGCTGCACAGTGGCCGGGTGCCACGAGCAAGCGTCTCCGCTTGGTGGGACAGCAGCGCGGACGCGGCGGACGGCGCCGGTCCCCGCGCATCGTGTAGTGCTGCGGTCGCCGGCGCCGTGCGTTTCGTGTGTACGTGGGAAGCGGCGGTGTGGTCGCGCCCGGGGTCGGTTGCGGCCGGGGGGTCAGCCGGCCGCGCGGGCCACGGGTTGGCGCAGGATGGTCCGCGGGTTGGGGTCGGTGAAGTCGGTCAGGTAAATCTCGTGGTGCAGGCCGTTGCGCACGAGTCCGCGCTCGGTCATGAAGGTGTCCATCACATCGAGCGACGCCTTCTCCTCGCTGTACGGCCCCTCGTGCACCATCTGCACGCACTCGCCCTCGGCGAAGCTGACCACCTGCACCCGGTCGACAGCCGCGCCCGACGCGCGGGCCTGCTCGCGTGCCCGGCCCAGGGCCTCCGGCTCGGGGGCACCCGGCAGCGGCAGAAGCAGGTGCCACCGCCACTGGTCGCGCGGTGCGTCGAGGGGGTTCGGGCCGGCGTCCTCCGCCCACCACAGGCCTTCGAGGGGGCCGACGGGACCGCCCATCATCGAGGCCACGGCGTACAGCGCACGCACGGCGGCCATGTGTTCGGTGCCGCCGGGTTCGCCCATGCCGGTGACGTTGAGGCACGTGGCGGGTTCGGGGTGGACGAGCTCGGGGCGGACGGGCGCGGGGGTCATGCTTCCTCCAGGGGGATCATCAGGTGGGTGACCAGCCGGTCGGGCGGCGTGGTCATCGGGTCGGACACGTACACCTCGCGGAGCGGGCCGCGGACGGTGTGGCGCCGTTCGGCGCACCAGGACAGCAGGGCGTGCGCGGTCAACCCGATCTGGTCGTACGGGCCGACGTGGGTGACGCGGGCGAACCGGCCGCCCGGCAGGACGTCGAGTTCGGCTCCCGGCGCCGGCCCCTCGGCGACCAGGGCGACGGCGACGGCGATGGGTTCGCCGAAGTCGAGCGGGAACAGGCCGACGAGCTCGGGCGGCCCGGTGGACGCTCCGGCCTGGGACGCCGCGGCCAGCAGCCGTGCGACGGCCGCGGAGGTGGCCCGGCCCAGGTCCGTCTCGTCGGCCGCCGTCTCCCTGACCACCAGCACACGCCGCGCCGGTTCGGTCACCATGGTGACGGGCACGGACGGCAGCCCTTCGGCCATGACGCGCTCCAGAGCCGCCAGCGTCGAACGGCGCCGGGCCAGTTCGGCCTCCAGGCGCTCGTGCACGCCGTCGAGCGCGCCGGTCGCGCCGGAGAGCACCTGGGCGATGGCGGCGAGCGGCACGTCGAGGGAGCGCAGCAGCCCGATCGACAGCGCGTCGCGCGCCTGCTCGTGCCGGTAGTAGCGGTACCCGGTCTGCTCGTCCACGTACGCGGGTTTCAGCAGCCCGAGTTCCGCGTAGTGCCGCAGCTGCTTGACGCTCAGCCGACTGAGCCTGGCGAACTGCCCGATCGCCAGTAGATCTTCGTTCATGGCCTCAGCATGAGGTCTCCCCAAGTGGGAGAGTCCAGCGCGGCGCGCGTGTCGGCGGGTGTCAGGAGATGTCAGCAGGTGTCGACAGGTGTCGGTGCGGGTCGGCTCCGGTCGGCACGTGTCGAAGTACGGCGGTCGCGGCCCTGGTTGTCGCGGGTCCGGCGCCGTACCATGCGCGGGTGATCCAGGGGTTCTCGCACATCCAGCTCGTCGTCCGCGACGTCGCGGCCAGCGCGGCGTTCTACCGCGGTGTCCTGGGGATGCGCGACCTCGCCTCGGGTGTGCTCGACTCCGGCCCGTACGCCGCACTCCGCCATCCCACCGCGGGCTTCGTCGTCGGCATGCAGACCGCCGCTCCGGGAGACCCGTCCGGGACCGCGACGGCCGGCATCGACCACCTCTCGTTCGCGGTGCCCGACCGCGCCGCACTCGAACTCCTGCGCGCGGACCTCGCGGCGGGCGGATTCGCGGTCGGCGAGATCTTCGAGGAAGCGGTCAGCTACAACATGCGGCTGACCGACCCGGACGGCCTGACGATCGAACTCAGCGCACCGAAGCACGTGTAGCGCGAGGCGCACCCCTCGGGGCGAGGCGCCTCCGGAACGACGACGAGCTTACGGCTGGCGAGACTTCGATGGCCGCCCTGGTGACACGTGTCAACGTCGCGCGCCGCAGCCCGACTTCGCATGCGCTGTACGCGGTCCCTATCGAAGTCCGGTGCGTCCCCGTGGTGGTCCGCGCCAGGGCCGGCGCTCTTGACAGGCCGTTCGCCAGGATCGCTAGGATTACATTAGCTCGCTAATATTTCGACATTTCGAAACGCGGTTCGCGGCCCGCACGGCAGCGGCACGAACCCCACACCACGAACCCCACACCACGACCTCCGCACCACGGCACGTCCCCCGGCAGCGCACCGACCGGCGAGGAGAGGCACCCGTGACATCGATCGAGGACCGCTGGTTGAAGCTCGCACCGGTCCGTGTCGGCTGGCTCGGCATGGAATGGCGGCGCTTCGAGCGCGAAATCACCATGGCGTTCGACGAGGCGGTCGAGCGCGGGGTGCTGGACCGCCGGTACGAGTTCCTGTTCGAGGACGACGCCGGGCTGCCGCAGGGCACCGCCAAGGGCGGGGTGGAGTCGTACCGGCGGCTGGTCGAGGCGGGTTGCCTGGCCGTGGTCGGCGCCAACTACACCGACTCGGCGATGGCCCTCGCGCAGTACGCCAACGAAAGCCAGGTACCGCTGATCAGCATGGCCGGCACCGACGCCTTCCACGGGGAGTACTGCTTCCGCATGGGCAACGGCGACGTCGGCGGCGACCCCGCGCTCATCGTCAACTGGCTCAAACGGGAGGGGCATTCGCGGGTCGCCGTGCTCGCGCCGTGGTCGCCGATCGGCGAGGAGTACTTCCGCTTCTTCCGCCAGGAGTGCCGCAGGCTCGGGGTGTCCGTCGCCGCGGTGGAGATGGTCGACAACGCCACGACCACCGACGAACTGACCGCCAAGTTCCGGGTCCTGCGGGACTCCGGCGCCGACGCGCTGGCCTGGCTCGGCTACGGCGGCCTGGTCGTCTCCGGCGCGGTGCGCGAGGCGCTGGACAAGCTCGGCTGGGACCCGCCGCGCATCATGACGACCGCTTTCATGCAGTACATCTGGGGCTTCGAGCAACTCGAAGGCTGGGTGGGCATCGACCAGTGGTGTCCGGAGAATCCGCGCATGCACCGGTTCCACGCGCGCTTCGTCGCCCGCTACGGCGAGGACCCGTGGATGTGGCCCAACGCCATACCCGGACTCGCGTACGACATGGCCGCCGTCGTCGCCGAGGCGCTGCACCGCGCGACCGTCCTGACCGGCCCCGGCGTCAAGGAGGGCCTGGAGCGCATCCGGTTCATGCCCGCGGTGACCGGAGGGCCGAACACGCACATCGCCGGGGGCCCGTACGACCACCAGATGTTCAAGGGCGACTGGCTGCACTACGGCCGCATCCGGGACGGGGTGCTGGAATTCGCCGGGCTGTACGAATCGACCGACGACTACTGACCCTCCACACGGGAAGCGACGGCGAGACATGACGAACCTGCCTGGCACCCTCGCCGAGGTCACGCCCGCGTGGCTGTCCTCGGTGCTTTCCTCCGGAGACCGGAACGTGACCGTCGACGAGGTCCGGGTCGACCGGGTCATCGACGGGACCGCCACCAAAGCGCGCCTGCGGATCACGTACGCCGGCCCCGGCGCGGACGGCCTTCCCACCCGCCTGTGGATCAAGGGCGGCTACGGCCGGGAAAGCGCGAAGGTCATGCCCACCGGCGCCTACGCGGTGGAGGCGCGCTTCTACCGGGACCTGAGCCCGCGCATCCCGGTCGTCGTGCCCACGTGCTACTTCGCCGACTGCGACGAGACAACCCAGCAAGGCGTGGTGCTGCTCGCGGACCTGGCGCAGGACGGCGTCGAATTCTGCAACGCCGCACGGCCCCTGACGGTTGATCAGGTCGCGTCGTTCCTCGAACTCCTGGTGCCGCTGCACGCGTTCTGGTGGCAGAGCGCGGAACTCGACGCCATCCCGTGGCTGCGCAGCCCGCTGGAGCGCGGCACGCCCTCGGACCGCTACGTGAGCCGGTTCTCCGCCGCCGACCTCGACGCGTTCGTCGCGATGCCGCGCGCCGACGTGGTGCCTGCCGGCATCACCGGGCAGGGCGTCGTGGACGCCCTCCACGCCCTCCAGGACCGCGTCACCCTCCAGCCCCAGTGCCTGCTGCACGGCGACACGCACCTCGGGAACACGTACCTGCGCCGCGACGGCAGCCCGGGACTGCTCGACTGGCAGACCGCCTGGCGGGGGAACTGGGCGCACGACGTGGCGTACTTCATCACCTCCGCCCTCACCGTCGAGGACCGGCGGCGCCACGAGGGGGACCTGCTGCGGCACTACCTGGCCGTCCTGGCGGCCGCCGGGGCGGCGGCGCCGGGCTTCGACGAGGCGTGGGACGACTACCGGCGCTATGTCGCGTACGGGCTGTTCATCTGGCTGATCAACCCGGTCGAGGCGCAGCCGGACGAAGTCAACATCCCCAACATCACCCGCTTCTCCGCCGCCGCGGACGACCTCGACACCTTCGGCGCACTGGGCGTGAAGGCCGGCTGACGCGTCCTGGCCGAGCCGCGGGCGTGTACTTCTTCGGGCGACCGGTTCATGATCGGGTCGGCATTCACCGCGAGGCGGTCCGACCGGGCGGCCCCGTCCCGAGGAGGAACACATGTTGTCCGGCGAGAAGATCCTCATCACCGGCCCGGCGGGGCAGATCGCCTTCCCCCTGACGGAGTACCTGGCCCGGGACAACGAGGTGTGGGGAATCGCGCGCTTCGGCACCGCCGGCGAGCGTGAGCGCGTCGATGCCCTCGGTGTCACCACGCGCCGCGCCGATCTGGGCGCCGGGCAGTTCGACGAGATCCCCGACGACTTCACATACGTGCTGCACCTGGCCGCGTTCCTCGGCGAGGGCCTGGACTACGACCACGCCCTCCGGGTCAACGCGGAGGGAACCGGGCTGCTGCTCCAGCACTGCCGCAAAGCCAAGGCGGCGCTGGTGATGTCCACGGCGTCCGTGCTGAAGCCGCACGAGGACCCGCACCACGTATACCGGGAGGACGCGCCGCTCGGCGACGCGAACATCGCGTACGCGCAGACGTACTCCGTCTCCAAGACCGCCGAGGAGGCGGTCGCCCGCTATTGCGCGCGGGCATTCGACCTGCCGGTCGTCATCGCGCGCATGAACGCGTCGTACGGCTCGTACGGCAACGGAGGCCTGCCCGGCATCCATCTGGCGGCAGTGCGTGCCGGGGAACCCGTCGTCACCCGCTGGGACCCGTGCATGTACAGCCCCATCCACCAGGACGACATCAACACCCAGACCGAGGCGCTGCTCGCCGCCGCGTCGGTTCCGGCCACCATCGTCAACTGGGGCGGCGACGAGCCGGTCAGCGTCCAGGAATGGGTCGCCTACATGGGCGAACTGACCGGCAAGGGCGCCACCGTCGAGGTACGCGAGCAGCCCGGCACACTGCGCGGCCAGGTCCTCGACGCCACGCGGCGGCGCTCCTTCACCGGGCCCTGCGCGGTCGACTGGCGCACCGGCATCCGGCGCATCCACGACGAGACCGCGCGCGACCAGACCGCCTGAGCGGGGCGCGGTCCGGGGGCGCGTTCCGCGTGCCCGTTCCGCGTGCTCGTTCCGAGTGCGCTGTTCAGCCGAATACGACGGGGATCTCGGTCGCGCCGCGCTCGTACATGCCGATGAACGTCGGCGGCTCGACGTCCGGGTCGAGCCGCAGGTTCGGAAGCCGGTCGAGCAGCGCGCCGATCCCCACCGCCATCTCGGCCCGCGCCACGTGCGTGCCGAGGCAGACGTGCGGCCCGCGTCCGAAGCCCAGGTGCGAGCGGCCGGGTCGGGTCGGGTCGTACTCGTCCGGCGAGTCCCAGCGCAGCGGATCGCGGTTGGCCGCGCCGATGCACATGTGGATGACCGAGCCCCGCGGCATGAACGTGCCCCGGAACTCCGTGTCGCGCGCGAGGAACCGGGAGAACATCGGGTCGGTCGGCATCCAGCGCAGCGACTCCTCGACGGCGCCGCGCATCAGGCTCCGGTCGTCGCGTACGGCGTCCAGGACGTGCGGGCGGGCCAGGAGCGCGGCGAGGGTGATGCCCATCTGCTTCCACGTCGTGCCCGAGCCGGCGACGAGCAGCAGGTACGCGAACGACATGATCTCGTCGTCGGACAGCTTGTGGCGTACGCCGTCCTCGTCGGTGAACTCCGCCTCGACCAGCACGCTGAGCAGGTCGTCCGTCGGGTTCTCGTGCCGCGCCGCG
This sequence comes from Streptodolium elevatio, assembly GCF_053592165.1. Classification (NCBI taxonomy): domain Bacteria; kingdom Bacillati; phylum Actinomycetota; class Actinomycetes; order Kitasatosporales; family Streptomycetaceae; genus Streptodolium; species Streptodolium elevatio. Next base: position 118,240 of record NZ_JBSFVE010000005.1, read on the forward strand.
ACCGCCGGTCCGACGATGCGCCCGAACGCCGCCGTGTCGATCCGGCCGGGGAGCATCGAGGCGCGCAGGTCGAGTGCCTGGGACGCCGGGATGCCGAGGCTGCCGGTGATGGTCAGCGTCGGGATCGCGGCGCAGAACTCGGTGTTCAGGTCGGCGTGGCCGTTCCCGATGAACGTGTCGATCAGCGCGTCGACGGTCTGCTTGATCCAGTTGTCGATCCACCAGACGGCCCGCGGCGGTACGAACGAAGGCTGCACCAGACCCCGGTACGTCCGGTGCCGCTTGCCGTTCATGTAGAGGATGCTGCTGTCGGCTCCCCGGCCGCCGTGCTCGAAGTCGAGGCCGTCCGCGGTGCGTTCGGACGACACGAACAACGTCTCGTCGCGGAACGCGGCGTCGCACCCGGCGTAGTCGAACACCGAGAAGTGCTCGCGCTCCGGGTGCGGCAGGCCCTGGAAGAACGCGGGGCCCTGGTAGCCGGTGAGTTCGTGGACCGTGCCGCGGTGGACGGGGCCGGTCTCGCGGAGGCGGTGCCAGGTGGGATAAGGGTCGTCCCGGTAGCCGGCGCCGCTGTGCTCGTTCATGCCGCTGCGCAGGTCGAAGAGTTCCCTGATGCGTACCGGGTCGAGGTCGTCGACGTCTGTGCCCATGGTCGTTGTCGTCCTTGTCGTCGTGGTGGCGCTGCCTGGTGGCGCTGCCCGGCGTCGGGCTACGGCGGCGGGGGTACGGGGGCCGACGGCGAGCGGCAGTTCGCCCGCCGGTGGCGTGTCGGCCGACCGGGTCCGCGGGACACGGCGGGCTACTGCGCGACGAATCCGCCGTCCACGGGAAGGAGGACTCCGGTGATATTGCGGGCCGCGTCCGAAGCGAGGAAGAGCGCCGCCGCGGCGCAGTCCTCGGCGGTGATGGGCCGGCCGAGCGGATGCGACGCGCCGACCGCGCGGGCCTCCTCCTCGCCGATGCCCTGCGAGCCCGCCTCGGCGCCGGGCACCATGAAGTTCGTGGCGGGCATCGCGGCGGGGCAGATGGCGTTGACGCGGATGTCGTCGGCCGCGCATTCGACGGCGACGCCACGCGTGAGCTGGTTGACCGCGCCCTTGGTGGCTCCGTAGACGGTGCCGCCCCAGCCGACCAGACCGGCCACCGAGCCGGTGTTCACGATCACCCCGCCGCCGCCCTGCGCGCGGAACTGCCGTACTGCCGCCTGGCAGCCGAGGAGCACGCCGCGGATGTTGACCGCCATCAGCGCCTCGATCTGGTCGAGCGTGTGGTCCTCGGTACGCATGCCGAAGACGGGCGTGGCGATGCCCGCGTTGTTGAACATCACGTCCAGACGGCCGAAGCGCCCGACCGCCGTCGCGACGGCGGCGTCGACCTCGGCGGGCACCGTGACGTCGCAGCGTTGCGCGACCCCGGTGCCCTTGGCGCCGGGCCGCTCCGCGATCAGGCGTACCGTTTCCGCGGCCCAGTCCTCGCGGACGTCGGCGCACACGACCTGGGCGCCCTCGGCGGCGAACAGGAGCGCCGAGGCGCGTCCGACGCCCGAGCCGGCTCCGGTGATGACGACGGATCTGCCGTCCAGCAGCACGGTCTTCTCCCAACATTGGTCGGCGGTGCGGGTGGTACGGCGGTGCGGGTGATATGGCGGTGCGGGCAGCGCGGGCGGTCCGGTAGCTCGGGTGGGGTGCGCGGCGTTGTCGGGTCGGTCGCGGGCCGGCGGTCGGTCGGGGCGCGGCGGGTGGTCGGCCCGGTGTGAGGTCGGGGCTCGACGCACGGTTGCGCGCCGGCTATCCCGCGGAGTCGAGCGGGCCGAGGACCAGATGTTGGACTTCCTGGTACTCGCGCAGTCCCGCGACGCCGCGCTCGCGGCCGATGCCGGACTGCTTGATGCCGCCCATCGGCGTGTATGCGTTGGCCGACGGCCGGTTCACCAGCACCGTCCCGGAGCGGATGCGCCGGGCGACGTCGAGGCCGGCCCGGACGTCCGCGCTGTAGACGCCGCCGGACAGGCCGTACTGGCTGTCGTTGGCGATCGCCACCGCCTCGTCGAGGTCGCGGTAGCCCTGGATGCTGACCACCGGCCCGAACGCCTCCTGCTGCGCGATCGGGTTGGCGTTGTCGTCGACCACGAGCACCGTGGGTTCGAGGTAGTGGCCGCGCGGCAGGTGGGCCGGGCGGCGGCCGCCGGCGGCGAGGCGCGCGCCCGCGCGTACCGCATCGTCGACCAGGCCGGTGACACGGTCGTGCTGCGCCGCCGAGATGAGGGGGCCGACGACTGTCGCGGGGTCCTGGGGGTCACCGACCGGCATGGCGCGGGCGACGGCGCAGGCCTGCTCCACCGCGGCGTCGAGGGCGTCGGCGGGTACGAGGACGCGGGACTGCGCCGAGCAGGCCTGTCCGGCGTGCGAGGCGAAGACGGTCCCGACCCCGGCGGCGACGTTGCGTACCGCGTCCGGCAGGTACAACTGCACCGACTTGCCGCCGAGTTCGAGGACCAGCCGCTTGACGGTCGGGGCGGCCTGGGCGGCGATGCGGCGTCCGACCGCGGTGGAGCCCGTGAACGACACGCAGTCGACGCGCGGGTCCGACGTGAGCAGTTCGGCGCCCTCGGCACCGGGCTCCGGGACGACCGCGAGCACGCCCGGCGGCAGGCCCGCGCGGTCGGCGGCCACCCCGAAGGCGAGGACGGACAAGGGGGTGAGCGGACTCGGACGCAGGATCACCGAGCAGCCGGCGGCCAGCGCCGCGAACACCTTCCACACCGCCGGTTGCAGCGGGAAGTTGTACGGGGTGATCGCGGCCACCACGCCGCAGGGTTCGTAGCGGCGGACGCTGGTGAGCACGTCGCGGCCGGTCGGTCCGGCGATGTGCGCTTCGAGGGGGAGTTCGTTGTGCTCCCACTCCGGCAACGTGGCCAGCAGCGCGGGGAGTTGGCGCGCCTGCTCGAGCGCCATGTCGACCTGCATGAGGCCGGCGATGCGTACCGGGGTACCGGTTTCGCGTACGACGGTGCGGAGCAGGTCGTCGCGCATGCCGTCCAGTTCGTCCGCCATGGCGGCGAGCACCTTCACCCGTTCGGGAACGGGGACGGACGCCCAGACGCCCGCGTCGAAGCTGCGCCGCGCGGCGGCCACCGCCTCGTCGAACTGGTCGGGGCTCGCCGCGGGGCAGTGCGCGAACCACTCCGCGGTTGCCGGGTCCTCCACGGCGAAGGCCGGGGCGCGGCCGTCCACGAACTTGCCGTCCACGTACAGTTGTGCGACTTCGAGATGGTCCGCCACGGTCGGTCTCCGGTGTCGGTCGTCGGTCGAGTCGTCGATGGCGCCGGTGTGTCGGTGCTTCGGTGCTTTCGTGTGTTGGTGCTTCCGTGCTTCGGCCGCCGGGGTTGTCGGGTCTTCGGGAGCCGATGGGTCTTCGGGAGCTGTCGTGAGCCGCCGTGCGGTGCGTGCAGTGCGTGCCCTGGGCGAACGCTTGCGAATTGCCCAACTCGGGCGGCGGCTAATAGTATATTAGCGAGACTGCTGCGATACTAGCGTCGAGCTGACATCGCTTGTCAAGGAGCCTTCATGCCACTGGTTGCCTCGCCCGCGGTGCTCCGCGCCGTCGACATCCTGGAAACCCTGGCCGCCGAACCCAGTGAGGCGATGACGGTCAGCGAGGTCGCGCGCATCCTCGACATGCCACGCGCCAGTTGCCACACCGTGCTGCTCGCGCTGGCCGAACGGGGTTACGCGGTACGCGGCGACGGCGACCTGCGCTACCGCCTCGGCCCCGCGTGCATCGCGGTCGGCGACGCGGCCCGCAGCATCAACTCCGCCCTCGCCGTGACCGGACACGAGGCCGAGGCGCTGGCCAAGGAGACGGGCACCTGTGTCGGGGTGTCGGTGCGCGCCGGCGACGAGATCCGCGTCGTGGAGGTGTTCGACCACGGCCCCCCATTCGTGGTGCGGGGCCACCTGGGCCAGGCCATCAGGCTGGCGCCGCCGTTCGGCGCCGGGTTCGTGGCCTGGGCCGACGAGGCGGGGGTCGAGGCGTGGCTCGACGCCGCGTCCGCGCCGCTCAACCGCGCCGCCCGCGCCCGCTACCGAGCCGCGCTGGACGCGATCCGCACCCGCGGGTACAGCGTCACCGTGGCGACCCCGCGCAGCCCCGAACTCCATGATGCGCTGGCAACGCTCGCCAACACCCCCGACGCGGAAGAGGCCCGGCGGGTCCGGGACGAGGTCGTCGTCGAACTCACGCACAGCGAGTACCTGCCCACCGACCTGGACGCCGACCGCCCGGTGCGCATGTTGCAGTGCTCCGCGCCGGTCTTCGACGTGCTGGGCAAGGTGGTCGCCAAGATCATGGTGTTCGGGCCCGCCTACGACCTGACGGCCGAGGAAGTCGAGGCTCTCGGGGAGCAGTTGCGTGCCGCGACCGAGCGCGCGACCCGCAACATCGGGGGCCGTCCGCGTGGCGGGGGTTGAGGTGGTGGGTCCGGTACGACGCCCATGGGCGCGTACCTCGCGCTCGCGCCGCCCCGGCCCGATGGCTCACGCGCCGCAAGGCGGACGTCAGTTGGGCCTGGATTCACCTCGGATTGTGGCTCTACCTTGCCGCGTCACCGGGCGCTCCTCCGGCGACGGCTGCCCGCCCCGGGGGAGGCGAAGATCGCGGCCTGCGAGCCGGTGGCGAGTCGCGACCGGCGGCCGATGCGGTCTTCGCCGTTGGACTAGGCCGTGTCTGAGGCATCTCTCCGGGATGGTCGGGGGCGCTGACCGGCACCCCGCGGTGGCGGCGGACGTTCCCGAGGTATGGAAGAGGCGGGTGGGAGGGTGAGTTCGGGCCGGGACCTCCAGGTCGCAGGGTCAGGGGACAGCGTGCTAGCAGCGTCAGGCGACTGCGCTTCCGAAACGGCGCCGGGTGCGGGGAGCGCGGCTCGCAAGCCTGCGGTCGAGTCTCCCCGCGTGGGCTTCGTGGCGCCGGCGTCCGGCGCCGAAGTCGCCGAGCTGGAGGCGGCCGGCGCGGCGTCCTTCTGGGTCGGCGGACACGTGGCCTCGGTGAATCCCAGCCCCGAGCCCTTGGTCTGGCTCGCGCGCCTCATCGAGCAGACGGCGACCGCGGTGGTGGGCACCGCCACACTCGCGCTCCCGCTGTATCCGCCGGGCTTGCTCGCCAAGCAACTCGCCGACCTCGACCGGGCGTCCGGCGGCCGGATCACCGTCGGCGCCGGGGTCGGCGGCGAGTACCCCGCGGACTTCGACGCCTGCGAGGTCCCGCTCGCCCAGCGCGGCGCCCGCGCCGACGAGATGATCCCGCTGCTGCGCCGATTTTGGACCGCCCGGCCGGTCACCCACGACGGGCCCCACCACAACTTCCGCGACGTGCGCATCCACCCGGCCCCGGCCCGCGCGGGCGGGCCGCCCATCGTGGTGACCGGCCGCCGCGCGCCCGCGATACGTCGCGCGGCCCGGCTCGGCGACGGCTGGATGCCGTACCTCTACTCGCCCGAGCGCTACGCCCGCGCGGCGCGCGACATCCACGACGAGGCGGAGCGGGCCGAGCGGGACCTGGCCGGGTTCGCCTGGTACGCGTACGTATTCACCAGCGTCGCCGACTCCACGGCAGAGGCGCGCCGGCACATGCTCGAATTTCTCGCCGGGACTTTCCGGCAGGACGCGGACGCCGTCCTGGACCGGGTAGCCGCCGCCGGAACACCGGACGAAGTGGCGGCGCGGTTGCGGGCGTTCGCGGAGGCCGGGGCCGGACACCTTATCCTGTGCCCGTGCGGCCCCGGCCCCCACGCCACCGCCCTGCGGCTGCTGAAGGAAGTCGCCCCCCAGCTGTGACCCCCGAGCCGCCGCCGCGCCCCGCACCACCGCCCGCGCGCGACCGCCGGCTAGTTGTCACCCCCGCGCCGCCACCGCGGCGGACGGCTACCCGCCCGCGACCGTCCCGGCACCTGCGTCGGCCCTCGCCGCGCCGTGCCTCTCCGCCACCCGTACGCGACCGCCCGGCAGTTCCGGCCGCCGCGTTGCGCCGCTGTGGGACGGGCACTTGTCCGCACCCGCCCCACCGCCGTGACGGATGCGTCGCCGCCGCGGTTCGTCTGCGAGGGTCCCGCGCCCATGCCGACCGTGTCGGCCCCATGGGCACGACTGTCCCGCCGTCGTGACCGCTGCGCCGTCGTGACCGCGCACAGGTGTGACGGCCACGCCGGCGTGGTGGACCCCTGCCGCTACGCGTCCGCGACCGGTTCCAGGACGACCACGGGGATTTGGCGGTCCGTGCGCTCCTGGTACGCGTCGTAATTGGGCCACAGCCCGGTCATCAGCCCCCAGAGCCGCTCGCGCTCGGGGCTGTCGGCGGTCCGCGCGACCGCGGCGAACTGCCGGTCCTTGACCTGGACCTGTACGCGCGGCTGCGCGAGCAGGTTCCGGTACCACTGCGGATGCGTGGGAGCGCCGCCCTGCGAGGCGACGACCACCAGCCGGTCGCCGTCGGCGCCGAAGATCAGCGCCGATGTCCGCGGTTCGCCGGACGTGCGCCCGGTCGTGGTCAGGAGCAGCGCGGTGACGCCGTTCCACTCGTAGCCGACTTCGCCGCCCGTCTCGCGGTAGCGGCGTACGTGCTCGGCTCCCACCAGCGTCAGATCCGGCGCGCGGTAGGCCGCGTCGCCCGGTGCGGGGTCGTTCATGCCCCTCCTCTGGTCTGCGTGCTCGAACAAGGTGATTGAGTAAATACCATCACCATGATGCAATACCATCATTCCGCAGGGAGGAGAGATATGCACCGCCCCGCACCCCCGCTGACCGAACGCACCGCCGAATACTGGAAGTCGGGCGCCGACGGTGTCCTGCGCATCGCCCGGTGCGGCTCGTGCGGAACCTACCTGCACCCGCCACGGCCTGTCTGCCCGCAATGCCACAGCGCCGACCTCGCCTTCGCCCCGGTGAGCGGCAAGGGCACCGTGTACTCGTTCACCGTCAACCGCTATCAGTGGACGCCGGAACTGGAACCCCCGTACGTCCTCGCCGAAGTCGAACTGGCCGAACAGCCCGGACTGCGACTGCTGAGCACCATCGTCGGGTGCCCGGTGGAAGCGGTACGCATCGGCATGCCGGTATCGGTGGCCTTCGAATCCGCCGGCGACGCGTGGATACCCGTGTTCCGCCCATGACCCCGACGCCGACCCCGCCTCCGGTCCCGCCTCCGACCCCAACCCTCATCCCGACTCCGCCCCCAGCCCCAACCCCGACCCCAACCCCAAGAGCACCCGCGCCCAAGCCCGAGGACCAGGTCGTCATCAGCGGCATCGGCGCCTCGCGGACCGGTCGGCGCCTCGGGACCGACCCGTGGCGGCTGACCGCCGACGCCGCCCTGGCCGCGATCGCGGACGCCGGGCTCACCCCCGCCGACGTCGATGGCCTGTCGACGTACCCCGGCGCGGTCGGATCCACGCCCGGCATCACCGGTGCGGGCGTGGACGACGTACGCGCCATGCTCGGCCTGCGCCTGCGGTGGTACACCGGTGGCAGCGAACTCCCGGGCCAGTTGGGCGCGGTGGTCAATGCGGTGCTCGCCGTCGCGGCCGGACTGGCCGAGCACGTCCTGTGCTTCCGCACGGTCTGGGAGTCCACCGCCCAGGTCGAGCGCGGCGGAAGGTCCGAGACCGTGGCCGCGAGCGCGGCCCGCGAACGCACCCAGTGGACGGCGCCGTACGGGGCCGGATACCCGACGTACGGCGGCCTGCTCACCCAGCGCTACCTGCACGACAGCGGCTCCACGCGCGAACAGCTCGGCCAGATCGCCGTCACCGCGAGGGCCAACGCCGCGCGGAACCCCGACGCCGTCTACCGGACCCCCATGACCCTCGACGACTACCTCGGCGCCCGGATGATCTCCGATCCGCTCTGCCTCTACGACTGCGACGTCCCCGTGGACGGTTCGCTCGCCTTCGTCGTCTCGCGCGCCCCCGGCCCCGAATCCGCACGTGCGGTCACCATCCAGGCGATGGGATCCGCGTCCGGCTTCGACCGGGCCGCCGACATGATGTGGTCGCGCACCACCCTGAAGCCGGACGACGTCGACGTGGCACAGCTGTACGACGGGTTCTCCGTCCTCGCCCTACGCTGGCTCGAGGCTCTGCGCCTGTGCCCGCGCAACGAAGGCGGCCGCTTCGTCGACGGCGGTCACCGCATCGCCCTGGACGGCGAGTTGCCGCTCAACACCGGCGGCGGGCAGCTCTCCGGCGGCCGGATGCACGGCTTCGGCGGCCTGTACGAGGCGTGCCGCCAACTGCGCGGCGACGCCGACGGGCGGCAGGTCACGCCGCGGCCGCGGGTCGCGGTCGTGACCAGTGGGGCGGAGGACTTCACGTCCAGCCTGCTGCTGGCCCGGTGACGCGCAACGCACGCGCAACGCCCTGTCCCCACAGAGAGAAAGGCAAGGCCTCATCGTGCTTCCCGACGGTGCCAAACTCATCTCCGCGGACGACCACATGATCGAGCCCCCGCACCTGTGGGTCGACCGCGTACCCGCCGCGTACCTGGACCGCGCCCCGCGCGTTGTCCGAACCGACGGCCGCGACGCCTGGCTGTACGACGATCAGCTCACCTACATCCCCATGGGCAGTTGCCGCCCGCTCCCGGGGCACCCCGAGAGCGGCTACCCGCCGGCGCCGGGCACCGCCAACTTCGACGAGATCCGCCCCGGGTGCCACGACCCCGTGCACCGCCTGGCCGACATGGACATCGACGGTGTGTGGGGGCAGCTCACGTTCCCCAACTTCGCGCGGTTTGCGGGGCACCGCTTCTTCCTCGGGGTCAAGGACCTCGACGCCGGGCTGGTGTTCCTGCGCACGTACAACGACTATCTGCTCGACGAATGGTGCTCGGTCGACCCCCAACGGCTCTACGGCGCGGCGATCCTGCCGCTGTACGACATCGATCTGGCCGTGGCCGAGGCCGAGCGCGTCGCCGCCAAGGGCGCGAAGGCGATCGCATTCTCGGAGAACCCCACCGTGCTGGGCCTGCCGTCGCTGCACACCCGGCACTGGGACCCGCTCTGGGCGTTCCTGCACGAGGCGCGGCTGCCGGTGTGCCAGCACATCGGCAGTTCGTCGCGGCTTGTCACCACGTCCGACGATGCGCCGCCCGGTGTCCTGGTGACCCTCAACGGCGTCAACTCGATGATGGCGGCGGCCGATTGGCTCATGTCGGACGTGTTGGACCGCTTCCCCGGGCTGCGGGTGATCCTGTCCGAGGGTGGCGCCGGGTGGATCCCGTACCTGCTGGAACGCGCCGAAAAGACCTTCCACGACGGTCGGTTGGGCCGCGACCTGGCGATCGGCCAGGCGGGCATGGGCAGTAGGCCGCCCCGCGAGCGGTTCGCGGAGCACCTGTTCGTCTGCCTGGTCGACGAGCGGTTCGCGCTCAAGTCGTTGGGCGACGTCCCGGTCGACAACCTGCTCTGGGAAGGCGACTTCCCGCACGGCGACGGGCGCTGGCCGGACAACCGCAAGGAACTCGCCGCGGCGCTCGCGGACGTCCCCGACGAGGACGCCCTCAAGATCGCGGAGACCAACATGCGGAAGCTGCTGGGCGTATGACGTACGACCTGCTCCAAGGCGTCAAGGTCGTCGAGGTGGCGATGTACGCCTTCGCCCCCTCCGCCGGGGCCATCCTGGCGGACTGGGGCGCGGACGTCGTGAAGGTCGTCCCGCCGCACACGGCGGACCCGATGAACGGCAATCCGGTGGCCGCGCTGCCGGACAAGGACGTCGGCGTCCGGTTCATGTGGCAGATCCTCAACCGCGGCAAGCGCTGCATCGCGCTCGACGTCTCGACCGAGGCCGGCCGCGACGTCCTGCACGATCTCGTACGCGAGGCCGACGTGTTCGTTACCAACCTCCTCCCAAGTGCCCGCCGCCGCTTCGGCCTGGACGTGCCCGACCTGCACGCCCTCAACGCCGCCCTGGTCTACGCCCGGGCCACCGGCCACGGCGACCGCGGACCCGAACGCGACCGCGGCGGCTACGACATCACCGACTTCTGGAGCCGCGCCGGCGTCGGCCACGCCGCCAGCCAGGTCGCCGACGAGTTCGTGCCGCTGGTGTCCCCGGCCTTCGGCGACCTCACCTCCGGCGGCTTCCTCGCCGGCGCGATCGCCGCGGCGCTGTTCCGCCGCGAACGCACCGGCGCCGGGGCCGTGGTCGACGTCTCCCTGCTCTCGTCGGCGATGTGGGTGATGTCGCCGAACGCGGTGGCCGCGCAGCTGTACGGCATCGAGGCCATCCCGCGGTTCCGGCACTCCGACGCGCGCAACCCCCTGGTCAACGCCTACCGCACCGCCGACGACCGGTACATCTACCTCTCCGGGGTGCTCACCGAGGGCTCCTTCGCCAAACTGTGCGCCGCAGTCGGCCGCGACGACCTCGGCGCCGATCCGCGCTTCCAGGACAGCACTGCACTCGCCGCCAACGCCGCGGCGTGCATCGCCGAGTTGGACGCGGTCTTCGCCGCCCGGCCCCTCGACGAGTGGTCGACCGTGCTGGCCGACCTGCCGATCCCCTGGACCGTCGTACGCTCCGCCGGGGAGACCGGGGCCGATCCGCAGGTCCAGGCCAACGACTATCTCGTCGAAGTCGAAAGCCCCACAGGGAAGTTCCCCCTGGTCGCCAGCCCGGCGCAGTTCGACGACGCGCCGCAGCGCCTCCGACGGGCACCCGAGCACGGCGAGCACGGCGACGAGATAGTCAGCGGACTCGGGCGCGCCTGGGACGACATCGTCGCCATGAAGGTGGCGGGCGACCTGCTTTGACGTCGGCCCGACACCGTCCGAGCGGGGGAGCCGACCGCCCGTTCAGACGGTGATGACGACCTTGCCGAAGGATTTGCCCGAGGCGTAGTAGTCGTACGCGGCCGCCGCGTCGTCGAACGCGAACGTGCGGTCGATGACCGGGCGCAGCCGGTTGACGGCGATCATGCGGTTCATGTCGAGGAACTGGGCGCGGCTGCCGACCGCGACGGCGCGTACGCTCGCGCCGGAGCCGAACAGGATGCGGGGGTCGACCGGCGGCGCGGTCTCCGACGCGAACCCGACGCAGGCGACATGGCCCGCCATCGCCACCGCGCGCAGGGACTGTTCGAGCAGGCCCGCGATGTCGACGACACGATCGGCGCCGCGGCCGCCCGTGAGTTCGCGTACCCGGCCGGGCCAGTCGGGCGTGGCCCGGTAGTCGACGACGTCGTCGGCCCCCAGCTCGACCAGGCGTGCCGCCTTCTCGGGGCTGCTGGTCGTCGCGATGACGCGTGCGCCCAGCGCCTTGCCGAACTGCAGCGCGAACAGCGAGACACCGCCCGAGCCTTGCACCACCAGGGTCTGCCCGGGCCGCAGACCGGCGCCGTCGCCGGTCAGCGCGTTCCAGGCGGTGACCGCGGCGCAGGGGAGTGTCGCGGCCTCCTCGTACGAGAGATGGTCGGGGACGGGGACGAGCCCGGCCGCGTCGACCAACGCGATCTCGGTGAGCATCCCGTCGAGCGAGCCGCCCAGTTGCGGCAGGTGCTCCAGGCCGAACGGGCCGTCCTGCCAACTCGGGAACAGCGTCGCCGCGACCCGGTCGCCGACGCCCACCGCCGTCACGCCCGCCCCGACCGCGACGACGTCGCCGGCCCCGTCCGATATCGGGACGACGTCGGGCTTCACCGGGAGAATATAGTCGCCGCGGAGAACCAGGAGTTCGCGGAAGCTGAGCGAGGTCGCGCGGACGGCGACCGCCACCTGCCCGGGACCGGGCGCCGGCGTGTCGTGTTCCCGCACCGTGAGACCGCTGAGCCCGGCTCCGCTGTCCAAGTGGTAGCTGCGCATGGAAGTGCCCCCTCTTGCCGTGGTGTTGGTTGTCGTGCTCGGTGGAGTACGTCGTCGACGCGCTCGTCGTCGTACTTGTCGTCGTACTCGTTGTCGTTGTCGTGCTCGGGGTTCGGGTGTGGTCCCGACGTGCGATCGGAGGCGCCGACACGGCTCAGCGGGTGGCTCCCGCGGGCGCGTCCGCCTCGGCATCCGTCGCGAGGGGGACCTCGCCCGCGGTCTTGCTGTAGCCCAGCGCCTCGACGATCACGCCGTCCTGTACGCGCATGATGTTGACGCCCGCGACCCAGTCGGCGGGGCCTTCGCCGTAGCGGTACTCCCAGCTGATGGCGGCGCGTTCGCCGGTGACGAACACGTCCACCGGGGTGAACTGCGTCGTGTGGTCGTCGACCAGGGCCTGCCACCGCGCCACGCAGGCCTCCCGGCCCTCGACGCGTTCCCCGCGCGGGGCCGGCTGCACGGACTCCATCACGCAGTTCTCGCCGACCAGATCGCCGAGTGCGGCGGCGTCGCGGTTGACGAACGCGTGATTGAAGCGGTCGATGACCTCGGCGGTGGTGCGTACGGACATGGGGGCCCTCCCAATGGGGTAGATAGACCGATCGGTCTAGCAAGAACATATAGACCGGTTGATCTACCTGTCAACGGGTGGCAGGCTGGGGCCATGACAGCGCGCACCACACCCGGCCCCCGCGAACGCCTTCTGGACGCGGCTCGGCAGCTCACGTACACCCAGGGCATGGGCGTCGGCATCGACGCGATCCTGAAGTCCGCGAACGTGGCGAGGCGTTCGCTGTACGAGCACTTCGGGGGCAAGGACGGCCTGATCACCGAGGTGCTGCGGCGTACCGCCGTGGTGGACGTGGCCGCGTACCGCACCACCATGGATGCCGCGGGCGACCATCCGCGTGCGCGCCTGCTCGCGGTGTTCGATCGCCTCGGCGAGGTCGCCGACACCCCCGCCTTCCGCGGCTGCCGCTACCTCGCCGCGGATCTCGCCCTCGCGGACCCGGACCACCCGGGGCACGCCGTTACCCGCGAGTACCGCGAAGACGTGCACCAGATCCTGGAACACGAACTGGTCAGACTGGAACACCCGCGACCGGGTCACGCCGCCGACCAACTCCAGCTGCTGATCGACGGGTTGCTCGTCGTCGCGGCGACCCGCCCCGGGTCCGGCCCGGCCGCGGCCGCCCGCGAACTCGCCGAGCGGGTCGTCGACGAGGGCCGCCGCGCCCCCGCGTGACGCATCGGCGCGGGTACGCCGGCCCGGGCCGTCTCGCGGTCAGCCGGCCGAGCCGGATTCGACGGGTGAGCCGGACGAGCCCGGCGAGCCCGGCGAGCCCGGCGAGACCGCCGGTGCGGCGGGTGCGGCCGGTACGCTGAGGGAGGCCCAGATGCATTTTCCGGACTCGGTGAAGCGGGCGCCCCATTGGTCGGACATCATCGCGACCAGTTGCAGGCCTCGGCCGAACTCGTCGTCGAGGCTGGGGTGGCGTACCCGAGGTGTGGCCTCCGAGCCGTCGTAGACCTCGCAGACGACCATGGCTGCCGCCGAGTCCGAGGTGGGGTCGGACAGGTTCAGCAGCCTGAGGCGGATCACTCCCGAGCCGTTGTCCGCGGCGTCGGAGCCCAGTCCGACGGCATGCCGCACGGTGTTGCCGACAAGTTCGCTCACCACCAGCGTCGCCGCTTCGTCGAGTTCTCCGAGCCCCCAGGAGTTCAGGGATTCGGTCGTCAACTCCCGTGCCTTGCCCGCTGATTCCGCCGACCACGGCAGGTCCCACGAGGCGGCCCGGCCGCCGGCGAAGGGTTCGGTTGCCAGGAGGAGCAGCGCCGCGTCGTCCGGCCTGGTGTTCCGGAGCGGCTCGTCGGCGAGGCTGTCGCACAGCGCCTCCAGCCAAGCCGACCGGTCGGTCCGTGCGGTCAGCGGCCCGGCGGAATCGCGGTGCCGGGCGACGCGGGCCCCCAGGGTGGCCGCGTCCGACGCTCCCGCCCCCAGCAGCCCGTTGGTGTAGAAGACCAGGAGGGAGTCGGGTTCGAGGGTCGTCTCCACGACCTCGGCGGGGACCTGCGCGAGTCCCAGCGGCGGCCCGGCCGGCACGTCGAGGGAGACCGGGTCCGAGCCCGGGCGCAGGACGATCGGCGGCGGGTGGCCGGCGCTCGCGATGCGGCAGACTCCGGTGGTGGCATCGTGGACGGCGAACAGGCTTGTGGCGTAAACGGGTTGGCCGTCCGCATCGGAACTCAGCCGGACCACGACGTCGTTGAGCCGCGCCATGAGTTCGTCGACGGGCATGTCCAGGGCCGCGATGGCCAGCACCGCGTGGCGGATGATGCCCATGGTGATCGCCTGTTCGAGCCCGTGGCCCAGCACGTCGCCGATGACCGCGAGGACCCGTCCGCCGGGCAGCGGCACGATGTCGTACCAGTCGCCGCCGAACTCGTGGCCGGGGGCGGTCCGGTAGCGTGCCGCGGTCCGCACCCCGAAGGCCGTGGGCAACTCGCCTGGCAGCAGCTCCTGTTGCAGGCGCTCGGCCTGGTGCCGCGCCTGCTCGTACAGGCGCGCGTTCTCCAGGGCCTGGGCGATCAGCGTGGCCAGGTTGGCCATCACCGGTTCGTCGTCCGCGGTGAACGGGTGGGGCCGCGACCAGGCGACGGCGCAGGACCCGACCAGTCGGCCGGCGGCCCGCAGCGGCAGCACCACCCAGGCCTGCTTGCCGGTGGCGCGGGCGAGTTCCCGGATCCCGGCGGCGTGGGGGCCGGTGGCGTCGGCGGCCGAGGGCACCAGCCGCGCCGTGTCGGTGGCGATCAGTTCGTGGCCGCCCTGCCAGGCGCCGGGGTTCTCCCGTCGGGGCGCGGTGAAGGCGGAGGGGTAGCCGCTCGTCGCGATGAGGCGCGGTCGCGGACCCGTCAGGTCGTGGAGCAGGAAGCCCTGCGCCTCGAACAGTGGGAGCAGGTGGCTGGTCACCACGTCGACCACGTCGCCGGTGTGCAGCGCCCGTACGAGCGCGGCGTTCAGCTCCAGGACCTTCCGGACCCGCTCGGCGGCCTCCCGTTCGGCACGGCGCGCGTCGGTGATGTCCGCCATCTGCACGGCGACCAGCCCGCCGATCTGGACGGCCCGCACCACCAGGAAGGCGCTCCGCGAGCCTTGGCCGGCCCGCGGGCGCGCCTCGACCTCCAGGCTCATCGGCGCTCCGGGGGTCGCGCGGGCCCGGGCGAACAACTCCTTCAAACCCTGGTCGCGCAGCGTCTCCACGGCGTCCCAGAGCGCCGCCCCGATCAGGTCGACGCTGCCGCCGGCGGCCATCTCGCGGGCGGTCTTGTTGGCCCACTGCACCCGGTCGTCGGCGTCGACCACGTGGACCGGGTCCGGGTGCAGTTCCAGGACCCCGACCAGCCAGTCCAATTGGTCGCGGCGGGCGGTGACGTCCCACGCGGTGCCCAGCATCCTGACGGGGGCGCCGGTTTCGTCGTACTCGAACGTGCCGCGCAGTTCCAACCAGCTGACCCGGTCCGCGCCGCCGAGGACCCGGTACTCGACCGCGTACGTCTCGCCGGTCCGCATCGAGTGGTCGATCGCCTCCTGGACGCCCGGCCGGTCGTCCGGGTGGATGCGGGCCATCCACGTCTCGATCCGGCGGTCCCACGACTCCGGGTCCAGGCCCGCGGCCACCAGCATGTGGCGGGTCGCGCCGTCGATGTCCAGCAGACCGGTGCCCAGGTCCCAGCTCCAGGTGCCGACGGCGACCTGCTTCATCACCTCCCGGCGTTCGGTGAGCGGTTCCTGCCACCACGGCGTGGTTCCGGTCTGCCAGCGGCGGGCGTCGCGCAGGAGCCGTCCGACCAGCGCGGCGAGGTGGACGAGAAACGCCTCGCGGTCGGGGCGGGGCCGTTCCGGCAGCAGCACCGACAGCACGCCGACCGGCTCTCCGTGCACTTCGACGGGCACCGTGAACATGCCCGTCCGCGCCCAGCGCTCCCACTGCGGATCGGCCGCGACGGCGGTGGGAAGGGTGTCGCCCCACGCGGCCCGGCGCCGGTCGAGCGCCACGCCGTACGGCGCCTCGGGTGCGGCGTCCAGCAGTTCCCACGACCTGGCCATCCGGGTGGGCAGGCCGGCCACCGCCGCCAGGCGCAGGGTGCCGGGCGCGGCGCCCCGGAGGTGGACCAAGCCCACGGCCGCGCCGCTCGCGGCGGCGGCCTGCTGCGCGGCCAGGCGCAGCACCTCGGCCTCGCTGAGGTCGTCGGTCCCGGCGAGGACGGCCCATCTAAGCGCGTCCGCGGTGCCGGTGCCGGTGCTGTCTCCGTCGGCGGAGGGCGCGGCGTCGTCCCCGCCGTCGGGCCCGTCGGGGTCCGTCCGGTCCGGCGGAGGCGTTCCGCGTGCCAAGCTGCCCTCCAGATCCATCAGGCTGGCCGACAAAACCTGCCGAAGTATCACCATTACATACATGAGGCATCGGGCGTGCCCGGGTCGTCGCCCGGATGTCCGGTCGCCTTCACCCGTACGGCTCGGCCGCCGCCGGCGCGGCATTCGCGCGGTACGCGCCCGCCCCGGCTCTTGCGTGCCTGCCGAAACCGACGAACAGCCTTCGCCGGAAAGCGAGTTGCCGGCTGTTCCGCCGGAACGCGCCGAAACGGTTACGACGCGCCGCCGCCTTGGACGGCTTCGCGGAACCGGGCCAGGAGCGAGCGCAGGGTCTCGCGCTCGTCGGGCGTGAAGGCGTCGGAGATCCGCCGCTCGATCGCGACCGCGCGCCTGTCGGCCGTGCCGAGCGCCTTCGTACCCTCGGGGGTGAGCCGGGTCTCCAGGATGGCCCGGTGCCAGGGGTGCGGGGTGCGGGTGACCAGCCCGCGTTCGTCGAGGGTCTTGAGCAGGGCGGTCATGGCCTGCGGGGTGACCATGCAGCCGCGGGCCAGGGCGGCGGCGGACATGCCCGGATTGTCGGAGAGCAGGAGCAGTGCGGCGTACTGCGGGACGGTGAGGCCCGCGGCACGTACGGCCGAACTCTTCGCGGCGAGCAGTGTCTGCTCGGCGCGCTTGACGTCGAGTCCGAGGCGCTCATCCGCGGGCATGCTCATGCGCTCAGCCTACGCAGGCATTCAAAGATTGACGACCATCAAGGCTTTGATACTCTGCCTCCCATGATCCCGGAGACGCATGCCGACCTGCTCGACCGCCCGCTGTTCTGCCATCTCGCGACCCTCGGTCCCGACGGCGCGCCGCACGTCAACCCCGTATGGACGGTGTGGGACGGCGAGTTCCTGCGCTTCACCACGACGACCGACCGGCGCAAGCACAAGAACGTGCTGGCCGACCCCCGGGTCTCGATCTCGCTCAACGACCCCGAGCGGCCCTACCGCTACCTCGAGGTGCGCGGCGTCGTCGAGCGCATCGACCCGGACCCGAAGGGCGACTTCTTCGACGTGCTGGCGGTGCGCTACGGACTGGCGTACGACAAGCCCGTCGGTGACGCCGAACGCCGCGTCGTGCTGGTCGTACGCCCCAGCCGCACTACCTCCCAGTGACCGACCGCCCGATTGCACTCGGTTCCCGCCGGTAGCTCCCGCCGGTAGCTCCCGCCGGCGGAACCGGGCGGCGGCCGGTGCCTCGGTGTGCGCCTCCCGAGTGGGCCGGGTGGGCCGTCCGGGTGGAATCCCGCTCCGCGGTGCGGGTCCCGCGGCGGCCCGCTGCCAGGATCGGTGCCGTTCGGGTGGTGGTAGGGAAGCGGAGGCGGAGCAATGGGCCGGGCGGTGCCGGCCGGCTGCCGGATGTTGCACGCGGGGCTGTGTGCGGTGAGCGCGGTCGCCCTGGTGGCCGTCGGTGCGCCGACGGCGGAGGCGGGCGCCCGCGGGTGCAACGGCCCTACGTGCATCTCCGTCGTCGGCAGCGGTCTCCGCGTCGAGACCATCTCCGCCTCCACCACCTGGAACGGCGACTCCACGGGCCACATCCCACATCTGGGGCGGCGGCATCGACCGCGACAGCGCCACCGGATTCTGGGGCTACCACCAGGAGTTCACCGTGCCTGTGCGCCGCGACCTGGCCAACCGCGCGGTCCTGTGCGCCGAAGGCTGGGAGCACACCGGCGGCGGCCTGCAGTCCCGCGGACGCGCCTGCGCCGACGTCCGCTTCTGATCGCCCTCGGGTCGGACCTACCTGGTGCACGACCTCGTGCCCGGGCAGAAGCTCACGACGGCGTACGCATCACCAACTACTCCGACCAGCCGATGACGTTCACGGTCTACGGCACCGACGCCTTCACCACGAACGACGGCTCCTTCAGCCTGCTGCCCGCCGAACGCGGCACCTCCGACGCCGGCACCTGGATCACGCCCGGGCAGACCAGCGTCACGGTCGCCCCGGGCGCGGGCGTCGACGTGCCGGTGACCATCGCGGTGCCCGCCGACGCCGAACCCGGCGACCATGCGGCGGGCGTCATCGCGTCCGTGGCCACGGTGCAGGCCGATGCGTCGGGCCGCCTCGTGCAGGCGGACAGGCGGATCGCGGCGCGGGCGTACATCCGCGTCGCCGGATCGCTGCGGCCCGCCTTGCAGATCCAGGACGTGCAACCCACCTACGACACCCCGGGAAACCCGTTCCCCGGCGGCGGTCTTCGAGCTGCGCACCACGACCACCCCGTGGGGCCTGGCCGCGGTCGGCGTGCTTCTGCTCGCCTGGCTGTTCGCGCCCCTGTTCCGCCGCGTACGTCGCGTGACGCACCGTGCCGGCAGCTGACGACCCGGACTGCCTCGCCGGTGAGACCCGTCAGTCCGGTTCGCCGGCCAGGAAGCGGGCCGCGTCGACCTCGTCGGCGTCCATGCCCCAGTGCCCTGGGTCCCGGTCCCGCCTGGCCTGTTCGTCGATCCAGCGGTTGTGGGCTTCCCACGCGGCCTGCTTGCTCGTGCCGACGGCCGCGCCGATCTGGGTCCAGGATGCGCCCGCGCGCCGGGCGGAGCGTACCGAGAGCTGTCGGCCGTATGCGGCCTTGCGGGCGAGCACTTCGCCCAAGGCCAGGAGTTCCAGAGCTTCTTCGCGGGTGAGGGGGCGGGCGCCGCTCACGTCGTCCGGTGCCTCCGCGTCCGGCATACCGAACGACGACGCGAGTGCTTCCTGCGTACGAAGCACGTCCAGGCGCGCCGCGGCGGACAGCAGCGTGTAGTGAAGTTCGAGCTCGTCGGGTGTGGCCATGAGGCCACCGTGCCACCGCGGCCGACTCGTCGTCAAGACAGCCTGACGTCAAGCTGGCCTCACGGCGGCCGGGCGCGGGCGCCGCGCGGAAAACCGTTCCCCCCGGGCGCCCCCGGCCTGCGAGGATGCGCAGCGGCCGCAGATTGGAGGGCGTTCCCGATGCCTACCGCGACGAACGCCGGTTCCCCGGTGGTGCCCGCGCACCCCGGACTCCTGGACCGGGGGCACCCGTTCCGCCAGTGGAAGACCTGGCGGATCCCGGGGACCGAGCTGACGCTCACCGGCTACTCCCGCGCCAACGACAAGACGTTCTTCCACATCCCCGAACTGCGCTGCAGCCTGGACGCCGGGCTGTGCGAAGGGCGGCAGGTGGACACGGTGTTCCTGACCCACACCCATCACGACCACGCCAAGGACCTCGACTTCCTGGCCGCCAAGGCCGGAGGTGCGGACATCCACCTGCCCGCCGACGCGGTGCCGTACGTGGAGGCGTACCTGCGGGCGAGCGCCGAGTTGAACCACGGCACCGCCTTCGATCCGGGCCTGGTGGGCCACCGGCTGCACGGGGTGCGCCAGGACGACGAGTTCGAGTTCGGGCGGGCCGGGCACCACGTGCGGGTCGTCGAGTGCGAGCACAAAGTGCCGTGCGTGGGGTACGCGTTCTCGGAGCGCCGCAAGGCACTGCGGCCCGAGTTCGAGGAACTGCGGCGCTCGCTGGTCGGCGAGGGGCGCGGTGCGGAATTCGGCAGGATGATGGCCGAGCGGCGCAAGCAGGGCGTCGAAGTCGACGAATCGGTCCGCCGACCGTTGTTCGCGTTCCTCGGCGACACACACGTGTCGGTGTTCGAGCGGAACCCGTGGCTCTTCGCGTACCCGGTCGTCATCACCGAGTGCACCTTCCTCGACGACGCCGAGCTGGACCGGGCGGAGCGGATCGGGCACACCGTGTGGAGCAGGCTCAGGCCGGTGGTCGAGGCGCACCCGGAGACGGTGTTCGTGCTGACGCACTTCAGCCTGCGCTACTCGGATCGCGAGGTATTGGCCTTCTTCCGGCGGCAGTTCGAGGAGGCGGAGGGCGGGATGCCGGGAAACATCGTGCTGTGGGCGCATCCGGACAGCAGCCTGCCGGAGCAGCACCAGCACCGGGAGCTGTGAGCCGGTCGGTGTCCGGCGGCCGGTCGGGTGCTGCGCCGTCGCGCCCGGTCAGGGTTCGAGGTCGGCGGCGACCTCGCGCAGCACCGTGAGTAGCAGTTCGACGTCGGGGGCGGTGGTCCGCCAGTTGACGAGTGCGCAGCGGAGCACCTTCATGCCGCGGTACGTGGCCGTCCCGGCGTACACCCGCCCGTCGCGCAGCAGGGCGTCGCCCAACCGGCCGTTCAGCTCGTCGAGCCGGTCGTCCGGCACCCCGGGCGGGCGGTGACGGAAGCAGACGATGGACATCCGCACGGGGGCGAGGAGTTCGAAGTCGGGTGATTCGTCTACCAGTCGGCCCAGGTGTTCGGCGACGTCGAGATGGCGCTCGACCATCTCCCGGTAGCCGTCGCGGCCGTACGCACGCAGCGTCGCCCAGATCGGGAACGCCCTGGCGCGGCGCGACGATTCGGGGCCCACGGTATTGAAGTCGACGTGCCCGCCCTCGGCTTCGGGCAGGTACGAGGCACCCCACGCGCCGAACGCCCGCACCTGGAGCGCGGGATCGCGGACGAACGAAAAGCCGCTCTCGTAGGGCACGTTCAGCCACTTGTGCCCGTCCGAGGTGATCGAGTCGGCGCGCTCCACGCCGGAGGCGAGCCCGACGGTGCGCGGCGACACGGCCGCGAACAGTCCGAACGCGCCGTCCACGTGCAGCCAGGCGTTGTGGCGCTCGGCCAGGTCGGCCATGGCGTCCAGCGGGTCCGAGTCGCCCGAGTGCACGTCCCCGAGGTTGCCGACGAGCACCGCGGGCGCGCCCTCCAACTCCACGAGAGCCGCTTCGAGCGCGGGAAGATCGATGCGTCCCGCGTCGTCGCGGGCGAACGTGCGCAGCGTGTCGCGCCCGCAGCCGAGTATCTGCAACGCCTTGCGTGTGCTCGGGTGGACGAGGCCACTGGTCAACACCGGCATGACCGGAAGCTCCGCGAGGCCCTGCGACGCGACGTCGACGCCGTGCCCTTCCGCCCACCAGGTCCGCGCGCAGGCAAGACCGGTGACATGCGCGAGGGTTGCGCTCGGGGTCAGCACCCCGCCGTACGAGGCGGGGATGCCGAACAGGTCCTTCAGCCAGTCGAGGACGACCGATTCGGCACGCGACGCCAGCGGGGACGCGATGTGCAGACCGGAGGCCTGGTCGAGCAGCGAGGTGATCCAGTCCCCGGCCATCGCGGCGGGCGTCGCGCCGCCGACAACGAGGTGGAAGAAGCGGGGGCCCGTGGTCCGGGTCGAGGCCTTCGTGCCCACCCGCAGCAGGTGCTCCACGGCCGCGAGGGTGCCGTCGCCCTTCTCCGGGAGGGGCCCGCCGAGGTCGTCCGCGAGGGCGTCCGCGGCCCGATCGTGCACCGGGAGTTCG
Organism: Streptodolium elevatio; assembly: GCF_053592165.1. Classification (NCBI taxonomy): domain Bacteria; kingdom Bacillati; phylum Actinomycetota; class Actinomycetes; order Kitasatosporales; family Streptomycetaceae; genus Streptodolium; species Streptodolium elevatio. The sequence continues at coordinate 139,830 of NZ_JBSFVE010000005.1, forward strand.
GGCAATCCGTCGAGGTAGGGGCCGGCGGCGCGGAAGACCCGCTCCAGTGCGTCGACGGCTTCGTCGCGGTCCTTGATCGGATCGGCCATGGGGGCAGTAAATCAGCCTTGCCCGGCTTTCTGAACGGCCGCTCCGGAGTTTCCGGCCGACGGCCCGGTGGGGGCACGGTGGCGATCCGATGGGGGCACGGTTGGTGCCCCTTGGGTGGCCGTTCGGGTTGCGGGTGCTGCCATCGGGGGAGGAATCGCCCTGTCATGCAGGCGACTTCACCGTCGGGCCAGTCAGGGAGGACGCGTGACCGGAGGACCGAACCTGATTCCCGCACCGCGCCGACTGGAGCTGACGGGAGGCTCGGGTCCGGTCGACGGCGTGCCGGCCTGCCGGGTCGATCCGGCGCTCGGGCCCGAGGCGTACCGGCTCACGGTCTCGGCCGACGGCGTGGAGATCGTCGGCGGCGACGAGGCCGGTGTTTTCTGGGGGCGCCAGACGCTGCGCCAACTCGGCCGCGCGGACGGCTTCCGACGGGCACCGGTGGACCACGGACCGGCCGTCCTGCCGCACGTGCTCGTCGAGGATGCCCCGCGGTTCGCCTGGCGGGGCCTGATGCTGGACGTCGCACGGCACTTCCTGGCCAAGGACGATGTGCTGCGGTACGTGGACCTGCTCGCGGCGCACAAACTGAACGTCCTGCACCTCCATCTGACGGACGATCAGGGGTGGCGGGTGCAGATCGAGCGGTACCCGCGGCTGACCGAGGTGGGGGCGTGGCGGCCGCGTACCCGCCTGGGGTGGGGCCGGGAGCCGGAGGTCTGGGACGAGCGCCCGCACGGCGGCTTCTACACCCAGGACGACCTGCGCGAGATCGTCGCGTACGCCGCCGAGCGCCACGTGCGGGTCGTCCCCGAGATCGACCTGCCGGGGCATTCGCAGGCGGCGATCGCGGCGTACCCGGAACTGGGCAACGTCGACGTCGTCGACACGGGCGCGCTCCGGGTGAAGACCGAGTGGGGCATAAGTCCTCACGTGCTCGCCCCCACCGACGCCGTACTCGCCTTCTACGAGGGCGTGTTCACCGAACTCCTGGAGATCTTCCCCGGCCGCTTCGTGCACATCGGAGGCGACGAATGCCTCAAGGACGAATGGCGCCGGTCGCCCATCGCGCAAGGCCGGATCCGCGAGCTCGGCCTCGGCGGCGAGGACGAGCTCCAGGCCTGGATGATCGGCCACTTCGCGCGCTGGCTGGCGGCCCGGGGAAGGCGCCTCGTGGGTTGGGACGAGATCCTGCAGGGCGGCCTGGCGCCCGGCGCGGCGGTGATGTGCTGGCGCTGGTACACCGGCGGTGTCGCGGCCGCCAAGGCAGGCCACGACGTGGTGATGTGCCCGCAGCAGGAGGTCTACCTCGACCATGTGCAGTCCGCGGACCCGGGCGAGCCCGTGCCCTTCGGATGGGTGCACACCCTGGAGGACGTGTACCGGTTCGAGCCGGTGCCGCCCAGCCTGAGCGGCACCCCGCACGCGGTACACGTCATCGGCACGCAGGCCAACCTGTGGAGCGAGGTCACCGAGAGCCGCGCCCGCGTCGACTACCAGGTGTTCCCGCGCCTCGCCGCGTTCGCCGAAGTCGCCTGGTCCGCGCTGCCGCGGCCGGAGGCACGGGACTTCGGCGACTTCGAGCGGCGGATGGACGCGGCGCACTATGCCCGGCTCGACGCACTGGGGGTCGCGTACCGGCCGCCGACCGGCCCGCATCCCTGGCAGCGCCGCCCCGGGATCCCGGGGCGGATGCACGACAAGCCCCGCCGCACTTGGGACATGGCCTGAGGGGGTCCATGCCGCCGGGTCAGCCGCGGGACGTACCGCGCTCGGGCGGGTGGATGCGCACCCGCCGTTCGGCCGGCGCCTGCTCCAGGTCGTCGAGTTGCGCGGTGATCGTGGCGCGCAGGTCGTCGTAGTCCGCGAACTGGTGGTCGTGGAAGAGGGTGTGGCCCGACCACATGAGGTTGGCGCACACCCGCGCCGGCACCCGGCCGGTCTGCGCGCCCATGCCGACCAGGGCCACCGACCGGATACTGCCCGGCTCGGCGTCGTTCTGCCGGTGGATCGCCTGGAAGGCGGCGGCGCAGGCGAGCGCCACGTTCAGGGTCTCGCTGACGTTCTGCGACGACGTCACCATCGTCGGCGTGGAGATCAGGAACTTCGGGTTGACGGCCCCGGACGGTACGCAGACCGCGCTGCCGACCGGGAGGTTCCCGGCGAACCCGTCGCGGATCGCGCGCTGCACGCGCAGTTGGATGCCCGCTCCGAGGTGGCGCTTCACCACCGCGTCCACGCCGCCGTCCATGCGGCCCCGCGAGTTGGTCGGGCTGACCCAGGCGTCGACCTTCTCGTCGAGGATGGACCCGTTGCGGATCTCGATGCCGGGGGTGTCCGCGAACGCCGCCCGCCAGGCCGCCACCACCTCCGGGTTGATGTCCGTCAGCACCACCCTGAGCGGCGTTTCCACGCGATTGACCGTCATATTCCACTCCGTTCCAAAAGCACTGCCTACCCACCGCCAACGACATTATCGTGGCGCCCCGACAATTGGTCGACGGGTGCCGGGCCGGCGCTTTTTCGGCTCGATTGCCGGTGTCCGGGCCCACTGCTAGCCTGCGGCCAGACCATCGCGAGACAGGAATTGTCGCCCGACGCCGCCCACGGACGGACCACCAGGTCCGAAAAAAGTGGGCGTTCCGGACTTATGTCCGCGCAACCGGGATGTTCCGCGAATATCACCCGCCTCGCCGGTCGCCCCTGCCGAACTCGGTCGACTATTCGGAGCACCCCACGATGAGCGACGACAACGCCCCCGCCCTGCCCGACGCGAACGACCCGCTGGCCCTCGCCGACCTGTTCAAGGGCGGCGGCGAACCGTGGCTCCCGCTGCTGAAGCCGGTCATCGAGGCCCAGCGGGACGCCGCCGCGTTCATCGGTCCGGGCCGCAGCCCCGAGGTCGTGCCGGTCCGCGAATTGACCTTCCAGGCGCTCAAGCCGAATCCGCCGCACAAGTGGAAGGTGGTGGTATTCGGGCAGAATCCCTACCCGCGTCCGGAGAGCGCCACCGGAATCGCGATGTTCGACAACACCTTCCACGACTGGAAGGACAGCCAGTTCGGCCGCGTCGTCAGTATTCGCTGCATCATCAAGGCAGCGGCGATGTGGAAGTACGGAATTCCCAAGAAGACGCCGATCGCCGAAATCCGCGGCCTCCTCGAAAAGCAGGAGACGGTACAGCCGCCGGAATGGTTCCAGGCGATGCTGACACAGGGCGTCCTGCTGCTGAACGCGGCACTGACCGCCAACAGCGACGCGTCCCGGGGCACCGACCGGCACACCGCGTTCTGGCGCCCGGTCGTCGAGCGCATCGTCGAGGAGATCCTCAAGGCCAAGCAGGACGCCGACGAGGAGGACCGCGGCGTCGTCTTCGCGTGGTGGGGAGCGCACGCCCGCAACCTGAAGAAGATCGTCCTCGAACTCCAGAAGAAGTACCCGGGCGTCGACGTCCGGCACATCGACCACGCCAACCCCGCGGCGCAAGGCGACATCTTCTGCGACGGCGAGCACTTCGCCATGGTCAACGACGCCCTCGCGGCGGTGGGCGCCGACCCGGTCGACTGGCTGCCCAGCACCGGCTGGAACACGGCCGCGGACGACGCGGACGGCCGCAACGACGACACCGCCGAACGCATGGGCGCGTTCATCGCCTCGACGATGGAACTGCATCAGCTCTACCTGGAGCGGCTCGCGGGCGTCAAGGACGAGGGCCTCGTCCTCCCGGCGATCACCGGCGTGTTCGACACCCCGGCGATGGACTTCCGCGACGCGGTGTCGCCGGTCGCCGAATTGCTCGCCGGCCTCGACCGGCACGTCAAGATGTCCCACGAATTCGGGATGCGGCGAGTCGAGGCGGCGGCCGACGGAGGCCTGTCGGCCGACGCGATCGCCGCGCTGTACCTCTATACCTGCGAGTCCGCGTTCTATCGCGAGATCAACGCCATTCTGCGGGCGCCGGACCGCGCCCGGGTCGTGCCGTACCTGCCGTACCTGCGCCTGCTGTTCGACGCGGTGGCGGCGCTCCCGACGCGTACGGAGCCGCTGTGGCGCGGGGTGTCGCTGGACCTGCGCGCGCAGTACCCGCTCGGCCGGACCGTGACGTGGTGGGGCGTGTCCTCGTGCACGTCCAAGCTCGGCGTGGCTCGCGCGTTCCTCGGCAGCAGGGGCAAGCGCACGCTGTTCGAGGTGCGGCCCGCCCGGGCCGTCGGCATCCGCAGCTTCTCCGCGTTCACCGAGGAGGAGGAGTACATCCTGCTGCCCGGCACGCAGCTGAAGGTGACCGACGTGACCACCGAGCGCGGCGGTCTGTGCACCGTCAAGCTGGCCGAGTCGGAGGACGCTCCGCTCGTCTCCTGAGGCGGCGGGCCGGGGGCGCGCCGGACGGGAGCCGCGGCACCCGTCCGGTAGCGCTCGCTGGACGTCGCCCCTCCCGAGGTGGTAGATCCATTCGGGATGACAAGAGAGGCGAAGCACACATGAGCACATTGAGCCAGGGGACCGAATCCACCGCGGCGGTCGACACGGCCGACACCGGCAACGCGGTCGAGCGGGCCGTCTACACGCGTGCCGAGCCCGTCGAAAGCACGATCAAGCCCGCGGCGTTCGTGACGCTCACCGTGCTGATCATCGTGCTCGTCGTGGTCTCGTTCTTCGCGATCTACGCGGGCGGCAACTTCGACGGCGGCGAGCCCGGGCTGACCGCGCCGATGAACGGCTGACACACAGGACCGGCCCTCGGCGGCCGCGGCCACGGCGGACTCCGCCGGGCCGCGGCCGCCGTGTTTCCAGCCCTGGCACATCAGGGCACGGCGCATTCAGCGCACGGCGCATTCTGGCCGTATGCAGGCAGGCGGTGCTTCAGGCCGTGTGCAGTCGGCTGCGGAGGAACGCGAGGATCTCGTCGCGGGCGCGCACGGTCGGGTGGCCTTCCTCGTCGACGAGGTGGGCGGTCACCACACTGTGCGGGGTGCCGACCGACTCGCGGAAAAAGGGCGGCGGCGCCGGGTTCGCGCAATCGCCGGGCAGCACACGGCCGTCGAAGCGGTCGCCGAGGAGCCGCACGTACGCGGCGAAGCGCTGCCCTGTGCACCACTTGTCGTCGTCGAAGCGGTAGGCGAGTGCGGTGAGGCCGTCGTGCTCGAATCGCCGCCGGATCGTGTCCGCGTCGTCAGGGGACAGCTCCAGCGCGGCCGGGTCGTCCAGTGGCAGCGAGGGCTGCCCGAGCACCGGCGCGACGACGGCCGGCTCAAGGGTCATGGTCAAGGCGAAGTTGCCGGTGAAGCACATGCCCACCGCGCCGACCCCCGGGCCGCCGCACTCCTCGTGGGCGGTGCGGGCGAGGGCCCGCAGCCAGGTGACGACCGGGCTGGTGCCGCCGCCGGCGAAGGCACGGAACTCCCGGCTCACACACGCCCGCCGGAGCACGTCGGCGCCCAGGTCGACGGTGGGGTAGGCGCCGTCGACGCCGAAGAGCGAGGGCAGGTAGACGGTGAAGCCCGCGTCCCGCACCCACCGGGCGAAGCGCACGACGTCGGGGCTGATGCCGGGCATCTCCGGCATCACGATCACCGCGGGACCGGCGCCGGCCACGTGGACGGTCTTCTCGTCGCGGGCGGACGCCTCCCCGGGCAGGGCGAACGTGCGTCGGGTGAACCCGTCCAACACGTGCTTGTGCCCCGGCTCCTGGGCCTGCACCTGAGTTTTGCCGACGTCCACCAGGAGCCTCCCAAGTATGCGATCGATCGGTCGTGAATCCGGGTATGCCGCGAGATTACACGTCCGATCGGTCGCTTACAATGGCGCGGTGACGAACGCCCGTACGCCCTCGCCCGGTTCCGACGGCCGCCGTGCCCGCGGCGACCGGACCCGGCACGACGTCGCGCGGCAGGCGGCGATGACCGCGACCGTGCACGGCCTGGACACCATCACCGTCGGCTCGCTCGCCGCACAGACGGGGCACAGCAAGAGCGGCATTCTGACGGTCTTCGCCAACCGCGAGGCGATTCAGCTCGCCGCGGTGGCCGAGGCCCGGAAGCTGTACGCGGAGCACGTCGTCGACCCCAGCCGCGACGTCGGCACCGGCGGGGCGCGCCTCCGGGCGCTGCTCGACAACTGGGTCGCGTACCTCCGCGCCGGCGTTTTCCCCGGCGGATGCTTCATCACCACGACATCGGTCGAGTACGGGCACCGGGAGGGGCCGGTGGCCGACGCCGTCCGCGAACTCGCCCGCGACTGGCTGCGCCTGCTGGAGGCCGAACTGGCGGCCGCGGGCAGCACCGACCCCGCCGAGGACGGCTTCCGCATCGACGCGTACCTGCGCGCCGCCAACACGAGGTTCCAACTCTTCGGCGACGCGGCCGAGTTGGACCGGGCGCACCGCCTCGCGACGCGCGTGGTCGAAGCGATCTGACCGAAGCATCTGACCGAAACATCTGACCGCGGCATCGGATCGAGGCGGCCGGGTCGAGGCGGCGGGATCGGAACGGTCGGATCGAGGCGGCGTGACGGACCCGGCGTGCTCGAACGGGTGTGGGCCAAGGGGTGCGGGCGAACCGGTGTGTGCCGACCGCGCCCGCGCAGCACTGGTGATTTCACCGATGCCGCCGCGCGGACGCGCCGGGAGCGTGGACCCCACACACCGACCGGTGGCGGATCCCGGCGGGGCGGACCGTTCCACGGTCCGTGCGGGAGCAGCGAACCGCCGGCCCCGCCCGGGATCCGCCACCCTTGAGCGAGAGGAACGCATCATCGTGTACCTCATGCGCAAAAGGCGGCACGCCGCCTCGGCCGAACGGCCGGCGGTCGTCGCGGGACCCCGGCGCCGCCTGGTGAGATCGGCCATCGCCGGCGTCCTCGCCTGCGGAGCCCTGCTCGTCACCCAACTCCCCGGCGGAGCGCAGGCCGCCGAGAACCCCTACGAGCGCGGCCCCGCCCCCACGCAGTCGAGCATCGAGGCCGCACGCGGCCCGTACGCCGTGTCGGAGACCAGTGTGTCCTCGCTGCTGGTCACCGGCTTCGGGGGCGGGACGATCTACTACCCCACCTCCCGCGCCGACGGCACCTTCGGTGCGATCGCCATCTCCCCGGGGTTCACCGCCTACCAGTCGTCCATCGCCTGGCTCGGGCCGCGCCTGGCCTCGCAGGGCTTCGTCGTGTTCACGATCGACACCAACACCACCCTCGACCAGCCCGCCAGCCGGGGCCGCCAACTCCTGGAGGCACTCGACTATTTGACGCAGCGCAGCTCGGTCCGGGACCGGATCGACAGCAGCCGGCTCGGCGTGATGGGCCACTCGATGGGCGGCGGCGGAACGCTGGAGGCCGCGAAGAGCCGCCCCTCGCTCCAGGCGGCCATCCCGCTCACCGGCTGGAACCTCGACACGAGCTGGCCGGAGGTGCGGACGCCGACCCTGGTCGTCGGCGCGGACGGTGACACGATCGCGCCGGTGTCCTCGCACTCCGAGCCGTTCTACACGTCCCTGCCGTCGTCGCTGGACCGGGCGTACCTCGAACTCAACAGCGCCACCCACTTCACGCCGAACTCGTCGAACACGACGATCGCGAAGTACAGCATCTCCTGGCTCAAGCGGTTCATCGACAACGACACCCGCTACGAGCAGTTCCTGTGCCCGCTGCCTCGACCGAGCCTGACCATCGAGGAGTACCGGGGCAACTGCCCGCACAACTCCTGACCTTCCCGCCCCCCGACCCGGGACGGTGGCGGCCGCGACACCAGCGGCCGCCACCGTCCCGGCGTTGTTGTTGTGGGGGCCCACAGCATTGTGCGCGTACCGCCCGTGAGCACGCCGTACGCGGGAGCGTCCGGCCAGGTCAGGCGGCATTTCGGGGCGGTCCGCGGCCACCGGCCGCAGCCGTGCGGCGGCCTTTCGCCCGCGTTGACACGACGGTAACGTGGGCGCCGCGCCCGTCCCGCGGACCCGAACACCCGCGGGAACCCAGAGGCGTCCGTCGTCGCTCGGCCCGACGCCGCCGGGAGGTGGGCCCGCCCGTGCCGGAGGAACCGCGCCGCCGCGTGAGGGCGACCGAACGGGCAGCCGCGACCGGCCGCGCCGACGACGAGCCCGACCGCCGCGCGCCGCCGCGCCGTCCCGCACCACGCCGCGCCGGACCGCGTCCCACCGCCCAACGCGCCGCCCTGCAGCGCCTCGGCGCCTGGCACCCCAGGCCGTTCGCCGGCCACCTGCTGCCGTGGCCGGTCCACCCGACCCCGGACGCCAAGGCGTTGCTCCTGCTGATCGCCGCGGCCCACCACAACGACCCCGACGCGCCCGGCGCTTCCGTCGCGCTGGTCCTGCGGGCCGTGCACGCGGCCGCACTCGCCCCCGACACGCTGGAGTCCGCGGAACGGGCGGGCCTCGTCCACGCCGACGCGGAACACCTGTTCGTCGGACCGCCGCTGAGCACCGCGGCGGTGTACGGCGCCGCACCGCTCCTCGCCCGGCAGGCCGCGCACCGGCTCCTCGCCGCTCTGCTCGACACCCGCCACGACCGGCTCGCGCACCTGCTGCACCTTGCGTCGGCGACCTCGGAACCGGACCCCGACCTCGCCCGGGAGCTGGCCGCCACCGCGCGTGCCCGCGCGTCCGTCGACGCCACGCGAGCCGTCGGACTGCGTCGCGCGGCCACCCTCGTGCCCGACATCTCGACACGCGCCGCGCTCCTCGCCGAAGCGGCGGAACACGCCCATCTCGTCGGCCGCGCCGACTGGGCCCGGCAGTGGACCTCGGAGGCCCGCGCCCTTCCCGCGGACGCGGTCGGCCGCGGCACGGCGGCACGCGTGCACGGGCTCATCGCCCTGCACGACGGGCCCGTCGCCGACGCCCACCAGTCCTTCCTGCTCGCCGCCCGACTCCTCGCCGGCAACTCCCACGCCCTGGCGGTCCGATGCCGTCTCGACGCGGCGGAGGCGGCCTGGGCACTCGGCGACGCCGCCGCGTTCCGCGACGCCGTGGAGCCACTCGCCGACGAGAGCTTCCCCGGGCCGGGCGACGCGATCGCCTACGGCATCGGCATGAGAGCCGTGCTGCAAGCCGACGTGGCCGGCATCATCACCGGGTCTGCCGTCCTGCGCGACGTCGTGGCCCGGGCCGAACGAGCCGATGACATGGACCAGTTGCTGCGGGCCGGGGCGGCGGCGCTGGTCGTCGGCGATCTGGCGGCCGCCGGCCGGCTCAACGGCCGAGCACTGGCCATGGCCCGTGTCTCCGGGCCGCTCACGGCAGTTCCGCGGATCCTCGAACACCTCGCGTACGCGGAACTGCGCTCAGGGCGGCACATGCAGGCGAGGGCCCACGCCGAAGAGGGCGCGCTCGCCGCGCGGCAGACCGGCCGACGCAATCTGATCGCCCACCACCACGCGATTTTGGCCCTGGTGGCGTCCCTCGACGACGACGCGACGACCGTACGCGGCCACGCCGACACCGTCGAAACGGTCGCCGGCGCCCACGGCCTGCGACAGCCGTCCACCCTGACCTCCTGGGCACTGGCCCGCGCGGACCTGGCCCGGGGCCGCCCGCACGAGGCGGCGTCGCGCCTCGCTCCGCTCCTGCGCACGGGCTCCGAGCAGGCCCACTTCGCCCTGCGCATGCTGACCGTGCCGTGCTTCGTGGAAGCCGCCGCACTGTCCGGCGCACCCGAACCGGCACGCCTCCCGCTCGCCGAGTTCGCGATCTGGGCGGAACTGGCCGTCGACCCCGAGGCACCCGCCCAACTCGCGCGCTGCCAGGCGCTGTTGGCGGCCGCCGACGGCCGTCCTTCCGGCGAGGTCGAGGCCGGGTACGCCGCGGCGCTCGCCCGCCACCCGCAACCCGACAACGGTTTCGAGCGCGCCCGTACCCTGCTGGCCTACGGCCGATGGCTGCGCCGCTCGCGCCGCCCGGCCCAGGCCCGGGACCTCCTGCGCGAGGCCCAGGTCACCTTCGACCGCCACGGCGCGCGGGTCTGGTCGGCCCACGCGGTCGCCGAACTCCGCGCCACCGGCGCACCCCCGGCATCCGCGCAACCGCCCGGGGACCTGGGCGAGTTGACCCCGCAGCAACTGCGCATCGCCCGCTCGGTCGCCGACGGCGCGACCAACCGCGAGATCGCCACCCGCCTGTCGGTGAGCATCCGCACCGTCGACCACCACCTGCGCAACGTCTTCGCCACGCTCGGCGTACGCTCCCGCGTCGAACTGGCCCGCCTGGTCGACCGCGCCGAGGCCTGAACGGCTCGTGCAGGCTCCCCGTGCGGCGGTTCAGGCGACGAGGAGGCGGAGGCCGCGCACCGCCCGCCGCTCGGCCTCCGGTTCGACCCGGGTCCACACCGAGACCGCGCGGCGAACGTGTTCCTCCAGGTACGCGTCGGGCCGACGCCAGTAAGCCTCGAAGAACCCGTCGGCGCAGTCCCACGGCACGAGCAGCGGCTCGATGCGGGCCCCGACCGCGTCCGCCAACTGCTCCACCGAAGGCCGGCCGGCGACCAGCCCGGCCACCTCGGGCAGGTGGTCGCGGGTGAGCCAGAACCGGTTGAGCCAACCGGCGGCACTGGCGTCGTGCGTGAACACCACGACCCGGCGGGCCACGCGTCGCATCTCCCGCAGCCCGGCGATCGGGTCGCCGGCCCCTACATTCAGGACGGTACGGGCGTCCCGAGCGCATCCCAGACGCGCGCGGCGATCCGCGGCTCGGTACGCCGCGTCGCCGGGTAGGCGGAGCCGATGGATTCGTACAACTGCGCGCCGAAGGCCTTCAGCTGTTCCTTCGGCGTCGAGTCGATCCCATCGCCCGTGCCTCCAACGCCCTGTCTATGGCCGCCACCATGGCGTCGGCACGGTCGCGCTGTTCCAGGAGCAGGCCGCGCAGCGGTGCAGGTGCGCGACCGCGTCGGTGTCCGGGTCGTCGGCCAAGTCGGCCACGCGTCCTACGGTCAGGTGATCTTCCACGCCTGCGACGATGCGGCATCACGCCGCGTGAGGGTCAAGGGTGCCGGTGAGCGCAACGAGGCCAGAAGGTCCTTGATGCGGGCGGCCGATTCTTCAGGGGTGCCGGCGGCCAGCTTGGCGCCCATGCCCACCGCGACGGCGCCGGCGGCGATCCACGCGGGGGCGTCGGCGACGGCGATGCTGCCGGTGGGGATGAACGGTATCTGCGGCAGCGCCCCGCGCATGTCGCGGAAGGAGCCCGGCGTCCACTGGCTTGCGGGGAAGAGCTTGACGGCGTCCGCACCGGCGGCGACGGCCGCCACCGCCTCGGTCGGGGTGCACGCGCCGGGGATCACGCTCGCGCCGTGGCGGTGCGCGGTCTCGATGACGTCGCGGTGCAGGGAGGGGGAGACCAGGAAGCGCGCGCCCGCCGATGTCGCGGCGCGCGCCGAGGCGGCGTCGAGGACGGTGCCCGCACCGATCAGGGCGTCAGGGTGGGTGCGGACCGTCGTGCGGATCGCGTCGAGTGCGTCCGGCGTGGTCAGGGAGATCTCCACGACCTTCAGGCCGCCCGCCAGACAGGCGCGGGCCATGCGCGCGGCCTCGGCGGCACCGGTCGCGCGGATGATGCCGACGACCTTCTGACGGGCGATCAGTTCGAGGTGTTGCCAGCGGTACACGGTCGTCACGGCCTTTCCCGGATAGCGCGGCCGACCTGGCAGCCGTCGGTGCCGGGTCACCCTATCGACGGGCCGTCGAGGCCTTCGCGGACGGGTGGCGGCCGCGACGGCACGGGAAACGTGGGCCGCGACGCACGCGCGCCCCGGGGGTGTCCCGGGGCGCGCGTGCGTGCGGCTTACGTCCAGCGCTCAAGCGCTCATGCGGCGGCCGTGAGGACCGGCAGGTAGCCCAGCCGCTGGCCGTTCGCGTTGGGGTGGTACGACTCCTCGATCGGCCATGTCGTGCTGTGCAGCCACGGCGAGCCGGAGCAGATCTCGTGGCCGGTGAACGCCGGACGGATGTCCGCGAAGGTGAACCCCGCGTCGGCGGCCCGCTTGGCCATGACCGTGTTCAGCGTGTCGGCCGCGCCGTTGAGCGCCCTGCGCTTGGTGTCGCCGATACCGAACAGGCAGCCGCCGCCGATCTTGTACAGGCGCGAGTACCCGAGCACGACGACGTGTGCGTTGGGCGCGCGGGCTTCGATGGCCGCGTACACCTGGTCCAGCAGGGCGGGTAGCTGGTTCTCGGCGAACGTGCGGGCCTGCGCGACGGCGTTGAGGCACGCGCTCTCGGACTGCAGGACGCACGTGGTCATGATGCCCGCGAACCCGGCGTCGTTTCCGCCGATCGTGATCGACACCAGTTCGGTGGACGCGTTCACCGCGTTGATCTGGTTGGCGAGCACGTCGCCGGTCTTGGCCCCGGAGCAGGCCACGAAGGCGAACGAGGACGGGGCGTTCGCGGCGGCCCACAACGCCGGATAGGCCCGCGTGCTGCGCTTGCAGTTGCCGCTGGAGCTGTCATAGCTGCCGGCCCCCAGCCCGGCCGAGTAGGAGTCGCCGAGGGCGACGTAGCGGCCGGTCGCCGCATGGGCGTTCGGTGCCGCGAACAGGACGCCGACGACGGCGAGGAGGAACGCGAGGACGGCGGACCAAAGGGCCGGTGCCGAGCGTAAGGCAGATTCTGGGCGCATGTGCGACCTCCGCTTTTGGGGACGGACGTCACATATGTAGCAGTGCGCCGAGATCCATAGAAGGAGCCAAACGGCTTTTGTTACCACCGAGTTCGCAGAACCTCACAGACCGGTCTGCCGGGCGGCGCCGATCGCGCCCGTCACGGCTCGCGCGCGAGCTCCGCCTTTCGCGGTCGTGAACCCGCGCGCAGCGCCGCGAACGCGACCCCGAGCGGTTCCGTGAAGCGCGCGGTGAGCGGCCCGACGACGACCAGGATCAGGACGTACGCGGTCGCGAGCGGACCCAGGTCAGGCTGGACGCCCGCGGTGACGGCGAGACCGGCGATGACGATGGAGAACTCGCCGCGGGCCACGAGCGCCCCGCCGGTACGCCACCGACCGCGTGCGGAGACCCCCGCGCGGCGAGCCGCCCAGTAGCCGGTGGCGATCTTCGTGGCGGCGGTGACGACCGCGAGGATCAGGGCGGGTACCAGCACCGGGGGAATGTCGGCCGGGTTGGTGTGCAGGCCGAAGAACACGAAGAACACGGCCGCGAACAGGTCCCGCAGCGGGCTCAGCAGCGCATGCGCCCCCTCGGCGACCTCGCCGGACAGCGCGATGCCGACCAGGAACGCCCCGACGGCGGCGGACACTTGCAGTTGCTGCGCGATGCCGGCGACCAGCAGCGTGAGGCCGAGCACGACCAGCAGCAGCTTCTCGGGGTCGTCGCTGGAGACGAAGCGGGAAACCGTACGCCCGAACCGCACCGCGACGAACAGCACCAGACCGGCGACCGACAGCGAGACGGCCAGCGTGACACTGCCCGCCGCGAGGCCCGCACCGGCGAGCAGCGCGGTGACGACCGGCAGGTAGACAGCCATCGCGAGGTCCTCGAGCACCAGGATGCCGAGGATCACCGGTGTCTCGCGATTGCCGACCCGCCCGAGATCGCCGAGCACCTTCGCGATGACGCCGGACGACGAGATCCAGGTGACCCCGGCCAGGACCACGGCCGCGACCGGCCCCCAGCCCAGCAGCAGCGCCATCGCCGCGCCGGGCGGCGCGTTGAGTGCGAAGTCGACCGCCCCGGCCGGGTATTGCGTCTTCAGATTGGCGACCAGATCGCTTGCGGTGTATTCGAGGCCGAGCATCAGGAGCAGGAGGACGACGCCGATCTCGGCGCCGACGGCGACGAACTCCTCGCTGGCCCCGAGCGGGAGCAGTCCGCCTTCGCCGAAGGCGAGGCCGGCCAACAGGTAGAGGGGGATGGGGGAGAAGCGCAGGCGGCCCGCGAATCGGCCGAGCAGGCCGAGGGCGAAGAGGATGCCGCCGAATTCGATCAGGAAGACGGCTCCGTGCATGCGTTCACTCCCTTTCCGGGGACAGCGGGGGTGGGGTGGATGGGCGCTCCAGGGGCATGTCGGGTTCGGGGTGCGGTGAATCCCCGCGAGGTGCGACGGCGCGACGGCGCGACGGACAACGGGGTGCCGGGGCCGAACGCTGCCCGGGCGTGAGCGGGGGAACCGACCCCTTCGGGCTCGGCACGTCGCAGCCCGGGCCGTGCGCGGTCCACGGTCCGTACCAACTACGGGTGGTGCTGTTCAGCTGGGGCCGCGCGCCGTATCGCCGCAGTCCGATGCGGGGCGCGGACCGGCGTCCTACTGCTTGCCGCCCGAGCGCAGCGCGGCGAGGAAGTCCTCGACCTGGGAACGGTCGTAGCCGCGCCGAGTGATGGTGAATTGCGGCGCGTCGCCCAGCGGGCCGCCGTCGCCGCCCTCCAGGAACCGGTCGACCTGGGTGCGGTCGTAGCCGCGGCGCACGATGTCGAACCCCGGGAATTTGTCGGTCATGGCGTGTATCCCCCTGACGCAAGGCACGGGCAGTGTGCCGGCACGGCCATCATGACCAGGGGGAACCCGCCGGGTCATTGCCGGTTTCCGGCAACGTACGCGGCAGCTTCGCGCCGACGGCGCGTGCGGGGGAGCGGCAGGCGCCCGGTCAGTGCAAGGACCAAGCCCGCAGCGCCGCGCCGAGCGCGACCGCCTCTTGCGGGTGCGGCCCCGGTGTCACCGGCCGACCGAGATGGGCCTGCACGGCGTACGCCACCGCGGGCAGTTGGCTGCCGCCGCCGACCAGGAGCACGTGGTCGAGCAGAGCCGGCGCAACCGCCGCCTGCCGCAGAGCGGGAGCCAGCTGCGTGACGCAGTGGTCCACCAGGTGGGCGGTCATCGCCTCGAACTGCGGGCGGGTGACCACGAGGTCGATGTGCTTGGGGTCGCGGCGGTCGTTGACGACGTACGGGATGTCGATGGCCGCGCGGTCCTGCGTGGACAGTTGAACCTTCGCGGTCTCGGCGGCCTCGAACACCCGCTGCCACGACAGGGGTTCGTTGCGCAGGTCCACGCCGTGCGCCTGCCAGAACGAGGATCCGACGTGGTCGGCGACCGCTTGCGTCCAGTTCTCACCGCCCAGCGGGTGCGTGCCGCCGCCGAGCACGTTGGCCTCCCCGTCGACGAGGTCAAGGATGCTGACCTCCAGCGTGAGCCCGCCGAGGACCACGACCAGAATCCGGGCGCGCGCCTCCTGGTCCAGCCCGTACGCCGCGACCGCGGCCTGCGCGGCACCGAGCGTGCCGCGTACGTCGAAACCCGCGTCGCGTACCGCGTCGTGGTAGACGGCCCGCTGCGCCTCGTCCGCATGAGTCGGCACCGCGACGACGACGGGCACCGGCGACCTCGACCGCAGCCGCTTCTCGGTGGCGGCCTTGACGCCGGCCGCCACGTGCCGGGCCAGCTCGTACGGGGACGGGCCGAGTGCCGCGGTGCCCGGTTCCGGCACCAGCCCGGGCGGGAGCCGGAACGTGGCACCCGGGTTCGTGCCGATCTGGCGCCGCGCGGCGGTGCCGACCAGCACCTTGCGCCCGTCGAAGGACACGAAGGACGGCGTCGTGCGCTCCTTCTTCCCGGCCGGGACGAGCTCGGCGCTCCGGTCGCCGCTCGCCGCGGCGAGGACCGCCTCGGTCGATCCCAGGTCGATTCCGACCGCGTGCGTCACAGCGCCTCCCCTCGCGGCGCCCGCATCCGGCCGCGGCCACCGACACCACAGCACCGTAGGGCACGCCACCGTCGAAGATCGCGCCGACCCGCGCCGACCCGCGCCGACCCGCGCCCGCACCGCGCTCCCGACCAACTGCGCGACGCGGGACGCCGGGAAGCGAATCCCGGGCGGCCCGGGGGCACGCCGCACACCTGCGCGTCCTGCTCGGGTGGCTCGGGTGGATGCCGCGTCGGCCGCGCACGTCGACGACATGCGGGACCACAGCGCGGATTTCGCGCCTCTGTGGGCCGATCACTCGGTCGGGCAGGTCAGGGACCGGGTGTACGAACCACCGAATCCCGTGGCGGGCGACCCGACCCCGCACGGGGACCTCGTCCCAGTGCCGGAGGCACGGGTATGCCACGGGCTCGACGTGTTCTCCGCCGAGCCGGTTCGGCGTTCTGACCGCGGCGCTTACGTGGGCTTCGCGTACTCGTGCATGTTGCCGCCGAAGTCGAACACGACGGCGGTCTCGTCACCCAGCACCCACGCGTCGTGGCCCGGGTCACAGACGAAGACGTCGCCCGCGGACAGGTCCTTCTCCTCGCCGTCGTCCATGCGGATGTGCAGGCGCCCCTGGGCGACGTACCCGTTGTGGTGGAACTGGCAGCTCGCGGTGCCGGCGATGGGCCCGACGTCCTGCGACCAGCGCCAACCCGGCTCGAACCGCGCGACGCCGAAGTCCATGCCCTCCAGGCTCACCACGTCGAGGTGGCCGTGCGGCATGTCGCGGCTTTCGTCCGCCTGGTTGATCGAACGCACGGTGAGCATCTCGATCACCTCCTTCAGGTCACTTCCATCGTGCGCGCCGCACCGGGTTATTACGACAGGATCGAATAAAACGGGGCCAAAGCAACATCTAGCACCAATACGCCATCCAGCGGGGCCGCGCGGTGCCGCGGGCCGGGGACGGCGAACCCGCCGTCGTTTGGTATACCAGAGGCAGGACCCCGAGCAGACCGAGAGCAGGCCGACATGCACCGCCCGAGCAACGTCACCGTCTACCGCGACGTCCGTCCGATGGGCGCGCGGCCGGTAGAACTGGTCGTCGTCGACGGGGTGTTCGCCGCGTGCGTGCCCGACGGCGCGATCGCCGAAGTGGTCGACGGCCTCGGGCGCATCGCCCTGCCCACGCTGGTCGACGCGCACATCCACCCGGACAAGACGGCGTTCGGCGAACCCTGGTATAGCCGTCGCCCCGCGGCAGGGCTCGCCGACTACGTCCGCGGCGACGTGGAACTGTACGAGGCCCAGCCGACCCCGGTCGGCGACCGCGCGCTCCGGCTGCTGTCGCACGCCGCCGCCCGGGGGACGCGGGCGGTGCGGGCCCACGTCGATGTGGCACCCGCATACGGCCTCGACCCGCTCGACGGCGTCGCGGCGGCCCGCGAGGCACTGCTCGGCGTGCTCGACGTGCAGATCGTCGCGTTCCCGCAGCACGGCGTGCGGCGGCTGCCCGGCGTGGTGGAACTGCTGGAGGAGGCCGTACGCGTGGGCGTGGCCGACGTCGTCGGCGGCCTGGACCCGGCGGGTTTCGACGGCGACCGGCAGGGCCAGCTCGACGCGGTGTTCGGACTCGCCGAACGCTACGGAGCCGCCGTCGACATCCACCTGCACGACACGGGCGAGACCGGCATGGGACCGCTGCGCGACATCTGCGCGCGCACCCGCGCCCTCGGCCTGGCCGGACGCGTCACGATCAGCCACGCCTTCTGCCTCGCCGGCCTCGCCGAGCGCGAACTCGACGAAGTGGCAAGGCTGCTGGCGGATTCGGGCGTCGCGCTGACCACCGCCGCACTCGGCGAGGCGACCGTACTGCCGTTCCGCGAACTGGGCGAGCGCGGCGTGCTCGTGGGGCTCGGCTCGGACGGCGTGCGCGACGCGTGGAGCCCGTTCGGCGACGCCGACATGCTGCACCGCGCCCACCTGCTCGGCCGGTGCGTGGACGCCCGGCTGGACGAGGAACTGGACGCGTGCCTCGCCCTGGCCGCGGACGGCGGCGCGGCACTCCTCGGCCTTCCCGCGGTCGACTTCACCCCGGGCTCTCCGGCCGACTTCATGCTCGTCGAGGGGGAGTGCGTGCCGCAGGTCGTCGTGGACCTGCCGCCGCGCGCGATGGTCGTGCGCGGCGGCAGGATCGTGGCCCGCGGCGGTGTGCCGGCCTGAGCCGGAGGCCACCGAGGCCGGTCAGTCGCGCTCGACGTCGACCTCGGTGAGCCGCGCGTACCGCTCGGGGTCGCGCCGCCGGATGCGCAGGGCGACAGCCGCACCCGCGACCGCGATCACCGGCAGCGGAACCAGCAGCACCGCGTTGACCACGCCGGTCTTCCCGGTGAGCAGGTCGAAGTGCACCACCGCCAACACGGTCAGCACCACCAGCCCGGCGCACGAGACGAGCGGCGCCCACACCACCCGGAAGGCGGACAGCCCGCGCCGGTCCCGGCGGAAGAACGCCCAGACGGCCAGCGCGGCAAGGGCCTGCATCGCCATCACCCCGAGCACGCCCACGCTGTTGCTCCACAGGAACACCTCGGCGTACGGATCGGCGGCGAGTACGACGCCGACACCGACGAGCAGCACGTTGAACACGCTCTGCGCGACCACGGCGCCGCTCGGCGACCCGTGCTTCTGCGATACCCGGCCCAGCGAGCGCGGCAGCAGGCCCTCGCGGCCCAGCGCGTACAGGTAGCGGGCCGCGGCGTTGTGGAAGGCCAGGGCGGAGGCGAACGCGCTCACGATGATGAGGACTTCCATGCTGTCCGCGAGCCACGTGCCGACGTGCGCACCCGCCGCGTTGAAGGTCAGGTCCGGGCCGTTGGCGGCCTGCGCGAGTGCCACCGACTCGTCGGTGCCGTACGCCCCCATGACCAGCCACACCCCGGCGGCGTAGAACACGGCGAGGAACCCGATCGCGATGAACGTGGCGCGCGGCACGGTACGTTGCGGGTCGCGCGCCTCCTCGGCGTAGATGGCCGTCGCCTCGAAGCCGGTGAAGGCACCGATGACCAGCACGAACATGCCCGCGATACCGCCGTGGGTGAGCGTCTCGGGGTTGAACGAGCCCAGGTCGAGCGCGTCGCCGCCGCGGTCCTTGAGGATGCCGAACTCCATCAGCAGCAGCGACAGCACCTCCAGCACCAGCGCGACCCCGAGCACCTTGGCGCTGAGCGTGACGCGCAGCCAGCCGAGGACGCCGGTGGCCGCGATGCAGATGCCGGCGAGCACCCACCACGGGATGTCGGTGCCCGCCCGGTCGTTGAGGTAGTTGGCACCGAAGTAGCCGAACGCGGCGGCCACGCCGGGGGTGATGAGGTTGTACGCGACGACGGCGACGTAGGCGGTGGCCACGCCGAGCGTACGGCCGAGGCCGCGGGCGACGTACGCGTAGAACGCGCCGGCGTTGCGCACGTACCGGCTCATCGCGGTGAACCCGGCCGCGAACAGCGCGAGCAGCACACCGGACATGAGATAGCCCAGCGGCGTGCCGGGACCGCCGACACCGATCGCGAACGGGGCGACGCCGGCCAGCACGGTCAGCGGCGCGGCCGCCGCGACGACGAAGAAGACCAGGTCGGAAGTGCCTATCTGACCGCCGGCGAGCTTGGTGCCGGGTCTTTCGGCAAGCTCGTCCGCGGGCGCGGACACAGGGGCATGCGTGGTCACAGCGGATTCCTCCGGGGGCAGGGGCGCGCTGCGGCGCGGGTGGGACCAGAAGGGAAAGGGGGTCAGTTGCCGTCGGAAAGGCCTGAACGGTCCCGGTGGTCGGCGGTGATCCGCCCGCCGTGCAGGACCAGCAGCCGCGCGGGGTGGGCGGCGACGGCTTCGGGGACGGACGCCGCGTCGACGACGACGAGGTCGGCGCGGCCGCCGGGGGTGAGGCCGTACCCGGTCAGCCCGAGTGCCGCGGCGGCCTCGTGTGTGGCCAGATCGGCGGCGCGGTGCAGGTCGGCGTCCGTCATCAAATCGCACTGCAAACCGACGATGGTGGCGCGCTCCAGCATGTCGCCGGTGCCGTACGGCCACCACGCGTCGCGGATGTTGTCCGATCCCGCGAACACCCGCACGCCGAGGTCGCGGAGCCGCGAGACCGGGGGAGTGGTGCCGGCCGGGCCGTTGGTCATGACGGCGACACCCGCCGCGGCCGTCGCCTCAGCCGTGCGGCCGACCTCGCCCGCGTCGACCTGGCCGAGCGCGTACGCGTGGCTGACCGCGACCCGCCCGCCCAGTCCGAGCACGGCGGTACGCCGGGCGATCTCGCGCAACTGCGCGATCCCGTTCATGCCGCCGTCGTGCAGGTGGATGTCGATGCCGGCGCCGTGCCGCTCGGCGAGGCCGAACACGACGTCGAGCTGACCGGCCAGGTCGCCGTCGAAGCCGACCGGGTCGAGCCCGCCGATCAGGTCGGCGCCCTCGCGCAGCGCGGCGTCGAGCAGGTCGGCGGTGCCCGGAGCGGTGACGACGCCACTCTGCGGGAACGCGACCAGCTGGATGCCGATGATGTCGCGGCACGCCTCGCGGACCGCGAGCAGCGCGTGCAGGCCGTCGAGTCCGATGTCCGGGTCGATGTCGACGTGGGAGCGTACGTACCCGGTGCCCAGGGCGGCCATCCGGTGCGCCAGCGCGGTCGCCCGCTCCTCGACCGGTACGGCGATCCGGCGCCGGATCTCGCGTTCCGCGGCGATCTGCGACCGGAGATCACCGGCCGGCACGTGCGGGCGCCAGGGTGAGCCGAGAAAGGTCTTGTCCAGGTGCGCATGCCCGTCCACGAAAGCCGGCATGAGCAGCGCACCGCCCAGGTCCACGACACCCGGGCCGGCCGGACCCGGGACGTGGTCGCGGATCTCGGTCACCAGGCCGCCGCCCAGGTGGACGTCGGCGAGTCGGCCGTCGGGCAGCGTCGCGCGGCGGAGCACGGACGGCACGGCGTTGGCGGCGGGGGGCATGGCACTCCTGAACTAGGTGGGCGGCGGCCACCGTAACTGGTATACCGAATACCAAGCAACGCCCCTCGGGGGAAAATTCTCCGGTCCGGAACCGATCTGGAATGATCGGGTCACCGACCGCGCCGGCGCCCGCAGCCACGTCTGGAGTACGCCCATGAGTCCCCGTGCCACCGCCGACCGTCCGAGCATGGGCGACGCGCACCGGTCGCTCCGGGACCAGGCTTACGTCGAACTGCGCGAGCGCATCATCGAGGGCCAGTACGCCGCCGGCCACCGCCTCGTCGAACGCGAGATCGCCGAGGAGCTCGGCGTCTCCCGCATCCCGGTCCGCGAGGCGATGCAGCGGCTGGAGACCGAGGGGTTCATCAGCATCCAGCCGCGCAAGGGCGCCGTCGTCGCGGACTTCGGCCCCGAGGACGCCCGGCACTTCTTCGCGGTACGCGAATCGCTCGAGGCGCTCGCCGCCGGTCTCGCCGCCGAACACGGCACGGACGCCGAACTGCGTGCACTGGAACGCATCCTCGACCGCTCACGCCGCGCCGCCGAGGCCGGCCGCCTGCGCGAGGCGGTGGCCCTGAACGCCGACTTCCACCAGCAGATCGTGGACATGTCGGGGAACCCGTTGCTCAAGGATCTGATGACCCCGCTCGACGGCCGCCTGCGCCGCCTCTTCCGGCTCACCTCGACCCCCGAGGACGGCGCGGCAATGTGCGGCGAACACGAAAAGCTCTACGCCGCCATCGCCGCCCGAGACGCAGCAAAGGCATCCGAACTGGCCCGCACTCACGTCCTCGGAACCCACGCGAACACCCTCACCATGCTGCAAAGTTCAGCACCGGAAGCGACAACCTGACCTCCCCCTGGCCGAAAGCCACGCCCCAACACAGGAGTTCCCGCCCACGCCCACCCCACCCAAAGGCCGGCTCCACCCCCGCGACCGCCCAACCCCACCTACCCCCAGGCCCGCTCCGCTCCGCGCGACCTACCCGGACCCGTTCCGCTCCACCCTACTTACCCCCGGGCTCGTTTTGTTCCCCACCACCGACGCCCAGGCCCCGTGCCGCTCCCAGGAACCCCGCCCCCACCCCACCCGGAGACAGGCGCCCACCCCGGGAGTTACGGCTCCGCACCACCTACCCCAGGCCGGTTCTGGTCCGCGCGACTTCCCCCCGGGTCTGTTCCGCGTCGTTGAGTTGCCGTCCCGGAAGACCTTCACGGGCCCGGTCCGTCTGTGTCGGTGCCGCGCCCCCACGTGGCCGGAGGCCGCCGGAGGGTGTCGGTATGTCTCCGTGATCGACGAGCGCAGCGAGGAGAGCGGCCGGAGGCCGCACTCAAACAAAAGCGCCCACCCCCACCAAGACCTGACCAACCCCGCACCAACCCCGAACACCCCACCTCCCACCCCAACACCCAACTCCCACCCCCTGTTTACTCTTCCCATAGTAATCACTATGGTCCGTCATGCCGGACGAAGCACCGACTCCCGCCTGGAGGCGATCTGCATGGTGCCCGCGGACCTGAAGGTGCTGGACGTGTCCCACGGCGTGGCCGGTCCCATGACCGCGATGCTCCTCGCCGACCACGGCGCGAGCGTCACCCGCATCGAGGCGCCCTGCGGCGGCCCGCTGCCGGACCTCCCCGGCCGCCGCGTGTGGAACCGCGGAAAGCGCAGCGCGGTGCTGGACCTCAAAACCGCGACGGGCCGCGAGGCGCTGTACGCACTCGCGCAAGACGCCGACGTACTCGTCGAGTCGTACTCACCCGCGACCCGCGGCCGACTGGGCCTCGACCACGCCGTGCTCGCGGAGTTGAACCCGCGGCTGGTGCACTGCTCGATCACCGGGTACGGCGAGGGCACCCGCGACTCCGCCCGCCCCGGATACGACGCCCTGGTCGCCGCCCGGTCCGGGCTGCACTGGGAGAAGCGCGGCCGACCCGGCGGCGGGATCAACCACCAAGCAGGCCTGCCCGATCCACTCGCGGGCATCGAGGTCCCGGCCGGCGTGATCGAAGGCCCGGACCGCGACGGTCCGTTGTTCTCCGGTGTACCGCTGCCCAGCATCGGGGCGTTCTACCTCGCCTCGGTGGGCGTCAACGCCGCACTGCACGCCCGCGAGCGGACCGGACGCGGGCAACACGTCCGAACGTCGCTGCGCCAAGGGGTGTTCGCCGCGGTGATCGGCGGATGGCAGCGTATGGAGCACACCGACCGGCCGTTCCTCCAGACCTGGATCTTCGACAGCCGCGCGCCGATGGGCGTGTTCCGCTGCGCGGACGGGGCCTGGGTGCACAACTGGGTGCCGAACCCGTCATGGATCATCGCGATGGGCGAACTCGATTCCCTGGACGACGCCTCCGACGACCAAGTGGCCGGCGGCGGACGGCACCGGGACGACCCGGACCGGCTGGGCACCGAGCCCGAGAATCTCGTCGTCCTGCACCACTACCACCCGCTGATGGCCGCGGCGTTCGCCAAGTTCCCCGCCGCCGAATGGGAACGGGCGGGGGCGCGCAAAGGCACGCCGATCCAGATCGTCCGCCCGCCACATGCCGCACTCTCCGACCCGTGGTGGATCCAGGACGGCTGCGTTGCGGAGGTCGAGGATCCCGACGAAGGCCCGATCCGGATGGTGGGGCGCACCTACACCGTGACCGGCAGCGAAGGCCGTCCGCACATCGGCGCACCGCGCCCCGGGACGCACACCGAACAGGTCTTGGCCCAAGCCGGCCACGCCCGAGCCACGCACACCGCAGCCACCGCAACCCCACCCCGTACCGCAACATCATCGTCCCATACCGCAACCCCACCCCCGCCCCGTACCGCCACCCCGCCCCCTCCCGAACCCACCGCGCCGCTCGCCGGCGTACGCGTGCTGGACCTCGGCCTCGCGATCGCCGGACCGTACGGCTGTCAGGTGCTCGCCGACATGGGCGCCGACGTCGTCAAGATCAACGCACTGCACGACGGCTACTGGCAGTGCAACCACATCGCGATGACCGCCAACCGCAACAAGAGGTCCCTCGCACTCAACCTCAAGGACCCGCGCGGGCTGGCCGTCCTGCGCCGCATGGTCGCGAAGGCCGACGTCGTGCAACACAACATGCGCTACGACGCGGCCGTACGCCTCGGCGTCGACGAAGACGCACTGCGCACCATCCGTCCGGACCTGGTCTACTGCCACACCCGCGGGTTCGAGGAGTCCGGCCCGCGCGCCGGACTGCCTGGCAACGACCAGACCGGTGCGGCACTGGCCGGCGTCGAATGGGAGGACGGCGGCGTCGACGACGGCGGCCGCCCGATCTGGTCCCGGACCAACTTCGGCGACACCGGCAACGGGTTCCTGTCGGCGATCGGCATCATGCAGGCGCTCACGCGCCGTGCCCGGACCGGCGAGGGGGCCCGCGTCGACACCTCCATCGTCTACGCGCAGTTGCTGTCCTCCGCCGCGGCCGGAGCGTACGTACGCGCCGACGGCACCGAACCGGACCGCCCGCGCCTCGACGCCGACCACTACGGACTCGGCGCTCTCTACCGCCTCTACCGCTGCGCGGACGACCGCTGGCTGTGCCTGGCCGCGGTGACCGCCGCCCACCGCGCCGCGCTCGCCAAGCTGCTCACACGACAGCCCCACGGCATTGATCCGGCCGACGCCGACGCCGACGCCGACGCCGACGCCGAAACCGAAGCCGCCGCTCTCACCGCGGACGACCCCCGCACACCCCCCGACGACGGGATGCTCGCCGCCTTCCTTGAGCGCACCTTCGCCCAGGACCCGGCCGATACATGGCTACGGCACCTCGACGAAGCCGGTGTACCGGCGGAGATCAGCTCGGAGACCTACTCGCTCGAGGTGTTCGACGACCCGGAGATGGTCGAACGCGGCTGGGTCGCGCGCTTCGACCACCCGTACGTCGGCCGGCTGGAGACCACCGGGCTGGGCGTCGAGTTCAGCGAGACACCCGGCGAACTGCGCGGGCCGACCCCTGTCGTCGGCGAGCACTCGCGGGAGGTGCTGGCGGACTACGGCTTCGCGGCGGACGAGGTCGACGAACTCGTCGCGGCGGGTGTCGTCCGCGCCTGGGAACCCGGCACGCCAGTACTCCCAGGCACCTGACCCAGCTCTCGCGCCGACACCTGCCCCCGTGCCGACACCTGCCCCGTGCCGACACCTGCCCCGCAGCCGACCCGACATCTCAACCGGCACCCGGCCGAACTTCCGCTCCTGACTCCCGCCCCCGACTCCCGCCCCCGACCACCGTCCCGAATATCCGGGCGGCCACCGACGACGTGAGGTGAGGACCTTGTCCCTGGTCGTGCCCCCGAAAACCGGCCCGGACGACGCGTTCTTCTGGGACGGCGTCGCACAAGGCCGCCTGTTCCTGGCCCGCTGCGCGACGTGCCGCCGCGTACTCCAGCCACCCGGTCCGATGTGCCCGTCGTGCGGCGGCGTCGACCGCGAGGTGTTCGACGCCGAGCCGCGCGGCCGACTGCTCAGCTGGGTCCTGCCACGGCACCCGCCGGCCGCCCTTCCCGAGCAGGAGGTCGTCGCGCTCGTTGAACTCACTTGCGGCGCACGCCTGGTGACCAACCTCCGGTACGCCGGACCGGACGACCTGCGCATGGACCTGCCGGTCGAGATGTTCACCGACACACTCGACGGCGTCGCCCTCCCGCAGGCCCGACCGGAAAGGCGACCCGCATGACCGAGCCCCCCGGCTTCGCGCCCAGAGCCGCGATCGCCGGCATCGGCCACACCGAGTTCTCCAAGGACTCCGGACGCAGCGAACTCCGGCTCGCCTGCGAGGCGTCGCGTGCCGCGATCGCGGACGCCGGGCTGACCCCGGCCGACATCGACGGCACCGTGACGTTCACGCTGGACGCCAACAGCGAGAACGAGGTCATGAACAGCCTCGGGATCCGCGAGGTCGGCTGGATGTCTCGTACCCCGAACGGCGGCGCCGGAGCCGCCGCGACCGTCCAGCACGCGGCCGCCGCCATCCACGCGGGCCTGTGCCGCAACGTGCTGATCTACCGGGCGTTCAACGAGCGTTCGGGCAAACGCTTCGGCGTGCAGACCGGCCCGGTGCGCTCCGGCGGCGAGAACTGGCACGTGCCGTACGGACTGCGCACCCCCGCCCAGATGTACGGCCTCTGGTACCACCGCTGGATGCTGGAGCGGGGCATGTCGAACGCCGACCTCGGCCACTACACGGTCACCGCCCGGGCGTACGCCGCGACCAACCCGCACGCCTGGTTCCACGGCCGTCCGATCACCCACGACGACCACCAGAACTCCCGCTGGATCGTCGAGCCGGTGCTCCGCCTCCTGGACTGCTGCCAGGAGTCCGACGGGGGAGTCGCGCTCGTGGTGACCGGCGCCGACCGCGCCCGTGACCTGCGCGACGGCCCGGTCGCCCGGATCGCCGCCGCCGCGCAGGCCGATGTGTTCGGCGGAGTGACGACGACGAACTACTACCACGACGACCTCGCGGCGTTCCCCGAGGCCGAGTCGGTCGCCCGGCGCCTGTGGGCCGCCGCGGGCCTCGGCCCCGGCGACATCCAGGCGGCCATGCTGTACGAGAACTTCAGCCCCGTCGTGTTCATGCTCCTGGAGTCGCTGGGCTTCTGCGGACGCGGCGAGTCCGCGGACTTCGTCCGCGACGGCCACCTCGGTCCGGGCGGGAAGCTGCCGGTCAACACGCACGGCGGCCTGCTGGGCGAGGGCTACATCCACGGCATGAACAGCATCGTCGAGGCGGTCCGGCAGATTCGCGGCGGCGCGGCCAACCAGGTTGCGGGGGTGGAGCACGTCCTCGTATCCGCCGGAGCCAGCGGCCTCATCCTGGCCGCCGACTCCTAGTGCTGTGACCGGAAAGGTTCACCGGTTCCCGGCGCCCGGCACCCCTCCGCGTCTGACGGCCCTCCCAAGCGCCGCGTTGCAGACCCTCGCGAGTACGACCGAGTACGAGCTTCGGGCCTGCGCCTTGCTCGGGAGGGCCGCCAGGCCCGGCGGCGCGGCACCGAACACCGGGAACCGGCAGACCTTCCCGGCCACAGCACTAGCCCACCCAACACACCAAACCCGCAGACCCAAGAGGAGCTGCCATGACCCTCGCCCCCGAGCGGCTGATCTCCGCCGACTCCCACGTACGGCTGTCGCAGGCGCAGATCAAAGCCCACATGCCCGCCGCGGTCCACGACGAGTACGACCAGGCCCTCGGCATCCTGGCCGCGAACATGCGCCGCTCTATGGGCGCGGGCCAGGCGAACACCCAGTCGCTGGAGAACCGTTCGTACCCCTCGGCGAACCGCCCCGGGTACGCCGACCCGCACGCCCGCCTCGCCGACATGGACATCGACGGCGTCGACGTCGATGTCCTGTACTGCGAGGTGTCCGGGTTCCGGTACATGTATCTGATGAAGGACGGCTGGCGGGCCGCGTCCCGGGCCTTCAACGACGCGTTGGCCGAGTTCGCCGCCGCTGATCCGGCGCGCCTGGTGCTGTCGTACCAGATCCCGATCCACGACATCGACCACGCCGTCGCGGAGGTGCGGCGGGTCGCCGCCGCCGGTGCGAAGTCCCTGCAACTTCCGGTCAATCCTTCCGAGTTGGGGCTGCCCGACTACTACGACGAGCGCTACGTACCGCTCTGGACCGCGATCAGCGACCTCGGGCTGCCCGTCTGCCTGCACATCGGGCTCAACACGGCCCTGGACGACCTCGCCCGCCGCGACCCCACCAAGGGGAAGGGAATCATGGTGCCGGTCACCGCGCTGATGACCGCCGAGGCGTTCGGCATGTTCGTGTGCACCGGCGTACTCGCACGTTTCCCGGACCTCAAGCTCGTGTTCGTCGAACCCGGGCTCGGCTGGGTGCCGTGGTGGCTGCACACGGTCGACGACCAGGTCACCCGCCAGGACTACGACTTCGGCCTCCCGGAACTGCCGAGCTTCTACTTCCGGCGCCAGGTCCACATCACGTTCATCGAGGAGCCCCTGGCACTCTCCAGACTCCGCTACGACATCGGGGTGGAGAACATCCTCTGGTCCACCGACTATCCTCACCCGGTGTCCAGTTGGCCGCGGTCCCGTGCGCTGGTGGAGGAGCAGTTCGCGGACGTGCCGGCCGACGAGCGGGCACTGATGCTGTCGGGCAACGCCACCCGCATCTGGAACCTGTGAGGCCGACGAACGGAGCACCGCCGACCGTGGAACGAAGCAGGCCGCCGTCCGCCGGGCACGACCACGACACCACCCGCGCCCGCGTCATTCAGGCCACCCTCGGCTGCATCCTCGACAAGGGCTTCTACCGGGCCAGCTCCAACGAGATCGCCCGCAGGGCCGGGGTCTCCTGGGGGGTGATCCAGCACCACTTCGGCACTCGTGAAGCGCTGATGGTCGCCGCGCACCGGGACGGCGGCGCGCTGCTGGAGCAGCTGGTCGAACAGGCCGACGTCGGCGGCGAGCACGTCACCGAGAGGCTGACCCGGTACTGGGAACTGCTCGACTCCTACTACGGGCGCCCCGAATACCTGGCCCGGCTCCAGATCTCGTTGAACCTGACCCGCGATCCGGCCGTCTCCGCCGAGGCGGTGGCCACCATCGTCGAGACCGACGAGCGCATCCGGAAGCGCTTCGTCGACCTCGAACAACAGGTGGCCGGCGACTGCGCCGCGCCGCCCGACACCGGCTTCCTCTTCCACACCCTGCGGGGACTCGCGCTGAGCCATGCCACCCTGGCCGGCACCACCCCGGCGGAGCTGAAGGACCGGCGGCACCCCGAGGACCGGCAGACGCACGCGTGGCTGCTCATCGCCGCCCTGGCCCGCCAGTTCGGCGGCGACGCCGTGTCCGACGTCTGAGCAGCCGCGCGTACGTAGCCCTCCCAACCCTCGCTGCCCCCCGCGGAGCAGCAATCCGCTACATCGGGTCCACCTCCGTCAGCCCGTCCGCGTCCAGGTTCATCCACCGCGTCACACCCAGCCCGCGCAGGAACGGCACGTCGTGGCTCGCCACGATCAGCGCCCCGCGGTACGACTCCAGCGCCGTGGTCAACTGCCGCACGCTCGCCATGTCGAGGTTGTTCGTCGGCTCGTCCAGCATCAACAGCTGCGGGGCCGGTTCCGCCAGCATCAGCGCCGCCAGCGTGGCCCGGAAGCGCTCCCCGCCGGACAGCGTGCCCGCCAGCTGGTCTGCCCGGCGGCCCTTGAACAGGAAGCGCGCCAACCGCGCCCGGATCTCGTTGTCGGTCGAGCCCGGCGCGAACCGGCCGACGTTCTCCGCCACCGTCAGGTCGTCGAACAACAGGTCGAGGCGCTGCGGCAGGTAGCGCATCGGCACATCCCTGCGGACCTCGCCGGTACGCGGCTCGATCAGCCCCGCCACCGTCCGCAGCAACGTGCTCTTGCCGGAGCCGTTGCGGCCGACCAGCGCGATGCGCTCGGACCCGCGTACGTCGAACTTGACCCGCGGCCCGGCCTGTTGCCCGACGCCCGACCCGGCCGACCCGGATCCGGCCGCCCCCGACTCGGCCGCTCCCGACCCGGCCATTCCCGCCCTGACCCCCGCCCCGAACCGCAGCCCGACCCCCGGAAGGGCCACGACCTGGCGGTCCTGCGGGACTTCGGTCGCCGGCAGGTCGACGCGGATCACGTCGTCGTCGCGTACCGACCGCTCCGCCTCGGTGAGCCGGTCCCGGGCGTCCGCCAGGCGCTCGGTGTGCATCGTGCGGTGCTTGCCGGCCGCGACCTGGGCGGAGCGCTTGCGCTGACCCATGATGACCTTGGGCTCGCGCTTGTTGTCCCACATCTTCTGGCCGTAGCGCTTGCGGCGCGCGAGCTTGTCGTGCGCCTCGGCGAGTTCGCGCTTCTGCCGGCGTACGTCGGACTCCGCCACCCGCACCATGCGCTCGGCGGCGTCCTGCTCGACCTCCAGCGCCTGTTCGTACGCGCTGAACGTGCCTCCGTACCAGCGCACTTCGCCGTCGCGCAGGTCGGCGACCTGGTCCACGAGGTCGAGCAGGTGGCGGTCGTGGCTGACCACGACGAGGACGCCCGGCCACGCCTCGACCGCCTCGTACAGCCGCTCGCGCGCCACGATGTCGAGGTTGTTCGTCGGCTCGTCGAGCAGCAGCACGTCCGGTCGGCGCATCAACTGGCCCGCGAGAGCGAGCATCACGGACTCGCCGCCGGACAGCCGCCCAGTGGGACGGTCCAGGTCGAGGTGTGCGAGTCCGAGGCGGTCGAGTGTGGCCAACGCACGCTCCTCCACGTCCCAGGCGTCGCCGACCGCGGTGAAGTGGGCGGGATCCACGTCGCCCGCCTCGATGGCGTGCAGGGCGGCCCGCTGCCCGGAGATGCCGAGGACGGCGTCCACGCGGGCGTCGGCGTCGAGGGTGAGGTTCTGCGGCAGGTAGCCGAGTTCGCCCGTGACGCGCATCGTGCCGCGCGTGGCGGCGAGGTCGCCCGCCATCAGGCGCAGCAGCGTGGACTTCCCGGCGCCGTTGAGGCCCACGAGGCCGGTCCGGCCCGGGCCCACGGCCATCTGGAAGTCGTCGAAGAGCGTGCCGCCGTCCGGCCACGTGAAGCCGAGATCGGTGCAGACGATGGACACGGTGAAGGTTGACATGGTGGATGCCTCCGGGGCGCTCGCGGACAGGGCGGCGTCTGGAGACCCGCGGGCACGCGGACATCGACCGGGGAGGCAGGAAGGCCCGGGATCAGGAGGGCGGCTCCGTGCCGAGGACGAGAACGCGCGCCACCGCGACACGGGTGTCCGGTGCGGTGCGGGTCTCCGTCCTCAGAAGAGCAACGGCCTTCTCCTTCAGGTCCTGGGAGCGTGGGGCCAGGGCTCGGGATCGAACTCGGGCTTGAATCCGGGCTTGAACCAAAGCTTGAACTCGGGGTCGAGTTCGGGCCCACGCTCGGGCCCTTGAGAAGCTACGACAGGGTCACTCCTCCGGCAACGCCTTTTCCGCGTCGTACGCCTTCACGAGCCGTTTCGGCGCGGTCAACCGCCAGGCCTCGGCGACCAGTTCGGCCAGTTCGCCGCGGTCGACGCCGGCCAGGGCGACGTCGACCCAGCCGTGGCGGCCGACGTAGGCCGGGAAGGTGAACGTCGCGGGATCGGCGGCGAGCAACTCGGCCTGCGTCTCCTTGGTCGCCTTGAGGCACACCTTCGGCGAGCCCTCGGAGGTCGACGCGAACATCTTGCCGCGCACGCGGTACGTCGGATGCCCCCAGGCCTCGACCATGACCTCCTCCGCCTCCGGCAGCGCGAGCAGCATCGCGCGCAGTTCCTTCTCCGTCACGCCGACCGCCATGGCGGGCTCCTCTCCTCTTCACCGTGTTGGGGTGTTCACGTCCGGACCCGTCACATCCGGACCTACATCGGGGACTTCACAGCGACACATTCCCCTCGCCATCGCCGCCATCGCCGCGGTCGCGCGGACCCGGGCCGCGGTACGCGAGCAGCACCGCCGCCTTCTGCTCCTCCGGCACGCGCTTCAGCCCCTCGCGCAACGTCAGCCCCGAGATCCGGTCCACCCGCGCGCCCACCCAGGCCACCACCTCGTCCGGATGGTGCTTGGACGCCTCCCGCAGCACCCACCCGATCGCCTTGCGCACGAAGAACCTGGTGTCCGTCAGCAGCGGATCGGCCACCTCGGCGAACACCGGGAACCACCGCGGGTACGCCTGGACCGACCGCACCGGCAGCAGGAACGCCAGCACGCCGGAGCGCCGCAGCCACATCTCGTCCTGCGCCGCCCACGCGCGGTAGGCCGCCTCCGCCCGCGGAACCCGCAGCAGCAGCCGTCCGGCCACCGAACCCGCCAGCACGTCCACGAGCGCCCAGGTACCCGATTCCCCGATCAGTTCCGCCAGCAGCGCGGTGTCGTCGAGGGCGAGCCGGTCCGCGTACGCCTCCAGCCACAGGCACGCCGCGAGCCGCGACTCGTGCACGGGCGGCGCCCACAGGTCCCGGGTCACCGCGACGATGTCGGTGTGCGTCAGGTCCGGGTGCGCCTTGCGCCGCGCCCCGACGACCGCCCGGACATCCGGCACCGCGACTCCGTAGTGGGTGAGTTCGCTGCGCAGGTACTTCTTCGCGCCCGCGGCGCGCACGGGGTCGGAAAGGCGGGCCAGGGCGGCGTCGATGTCCGCGGCCAGAGCGGCGTTATCAGGCGTCGTCATGTCTCCTGCCTACCCGACCGACCCGACACGTCCACGGATATGCGCTGGTCGGGCGTGTTCCCAGCGGTAATGATCAGGACACCCCGGCGTCAGACCGCGGACGTCCGGGGCAGCGAGGATCGCACGCGACAGGAAGCAAGGGAGAACAGCATGACCACGAGCAGCACAGGCAGGGCGCACCACACGGAGCCGTCGGAACCCGGGGGATCACCCGAATTTTGGGGATCGCCCGAACCCTCGGGGTCGCCCGAACCGATCGGCGACGGCAGCTTCGTCGTCCGCCGCCCCGTGGAGGACGACTTCGCACGGGTGCAGCACGGACTCACGCACTGGTGGGGCGGCCTGGGCGGCGAGGCCGGGGCGCAGCAGCGGCGCCTGCTGGTCCCGCGCCTGTTCCTCCAGCACTTCACCGGCACGAGCCTGGTCGTCGAGAGTGCGGAGGACCCGGGCGGCCGCGGGCCGCTCGCCGCGTTCCTGATCGGCTTCCTCTCCCAGGACCGGCCCGACGAGGCGTACATCCACTTTGTCGGCGTCGCCCCCGAGCACAAGCGGGCGGGCATCGGCTCGGCGCTGTACGAGCGGTTCTTTGCACTGGCCCGGGAGGCCGGACGCACCCGCGTGCGCTGCATCACCGGCCCCGCCAACCTCGCGTCGGTGGCGTACCACACGCGCATGGGATTCCGGATCGAGGACGGCGACCACGAGGTGGACGGGGTTGCCGCCAAGGCGAACTACGACGGCGAGGGGCTGGCGCGCGTGTGCTTCGTACGTGACCTGTGAGGCGTCCGCGCAGGCGTTGGTGACGGGCCGTCAGGCAAACCACATGGTTGGCATCGCGGCTCCTTGACCACTGGTCTGGACCTGCGTACTGTCGCCGAAGATAAGTCCAAGCACCTTTAGTAAAGCGGGAAGCATAATTCCCGCCAGGGGGGCGGCATGGCGACGACGGCGACCGTCGAGGTGGCAGCCGAGCCGAAGTACTGGCACCTGCGCACGGTGCTGGTCCAGGCGATCGAATCGGAGTTCACCACGGGCCAGACGCTCCCCAACGAGCGCGACCTCTCGGCCCGCTTCGGCGTGGCCCGCGCGACCCTCCGCCAAGCCCTCGAACAACTCGAACTCGAGGGCCGCCTGCACCGTCGCCGCGGCGCCGGGACGGTGGTGGCCGGCCCGCGCGTCGACATCACCATCGGCACCCACGACGAGGGCTGGCCCGGCGTCGAGCCCGGCGACCGCGACCTCGTCGACGGCACCACCGCCGCGGTCCCCGGGCGCCTCGCCGCCCAACTGGGAGTGCGCCCGCGTGCGATGGTCCACCGCGTGCGCCGCAGGCAGCTGTCGATGCGTCAGCCCGTCGGCATCGAGTGCCTGTACGTCCCGCGCGCCGTCGTCCCGCGCGTGCCCGAACTGCTGGGCGACAACCGCCGCGCCGCGCTCGTGCTCCGCCACCTGCGCAACAACACGCTCGAAGGGCTCACCCGGTCGGTCGAGGTCGGCGTCGCGGAACCCGAGGAGGCCCGCCTGCTGGAGCGGCCGCCCGGTACCGCCGTGCTCGTGGTCACCACCGCGTACACCGCCGGCGGGCGTACCGCGGCCCTGGCCGTCGCCACGTACCGCGCCGACACCTGCCGCCTCGCGTTCGGCGAGGACGCCCCGATCGGGGCCCGCTCCGCCTCGTGACCGGCTTGTGATCGCCTTGTGACGCTCAGCACCGTGAACCTCGTCGGCCAGGTCGGATACCATCCGCCGACGCGGACCGAACGGAACGAGCGGAACGGGAAGGAGCGGCCGCCGTGGCGGGATTGACCGGCGGGGACTCCTCGTTGCTGCGGCGCATCAACTCGGCCGCGACACTCCGCGCGCTGCGCGGCGGCGCGCACCTGACCGTCACCGAACTCATGGACGCCACCGGCCTGTCCCGGCCCACCGTCGAAGGCGTGGTGGACGGCCTGCTGCACGAGGACCTGGTCGTCGAGTCGGAACCGGACACGTCCGCCGCCGGACGCCGCCGCGGCCGCCCGGCACGACGGCTGCGCTTCCACGCCGAGGCCGGGTACGTCCTGGGCCTGGACATCGGCATCCACGACGTACGCTGCGTCCTCGCCGACCTGACCGGCACCGTCGTCGCCCGGCACAGCCGGCCCGCCGACGGCCTCGGCCCCGAGGACCGCCTCGACCGCGCGCGTACGGCGGTCGCCGAACTACTGCGCCGCGCCCACGTCGCACGCGACCGGCTGTGGGCCGCGGGGGTCGGCACCCCCGGCATCGTGGACCGCAAGGGCGTCGTCACGTTCAGCGCCGCGATGCCCGGCTGGACCGGGACGGACCTCGCCGGACGCCTGGGCCGCTCGCTGCGCTGCCCCGTGCTCGTCGAGAACGACGCCAACCTCGCGGCCATCGGCGAGCGCTGGCAAGGCGTCGCCGTCGGCTCCGACGACGTCGTCTACGTGCTGGCGGGGCTCAGCCCCGGTGCCGGGTCGCTGATCGACGGGCGCGTGCACCGCGGGTTCGGCGGCGCGGCCGGGGAGATCGGCGCACTGCATCTGCTGGGCCGCCAGGCACCGCCCGAGAGCCTGCTGTCGACGACCGGGACGCCGCTGGTGCCGCTGGACGAGACCGCGGTCGCCGAGGTGTTCCGCCTGGCGCGTACCGGGGACTCGGTCGCGCAGGAGGCGATGGACCGCTTCGTCCAGCGGCTCGTGCACGACATCACGGCGCTGGTGCTCACCTTGGACCCGGAGATCGTCGTGGTGGGCGGCTGGGCGGTCGGGCTGGACGACGTCGTGGAACCGCTGCGCGGCGAACTCGCCCGGTTCTGCCTGCGGTTGCCGCGCGTGGAGTTGTCCGCGCTGGGCGCGGACGGCATTTCGCTGGGCGCGCTACGGGTCGCCCTCGACCGGGCCGAGGAGCGGCTGTTCGCGGTCGGCCACGACGGGGCGGCACACCGGTAGCGACGCGGTCCGCGTTTCGGCGAGACGGCAATTCGGTCCGCGGCCCGGCGAGACCGCGTTTCGGTCCGTGTTCCGGCGAGATCGGTCCGCGTCCCGGTGACGCCCGACTGGCTCGGTCAGTTGGCCTGGCCCTGCGGGCGGACCACCACGGTGTTGACGTCCACGCCTTCCGGCTGCGACACCGCCCACACGATGGTGTCCCCGATGTGCTCCGACGTCAGCATCGGACCCGCGCTGGCGCCGTCCGGGCGGTCGTCCCAGAAGGGCGTCAGCACCCGGCCCGGCGCGATCAGCGTCACGCCGATGCCGTCCTTGGTCACCAGCATGCGCGTGTTCTCGGCGAGCGCGGTCACGGCCCACTTCGTCGCCGAGTACAGATTGCCCGGCGTGTTCTTGAAGCCCGCGACGCTGCCGACCAGCACGATGCGCCCCCGCGTCGCCCGCAGCGCCGGCAGCGACGCCTTGATGAGCAGGCTCGGGCCGAGCACGTTCGTCAGCACCATGTCGTGCCATTCGGCGGGATCGCCCGACTCGACGGTGCCCGCCGTGGAGAAGCCCGCGTTGGCCACGGCGTTGTCGAGCCGTCCGAACGTGGCCGCGGTCTCCTCGACCGCGGTGCGTACCGCGTCCCAGTCCGACGCGTCGCCGGGCAGCGCGAGCACCCGGTCGCCCGCGTCGAAGCGCTCCACGGCCGCGGCCAACTTCTTCTCGTTGCGGCCGGTCAGCGCGACGCGGTGCCCGGCGGCGAGCAGCCCGCGCACGGCGGCCTCCCCGATGCCGCTGGTGCCGCCCGTCACGAGGGTGACCGGGGACGATTGCGTGTGGGTGCCGTCGGACGGATTGCTCATGTTCTCCCCGCGAGATGGGTGGTGCCGGACATACGGACCCGACGCTAGAGGGGCCGGGCCGCCGCGTCCACGCAATTGCCCTCGGCGAGTCGCGGGTCGTCGGCAGGGCTCGAAAGCGGGTTCTCGGACCGACGGATCGCGGGCGTTTCGGGCGCCGTGCGTGTGTCGGACCGCTGGGACCCGGCTGGCCGGGGCGCGTGGAGAAGGCCGGCCCCGGCACGTTGCAGCAGGCCGATGACCTGGATCTCCTCGTCCCGGCCCGACACCAGCAAGCGGTTGCAGTGCATATGGACGAAGCTCCCCGCGAGTCGGTCCATCGGCTGCCACAGCTCCCCGCGACCGCGGAGGTCGGCAAACGCCGCAGCCGCCGCGGCGGCTTCCCGCCGGAGCGTGGCCAGGACCGCCAGCGCCTGCGGCCCGCCGCGACGGTCGGCGAGCCAGTCGTCGTCGGCCAGAAGCCTGCGCAGGTCGGCGGCGTGGCGGCGGTATCGCAGCCCCACGGCCCGTTGCTGGGATCGGCCGGCCCGATCGATCCGGCCCCGGCACCAGCGGGCGCGGGCGGACTCGTCGAAGCCGAGGCCGGCGAGGAGTTCGTCGACGCTGCGGACGGCGAGGAGTGTCCGGTCGAGGCGGCCGCTGTCCGCCTCCTTGCCGTCGGCCTCAGTCGCGGTGTCCGTGTCGACCCCGGAGCCGGTGCCGGTGCCGGTGTCGCGCAGGAGCGCGAGGAGCTCGGCCACGGCGTGGCTGTCGGCGGCGAAGAGCGATTCCGCCCACGGCATGGCGAGCGGGCCGCCGTACCGTTCGATCTCGCGCTCGTAGGTGTCGACGGCGAAGCGCTCGCACAGGCCCTCACCGGTCAGCGAGTTGGCCCAGGCCAGAAGCTCCGGCAGCACTTTGGCGGAGAGCGTACGCGGGTCGCCGTGCAGTCTCAGCCGCAGATGCGGGGACGAGTCGTGGTAGCGCAGGAAGAACCAGCGCTCCGCCCAACCGCGTTCGGTCATGTCGCGGCAGAGGTCGCGGACGGGTCCGGCGACGAGGTGGTCGCCGAGGCGGGGCGGGTGGTAGAGCTTGGCGTACAGCCAGTCGCTGCCCGGCGGCCGCAACACCTCCTCGGGCAGCGGCGAGGAGGTGCGGACCACGCGTGACCGCCGCTGAGACGGGCGTACCGGTGCGGCGTGCGCGGCGTCCAGCACCACCGGCACCACGAACTCGCTGACGTAGCGGCCCTGCGGCCCCGGCAGCCAGGCGTGCTCGGGACCGGGCAGCGCCTCCTGGAGGAACACGCGTCCGCCGTTCGGCCGTTTGTCGATCTCGGCGTGCAACTGCCCGGCCTGCCGCAGGTCCGCCAGGTCCAGCAGCAGCCGGTTGTCGCCGGACGCGAGGTAGACGTGCCGGGGGACCAACCACCGCTTCCGCCAGGCGGCAAGCGTGTCCGGTCGTACGTCGGAGCCGAGGGTCCACATGGCAGGGGACAGGACCACGCGACCGGACTGGACGCGGGGGAGGAAGGGGAGATCGGCGACGGACGCCCAAGGCGCCGCGCCGAGCTGGGGCTGTCGGTCGCGGGAGATGTCGTCGAGCAGTCTGATGGCGGGAGGTGCCTGCGTGGTGGTGAGCATGTGGCCGGTGCACGGCACCACTTCGAGGTCGCGGGCCGGCCAGCGCACCCTGAAGCGGCCGTCGTCGTCGAGGCCCACGACCAGCTCGTCCAGCGGGATCGTTCGGGTGCTCTCGGGCGTGGTACCCAGGACGATCTCGCCGTCGCGGACCATCGGGCGGATCACCACGTTCGCCGACCGGGTGCGGCGCGGGAGGTAGACGATCTCGGCCGTCAACCGGCCGGGGCGTACCGCCACTTCGCCGTCGGCGACCGAGCGCAGTGCCTCTTCGGCCGGTGGCCCCAGGAGGTCGGCGAAGCGCCCGAGGTTGCGTCCGGCGGACTGACCGCCGAGGTTGGGGCCCACGACCAGCTGGAAGTCACCGGCGTCCAGGGCCTGCGCGGAGCGGGCCACGACGAACACGGCGATGTCGAGGGAGGCGGGGGCGGATGCCCCGGACACCGGCCAGGTCTCCAGCTTGCGCAACGCCGCCTCGTCGAGGTCGACGACGGTGCGGCCGTCCCTGATCGCGTCCAGGGCGAGAGAACGCAGAAAGTGGTGGCGCTCCTCGTTCTGGGCGCCGGAGGCGCCCGGCCCGTGGTTGGGCGGGCCGAGGCCCGTGACCGGGTCGAGAAGCGCGAGGATCGGCACCTCCTGTTCGTCGCCGTACTTGGCCTCGAACGCGCGGCGGTAGCCCTCGATCGCGGCGGGGGCATCGGGCGCCGGCGAAAGCCGCATGAGGAGTTCGGCCGCGTGCGCCGCCTCCATGGCCACGGCGCGGTTGACCCGGCTTCCCGCAAGGGGGAGGGCCATGTCGGTCTGCTCGGACACGTCTGCGCGCACGTGTTGCAAGTGTTCTGGTTGCACTCCGTGTTGCGCGTGCAGTAGCTGGGACACGTATTGCACGTCACGCACGTGGTGCTGCACGTCGCGCCTTGCGTTCCCCCGATGGTCATGCCCCACGCGCCGCCGTCGGGGGTCTTACCTCCGAGGCGGATG
Organism: Streptodolium elevatio; assembly: GCF_053592165.1. Lineage (NCBI taxonomy): Bacteria > Bacillati > Actinomycetota > Actinomycetes > Kitasatosporales > Streptomycetaceae > Streptodolium > Streptodolium elevatio. Next base: position 178,144 of record NZ_JBSFVE010000005.1, read on the forward strand.
TCCAGGTCGAATTCGTCGTCGGTCATTGCGGTCACTCCTCGGCACAGGCACAGGCACATGGCTCGCGCCGCGGAGACGCGGGCGACGCCGCGCCCGGATTCGGTGAGGCGGAAAGGGCAGGCAGGCGGGAAGGCAGGCAGGGAGGACGGCACGCGGGACGAAAAACCAGGAGGCGGGAGAGGCACAGGGAGACAAGTGGAGGGAGACAAGCGGAGCGAGACGCCGCAACCATGCTGCGGCGTCCGCGAGTTGAGGGGCCCCGCGGAAGGTTCCGCTTGCCATCCTGATGGTTGGATCGCGCGCCCGACAAGACCATTCACCCGTACGGCCGAACCCACCGCCGAACGCCACCCCTGAACACTGCCGCCGACCCCAGCCACCGATCCGCCGCCCGGCCGCACTGCCCCAGCTTCAAAGGGAGTTCGCCGCCCCACACGCGGGGACATCGAGTTCGCCGTGGGCACCTCGTTGGCGCCCTACCGACACATGAACCCGGCGAGCCATCCGGGAGACTGGTTGCGTGACCAAGCGCTATACCCGCGAAGAACTCGCCGCCACCGCCGGGCGGACCATCCCGGACGTCATCGGCCCAGGCCTCGACGTGTTGTTCTGCGGAATCAACCCCGGCCTGATGTCGGCGGCGACAGGGCACCACTTCGCCCGGCCCGGCAACCGCTTCTGGCCCGCGTTGCACCGGTCGGGCTTCACCCCGCGGCTGTTGCGGCCGGACGAGCAGGACGACCTTCTCGGCCTGGGGCTGGGCATCACCAACGTGGTCGAGCGGGCGACCGCCGGCGCGGCCGAGCTGACCGCCGACGAGTACCGCACGGGAGGGAAGGCCCTGCGCGCGAAGGTCGAGCAGTACCGGCCGCGTTGGCTGGCGGTGGTCGGGATCGGCGCGTACCGCGTTGCGTTCGGAGACCCCAAGGCCGCGCTGGGGCGCCAGGACACGACGCTGGGGGACACAGGCGTGTGGGTGCTCCCCAACCCGAGCGGCCTCAACGCCCATTTCACGGTGGACACCCTGGCCGACGAGTTCGCCCGCCTGCGGGTGGTCGCCCACAACAGCGACGAGGGATCGGGACTCTCCGGCTGACCCGGCCACGACGGCGATTGCCGCTCGTGCCTCGCCGACCTCTGCGCGGCGGGGGAGGTTCGTCGGCCGTGGCGTGGGGCTGGGTGGGTGAAAGCGTCAGCGCGGCGGCGGCGAACCGCAGTTTCCGGGACATATCGGGTTCCACGATGGCGGGTGAGCCGCATCGGCGTCGACGTCCGGTTGCGGGCGCATCGAAGCCGAAACCGAGGAGCCCGACGTGCTGGAGCGCACTCGCCGCAAGGACACGACCCGTGTCACGTTCATCCTCCCGCCCGACCCGGCATGCCCGGCGGTGAGCGTGGTCGGCGACTTCAACGACTGGACACCCGGCGCCCACGAACTCCTCGTACGCACGGACGGCACCCGCGCGGTGACCGTGGCCGTGCCCGCGAACGAGCGGCTGCATTTCCGGTACCTCGCGCACGGTGGCCACTGGTTCGACGAGGCGGACGCCGACGGCCACGACGGACACAACAGCTACCTGGAGCCCGCCCGGGCATGACCCGCGAGAACTCCGGCTGTCGTACCGCCGGCGGGGAGCTGTGATGCGGGGCGTCCGGGACGTGCCGGACCGTTTCGGCGCGGTGCCGCCGCCGTGGAAGCAGACCAAGTCGGTGCTCGTGATCCTCGCACCGATCCTGGGTGCGGCGGCCGCGGTGTACGCGGTTGCCGGGACACTCCCGGCGGTCGCCCTGCTGTTCGCGGTGATCGTGTCCGTGACCGCGGTGCCCGCCTTGCCGCTGTGGCCGGACTGCGTCGTGCTGGCCGCGGCGACGGTCGCGGCCACGGTGGGCGGACTGCTCGCCGCCGGGCACACGGGCTGGTCGGTGGCCGTCGTCTCGGCCGCGGGGCTGTGCCTGTACGTCGCGAACCGCCGTACCGCGGGCGCCGCCTCCTACCTGCCGATGGCCGCGTTCGTGCAGGCGGGCAGCGGCGGCGCCGCGTCCGACAAGCCACTGCTCGCGGTGGGCCTGGCCGCGGCGGCGGGGGTGGCGTTCGCGGCGCTGATGATCAAACCGGCCAAGCTGCACCTGCCCCGGTCGCCCGTGGACCGGCGCACCGCGCTGCGGCACAGCCTGCTGATGGCCGCGTGCTGCGCGGTGGCCACCTGGGTGTCCTTCGGGTTCCACCTCATCCACGGCATGTGGGTGATGCTGACGCTGTGCGTCGTGTTCGTGCCGACGCCGGGGCAGGGGCCGCGTAAGGCGGTGGACCGGGTGGTGGCCACGGTCGCGGGCGGGGTGGCGTCGTTCGTCCTGCTGGTCACGGTGCCGAAGCAGGTCACGCTGCTGGTTGCGGTGGTGTGCATCGTGTTCAGCGTCGCGTGGTCCCTGAAGGGGCTTGCGGTGTACCGCAAGACGGTGTTCTGGACCACGCCCGGCGCGCTGCTCATGGGCGGCGCGGCGACCCCGGGCGACCTGGTCCTGAACCGGGTCGTCATCACGATCGTGGTTGCGGCGGTGGCGGGGACGCTGGCCTCGGTGTTCCTCGTACAGCCGCCGGGCGCCGAACCCGCGGCCGATCCCCAGGCCGATCCCGAGGCCGAGTCCGGGACCGAATCCGAGTCCGCGCCCCTCCGCCGGATGGGACGGTCAAATCGCACGGGTCACTCCGGGCTCACCGGGTAGCGGCGCCTCCGCGGGAAGGCCCCGCGCTCGATCCAACACATGAGGAGGCAGAACCTGTGTCGAACTCCGCCATGAACCGCGCCCAGGCCGCGAGGCTCCACGACGACGATGTGGTGGGCATATTGATGCACCAGCACGCCCGAATCGAAGAACTGTTCGCCGAGGTGAAGCGGCACGGAGATCGGACGGCGAAGCAGAATGCGTTCGACGAACTGCGTTGTGTCCTCGCGGTCCACGAGGCCGCGGAAGAAATGGTCGTACGCCCCGCCGCGAAGAAAGTGGCCGGGTCCCGGGAAACCGATGCCCGAAATCGCGAGGAGAAACAGGCCGCGACGGTGTTGGCCGAACTGGAGGGCATCGATGTGAACACTTCCGCGTTCGACGCGAAGTTCGCCGAATTCGAGGCGGCGGTCAAGGCACACGCGGACCGTGAGGAGCGTCAGGAGTTCCCGGCTCTCCATGACGGATATTCCGCGGAGGAACGCCGCACGATGGGTGTCCGGGTGCGCGCCGCGGAGAAGGTCGCCCCCACGCACCCGCACCCGGGCAGCGCCGGATCGACCGCCGCGCAATGGACCGTGGGGCCGTTCGCGGGCATGGTCGACCGTGTCAGGGACGGCCTGCGCGGGAGCTGAGAGAGCTGAACCGGACGGCGAATCGACGGTGCGGATCCAGGATTTCCCGGTGTGTCGACCGACGTGTTGGTCGTCGCGCCGGGCAACTCCTCTGCCGGGAAAGGGCGCAGTGCCCTGGGTGACGTGGCCGCCGGAGGCCCGGGAGGTGTGACGGCTTGTTTCCGGCCATCCTTCCCGGCGCGTCGCCGGGTACGGACGAACCGTCCGGTGTGGAGTTGGTGGCAGCGGGCAGTAGCGGCCAAAGGTCGTACGCCGGTGCCCGCCGAGGTGCTCGGGAGAACGCATGGATGAGGGCTGCGTGCACGGTTCCCTTTGCCGTGACTGTCGCACGGACGGGCCGTCCGCATCGGCCGCGGTTCCCGCCGGACTCGGCGGGAACCGCGCGGTGTTGATGGAGATGGCGGTGGACGCGGCGATCCGCACGTGCGGCGGGTGGCCGGTGCCGGCCGCGGACCCGTTCGCGGTGCTGCAGCGGGCGTTCGCCCTGGGGGTGACCGACGCCCTGTACGACGAGGCGTTGGAGGCACTGCAGGCCCGGCTGGTGATCCGCGGATTCCCGCGCTACATCCCGCCCTTGCGGTGGACCGCTCCCTGAGGGCGGACGCTGCGGCGCCGGACGGGCCGCGTGCGAACGGCTTGTTCGCGTAACGCTCAGCGCAGACCCGCGCGCCGGCCGCAGACCGGCCACGCGCCCGGTCCCTGGCTGGCGAGCACCTTCTCGGCGATGCGGATCTGCTCCGACTTCGAGGCGTGGTGCGGCATGCCCTTGCCGCCGTGTGCCCGCCACGTGCTCAGCTTGAATTGTAGGCCGCCGTAGTAGCCGTTGCCGGTGTTGATCGACCAGTTGCCGCCACTTTCACACTTGGCGACTTTGTCCCACGTGGCGACGCTCACGGCCTCGGCCGAGCCGGCCGTGGTGACGCCGACCGTGACGAGTACGAGAACGGTGGTGAGAACGACGTCGGCGCCGCGGGCGCACCGGGAACGGCCGGTCGTTGTACGAGCGTTGCTGCCGAGAACACGACGGAGAGACATGCACAGTCCTTCCGGAATTCCCGCGGGGCGATGCGGCGGCACGAGCCCGAAGGCATTGCCGCGTCGGGCGCCGGGACGTCATCAGCTTTGCGATGTCCGGGCATTCGCTGGGTCCGCGGCCTCATGAGGCGCGGATCCCGACCCGATGAATCGGACCGGGAACCCTCGGGGTGCGATTTGCACATGCCCATGACCAAAGCAAATCAACGGCGGTGATATCAACCGTCTTCGGGATTCACGCAGGTCAACGCATTTGTTTCCGGGCGTGTCCCGGGGATTTGCGCAATCCGGCCAACTGGCGTGTCGGGCAGGCGATCCGGGCCCGGCTGCTTCCGAAAGATTTCGATCACCGGCGCGTCGGTCCTGCGGAATGCGAAGCGAAAGGCGCACGATGGCCAGCGTGGTTCGACGGTCGGGAAGGCGGTGCGCGGTGTGTTGTGTCGGTCGAAACGAATCGACCGCAAAAAATGCTGCGGAGTTTTTCCGGCCCCGGGCCCGCCTCATTGGTCCGCGTAACTCGGCATTCGTGTGACAAGTGATCGGGGTGTGCGCGGGAATCCGCGCCGGAGGCGCATCCCGTCGACTCCTCGTCCGGTCACCTCGATGAACACTCGGGTACGCACCCCGTCCCCGGACGGCGCGCGACGCCGACGCGGACGCCGACGCCGGGGGCCGCCCGGGGGCGCGCGGGCCTGGCGGCCGACCGGGTGGCCTTGTGCCCGGCGGGCGGCGCGTCTCCGCCGTGGGAAGCCGCGTGGCTGGTGTGCTGGGGCCTGCCTGCGGTGATCCGGTCGCCGCGCCGTGCTGCCGCGGCGACCGGACCGCAGGACCGGTTCCGGCGTTGTGCGAAACCGTCGTCAGGAGGCCTGCGGGGCGAGCTCCCTGACCGCGTCGATCAGGTCCCGGACGGTGTCGAAGGCCTCGATGTCGTCGTGCGACAGGGCGACCTCGAACTCCTCGCTCACGCGCAGGGCCAGACCGGCCACCGCGAACGTGTCCATCCCGAAGTCGTCGGCGAACTGCGACCGCTCGGTCACCTCCGCCTCGGGGATGCCCAGCTCGTCGGCGACGACGGCGATGATGCGGGTTTCGAACGCGTCCACAGGATCCTCCTTGGGTGATCTCACGCCGGGCTGTTTGTCCGGCATCGCACCGGTACCACCCGTGCTGCCGTGGAACGCATGTCGTGACCGCAACGTGACAACAAGTAGGAATATGGGGCCAAATGGACGGATGACGTCTAGCGTTCAGACGACATCAAGGGTCCAGACGACGTCAGGCGTTCGGCCGACGCCAAGCGCTCAGCCGACGCAGGCCGCTCCGGTGACGCGGGTCGGTCAGATGACGCCGGTCAGACGACGCGGGGCGGGGCAGGGCGTACGGCCGCGCGCATCAGGGCCGAGAGTGCCACGATCGGCAGCGTGGCAAAGGCCGGCAGCCACAGGCCGTGCCCGGTCAACGCGAGGCCCAGCGACCACGCGAGCAGCGCGGTGTTCGCGACGGCGCACATCGTGAACCCGACCGACTTGCTGCCGACCGAGCGCTTGACCGCGCCGAAGCCGCCCCACCAGTTCAGGACCACCATCGACAGCGCCACGCCCGCCGACACGTCGCCGGCGGTCGGCGGGGTCAGGAACGGCCCGGTGAGCGGTTGGGCCAAGTCCGGTGCGAGGGCGAAGCGTTCCGGGGTGACGAGCATGGCGTACGTCAGCCACGCCAGGCACTCGGTGAAGAGCAACGCGCCCAGCCCGACGGTCAACTTGTCCACCGCACGAACGGCCAGGGGCTCGGACTTCGCGCTTGTTTGGGTCATCCTCGCCTCCAAGAGTCGGTCGTCTCTGCACCACTGGTGCCCACGCTCGCCGAGGTTACCCACAAGTTCGGCGGGAAACCGGGCGGTCGCGGCGGCCGGGCCGACAGAAGATCACCTGCGTGGCGCAAGGGCATTCACGGTCAGGCCTCGCTGTCGACCGCCGACGGGGTGATTTCGACGGCGAGGTGCTTCATCAGCGGCTGGTCGCTCTGCGCGCTGAAGTCGCCCAGCGGGCACAGGACGTTCAGCTCCGGCATGTACCCGACCGCGCAGCCGGGCGGCACTTCGTAGGGGACCGCGAGGTAGCCGTGCACCGTGCGGCGGCCGCCGTCCTTGGCGATGCTCGTGATGTCCACGCGGTCCATCGCCGACAGGCTCCGCTCGCGCATGTCCGCGGGGTTGAGGAACACCAGCGTGCGCAGATTGCGCACGCCCCGGTAGCGGTCGTCGGCGGAGTAGATCGTGGTGTTCCACTGGTCGTGCGACCGTACGGTGGCCAGCGTCAGCAGCCCTTCGCCGGGCGTCGGGTCCGCCAGCGGCGCGAGCGAGAACTCGGCACGCCCGGAAGGCGTCAGGAAGATCCGCTCACGGGCGGGCTGCCGCAGGCGGAACCCGTGCGGGCCGCGGACCCGGCGGTTGAAGTCCTCGAAACCGTCCAGCGCACGCTGCATGACGTCGCGGATGCGGTCGTAGTCGTCGACGTACTCCTGCCATGGTGTGGGTCCGTCCGGCAGGGTGGCGCGGGCGATGCCGGCGATGATCGCGGGCTCGGACAGCAGGTGGGTGGAGGCGGGGCGCTTCATGCCTCGCGACAGGTGCACCATGCTCATCGAGTCCTCCACGGACACCGATTGCACGCCGGTCACCTGGACGTCCTTCTCCGTGCGCCCCAGGCACGGCAGGATCAGCGCCTTGCGGCCGTGCACCAGGTGGCTGCGGTTGAGCTTGGTCGACACGTGGACCGTCAGTTCACAGCCGCGCAGCGCCTCGGCCGTACGCTCGGTGTCGGGCGCGGCGCGCGCGAAGTTGCCGCCCATGCCGACGAACACGCGTACGTCCCCGCGCAGCATCGCCTCGATGCCGCGGACCGTGTCGTACCCGGGTTCGCGGGGCGGGTCGATGCCGCACACCTCGGCGAGGCGGTCGAGGAACTCCGCGCCCGGCCGGTGGTTGATGCCGCAGGTGCGGTTGCCCTGCACATTGCTGTGCCCGCGGATCGGACACGGCCCCGCGCCCTCGCGGCCGATGTTCCCGCGCAGGAGCAGCACGTTGACGATCTCGCGGATGGTGTCGACGCCGTGCTCCTGCTGTGTGATGCCGAGGCACCAGCTGAAGACGGTGCGCGAGGCCGCGGCGTACACGGCCGCGGCCTGTTCGATGCGTTGCCTGCGCAGCCCGGAGGCCTGCTCGATGTCCTCCCACGCCGTGGCCCGGCAAAGGTCGCGGTACGCCTCGAACCCGGTGGTGAAGCGCGCCAGGAACTCGTGGTCCAGGACCGCCGGATCGTCCTCCGCCGCGGCCAGCACGGCCTTCGCGATGCCGCGCAGCAGAGCCTGGTCCCCGCCGATGCGCGGCTGCAGGTCGAGCGTCCCGGTGGGAGTGGCCTTGAACGCGGCCATCGCGCGGAACTCGTGCGGCACGATCGTGCGGCCCGACGCCGCCTCCAGCAGCGGATTGACGTGCACGACCTGCGCGCCGCGCCGGTACGCGTCGGCGAGGGCGGTCAGCATGCGCGGCACGTTGGAGGCGGCATTGACGCCCATCACGAAGATGGCGTCGGCGAGTTCGAGGTCCTGGAGGTCGACCGTGCCCTTGCCGGTGCCGAGTGCGGCGGTCAGCGCCCGGCCGCTGGCCTCGTGGCACATGTTGGAGCAGTCGGGCAGGTTGTTCGTGCCGAACTCGCGTACGAACAACTGGTACAGGAAGCTCGCCTCGTTGCTCAGGCGCCCGGAGGTGTAGAACATCGCGCGGTCGGGGGAGTCCAGCGCCCGCAACGTGTCGCCGATGACGGAGAAGGCCTCGGGCCAGGTGATCGCGACGTAGCGGTCGGAGTCCGGGTCGTACGCCATGGGCTGGGTCAGCCGACCCTGGTCCTCGAGCGCGAAGTCGGGCCACGACAGCAACTCGGTGACGGTGTGCGCCGCGAAGAACTCCGGGCCGACGCGCTTGTGCGTCATCTCCCAGGTCGCGTGCTTGATGCCGTTCTCGCACAGGTCCAGGTGCAGGCCGTCGTACGCGTCCGGCCACGCGCACCCTGGGCAGTCGAAGCCGCGCCCCGCGTGGTTCATCGTGTCCATCAGCCGCACGGCCGTGACCGGCTCCTCGGCGCGCGCGACCACCTTCGCGACCGACTTGGCCGCTCCCCAGCCCGCGCTGGGGTGCCGGTACGGCTCCCGGGACGGATCCCCGTCGCCCGCGGGCCCGAAGCCGGTGGCCGGCGTGGCGGCGACCCCGTCGTCGGAAGTGCCCGGGCCGGATGCGCGGGGACCGGAGGAGGGAGGAGGGGTGTCGGGCATCGACTCGGCCTTTCGTGCGTCGGCCGCGCACGGGTACCCCTCGGTTCGCACCGGCGAAACATCGGTGACGCGTGGCGGCGACGCGCGCGGCGGCCCGCTACGGGGCGTCCATGTCCTGCTCGCCGACGCGCCGCACGACCGCCGCGTGCCGCCGACCCGTGGCGAACTTCACCGGGATCATCAGCAGCCACAGCCAGATCGCGTGTCCGCCCAGCGGCCAGGCCAGCGGGATGGACACCGCGAACACCGCGACCGTCGCCCCCGTGTCGGTGATCCACGACCGCACCAGCTCGGGCGGAATCGGGTGTTCGTTGAGCCACGGGCGTCGCGCGCGGAGCAGCACCAGTCCGATCTGGGTCACGTCCGTGGCGGCGATCGTCGCGGCGTACACGGCCACCGACACCGGCTCGTTCCCGTACTCGGACAACAAGGAGGTGGGGAACGGCAGGAACGCGATGAAGCCGAGCCCGAGCAGTGTGACGGCGATGATCGGCCGGTCCACCGCGCGCAGGCCGCGCAGCACGCGCCCGTGGTCGAGCCAGAAGGCGCCGATGATGACGAAGCTCAGCGCGTACGCGGAGATCTTCTGCGGCAGGTCGCCGAGCGCCTCGTCGAAATCCGCGGTGCTCAGCCCCGGCGGCACGGAGATGTCCAGGACCAGCAGGGTCATCGCGATCGAGAACACGCCGTCGGAGAGGGCGATGAGCCGCTCCGGCCCGTGCTGGTCGGCGCGGACCCGGGTCGGTGCAACCATGCGGTCGACCCTAGGCCCTGCCCGCGGCAATCCCCGGACGCGCGGCCGCCCGGTCGCCCACCCGGGTGACACCGGTCGCCCGCTTGTCGTCTCGGCGCGGATCCCCGCGGTTGCCGCGGTATGCCAAACCCGCGGGCGCGGCGGTACGTTACCGGCGTGGGTCGTCACCACGACGAGGCCGGTCCACGGCTTACCTCCGGCGTGGCGAGCGTGGCATCGAGTGTGAGCGGGTCTGCGTATGCGGCACCATCCTGGGCTCGGTTTCGGCCGCGGCGCGCCGCCGTTCCGCGTCGGGCGCCCGTCCGCGAGAACCCGTCCCCGCAAATGTGAAAAGCTTCGCTGATCTGCGACGCGGGGGGCGGGGCGGAAATCGCCCCGGCGACGGCGCGGATGCGGGAGCGAGAGGTTGCGGAGGGGGTGTGCGCCGTGCTGGCCTGGGAGCCGCTGGAGGCCGGTGACCCGGCCGAGGTGGGGCCGTACCAGGTGCTGGCCCGGCTCGGTGCGGGCGGCATGGGCCGCGTCTACCTCGCGCGGTCGGCCGCGGGCCGGTGGGTGGCGGTCAAGACCATACGTCCCGAGTTCACCACCGTCGGCGAGTTCCGGCGGCGCTTCGCGCACGAGGCGCAGGCGGCGGCCCGGGTCAGCGGGGTGTTCACCGCGTCGGTGGTCGACAGCGACCCCGGCGCCCGGGTGCCGTGGATCGCGACCGCGTACGTGCCCGCGCCTTCGCTCAAGCGCCTCATCAAGACGTGCGGGCCGCAGCCGGTCGACACCGTGATGTGGCTCGGTGCGGGCATCGCGGAGGCGCTGCAGTCCATCCACGCCGTCGGCGTCGTGCACCGCGACCTCAAGCCGTCCAACATCCTGCTCGACGAACACGGCCCGCGGGTCATCGACTTCGGCGTGGTCCACGCGGAAGGGACGTACGTCTCCACGGGGGGTACGGCGGCGATCGGCACGCCCGGGTACATGTCGCCGGAACAGGCGTACGGCAACGTGCAGGTGACCACCGCGAGCGACGTCTACGCGCTCGGCCTGACCCTGATCTGCCTCGCCACCGGCCAGCACGAACTGCCCGTGCACGCGCCGACCGAACTCGACGAGCCGCTGCGCGGCATCGTCGAACGCTGCCTGCGCCGGGACGCCCGGCACCGCCCCGAGCCCGCCGAGGTCATCCGTCTGCTCGCCGCCGAGGTCGACCTCGTGGCGCACGACAACGCGCGCGGCTGGCTCGGCGACCGGGAATGGGAACTGGTGCGCGCCTTCCGCGACGCACCCATGCCCGCGATGCCCGAGCAGCGCACCCAGTCCGTTCCACCGCCGCCGCGCGTGCCGCCCGGCGTGGTGGCTCCCGGCGCGGTCGGGCCCGGCGCGGTTCCGCCGGGTGCCGTTCCGCCCGGTCCCACGGGTCACCACCCCGCCGCACCGCCGGTGCCGACCGGCCGCCATCCCGTTGCCGCCGGGCCGACGGGACACCATCCCGCCGCTCCGCCCGCGGCCGGGCCCGCCCTGGTGCCGCCGACCGGACACCAGCGGGCCGTACCGCAGTTGCCCGATCCGCCGGAGGCCCGTGCCAAGCGGTACGCCGCGGCCCGCGCGTACGTTCCGCCGCAGTCCGCGTCGGAGCAGGCGACCATCGCGCACTACGACCAGGCCTGCCGTCTGCTGCACGACGGGCACGTGAGCGATGCGGCCGAGGCGTTCCGCCAGGCCACCCAGGTCGCCGGACAGGTCTTCGGGCCGTGGCACGCGTACGCGGTGTGCTCGCTCCTCGGCAGCATTCACGCGACCGGCCGTCTCGGGTGGGCCGCCGCCGCCCGGGACCAGGCACTGTCCGCCACGCAGGGCGCATTCCGCGCGCTCGGCGCCGACCACCCCTACACGCTGCTCCTGCGCGGCGAACACGCGCACTGGCTCGGCCACTCCGGCGACGTGCCGGGCGCCGCGGAAGCGGCGGGCCTGCTGGCCGGGGACTATCTGCGGACGATGGGCGAGCTCGCCGCGGACACGCTGTCGGTGCGCGCCGAGTGGGCGATGTGGATCGCGAAGGTAGGCGATGTCGACCGCGCCGTACGCCACTTCGAGCGCCTCGTCGGCGACTGCCGGACCGCGCTGGGCGAGGACTCCCTGGTGACGCTCGATGTCAAGAACGCCTTCGCGCACTGGATCGGCGTGCAGGGCGACACCGCGCGCGCGGTGCACCTCTACACGCTGCTCGTCGGTGAGGCGCAGGCGGCGCAGGGCACGGGCAGCGCCTACGCGGCGAGCGTACGCACACGCCTGGAATACTGGACGGCGCGCGGCTAGTGCTGTGACCGGAGAGGTTCACCGGTTCCCGGCGCCCGGCACCCCGCCTCGCTGCGTTGCAGGCCCTCGCGAGTACGACCGAGTACGAGCTTCGGGCCTGCGCCTTGCGATGCAGGGCACCGAACACCGGGAACCGGCAAACCTTCCCGGCCACAGCACTAGCCATCGCGTCGGCGCGGTACGTTGCGGAGCATCACGTTGTTGACGGGGCCGGTCGCCGCTCCGCCGGCTCAGCTCGCGGTGATTCGTGACTTCTTGGCCTTGTTGCCGCAGGTGTTCATCGAGCACCAGCGGCGGTTGGCCCCGCGGCTGGTGTCGAGGAACAGCCCCGCGCACGCCGGGCCTTCGCAGTTCTTGATGCGGCCGCGGTCGGGCCCCCCGAGTACGCGGATGGCATCCGTGGCCAGGACCCCGAGGGCGTCACCGACAGGGGTTGTCTGCGTCAGGTGCCATCCTGCTCGTTCGTTGTCCAGTGCAGCTTTCGCATGCCCAGCGGCAGCGATCGTGTTGAGGATGCGGACATCCTTGGGTTCCGGTCGTTCGCCTGCGGCGATCGCCGACCCGATTCGGTAGATCGCCTCGCGCAGTTCGACGGCGTCTTTCAGATCGGTCGGCGACACATCTGCGACGTCGAGCCCCGCGGCCTCCAGCCACATCTTCAGCCGTTCCGTATCGGTCAGCCGCTCCCTCGGCGTCCGGCCGGCGCGATCGCTGACGGTGGCGGTGAACCGGAACGCCGGGACCTCGTTGTCCATCCGGAACACACGACGTACGTCCTCGGTCATTCCAACCTCCGCAGTGAGCAGGACTACGCGCTGAACCGCTTCAGGCGGTTCCTTGCGATCGTAACTCCATGGCATCCTTGAACCGCCTTAGACGGTTCAAGGAAAGGAGCGCTCGGCGTGAGCAGCACTGCGGTCATCGGTCTGGGAGCCATGGGGAGACCCATCGCACGCAACCTCTTGAAGGCCGGCCACGACGTCGTGGTGTGGAACCGCTCCGACGGGCCCGCGGTCGAACTGGTCGGAGCGGGTGCCCGTCGTGCCGCCTCGGTGGCCGAGGCCATGCGGGCGCCGGTGGTCTTCTCGATCCTGTCCGACGATCGGGCCGTCGCCGAGACGTTCATCGACTCCGGTGTCCTCGCACAGATCCCGGACGGGACCGTTCACGTCAACCTCGCCACCGTGAGTACGGGCCTGGCTCGCCGGCTCGGCGCAGCGCACGCCGAGCACGGTGTCGGATATGTCGCGGCACCGGTCTTCGGCCGCGTTCCGGTCGCCGAAGCCGGGGCACTCAACGTCCTTGCGGCCGGCGAGCCGGCGCTGCTCGACCGCGTGCAGCCGTTCTTCGACGTGATCGGCTCGCGGACCTGGAGACTGGGCGACCGTCCGGAGCAGGCCAACATCGTGAAGATCCTCGGGAACTACCTGATCGCCTGCACGATCCAGTCGCTGGGCGAGGCCGTCAGCCTCGCGGAGGGCGCCGGTGTCGACTCCGGTCAGTTCGTCGAGCTGCTGACTTCGACACTCTTCCCCGGGGCCGTCTACTCCGGATACGGGTCGATGATTGCCGAACGGCGCTACCAGCCGGCCGGATTCACCGCGGTCCTGGGCCGCAAGGACCTCCACCTCGCGCTCGATGAAGCGACCGACCAAGGCATTCCCCTCCCGATCGGTCGACTGCTGCGTGCGGTCTTCGATGAGGCCATCGCCGACGGTCGTGGGACGGACGACTGGGCGGTCATCGCGGAACAGCAGCCGCGGTGACCACCGATCGCCCACGATCGAGGCGGCATGACCCCGACCGGTGGCCCCGGGGTGTGGCCCGGGGTCTACCGGTGGATCAGCGGGCCTCCGCAATCGGCGCGGCCTTCCGGGGGGCTTGCTTATCGCCCTCGTCGATCGGGTCCTCCTCGTCGACCAGCACCTTGGGTACATCGCGCAGCAGGAACAACGCCGCCACCCCGGCCGCCAAGGCCAGCGCCGCACTGGTCAGCAGCGCCACGTGCATGCCGGTCACGAACGCGTCCCGCGACGCGTCCACGACCCGGGCGCCGAGATCGGCGGGCATCCCCGCCGCGCTGTGCCGTGCCGCCCCGATCGAGTCCTCGACGGCGCCGCGCGCCGACTCCGGCACGTCGGCGGGCACGTCGACGGACGTGCGGTAGACGGCGTTCAGGATGCTTCCCAGCAGTGCCATGCCGAGCGCCGCGCCCAGTTCCGTCGCGGTCTCGGAGATCGCCGACGCCGACCCCGCGCGGTCCTTCGGCACCGACGCCAGGATCGTGTCGCCGGTCACCGTCATGGCCATCCCCATGCCGAGCGCGCACGGCGCCATCCCCAGGACCAGCAGCGGGTAGTTGGAGGACGCCCCCGACAGCGTGTAGAGGGAGAAGCCGGCCGCCGCGAGCGTCATCCCCACGGCCACCAGCCGGGCCCGGCCCAGCACGGTGATCAGCGGTGCCGCGGCGACCCCGCCCAGCATCGCGAAGACGCCGCCCGGCAGCCCCGCGAGCCCGGCCTTCAGGGGCGACCAGCCGAGCACCAGTTGGAAGTACTGGGCGAACAGCAGCGATTGCGCCACGAGCGCGAACATCGCCATGAGGTTCGCCAGGATCGACCCCGTGAACGCCTTGCGCCGGAACAGCGCCACGTCGATCAGCGGGTTGTCGATGCGCCGCTGCCGCCGGACGAACGCCCCGGCCGCCACCACACCCACCAGCAGCGCCACCGCGACGCGGCCCTGCATGAGCCCGCCGGACGCCGCCTCCTTCACCGCGTACACCAACCCGATCACCCCGGCGATCGACAGCGGCACGCTCATCAAGTCCAGGCGCTGCGGGCGCGGATCCCGCGACTCGGGCAGGATCACCGCGCCGGCCACGAACGCCACCGCCATCAGCGGGACGTTGACCAGGAACACCGAGCCCCACCAGAAATGGTCCAGCAGCAGTCCGCCGAACACCGGGCCGAGCCCCACGCCGAGCGCGCCCACGCCCATGCTGATGCCGACGGCGGCCGTACGCTCCTTCGGATCGGTGAAGACGTTCCGGACGATCGACAGCGTGGACGGCATGATCGTGGCGCCGGCCACGCCGAGGAGCGTGCGGGCCGCAATGAGCGTCTCGGCGTTCCAGGCGTACGCGGTCAGCAGCGACGCCGCACCGAAGGCCACCGTGCCGATCAGGAACAGCTTCTTGCGCCCCACGCGGTCGCCGAGCACGCCCATGGTCACCAGCAGGCCGGCGAGTGCGAAGCCGTACGCGTCCGCGATCCACAGGATCTGGTTTGCGGACGGGTCGACGTCCGAGACCAGTCCCGGGATGGCCAGGTGCAGCGCGGTCAGGTCGACGGACAGGACGACGACCGCAAGGCAGCCGACGGCCACAGTGGCCCACTTGCGGGCGGCCGAGTACTGCACCGGGGGACCGGCCTGCCGGGTCGATGTGTGCGAGGAATCCATGCGGCAACCGTGCCGTCCGGCGCTGACCGCGCACTGACCGTCCGCTGACCGCGCCACGCACTCCTCAGGTGCGGACCGACTCCAGGGCGTCGCCCACCGCACTCCGCTCGACCGCGCGGCCGCGGGCGTACGCCTCCTCGAACTCCGCGTCCCCCAACTTCGCACGTGCGCGTTTCGTCACGCGCGCCACATCCAGGTTTCCGGGCACCGCCGAACCCCGGGTCGCGACCCCCAGCCCGAGCAGCCACGCCGCCCCGGCCGCGTCGCCGTCCTCCACCGCCGCGCCCGCGAGCGCTTCGACGGCTTCGGCCGTGAGCATCAGGTTGCCCTGCGAGTACGTCAAGTCCAGTGCCGCGTATGCGAGTCCGCGGGCCTTGTGGGCGTCCCCCGAGGTCGCCGACGTCCACGCCAGCGAGACGAGGATGTACGCCTGCGCGGAGGCGCTGTCGAACAGGTCCGCCGGGCACTCCGCGAGCGCCCGCTCCTGGAGCCGCTTCGCCTCCGCGAGGTCCCCGGCGTGCCGGGCCAGGTCGCCCAGGCCGCTGCGCCCGAGCGCCAGGGTCGTGGGCCGCCCGGTCCGCTCGGCCGACTCCATGACGTGCCTGTAGAGGTCCCGCGCGGCGTCGTGGTCGCCCAGCCGCAGGACCATCTCGGCGCGCCGCACCAGCAGGTCGTCGATGTCCTCGGTGATGCCCAACTCCCGCATCATGGCCAGCGCTTCGTCCATGAGGGCGAGGCCGCCCGGGATGTCGCCCGCCCAGTCCGCGAACACCGCGAGCTGGTCCAGCGCGTTGGCCATGCCCCAGGCGTCGCCCAGGACCCGGAAGCTCTCCAAGGCGTTCTGGAAGTAGGCGCGCGCCTCCGGGATCTTGCCGCCGTACAACTCCGTGAAGCCGTAGCCGAGGCACATGACGGCCTGCGACCACGGGTCGTCGCCCATGTGCGAGGCGGTCCGCTCCTGGTCCGAGCCCTCCGGGCCGAGTGCCACCGCGATGAGGATGAACAGCTCCGGCTGGCGCGGCGGTTCGGTGAGGCTGAACAGCAGCGGCTGGGCGCGGGCGATGCGCCGGGCGCGCGTGCCGTCGTCGTGATCGGCGGTCTCCGCCAGCGACCCCAGCAGGCACAGCAGGTACGCCTCCGTCATCCCCGGCGGCGGCTCGTCGCCCACCGCGGCCAGGAGTTGGCCGGCTAGGCCGCCCGCCTCGTGCCGCAGCCCGCGCAGCCACCAGTACCAGGCGAGCGCCGCGTTCAGGCGCAGCCCGAGCGGCGGGTCGTTGTCGATCGTCCAGCGCAGTGCGGCGCGTAGGTTGGTGTGTTCCGCGCTGAGCCGGTCCAGCCATCCGATCTGCTCGCCGGTGCGCAGGAACGGCATGGCGCGCTCGGCGAGTTCGAGGCAGTACTCGGCGTGCGCGCGGTGTACGGCGTCGTGTTCACCCGCCTCGTCGAGGCGCTCCGATCCGTAGAGGCGGATCGTCTCGAACATGCGGTAGCGGCCGTCGGTGCCGTCGATCAGCGACTTGTCCGCGAGGTCGGCGAGGAGTTCGACGGCCTCCTCCTCGGGCAGGCCGCACACCCGGGCCGCCGACGCGATCGTGGCACCGCCCCGGAACACCGTGAGTTTGCGGGCGAGTTCCTGCTCCGCTTCGTCGAGGAGGTCCCAGCTCCACGCCACCACGGCGCGCAGGGTCTGGTGGCGCGGGGCCGCGGTACGGTTGCCGCGCGACAGCAGCCGGAACCGGTCGCCGAGGCGCGCGGCGACCTCGTCGAGCGGCAGCGCGCGCAGGCGGGCGGCGGCCAGTTCGATGGCCAGCGGCAGTCCGTCGAGCGCCGCGCACACGGCGAGCACGGTCGGCAGCGTGTCGGCGTCGATCGTGAAGTCGGGGCGGACCGCGCTCGCGCGGTCCGCGAACAGGCGCACCGCCGGCGCGGCCAGCGCTTCGTCGAGCTGCGTGCCTTCCGCGGGAACCGCCAACCTCGGCACGGGGCAAAGGGTTTCGCCGGTGATGCCGAGCGCCTCGCGGCTGGTCGCGAGGATGCGTACGTCCGGACAGGCGCTGAGCAGCGTGTGGGCGAGCCGCGCGACCTGGGCGACGATCTGCTCGCAGTTGTCCAGGATCAGCAGTACCTTGCGCGCGGTCAGGCCCGCCACCAGGCGTGCGGTGCCGGTCTCCGGGGAACTGGCCGGCAGCAGACCTGCCTCGCGCAGGCCGAGCGCGGTGAGCATGGCGGCCACGAGTTCGTCGCCGCGACGTACGGCCGCGAGGTCGATGAAGCAGACGTCACCGCTGTCGCGGCGGCCCGCCTCGACCGAGAGGCGCGTCTTGCCGGCGCCGCCCGGCCCGGTCAGCGTCACCAGGCGTGCCGCGCCGAGCAGCGCGCCGACCCGCTCCAGTTCCGTGTCGCGGCCCACGAAGCTCGTCAACTGGGCGGGCAGGCCCAGGTGTTCGCCCTCGGTGGGGACGGCGGGCGCGGCGGCCGGGGTGAGCGAGGGGGCTGAGCGCAGGATGTCCAGGTGCACGGCGGCGAGTTCGGCCGAGGGGTCGGCGCCGAGTTCGTCCGCAAGCAGGGTGCGGGTGTTCTCGTACGCGGCCAGCGCCTCCGCCTGCCGGCCCGCTCCGTACAGCGCGCGCATCAGTTGGCCGACCAGCCGCTCGCGCAGCGGGTTCTCCGCGACCAGCCGCTGCAACTCGCCCACTACCTGCGCGTGTCGGCCGAGCGCGAGTGCGGCCTCGGCGCGGTCGGCCAGGGCGTCCAGCCGCAGTTCGCCCCAGGCGGAGGCCTGGGTGGCGGCGAAGGGCGCGTCCATGACGTCGGCGAAGGCAGGGCCGCGCCACAGGTTCAGGGCCTCGTCGAGCAGGCGGTGGGCGTCGGCGTGGCCGCCGATGGCGAGTGCGCGGCGTCCCTCGCGGACCAGGCGCTCGAAGCGGTGCGCGTCCACCTGCTCGGGGTCGACGGCCAAGCGGTATCCGGCGGCGTGGAACTCGACGAGCTTGTCGGTGCCCGAGTCGTCGCGCAGACCACGCCGCAGCCGCGACACCTGCGATTGCAGGGCGTTGGTGGCGTCCCCGGGAGGCGCCTCGCCGTAGAGGCCGGCGACCAGCGTCTGCGCGGGCACGATGCGGCCCGCGTCCAGGAGCAGCAGGGCGAGGAGGGAGCGTACGCGGGGGCCGCCCACGGCGACCGGCGTACCGTCCTGGTGACGTGCCTCGACCGGGCCCAGAATGCCGAACAACATGCAGCGATTCTGGCTCATCGGCTGGAAGGTGTGGGCGGCGAGGTGCCCGCCCGCGCAATCGGGCCGACCGTGGCCCGCCGAGGCCGTCTCCGGGCCGACCCCGGCGACACCGTCGCGTCGCGCGCGTGCGGTGCCGCCGGGTGATGTTCCTGGGCCGGGCGCGTCGGGAGCGCCGGGCGTGCCGGGCGCGTCAGCCCGCGAACCAGCCGCCGTCCACCGGCATGATCGCGCCGTTGACGTACGACGCGGCGTCCGACGCCAGGAACACCGCGACCGACGCCATCTGCTCCGGCTCGGCCATCGCCCCGGCGTTCATCAGGACGCCGGCGAGCCGGCCGAAGCCCTGTTCGCTCATTTCGCCCTGCACGATGTTGGTGTTGACGCCGCCCGGGCATATCGCGTTGGCGCGCACACCCTGCTCGCGGTACATGTACGCGATGCTCCGGGTCAGCCCCACCACGCCGTGCTTGGACGCGGTGTACGACGGCCCGCCGCAACCGCCGCGGATGCCCGCCTCGGACGCCGTGTTGATGATGCTGCCCTTGCTCTCCAGCAGGTGCGGGAGCGCGGCGCGCGCGACGAGGAAGACACCGGTCAGGTTGACGCCGATGGTGCGCTGCCACTCGGCCAGCGAGATGTCCTCCAGCACGCCCATGGAGTCGAGCACGCCGGCGTTGTTGCAGAGCACGTCGAGGCTGCCGTACGCGGACACCGTCGCGGCGACCATGGCCGCCACCGACTCCTCGTCCGAGACGTCGACGCGCAGCGCCGTCGCCGTGCCGCCCGCGGCCTGGATCTCCGCGACGGTCTTGGCCGCGGTCTCCTCGGAGAGGTCGGCGACCACGACGCGGTCACCGAGCGCCGCGAACGCGATCGACATCGCCCGGCCGATGCCGGAACCGCCGCCGGTGACCAGGACCGTGCGGGCGGACTGCTCGGGGGTAACACTCATGATCGCTGCTCCTTGGACGACGCGGTGACGAGCCGCCGGAACCGCGCGGTTGATTGACTGCGCGTCAGATCCGGCGCGGTACACCGTATGGCACGCTGTGCCAAAAAGGGACCTCCCGGGGAAGGCAATTTCCGTCGGTGAGGCGCGTACTTCGGTGCACTACGCGGGCGCCGGGATCGACACCGCGAGGGTGATCACCGTGGGGACGTCGCCCGTGTTGCGGTAGGCGTGTGCGTGGTGCGCCTCGAAGTGCGCGGTCGAGCCCTGCGGTACGCGGTACTCCCGCCCGTCCACGACGAGCGTCAGCTCGCCCTCGTCGACCCTGACCAGTTCGGCGCTGCCCGGCGGGTGCGCGTCGGAGTCGTGCCCCTCGCCCGGCATGATCCGCCACGTCCACAGCTCCAGAGGGCCGGGTGCCTCGGTCCCGGCGAGCAGCACGCCGCTGCTCCCGGCGTCGGTGCGCCACAGTTCGACGGCGTCCTCGGCGGCGGTGACGCGTACGGTCGGCGCGTCCGAGTAGTCCAGCAGTTGCGCGATGCTCACACCGAGCGCGTCGGCCACCCGGATCACGGTGCCGATGCTCGGGTTGGTCCTGGCCTGCTCGATCTGGATGAGGATGCCCCGGCTGACCCCCGCGCGTGCGGCGAGCCGGTCCAGGCTGAAACCGCGGGCTTGCCGCACGCGCTTGGCGTTGCGGGCGAGCGATTGGGCGACGATTTCCAGGTCGGGCATCAGACCGTCCAATATTCTGGATGACATCATTCACTCTGCTGCACTACGTTGTAATGCACTGCTTTGTTCACCGTACTGCACTGCGGGGTCATCTTGACTGTCACTCTGGCGCTCGTCACGAGCGTGCTGTGGGGCTTCGCCGACTTCGGCGCGGGGCTGCTCGCCCGTCGCCTGCCCGCGGCACGCGTGGTGGTCCTGTCCCAGACCGCCGCATGTGTGGTGCTCGGGGCGGTTGTCCTGGCGATGGGCGCGGTGTCCGAGGCCGGCCCGCGCCTGTGGTTCGCGGTCGCCGCCGGCCTCGTCGGACCACTGGCGCTGCTGTGCTTCTACGAGGCCCTGGCCCGCGGGCCGATGGGCGTCGTCTCGCCCCTGG
This sequence comes from Streptodolium elevatio, assembly GCF_053592165.1. Lineage (NCBI taxonomy): Bacteria > Bacillati > Actinomycetota > Actinomycetes > Kitasatosporales > Streptomycetaceae > Streptodolium > Streptodolium elevatio. The sequence goes on from NZ_JBSFVE010000005.1 coordinate 198,682, forward strand.
CCACGGCCGGCGTGGTCATCCCGGTGTCGGTCGGCCTCGCGGTGGACGGCGACCGGCCAGGGCCCCTCCAGTACGTCGGCATCGCCGTCGCCATCGCCGGGATCGCCCTCGCGGGCGGCGGCAAGCTGGGCGGCGGCGGCGCGGTACAGCGGCAGACGCTGCTGCTCACCGCGGGCGCGGCCGTCGGCTTCGGCAGCGTGTTCGCCCTGATCGCCGAGGCCTCGGCGAGTCTGACGGGGTTGCTGCTCGCGCAGTTCGTGCAGCGCTGCGTCAACGTCGTCGTGGGCGGCACGGTGATGGTGGCCACCGAGCGGCGGCCGAAGGCGGGCGACGCGACTGGAGAGGGCGGCGAGGGCGGCGCGGCCGACGCGGGCGGCCTGCGGAGGCGGATTCCTCGGCCCAGGTCGACGCGGATCCTTGCCAAGGTGCGCCCGGGCGGCGGGGGAACTCCCGTGCCGGAGCCGCGGGTTCCCGGGCCGGCACGTACCGCGGCCCCAGCTGCCGTGCGTGCTGCCGCCACAGCCGGCGTCACAGCCGGCGTCACCGTCGCGGCGGCGCCGAAGGCGGGATCGCTCGCGCCTCGTTCGGCCGCACGTGCGATTCCCTGGGCCCTGCTCCCCGCGCTCACGATCGTCGGCGTGACGGACGTGGCGGCGAACGGCACGTACGCCACGGCCGCCCAGCACGGCCCCGTCACCGTCGCGGCCGTCCTCGGTTCGCTGTACCCCGTGATCACCGCACTTGCGGCCGTCGTGTTCCTCAAGGAACGGCTACTGCCGCCACAGGCCGTGGGCGCGGGGCTCGCGCTGGCCGGGACCGTGCTCCTGGCCGCCGGTTGACGCAGGGTGACGCCCACGTAGGCCGCGATCCGACGCTTGCCGGCCTGGCCCGTACCGATGGCGACGCTCACTCAACGGACGCATGCCAGGACGACGTGTTGCGGGGCGACGACCCGGAGGTCAGGGACGTCCCGCGCCCGGCACCGCGACGCGAGCCGCCTCGACCCGCCCGGCCCGCAGTTCGCGGGACTTCTCGGCATCCCCGAGCGTTTCCGCCGTGACCATCAACAGCGTGCGCCGGTCTCCGCCGCCGAGCACACACGCGATAGCCCGGCGCCCCTCCGGCAGTTCGATGCCGTCGGTGACCTCGCCGCCCTCGCGGACCCGGATGAAGCGGCGCGAGACCGGGCACGAGACCCAGACCGCGCCCTCGGCGTCGAGGCAGATCCCGTCGGGATGGTCGCCGTCGCCGAGCGCCGCGAAGACCCGCCGCCCGGACAGCGATCCGTCCGTCGCCACATCGAACGCCGTCAGCCGCCGCGCGGCGCTCTCGGCCACCACCAGCAGCCCGGCGTCCGGCGAGAGCGCCATGCCGTTGGCGCAATTGAGGTCGTCGGCAACAGCCCGCGCGGTGCCGTCCGGCGCGATGCCGATCAGCGGCATCGGCTCGGGGCGGCTGCCGTGGGTGTGGAAGTCGTAGCCCATCTGCCCGACGTACGCGAAGCCGTCCGACCGCACCACCATGTCGTTGACGTGGTGCCGCCCGAGGCCGGCGAGGTCGGCGTGCGTCGTCAGCACGCCGTCGCGCAGCCGCAGCACCCGCCGCTCGGCCATCGAGACCACGAGCAGGTCGCCGTCCGGCAGCCAGCCGAGGCCGGAGAGCTGATCCGCGTGCTCCGCGACAACCGTCTCGGCCTTGACGGGAGTCGCCAAGTCGTCGGGGACGTCCACGGCCAGGACCTGATGGCCGATCAGGTCGGAGAGCCACAGCCGTCCGTCGTGCCAGCGGGGGCCCTCGCCGAAGCAGAGGCCGTCAAGGATCGTCGTACGCGTCACCATGCCGTCCTGCGTACCCGACCCGCCTCAAGATAGGAAGGCACGCCTGCCTCCGGCCGGTATGTGCGCGGGGAGTCCGCTGCCGCCGTGGCTCGCACGGCGACAGCGGGCGGCGCCCGGTCAGGGCAGGTAGCCGGTGTGGGTGATCGGTTCGACGGGGCCCGTCAGGCGTTCGCCTGCCCGGGCCAGGCCGGCCAGCAGGACGTTGCGCAGTTCGGCGGGTTCGACGACGTCGTCGTACGACAGCGCGTTCGCCGAACGCCACGGCCCCGACGCCTCGTTCGCGACCAGGCGGGCCCGCGTGGCGTCGTCCTGCTTGGCGGTCGCCGCACCGGCGGCGGCCGGGATGCCGCCGAGGGTGACGCCCGGGAAGGCGTACGACACCGTCTGCGCGTCGAACGGGTTCATCGCCATCACCGACGACCCGAACCCGAACGCCTTGCGCAGCGTCACGTGCAACTTCGGCACCCGCAACCGGTGTTGCGCGGCGAACATGCGGGCAGAGGCGCGCAGGATCCCGGCCTTCTCGGAAGCCGTCCCGGCCAGCACGCCCGGGTTGTCGGCGAGGAACACCACCGGCAGGTGGAACGCTCCGCACACGTCGAGGAACCGCGCCGATTTTGCGGCGGCGTCCGCGTCGATCGTGCCCGCGCGTACGGACGGCTGGTTCGCGAGCACGGCGACCGCGTGGCCGCCGAGACGCGCGAATGCGGTGAGGACCGAGGCGCCGTACTTCGGCTGGATCTCCAGCACGCTCTTCGCGTCGAAGACCGTGTCGAGCACGGCGCGCATGTCGTACGGCCGCCGCGCGTCGGGCGGGATCAGGTCCAGCAGCGCGTCCGTCGAGCGCGGTGCGGTGTCCGCGTTGCCTTGCTCGGCACCGGCGTACGGCGGCCGCTGCCACGCGTTCGAGGGCAGGTAGGACAGGTAGCGGCGGGCGAGCGCCAGGGCCGCCGCGTCGTCCGTGACCGCGTTGTGCGCGACGCCGCTGAGCGCGCAGTGCACGGCACTGCCGCCGAGTGTCTGCTTGTCGACCTGCTCGCCGGTCGCCGCCGCGACGAGGGGCGGGCCCGCGGTGAAGAGTGCGCCCGAGCCCTCGACCATGACCACGAAGTCCGACAGCGGTGCGGTGAGCGCGCCGTGCCCGGCCGACGGCCCCACGACGATCGCGATCGTCGGTACGCGCCCGGCGAGTTCCGCGATGGCCTGGAGGTCGTTGGGCGAGGCGGTGTGGCCCTGGAGCGCGTTGGTCGCTCGGTGGCCCGCGCCCTCGAGGATCATGACGAGCGGGGCCCGCTCCTGGCCCGCCAGTCGGGCGAGCCGCGCCCGCTTGGCCGCCGCCGACGCGCCGATCGAACCGCCCTGCACGGTGAAGTCCTCGGCGCCGACGAACACGGTGCGCCCGGCGATGCGGCCGGAGCCCGCCACGAAAGCGTCGGCTGGCGACTCGGCGCCGCCCGCGAGTGTGCCCAGCTCGTCGAACGAGTCGGGGTCGAGGAGAGCGCGGATCCGGGCGCGGGCGTTGAGCCGGCCGGCGGCTCCGTAGCGGGCGAGTTTCGCCGGGCCGCCCATCGCCCGGGAGGCCGTACGGCGTCCCGCGAGGTCGTCGAGCAGCGGCTTCCAGGCGTCGCGGTGTGAAGGACTTCCGGTCATCCGCTGATAGTAGACCGAGTCAAGCATTTGGGGGAGGGGGTCCTCGGGCTCGGGACGACTCTCGGGTCGAAGCCGTCGCAAACCGCGATCAGCTGCCCCAAATGAGAGTGATGGGCAACTGTTACACATTCGTCGGCTGACCTACGTGTCACCCACACATAGACCCGCGAAGGTGGCCCGACGTCCAGGCCGGATACGGAGGCCGGACGGCGGCGCCGACGGGCGTGCGGTACGACGACAGGGAGATGTACATATGCGGATGGGCGCGCGGACGGCTCGCAACCGAATGATGCTGGGCATCGCGAGTGCGGGACTGCTCCTGACCGTCGCCGCATGCTCCGGTACGGGCGGCTCAGCCACGTCGCACGGCGACCCTGGTGCGGTGGTGAGCGGGGGAGGCCAGACGTCTGGCGGCCAGGCGTCCGGTGTGCAGGGGACCCGCGGTCAGGTGCCCGGCGGCAACAGCGCCGCCGCCCCGGGAGCGGGTGCCGGCACGGGCAACGGCGCGAGCACCGGCACGGGGGCGAGCACCGACCAGGGCACACACCCGGGCACGACCCCCACATCAACCCCGGGCACGACCCCTGCGACAACCCCGGGCACACCCCCCGGAACCAGCCCGGGCGCGGACCCGGGCCGGAACCCCGGGACAGACCCGGGTTCCGACGGGGGCACCGACGCCAAGAAGGCGCCCCGCTTCGCCCCGGGTGGCGTGGACCCCTCGATATCCCGCGAAGCCGAGTCGGGGACCGGGACCGGCGGCAAGACGATAGCCCTGACCATCGACGACGGCCCCGACCCGCGTTACACACCGCAGATGCTCGACATCCTCAAGCAGCACAACGCCAAGGCCACGTTCTGCATGCTGGGCCCGGCCGCCAAGGCCCATCCCGACCTGGTCAAGCGCGTCGTCGCCGAAGGCCACCGGCTCTGCAACCACTCGATGAGCCACAACGTGCGGCAGAGCGACCGCTCGGCGGACTACAACCGGCACGAGATCACCGAGGCCGACCGCCTCATCCGCGAGGCCGCGGGGCCCGGGGCGAAGGTCTGGTACTACCGGGCTCCGGGCGGCGACTTCACGCCGTGGATCCGCGAGATGGCCGTCGAGAACGGCCTGCGCCCGCTGGGCTGGAACGTCGATCCAGGGGACTGGAAGCGGGAGGGCGCCGACAAGATCCTGGCGAGCCTCGAGCAGCAGATCAGGCCGGGGCGGGTCGTCCTCGTGCACGACGGCGGCGGTGACCGTTCGCAGTCCGTGACGGCGCTGACGGGGCTGCTGGAACGTCTCGACGCGGAGGGGTACACGTACAGCTTCCCGAAGAGCTGACGTCCCGGCCGCGACGACGCGACCGACGCGGGGGCAAAGCGGGCGCGTCCGGTGGGTGGGGCCACCGGACGCGCCGGAACACGCCTTCGGTCCGCTTCCTCGGCCGCGGACGGGACCCCGACCGCCGCCCGGCGGTCCGGACCGACCAGCGCGCTCGTCACACGAGGATCACCGTTTTGCCCCGCGCCTTCCCCGCCCGGCTGCGCGCCACCGCGTCGGGCGCGTCCGCGAGCGGCACCTGCGCGCCGAGCCGTACCGTCGCGCGCCCGGCGTCGACCTCGGCCGCCAGCCGCGCCAACAACTCAGCGGACGGCGACACGACGAAGTTGACCCCCTCGACCCCGCGCCGTGCCAAGGCATCGGGATCGGCCGCACCGATCGTGCTGACCGCCACGCCGCCGTCGGCCACGAGTTCCGCGTACGCCGCGAACCGCTCGGGATCAGACGCCAGGTCAATCAGTGCGTCGACCCCCTCGGGATACGCCTCGCGCAACTCGTCGACCGGCAGCCCGCTCCGCGCGTCGACGGTGTCCGCCGCGCCCAACTCGCCCATCTCGTGCTCGCCCACGCCGCGCGTGACCGCGACTACGCGTACGTCGTGCGCCGCGGCAAGCTGCGTCACGAACGACCCGACCCCGCCGGCCGCGCCGACCAGGAGCAAAGTCTGCCCCGCGACGAGCCCGGCCGCGTCCAGCATGGACATGGCGGTCAGTCCGGCGGTCGGGAGCGCGGCGGCCAGTGGGAGGGGCAGCGATTCGGGCGCGGCCGCCAGCACACCGTCCTCGGCGGCGATGACGTACTCGGCGTAGGTGCCGTACGCCCCCACCGGCACGCGCTTGGGCTGCCCGAACACCGGGTCGCCCTCGGCGAACCGCGTCACCCCCGGCCCGAGCGCCGCGACCTTGCCGGCGAAGTCGACGCCGTAGATCAGCGGATACACCGCCTCGTCGGCCGTCTCGCCGCGCCGTGCCCGGTCCGCGAGCTTCCAGTCGAGCGGGTTCAGCCCCGCCGCGACCACCTTGATGAGCACCTCGCCCGGCCCGGGCTCGGGAACGGGCAGCCGCATGAGCTCGGGCTCGCCCGCGGGCTTCGCGACGGCAACCGCGCGCACTGTGTCCTCCAGACCGGAGGCCGTAACGAGTCGGCCCCCTGGCCCATGGTCACCGCGCGCGGAGGCATCGGCAACGGGAGAAAGCCGTACGGGTGAGGAGCCTGACTGGGCGTCACCAACTTCCTCGCGATACAGGTTCGCGCCGAGGGCGGGGCCGCGGTGCGAACTGGTGCTGCTGGCGTCGCCAGTGTTGCCGGAACGGGGAAGCCACCCCCCGGGTGGTCGGTCTGCCCTGGCGTTCAGGTCTTGGCCCGGGGTGGGAGGGTGTTCGGGCTTGCGGCTTCTCGTGTCAGCGGAAGGTCGGTGGAGGTGCCCAGGCGAGGGCGCGCTCGCGTTCGCGGAGCAGGGCTTCCTCCGTGCCGTCGCCGGCGTCGTAGAGGGCGAGTGACGCCGCGAGCGCCGCGCGGTCGGTGTTGGCGGCTGCGCGGGCGGACTCCCTTACCCGGTCCGCGAGTTCGGTGTGCGGGACCACCTGGTTGACCAGGCCCGCACGCAGTGCCTCGGCGGCCGGGACGCGGCGTCCTGTCGCGGTCATCTCCTTGGCCAGGCGTACGCCCACCGCACGCGGCAGCAGCGCCGACAGCCCCCAACGCGGCAGCACACCGAGCCGGGCGTGTGTGTCGGCGAAGAACGACTGCTCTGACGCCATGATCCAGTCGCAGCTGAGCGCCAGTTCCAGGCCACCCGACACGCACGCGCCGTTGACCGCGCCGATCACCGGCTTGCGGACGGCCCGCAGGGCGGCGCCCGGGTTGGTCGGGGGCAGTGCGGCACCGAGAGCCGCGATCTCCTTGATGTCCGCCCCGGCGCAGAAGACGGGGTCGACGGCGGCCAAGACCACGACCGCCACGTCGTCGTCCGCGTCCACCTGCGCGCACACCCGTTCGATCTGCTGCCGCATCGCCAGCGTGAGCGCGTTCTTCGCCTCGGGGCGCGCGATCGTGAGGGTCAGGACGCCGTCGTCGAGATCGGTGCGGAGGAGGTCGCCGTCGCTCCCGCTCGTGCCGGTCACCGGCCACCGTCCAGCCGTGCGTTGTCCCAGCTCAGCAGGCGGCCGTCGGGGCGGATCCGGAGGAGTGCGCGGGCCGCGTCGTACCGGGCGCGGGCGCTCTCGGGCATGTCGGGGCGCGGCGTACGGAAGTCCCGGTACTTCGCCTCGAACAGGGCGTCGACCCGCGCCCAGTCCGGCGCCGGCTCCAGGACCGCCCGCCCGGTGAACTGGACCGCCCGCAGCTCCGACCACTTCAGCCCGGACTCGACCAGGAACGACACCCGGTCGTCACGCCGCGCCCGGCGGAACTTGTACGTCGACGCCGCCCCCGCGATCCACACCTCGCGCCCGTCGACCACGAACCACACCGGCAGCGACACCGGGAAGCCGTCCGCCCGCAGCGACGTGAACACCCCCGTGTGCGACGACGCGAGGACGTCCCACGCCTCGTCGTCGGACAGCCTTACGCCCATCGCTCCTCCTCGCCCACGGTGGCCCGGGCCCACGGCACAACAGCCCACGAGCGCCCCGGCCCCTGAATCTGACGGTCTGTCAGCGGAGCGTAGGCGGGATGGGCCGCCTTCTCAATGAGTGATCATCAGCGCGCCCGCCCGCTGCCCCCGATGGCGCAATCTGTGGGGTCATCGACGTGGACGACGCCAGGCACACACGGAAAGCTGGGCACGTGGCCCAACGCACTGTCGTCTTCCTGACCTACTCCGGCCTCCAGTCCCTGGACCTGGCCGGTCCCTTCGAGGTGATGGCCCATATCCCGGAGTACCGCTGCCTGGTCGCCGCACGGCACGCGGGCCCGGTCGTGTCGGAGAGCGGGCTGCCGATCCACGCGGCGTACGGCATCGACGACATCGACCCCGCCGACGTCGACACGCTCGTCGTGGTCGGCGGCGGAGGCGTCGACGCGGCGAGCCGCGACCCGGAACTCGTGGCCTGGGTACGCCAGGTCGCCGGGCACGCGCGACGGACCACATCCGTGTGCAGCGGCGTCTTCCTGCTGGCCGCGGCCGGCGTGCTGACCGGACGCACCGTCACGACGCACTGGAGCCGCGTCGCGCAGTTCCGGCAGGACCACCCGGACATCGCACTCGATCCCGACCCGATCTTCATCCACGACGGGCCCGTCTGGACGTCCGCGGGCGTCACGTCCGGCATGGACCTCGCGCTCGCGCTGGTCGAGGACGACCTCGGCCGGGCACTCGCCCACCGCGTCGCCCAGCACCTTGTGCTCTACCTGCGCAGGCCCGGCAGCCAGTCGCAGTTCAGCGCACCCCTGTGGGCGGTGCGCCCCGCCACCGACCCCATCCGCGCCGCCACCGAGGCGGTCACCACCGACCCGGCCGCCCGCCACACGGTCGACACACTCGCCGAGCGCGCCGGGCTCAGCACCCGCCACTTCCAACGGCGCTTCACCGCCGAGTGCGGCGTCCCGCCGACCGTGTACGTGGAACAGGTCCGCGTCGAAGCCGCCCGCCGCGCCCTCGCGGAAGGCGACGATCCCGTCGACGCCGTCGCGCGGCGCTGCGGCTTCGGCACCGCCGAGACCCTGCGCCGCACCTTCCACCGCCGCGTCGGCGTATCGCCGTCCGACTACCGCGACCGATTCCGGAGCACGAAAGGCCGACCATGACTACGTACGGACTGCTGCTGTTCGAAGGTGCCGAGGAACTGGACTTCGTCGGCCCCTGGGAGGTCTTCACGGTCTCCGCCATGCTGCGCGCGAGCCAGGAACCCGCCACGCAGGACCGCGTCGTCGCCGTCGCAGAGTCCCTCGACCCGGTCCGCGCCGCCAAGGGCCTGCGCATCCTCCCCGACGCCACGACGGCCGACCACCCGCCGCTCGACGTCCTGCTCGTCCCCGGCGGCCAGGGTACCCGGCGCGAGGTCGAGAACCGCTCCCTCCTCGACTGGATCGCCAAGACCTCCGCCGCGGCCGAGTGGACGACCGGCGTCTGCACCGGCTCCCTGCTCCTGCACGAGGCCGGCCCGGCAAAGGGCCGCCGGGTCGCCACGCACTGGAGCTTCGAGGACACCCTTGAGGCCCGCGGTGACATCACCGTGGTGCGCGACGCGCGCTACGTGGTCGACGGCACCCTGGTGACCTCGCAGGGTGTGTCGGCAGGCATCGACATGGCGCTGTGGCTCATCGGACGCCTGCACGGGCGCGACCACGCCCGGACCGTACGCCGCTACATCCAGTACGAGCCCGCCCCGCCCTACCTCGCCGACGAACCCGTGGTGTGACCGGGGTTCAGATGTCGTCGCGGGTGCCGCCGACGACGTAGGCCATACCGACACCGCCGGGGGCGGTCTCGACGAAGCCGAACTTCTCGTAGAGGTACTTCGCGTCGCCGTCCGCGATCAGCGCGACGTGCGCGGACTGCGGTGCGCGGCGGCCCAGTTCATCACTGATCGCCTGCATGATGCGCTTGCCGAGGCCGCGCCCCTGGTGGTCGGGAAGCACACAGATGTCCACGACGAGGAAGAAGAGCCCGCCGTCCCCGATCACGCGCCCCATGCCGATCGGTGCGCCGTCGTGGAAGACCGTCACCGCGTACCACGAGTTGGGCAGCCCGAGTTCGGACGCCTCCCGCGTCTTGGCGCTCAGCCCGGAGCCCGGCCGGAGCATGCGGTACGTCTCCACCGACGGCGTCTCGTCCCGGAACTCGTACGTCGCGCCGCCCACCCGCACGACATTTCCCGAAGCATGGTCCATCCGCCGGAGTCTAGAGCCCGTCCGGAGCCGGTCCCAGCCCCGGGCCCCAAGCCTGGCCTGGAGTCCGGACCCCAGGCCAGGCTTGGGGCCCGGACCTCGGACCGCCGGGTGCACACCTCACCCCGCCAAGCGAGCCCGTCGTTCCGCGGCCCGCCGCTCGGCCTCCCGCGCGGCGGGCGACGTCGCCAGGTAGTCGATCGCCTTCTGCGTCGACGCCTCGCCCTCCGGGTGGTACGACGGCTTCAGGTAGCGCGGGATCGAGAACACCAAGTCGACGAAACTCGGCGCCCGTCCCTGCCGGGCCGCGCGCGTCATGTCGCGGAGCCGGTAGCGGCGGTCCGGGATGGTCGGGTCGTGCCGTATCAAATAGCTCGCACCCACGTGCCACAGCCACAAGATGGTCGGGGCGGTGAAGAGCATCCCTTCCACGCGCCGTGGATACCGCCCCCACGTGCCCCCCAGGTGCTGGTACAGGTCGAACGCCACCGACCGGTGTTCGACCTCTTCGGCCCCGTGCCAACGCAGCAGGTCCAGCATCACCGGGTCCGCACCGATGTGGTCGAGTTCCTCGGCCTCCAGCACCCATTTGCCCAGCAGCGCGGTGAAGTGCTCGATCGCGGCGATGAGCGACAGACGGAAGCGCAGCCACTCGGCCTTGGGCATCGGGATGTACGGCTTGTCGCCGAGGAATTCGAAGAAGAACCAGTCCAACTTCCGTGTGTAGCCGGACGCGTCGATGCCCTGCGTCCGCAGGTGGTCCAGGACGGCCGCGTGCGAGTACGAGTGCACCGACTCCTGGCCCATGAACCCCCGTACGTCCTCCCGGAGTTTGTCGTCCGTGACGAGCGGCAGTGCCTCCTTGTAGACCTGGACGAACCACTTCTCGCCCGCGGGTAGAAGCAGGTGCAGCACGTTGATCAGATGGGTGGTCGGCGCATCGCCCGGGATCCAGTGCACCGGCGTGTGCTCCCAGTCGAACGCCACCCGGCGCGGCCGAATCGGCGTGTCAGTAGCCGAGATTGCCGTCGTCGCCGCACCCACGGACCCCGCCGACCTGGCCGGACCCACCAGCCCCACGGGAGGAGAGGAGGCGCTGAGCCCGTCCGAAGGAATCGTGTTCATCTGTGCTGACTCCTCACTGCCGCTTGCCAGTCGGCCGGTCATTTGGGCAGGTCGATGCGGGCCAGCGCACGCAGCACACGCGGTGTGAAGCGCGACGCGGCCCGGGCGGCACGGGCCTCGGGCGTGACCGGCCGTACGGCGGTGTTCTCGGCGACCGCTCGCAGGATCGCGTCGGCCACCTTCTCGGGCGGGTAGCCGCGGCGCTTGTACGCCTTCGTGGTCTTCTCGCGCAGTGTCCGCTCCTGCTCGGCGCTCGTGCCCACGAACCGGGTGGCCCCCGTGATCCCGGTCGCCACGAACCCCGGGCAGACCGCGGTGACGCCGATGCCGTACGCGGCGAACTCCGCCCGCAGGCACTCGCTGAGCATCAGCACGGCGGCCTTGGAAGTCGAGTACGCGGGCAGTGACTTCGAGGGCTGGAACGCCGCGGCGGACGCCGTGTTCACGATGTGCCCGCCCTGCCCGCGCTCGACCATCATCGCCCCGAACAAACGGCACCCGTGGATGACGCCCCACAGATTGACGTCGAGCGTGCGCTTCCAGTCCTCGGGGGTGGTCTCCAGGAACGAACCCGCGATGCCGATACCGGCGTTGTTGACGACCAGGTCGGGAACCCCGTGCGAGGCCTGGACCTTGCCCGCCAACTGCTCCATCGCCGCCGCATCCGAGACGTCCACGGTCTCCGCGAACGCCTCGGCAGCTCCCAGCACTTCGGCCAGATCGGCGGTGCGCGCCACGGCGGCACCGTCGCGGTCGACGAGCACCAGCCGTGCGCCGGCCTCGGCGAGCGACAGCGCCGTCGACCGGCCGATGCCGCTCCCCGCGCCCGTGATCACCGCGAGCTGGCCGGCGAAGCGACGGCGGTTGTCCTCGGCCCGACGCGCCCTGCGCCCCCGCGGGCGGGACCCGGACGCCGACGCCGCGGATGAGTCCACTCCGGCAACCGGCATGCCCGCCTCCGTCATCCCCGCAGCCCGGCCGTCAGTCACACCACCCGCGCGCTCCACACCGTCCACGAACTCCCCGATCCAGCGCGCCAAAAGGTCCGGCCTGGTACGCGGCACCCAGTGCCCGCCCGACACCTGGCGGCGCGTCAGGTCCGGTGCGAAGCGGTCGAGTTCGTCGTAGATCCGCTTTGCGAGGTACCGCTCCCGGTCGGGCACGACCAACTGCACCGGCATCCGGGCGATCGCGTCCCGGCGCGGACTCGCCATGCGCCGCCGGACGTTCGCGCGGTACAGCTTGGCGCCGAACACCCCGTCCTCGGACAACGACGGCTCGGGGGCGCCGAGCGTCTTCTCGGCCCTGGCCATGATCGAGGGCCAGCGCTTGCCCAGCACACCGCGCCACGCGAGGTCGGGGGCGACCGGCACGTGCAGCGCGTACACGTACCAGGACCGGAACCCCTGCTCGATGTTCCGCGAAATCCGCCCGGGTGTCGGGCGGGTCAGCCCCTCCCGGGTCACCAGGCCCAGGTGGTCGAGGCTCGGCCCGGAGATCGTCGTGAACGAGGCGACGCGACGCGCGACGCGCGGCGTCGTGACGAACTCCCAGCTCTGCACCGACCCCCAGTCGTGCCCCACCAGGTGCACGCGGCCCTCCGGCGCGACGGCGTCGAGGACGCGCTCGAAGTCGTCGGTGAGACGGTGGAGTGCGTACGCGGACGTCGCGTCGGGGCGGCTGGACTCGCCGGCCCCGCGTACGTCGTACGCCACCACCCGGTACCGGTCGGCGAGACGCGCCGCGACGTGGGACCACACCTCTTTGGTGTCCGGGTACCCGTGCACGAGAACAACGGTCGGGCCGTCGGCGGCTCCGGCCTCGACGGCGGCGAGGCGTACGCCCTCCGGCGACGTGACCTCGAAGCGGCGGGCTCCCGGCAGGTCGTACAGCGAGGTCACACCGACTCCTTCGATGCCGCGCCCGATGCCGGGCCCAGAGCCGAATTCGGGCCCAGAGCCGAATTCGGGCCCAGAGCCGAATCCGGGCCCGACGCCGACCCCGCGGCCGAACTGAAGGCCGAGGCAAACCCCGGCGCGGTCCCGGTGGCCGCGGTCCCCGCCAATCCGCGGTCCGCCCAGCGGTGCACGTGCGGCAGGTCGTCGTCGAGCCAGTACGCGTGCCCGTCGTCCTCGACGACGAGAAGCTCCTCGAACTTCGCGCCCACGCCCCGGAATCCGACGTGCGGCTCGACCGCCCACAGCCCGGGTGTCGCCGGGTGGTCGGACATCTTGCGGTGGTTCCACAGCGGCGACCAGCCCTCGCGGTGGCCGCGTAGGCCGTCGTGCAGCAGCCCCCGCAGCGCGCGCATTCCGAAGCCGAACGCGTGCGGCCGCAGCCGGGCGTCGGCCACCTTGTCGACGCGATGCGCGATCACCCCGAACGGATACGCGCGATGCCGGTTCTCGTATCCCTGACGGGCCATCAAGGCATCGACGTCCAGGTAGATCTGCCGCAGCGTCCGACCGGCCTGCACGGCCTCCAGAATGAACGCGCGGTGCGCCGCGAGGTCGTCGAGCAAACGGTCCACGACGCGGTTCGGCCCGAGCGAGGTCGTGTAGCCGATGTCGGCGGTGTACCCGTCGTACACCGGGGCGACGTCGAGGATGAACGGCATGCCCTCGGTCAGCCTGCGGTCGGTCGCGAAGAACTGGTGTGGCACCTTGAAGCCGGTGAACGCGGTGCGGTCGCCGAACCAGGCGAACGGCAGGTGCAGCCAGTCGCGTACGCCGTGCGCCACGAGCCACTGCCGCATCATCGCCGTGGCCTCGCGCTCGGTCGTGCCGGGGCGCAGGCGCGCCGCGACGGCCTCGGCGCAGTCGTAGGCCAGGCGTTGCGCCGCGCGGAAGCCGTCGAGGTCCGCACCGGTCAGGCCGGCCGCGCCGACTTCGCCGGATGCTCCCGGCAAACCGAACTTGTCGGCTATATCAGGCATATCAGCTACTCCGGTCACACCGGTCGATCCGGTGGATGCGTCCGTAAGCGGGGTCGCCATGCCGACCGCCTTTCGGAGAGGTGAACCGTGCGGGAGCGGAGCGCGAAGCGCGCGATCCGCCGGGCGGAGGGCCCGGGCAGAAGGTGTTACCGGGGGTAACATACCCGGAGAGCGAGGGGGACGGAACCCCCCGTGTCACGACACGTGCCGTGCGACACGCCGAACACAACCACTGGTGGTTCGCGTCGGGGGTACCCACTAGATATATGCTCCTGATCGCAGCTGGTTCACCTGCTCCGCGCTGTCGGAGCAAGTGGCGAAAAGGTGCTGATGTCCCGTCAGGTGGCATTGGTCCTTTGAAGAGGGAACCCGGGTGCGCGCACCCGCGACATGTCGCGGCGCGTGTACGTCAAGCCGGGACTGCCCCCGCAGCGGTGAGCGGGAACGACCGCCGTCACCAAGCACTCCGGCCCCCCGGCCGGGGGAAGCGACGGCCACTAGGAACTCCGCGGTCCGGCACGCCCCCAGCGTGCCGGTGCCCGGCATGCCCGCGAGTCCGAAGACCTGCCGGTTGCCCGTGTCCGCCCCCCTGTCAGGCGGCGCACGGTGGTCACCGCATTTCGAGCTCGCGAGGAGAGAGCCCGTGACCGTCATGGACAGCGCGATTTCGCGCGCCCATAACAAGCCGGTTTCCCCCGGTATGTCCGCATCTGAGGCCAACGCTGCCGCGGGCACTCCCGCGGGCATTTCCGCAGGAAACCCGGCGGACACGTCCGCGGGGACCCCTGCGAACACCGCGGCGGACAGCCCCGAGGCGATCGCCGCCGTCATCCGGGCCCTCGCCGACGACCTCCCCGACGTCGATCCCGAACGCGTCGCCACCCGGGCCCTCGCCGGACTCCACGCCGGCGCCACGGACATCGAACGCGACGCGCTCGTGGTGCGCACCGCCGCAGAACTCATCGCGGAGGAGCCCGAGTACTCCCGGCTCGCCGCCCGCCTGCTGGCCCGCACCATCGACACCGAGGTCGGCACCCACGGGATCACCGGCTTCAGCTCCGGCATCGCGCTCGGCCACGCGGAAGGCCTCGTCGGCGACGAGACGGCCGCATTCGTCGCCGCGCACGCCGCCGAACTCGACGCCGCGGTCGACCCCGCCGCCGACCGCCGGTTCGAGTACTTCGGCCTGCGCACCGTCTACGACCGCTACTTGCTCCGTCACCCGGTCAACCGCGCGGTCGTCGAAACACCCCAGCACTTCCTGCTGCGCGTCGCCTGCGGCCTGTCCAAGACCGCGCCCGAGGCCGTCGGCTTCTACCGCCTCATGTCCTCCCTCGCGTACCTGCCCAGCTCGCCGACGCTCTTCAACTCCGGTACGCGGCACACCCAGATGTCCTCCTGCTACCTGCTCGACTCGCCGCAGGACGACATCGAGTCCATCTACGACATGTACGGCCGCATCGCGCGCCTCTCCAAGTTCGCCGGGGGCATCGGCGTCGCCTGGTCGCGCGTACGCTCGCGCGGCGCTCTCATCCGCGGCACCAACGGCCACTCCAACGGCATCGTCCCGTGGCTCAACACGCTCGACGCCTCCGTCCAGGCGGTCAACCAGGGCGGCAAGCGCCGCGGCGCGGCGTGCGTGTACCTGGAGCCGTGGCACCCGGACGTCCTGGAGTTCCTGGAACTGCGCGACAACACCGGCGAGGACGCGCGGCGCACGCACAACCTCAACCTCGCGAACTGGATCCCCGACCTGTTCATGCGGCGCGTCGACGCCGACGGGGTGTGGTCGCTGTTCGACCCCGACGAGGTGCCCGAGCTGCCCGACCTGTGGGGCGCGGAGTTCGACGCGGCCTACGAACAGGCCGAGCGCGACGGGCGGTTCGTACGCCAGATGCCGGCCCGCGAGCTGTACGCCCGCATGATGCGCACCCTCGCGCAGACCGGCAACGGCTGGATGACCTTCAAGGACGCGTCCAACCGCACCTGCAACCAGGCCGCCGAGCCCGGCAACGTCGTCCACCTCTCCAACCTGTGCACCGAGATCCTCGAGGTCACCAGCGACGGGGAGACCGCGGTGTGCAACCTCGGCTCCGTGCAGCTAGGCGCGCACGTCACCGACGCCGGCATCGACTGGGACAAGCTGCGGGCCACCGTGCGCACCGCCGTCACCTTCCTCGACCGCGTCATCGACATCAACTACTACCCGACCGGCCAGGCCGCCGCCTCGAACCCGCGCTGGCGTCCCGTCGGCCTGGGCGTCATGGGGCTCCAGGACGTCTTCTTCACGCTGCGCCTGCCCTTCGACTCGGCCGAGGCCCGCGAACTGTCCACCCGGATCGCCGAAGAGATCTACCTGACGGCCCTGGAAGCCTCGTGCGACCTGGCCGAGGAGGCCGGACCGCACCCTGCCTACCAGGAGACGCACGCGGCTCGCGGCCGCCTGCAGCCCGACCTGTGGGACGGCGTCACCCCGACGCAGACCAAGCGCTGGGACACTTTGCGCGACCGCGTCGCGTCCCACGGCCTGCGCAACTCCCTGCTGATCGCGATCGCGCCGACCGCCACCATCGCCTCGATCGCCGGCGCGTACGAGTGCATCGAGCCCCAAATCTCCAACCTCTTCAAGCGCGAGACGCTCTCGGGCGAGTTCCTCCAGGTCAACACCTACCTGGTGCGAGAACTCAAGCGTCGCGGGCTGTGGACCGCGGCCATCCGCGAGCGCATCAAGCGCGCCGAGGGGTCGGTCCAGGACCTGACGGAACTCCCGGACGACGTACGCCTGCTGTACCGCACCTCGTGGGAGCTGCCGCAGCGCGCGCTGATCGACCTGGCGGCGGCGCGCTCGCCGTACATCGACCAGTCGCAGTCGCTGAACCTGTTCATGGCCGACCCGACCATCGGCAAGCTCTCGTCGATGTACCGGTACGCCTGGTCGACCGGCCTGAAGACGACGTACTACCTGCGCTCGCGCCCCGCGACGCGCATCCAGCAGGCGACCGTCGCGACCGCCGCCCCCGCCGTCGCGGACGAAGAGGTCATCGCCTGCTCCCTGGAGAACCCCGAGGCCTGCGAGGCATGCCAGTGACGACCGTCCACGAGCCCGAGCCCGAGGCCGCGCGAGCGGCGTCGGCCGACCTGCCCGCCCCGGCTGCGCCGACCGCCTCGCCCGCCTTGGGCGCGCACGCCGCGCAGGCGGGGCCCGCCCCGGACCGGGCGCGGCTTCTCGACGCCGGTATGAGCCTCACCCTGCGGCCGATGCGCTACCCGGACTTCTACGAGAAGTACCGGGCGGCGATCCGCAACACCTGGACCGTCGAGGAGGTCGACCTCCACTCCGACCTGGCCGACCTGGCCAAGCTGGGGCCGGCCGAACGCCACCTCGTCCAGCGCCTCGTGGCCTTCTTCGCCACCGGCGACACGATCGTGGCGAACAACCTGGTGCTCAACCTGTACCGGCACATCAACGCCCCCGAGGCGCGGCTGTACCTGTCGCGCCAGCTGTTCGAGGAGGCCGTGCACGTCCAGTTCTACCTGACGCTGCTGGACACGTACCTGCCTGATCCGGACGAGCGGGCCAAGGCGTTCGCGGCCGTCGAACACATCCCGTCGATCCGCCGGAAGGCGGAGTTCTGCTTCCGCTGGATCGACTCCGCGATGGGGCTCCGACGGCTGACGAACCGCGACGAGCGCCGGCAGTTCCTGCTCAACCTGATCTGCTTCGCGGCGTGCATCGAGGGACTGTTCTTCTACGGCGCCTTCGCGTACGTCTACTTCCTGCGCTCGCGCGGCCTGCTCAACGGCCTTGCCTCGGGCACCAACTGGGTTTTCCGCGACGAGTCCGCGCACATGGACTTCGCGTTCCAGGTGGTCGAGACCGTGCGCGACGAGGAACCGGACCTGTTCGACGACGAACTCGCCCACGACGTGCGTCGGATGCTCGCCGAGGCGGTCGAGGCGGAGACGGCGTTCGCGGAGGACCTGCTGGGCGGGGGAGTCGCGGGCATGACGGTCGCGGACATGCGCACGTACCTCCGGCACGTCGCGGACCGCAGGCTCGCGCAGCTCGGGATGGAGCCGATGTACGGCGCCGCAAACCCGTTCGCGTTCATGGAACTCCAGGACGTGCAGGAGCTGGCGAACTTCTTCGAGCGGCGCGTGTCCGCGTACCAGGTCGCCGTCACCGGCACGGTCTCCTTCGACGAGGACTTCTGACGAGGATTGCTGACGTGAAGAGGATTTGTGACAGGATTCCTGACCCGGACTTCTGACGCGGACCTTCGCGAGGACCGGTGATCCGGGGGCGGCGCCACGGCGCGCGCCCCCGATCGGTTTTCGGCCCAGGCCGCGACTTCAGACGGACAAGGCGTCCGGCTCGATCCCCAGCCGCGCACCCAGTTCCCGCAGCCCTAGGTCCGTCACCGCGAGTGCGCGCTGCGTCCCGATGCGCGTGCACCAGCCGGCCTCGAACGCGTGTGCGCACAACGCCGCGCCGGAGATCCCGGACAGGTGCGGCCTGCGTTCGGTCCAGTCGAGGCACGGCCGGGCCAGCGGCCGGCGACCGCGCGGCGCACCCGCGAGGTCCACGCCCAACTCGGCGAACCACCGCAGCCCCTGGTCGGTGAGCGCGAACCCGGTCTCCTGGGCGAGCAGCCCGCGCTCGGTCATCGCGTCCGTGATGGCGATGCCGAGGCGTCCCGCGAGATCGTCGTAACACGTGCGCGCCCGCGCGAGGGCGGTGCTCGCGGAACGGGCCCGCAGCGACGACGCGGTGCCGGCCGGCGGCCCCGCGAAGGCCGCCAGATCCTCGATCAGTTGCGCGGTCGCGGGGTCCGCGATCCGCAGGTACCGGTGGCGCCCCTGCCGCTCCTCGGCGAGCAACCCGCCCGCGACCAGCTGCGACAGGTGCTCGCTGGCGGTCGACGGGGCCACACCCGCGTGCCGGGCCAGTTCGCCGCCGGTCCAGGCCCGCCCGTCGAGCAACGCGAGGCACATCGTCGCGCGCGTCTCGTCCGCGAGCAGCGCCGTCAAGGCGGAGAGCCGTGACGCGGAATGATCTGTGCGGGTCATGGCCCCCAGCATGCCGCAGGCAAAGTTCGGCGTGCGCCGAAACGATCCGCGCCTAGCGTCGGCGGCATGACGAGCACTCAGGCAGCCGCAGTCGGAGACACCCTGGTCACCGGCCACGCCGCGGTACGCGCCGCCCTCGCCGACCCGCGCCTCGCGGTGCCACCCGTCGGACCCGCCACCGCCGCCGACCGCGAGCACCGCACGACCGCATGGCTGCGTGCCGAGGCCGCCCGCTTCGCCGACGGCGAGCCCCACACCCGCCGCCGCGCGCTCCTGGCCGACTGCCTGGCCGGCATCGCGCCGGACGCCCTGGGTGCCGCTGCCCGTACGACCACCGCGGCGATCCTCGGGCGACGCGCCGAACCCGTCGACGTCATGGCCGAACTCGCCCGCCGCGTTCCGGTGCGCGTGGTCGCTGCGGCGCTGGGGGCCGGGAAATCCGACCTGGACAGCTTGGTGGCCGCGATTCTGAGCATCGCCCCCGCCTACCAGCCGGGCGCGCCGGACCATGCGATGTGCCGCGCCGACGAAGGCGTCGCCCGGGCGGCCACGATCCTGGGCCCAGGCACAGGCCCAAGCCCAGACCCAGGCGACGGCGCCGGCGACGACGAGCGCACTGCCAACCTCGTCGCCGTCCTCGTGCAGACCTGCGACGCGACCGTCGGCCTCATCGGGAACACGGCCGTCGCGGCGCTCCCCGCCGGGCCGCGGGTTGCCGACGCGAAGGGCACGGAGGGCGCGAAGAGCGCCGAACGCTCGGAGCGTCCCGCGTACCCGGGCGTCCCGGTCGCCGCGCTCGTGCACGAGACCCTGCGCCTCGACCCGCCGGTACGCGGCACTCGGCGCCGCACCACCGCACCCGTGCCGGAACTCGGCCTGCCGGAAGGGGCCTCGGTCTTCCTCGACTTCGCGGGAGCGAACCGCGACCCGGACGCTTTCCCCGACCCCGACACCTTCGACCCGACGCGCGGCTCCACCGCGCACCTCACCTTCGGCCACGGCCTGCACGCGTGTCCGGGCCGCGATCATGCCCTGGCCATCGCCTGCGGCGTACTCGAAGCGCTGTCGGCCGACGGCAGGCGCCGGGTCGACACGCCGGTCGCGTACGAAGCCCACCCGGTGCTGCGGATTCCGGCGAGTCTGTTCGTCGAGCCCCGCTGAGCCGTCCGCCCCCGCGCAGAACGTCACCCACGACAGACAGGATCACGCGATGCCGACCCCCGAGACCACCGAACGCGGCGACCGCTACGAGGCGTTCCGTGCCCTGCACCAGGGCTCACGGCCGCTGCTGCTGCCCAATGCGTGGGACCACGCGTCGGCGTCGGCACTCGTCGCCCGGGGATTCACCGCCATCGCCACCACCAGCCTCGGCGTGGCCTCCGCCCTCGGCAAGCCCGACGGCCAGGGCGGTGGCATGCGGGACGACACCGTCGCGCTGGCCCGCCGGATCACCCGATTGGCCGCGCTGGTCACCGTCGATGCGGAAGGCGGCTTCAGCGACGACCCCGACGAGGTGGCCGCGCTCGCCGCCGAACTCGCGGCCGCCGGCGTGGTCGGCATGAACCTGGAGGACGGCAGGTCGGACGGCACTCTTGCCGACCTCGGCTTCCAGCGCGCGGCGATCAGCGCGGTCAAGGCGGCCGTGCCCGACATGTTCGTCAACGCGCGTACCGACGCGTTCTGGCTCGTTAGGCCGGACGGCAAGCCGCTCGACGAGGCCCTGCGCCGGTGCGCCGCGTACGTCGAGGCAGGCGCGGACGGGGTGTTCGTCCCGGGGCTGGACGACGACGCGGAGATCAGCGCGGTGGTGGGCGAGGTCGCCGCGCCTGTGAACCTGCTTTTCAACCCGGCCCGCCACACGTACGGCCGCCTCGCTGACCTCGGCGTCGCCCGCATCAGTTGCGGGTCGCTGCTCTTCCGCACGGCGCTGCACAGCGCGGTGGAGCTGGCATGGTCCATCGCCGGGGACACGTACGACGCGGGGCGGGCCGCCGCGGGGGTGCCGAGCTACGCCGAGACGCAGGCACTCGCGGACCCTTTCGCCGAACCGACCGCCGACTGAGGAACCGCCGGTCGAGGTCGCCCGTGCTTCCGGCCCGTACCGCGCCGGGCGCTCACTTGCGGGCGAACGTCCGCAACCCGCCGTCCGGGGTCCACAGCCGGATGGCCAGGCCGTCGCGGGCCTGGTTCAGCGTCGTCAGGACCACGTCCGTCAGCTCGGCCCGGAACAGGTGCGACGGCCCTTCCGGCGCTTCGCCGGTCCACGCCCGGTAGACCGCCGCGACTGCCTCGGGGTCGGTGACCTCCACGGCCCGCCCGGACAGCTTCGCGTCGCCGCGCCAGGAGTCGCTGTCGGCGTCCCCGGTGCCCGCGTGCAACGCGAACCGCGGGTCACGCAGCAGGTCGAGCGCCTTCAGCGCGCCGGGCATGCTGCCGAACCACAGGTCGCCGTCGACGAACCCGGCCTCGCTGCCGCTGATGCGCGGCGAACCGTCCTTGCGCAGCGTCGCGAGCGTCTTGTGCGTGTAGGCGTCGAACGCCTTGCGGACCTCGTCCGCGAACTCCGCCTCGTTCTCGACCACATCGGTCCAACGCGCCATGCCGCGATCCTCGTCCTTCCGCCACGACCGACCTCTCCGTGGCCATCCACGCTACGCCCGCACCCGGACAGCGCGCGGGAACTGCACAGGCGTTTCGCTTGCCGCGCGCACCCGGTTGGTCTAGGTTCCCTCGGCCGGATCCACCGGCCGGACTCATCGGCCGGTGCCACGATTCCACGCGTACGGGAGGCCTCGATGAGCACCAACAGCGGGCAGGTCGGCAGGCTGCACGGCAGGGTCGCGCTGGTGACCGGCGGCGCGTCCGGTCTCGGCCTGGCCTGCGTCGAGCGGTTCACCGCAGAGGGAGCCACGGTGGTCGGCCTCGACCTCGGCACGCCCGACGGGGAATTCCCGGGCAAGGGCGGCCTGGTGGCGGCGGACGTACGCGACGAGGAGGCGGTCGCCGCGGCCGTCGCCGCGGTCGAGGCCGAGCACGGGCGTCTGGACATCCTCGTCAACTCGGCCGGGGTCTCCGGCGGGGGAGTGGTGCACGCCCTGGACGCGGCCGAGTGGGACCGCATCGTCGACGTCAACCTCAAGGGCACGTTCCTGGTCGCCAAGCACGCGCTGCGCCTGATGATCGGGCAGCAGTCCGGCAGCATCATCAACATCGCCAGCGTCGAGGGACTCCAGGGCACCGAGGGCGGCAGCGCCTACAACGCCTCGAAGGGCGGCGTGGTGACCCTGACCCGCAACATGGCCATCGACTACGGCCGTGCGGGGATCCGGGTCAACGCGATCTGCCCGGGGTTCATCGACACACCGATGTTCCAGGCCGTGATGGGGTCGGGCAACATGACGCAGTACCGCGAGGAGTACCGCGAACTGCACATGCTCGGCCGCTTCGGCCGCCCCGACGAGATCGCCGCGGCGGCGCTGTTCCTGGCGTCCGACGACGCGTCGTTCGTGACCGGGCAGGCCATCGCCGTCGACGGCGGTTTCCTCGCCGGGACCCGGACCGGGCTGAGCGACCTCATCGCGGGCGCGCTCGGGATCACGCGCTGAGCCCCGGACCGGGTGGTCCCCCCGTCCGGGACCCGGCGGGATGTGACGGCCCGAGAGCCAACGAGAGCCCGCGAACCGGGACGGCACGCGTGATCGCGGGCCGTCCCGGGCCGCTCACTCCCACGGCCAACCGGCGTCGCCGCCCTTGCTCAGGACCTCCATCAGCGTGAAGAGCTTGTCGCTGAAGCCGCCGATCTCGTACCGGTTGCGCGTGCCGCTCGCGATCACCGCGGGTGCGTAGCCGGTCGTGTTGACGCCGAACATCGGTACGTTCGCCGGGATCGCGTCGGACACCGACACACCGGCCGCACCCGAGCCCGCGTACCGGAACGCCTGCATGTCCGACACCAGCACGACGCGGTCGTGCCCCTTGTACGTCGCCTTCAGCGCCGCGACGGTCTCGGTGCCGTGGCCGACCTCACCGTTCCGCCCGCAGAACGCCTCGATGTCGCGCAGCGCCGAACCGCCGCGCGTGATCCGGTGCGTGAAGTGCCGGTCCGCGAACCCGACGAGGTCCACCTCGGCCCCGCGGTGGGCCAGCGCGATGCCGAACAGCGCACCGATGTCCGCGTGCGTGACCTTCGACTTCGCCGAGACATACGACGACATGCTGCCCGAGGTGTCGACGAGCACGAGCGTACGGCCGGGCAGCGCGGGCACGTTCGCCGTCGACGCGGCCAGCGCCTGGTCCAGCGCGTGCCCCCACCGCAGCGACGGCGCCGCACGGTACGCCGACAGGAACCGGTACGGGAACAGCCGCGACGACGCGATGGTCGCCGGGTCCGCGATACGCCGCGCCACATCCTGCGCGACCTCGTCCGACAGCCCCGCCTCGTCGAAGTTGCGCAGGTTGCGGATCAGCGCCATGACGCCCATCGACGGCACGATCGCCTCCCACAGCCGCGCCTTGTCGAGCCGCGAGCCGGCCAGCGAGAGCACGTCCTCCCAGGTCATCCCGGCCGCCCGCAGGCGGTCGGCGGCCAACAGGACCGACGGGTCCTCGGCCGCCTCCGCGCGCAGCGCCCGGTTCGCCGCGACGACGCGCAGACGCTCCGGAACGTTCTCGTCGCGCCCGTGGCGCCGGTCGATCGCGTGCCTGAACAGCTCGCCCTGCCACGGCTTGTCGGCCGCCGGCGAGGCGTGCGTCAACTCCAGCACGTCGGCGAAGCGGAAGCCCTTGCCCGCGGTGTCGTACTTCAGCAGCGCACGCTCGGTGAACAGCCGGGCGGCCGCGTCCGCGACGCCGCGCTTGACCGGCTTCGGCAGCGAACGGCCGTGCGTCGCGGTCCAGTACGCCAGCATCTCGCCGGGCTCGTCCGGGCGCCGCAGCGCCGCGTCGACGATCGCCCGGTTCTCGCCGTGCAGGCCGAGCGTCAGGCGCGCGAACACCGCCTCGGCGGCCGCGACCAGCGACGCCGAGCGCATGCCGGCGGCGTCCCGCAGCCAGCCGATGAAGCCGCGCATCCACGCCGGGTCCTCGGCGGCCACGTCGTGTACGAGGTCGCGGAACCGGCGGTCGCGGGCGTCGGCGGACTCGTAGAACGCGGCCTCGCCGACCATGTTGGTGAGTGCGAACAGCAGGAGCTCGCCGCGCGGCTCGCGCACGTACGCGGCGCCGCCCTCGAACGTCGTGGTGGTCGGCGTGCGCGTGGTGGTGCGGACCGGACCGACCGCGACGGCGCGCTGTGTACGGCTGTTGAACTTGGACATGCCGAAATCCCCCCGTGGGACCGTGGATTGGGGGGAGGAGGCGTGAGGGGGTGCCCGAGATCGAAGCGGCTTCGGCACACGTGCTCTACCAATTGAGCTACCGCCGAGCTTGCGCCGGCGACCGGGAATCGAACCCGGAACCTCGCGATTATGAGTCGAAGTAACCGATGCCTGCGCACCGGGCACCCCACGCCTGTCCTCCCGAGATCAAAAGCGGGACCGGAGATTTTCGTGGAAGGAAGTATCCGGACCCTTCGCACCGGGAGGTGCGTTGTTCACGTGCCTCACAGTAGGCGGAATCGCTTGCCCGTCACCAGGTATTTTCCCGGGCGTGGGACTAGCGTGGGGCACGGGAGGAGGTCTCGGCATGGCGACTGCGACCACGAACGGCCCGAAAACCCGTGTTGCGCTCGACGGGGTTCCGGAGACGCTGCTGTGGACCCTGTACCACCGGGCGATGGAGGCGAGGCGTCCCGACGCGGTGCTCGACGACCCGATGGGCGTCGAATTGCTGGACGGTATCGACTATCCCTTCGAACGGCGGTTCGGCAAGGCCGACATGGGCAGCGCGCAGGGCCAGGCACTCCGGGCGCGCACCTTCGACGAGCAGATCCGCGAGTTCCTCGGCAGACACCCGGACGGCACGGTGGTCGCCCTCGGCGAAGGGCTGGAGACGCAGTTCTGGCGCGTCGACAACGGCCTCCTCACCTGGCTGTCGGTCGACCTCCCCGAAATAGTCGAGCTACGGGCGCGCCTGCTCCCGCAGGAGACCCGCGTGCATCCCATCGCCGGCTCGGCGCTCGACGAGGCGTGGATGGACCAGGTGGCCCCGGCGCGCGGCGTGATCGTCACCGCGCAGGGCCTGCTGATGTACCTGCAACCGTCCGACGTACGCGCGCTCATCGCCCGGTGCGCCGAGCGGTTCCCGAACGGCTCGCTGATTCTGGACGCGGTGCCGCGCTGGTTCAGCGCCCAGACGGTCAAGGGCCGGGTGAAGACGCGCGAGGGGTACGTCGCGCCGCCGATGCCCTGGGGCATGGACGCTTCCGAGCGCTGGAAGCTGCACGGCGCGCACCCGAACATCGTGGAGATCAGCGACCTCGCGCTGGTCCCCGGGCGGGGATTTTTCTACACCCGGGTGGCGCCGCACGCACACCTGATCCCGGTGGTGCGCAATCGGCGCCCGTCGATCACGGTGGTGAAGTTCGGACCGGGGACGGCGGAAGGGACGCAGGGGGCGGACGCCCGTCCGGGCGCCGGGCAGGCGGCGGACGCCTCGACGGTTCCGGACGGCCCGAACCCCTAGAACAGCCCCGGAGTGCCGAACACCCGGACGCGCGAGCGGGCGCGCCCGGGGGCCGGGAAGTCCGATGGGGGTTCGGGACGTCCGGCATTCAGGGCGTCCGGCAGGGGCTCGGCAGGGGTCGGTAGGGCGCCGATCGGCCGGGTCAGGTCCTGTCGGGTCACTCGGCCCTGTCGTGCCGCTCGGTTCCGTCGGGCCACTCGGTCCGGTCAGGCCAGGCCGACCGGGCCCGGGCCGTCCGAGGGGCTGTCGCCGGTCGACGGTCCGTGCTCGCGCTCGTGGGCGTCGAGGGCCGCAAGCAGCCGCGACACCTCGTCGTGCGAAGCGCCCTGGCGCTGCTCGGCGTAGTAGGCGGCGCCGAGCTGCTTGTAGAGGTCGCCCTGCGCACGGTTGGCCTGGAACTCGTCGGCCTTCTGCTTGCCGGTGGCCATGGTTTCCTTGGCCTTTTCCTTCGCCTTGTCCAGGAACCCGCTCATGACGCCGCCTTTCCTCGTGCCGTCAAGCCTCAACGCACATCTGGTACCCGCTGATCACGGAAGGCAACGTTCCGGTTATATGAATTTCCGGCCGCGGGTCAGTCGTCCGACGGCTCCTCGCGCAAGGCGGCGACGACGGCGTCCATGACGGCCCTCCAGTGCTCGCGCTGCCGCTCTCGCTCGCGGCCGTCCGCCAGCCACTCCTGGTGGAAGCGCAGCATCGTCTTCTCGCCGGAAGCGCGGATCGCCACCTGCACGGTCGTGTCGTGGTCCCAGCCGGCCGGCCGCCAGGTGAGCCGCACCCGGTCCATCTCCCGCCAACTGCGCAACTCGCCTTCGGTGCCGTCGTCGGTGCGGTACGGCGTCCCCTTCTCGCGCCCGAGTTCGGCGCCGGGGCCCAGCCACACCGCGAGGCCGTCGTCGTCGGTCAGGAACTCCCAGACCACGGACGCCGGGTAGGGGAGGGTCTTGGAGACGCCGATCTCGTAGCCGACGTCCTGGGTCTTGCCGA
Source organism: Streptodolium elevatio (assembly GCF_053592165.1). Classification (NCBI taxonomy): domain Bacteria; kingdom Bacillati; phylum Actinomycetota; class Actinomycetes; order Kitasatosporales; family Streptomycetaceae; genus Streptodolium; species Streptodolium elevatio. The sequence goes on from NZ_JBSFVE010000005.1 coordinate 225,065, forward strand.
CTTCGCGGGTCATGCCGTCGCTCCTCGCATCGCAGTGATTGTCCGCAACAGTGCATTCCGCAACAGTGCATTCAACAACGGTGAACTCCGCAACAGTGCATCCTGCAGCGCGGTCCGCTCGGACGATCATGCCCGCCATACCTGACACCCTCTGTCAGGATCCAGGGCAGACTGGGGGCATGCGTGCGAGTCGACTGCTGTCCGTCCTGCTGACCCTCCAGACGCGCGGCCACGTCACCGCGCAGGAGTTGGCCGACGAGCTCGAGGTGTCGGTGCGCACGGTCTACCGGGACATCGAGTCGCTGAGCGCCGCCGGGATCCCGGTGTACGCCGAGCGCGGCCCGGCCGGCGGCTACCGCCTGCTCGACGGATTCCGCACCAAGATCAACGGTCTGACCGCCGACGAGGCCGATTCGCTGATGCTGGCCGGACTGCCCGGGCCCGCCGCCGAGCTGGGGCTCGGCGCCGTGGTGGCGTCCGCGCAGCTGAAGCTGATGGCGGGTCTCGCGCCGGAGCTGCGAGAGCGGGCGACGCGCACGGGGGAGCGGTTCCATCTGGACACGGTGGGCTGGTATGCGGAGGCCGAGAAGTCGCCGTACCTGGCCGAGGCGGCGAACGCCGTCTGGCACGGGCGGCGCATCCGGATCAGCTACCGCCGGTGGGGTGGGGCGGTCGCGCCGCGGGTGCTCGACCCGTACGGCCTCGTGCTCAAGGCGGGCGTCTGGTACCTGGTGGCGCGGCCGGCCGAGGGCGGGGAGGGCGGGCGGTCACGTAAGGACCGGACGTACCGGGTCGGCAGGATCATCGAACTGACCACGCTTGACGAGGAGTTCGAGCGGGACCCGAGCTTCTCGCTGGCGGACTACTGGACCGTGTGGTCGGAGGATTTCGAGCGCAATCTTTACCAGGTCCCCGCCGTCGTACGCCTGTCACCGCGCGCAAGGGCGGCCGTCGCGGGCCTGTTCGGGCCGCAGCGCGAGCGCGTCGTCGCGGAGACGGAGAGCGCGCCGGACGCGGAGGGCTGGGTCAAGGCGGTGCTGCCGCTGGAGACGATGCGCTTCGGCGCGTTGGAACTGCTGCGCTTCGGGCCGGACGTCGAGGTGCTGGCGCCGCCGGAGCTGCGCGCGGACGTCGAGGCGACGGCGCGCGCGGTCATGGCCGTGTACGCACCGGGCGGGCCGGGCTCGCCGGAGCCGTCAGGCGATTGAGGCCTCAGCGTCGGCGTCGGTCTCTGCCGAGTCCGCGGCCTGGGCTGCGGCCAGCAGGACCGCGTCGAGCAGCCCGGGGAAGCGACTGTCCATCTCCTGGCGCCGCAGCTTGATGAGCAGTTCGCGCCCGGCCGGCTCCTGCCGGATGACGCCGGCCTCGCGCAGCACGCGCCAGTGGTGGGTGAGCGTCGACTTGGCGACCCCGGTGATGAGGGTGCCGCAGGGGTGGCCGTACTCGCAGTCGTGGGCGAGCTTGCGTACGACCTCCAGCCGGGTGGGGTTGCCCAGCGCGGTCAGCACGTTCTCCACCTGGAACTGCTCGGGGGCGGGGTGGAACAGCGTCATGGACCCACGATAGCGCGATTACGACCGTTCGTGAACGTACGAACAATTCTGCGGAGCCGGCTTGACGGCCGTCGTGAGACTGTACGAAGATCCTCGTACAGTCGTTCAGTACGCAAGTCCACGTACATTCCCACAGTCGCTCCACAGTGTCACGGTCCCCCCCCCGCACGGCCCACCCGGCACCAAGTCCCACCAGCAAGGGGTCTCTCCGCCATGCCCACAACCGTCCCCGCCGCCCGCCCGCGGCACCTCGGGTGGGCGCTCGCCGTCCTGGCGTTCGCCCAGTTGATCATCGCCGTCGACTACAACATCGTCTTCGTGGCCCTTCCCGAGATCGGCACCGAACTCGGCTTCTCCGAACAATCCCTGCAATGGGTGATCAGCGGCTACGCGGTCGCCTTCGGCGGCTTCCTGCTGCTCGGCGGCCGTACGGCGGACCTCTTCGGCCGTCGCTCGGTCCTGATCACCGCACTCGGCCTCTACGCGGGCGCCTCCGTCCTCGGCGGGCTCGCGGTCAACCCCGGCATGATGGTCGGCGCCCGCGCGGTCCAGGGCATAGGCGGCGCACTCCTGTTCCCCGCCACCCTGTCGCTCGTCAACACGCTGTTCGCGGAAGGCCCGGAGCGCAACCGCGCCCTCGCCGTCTGGGGCGGCGCCGGCGCGAGCGGGCTCTCCCTCGGCGCGCTCTTCGGCGGCGTGTTGACCAGCTGGTTCGGCTGGGCCTCGGTCTTCTTCGTCAACGTGCCGCTGGCCGCACTGGTGATCGCCGGAGCCTTCGCCTTCATCCCGCGCGACCGCATGTCCGGCCCACGCCGCAGCTTCGACCTGCCCGGCGCGCTCACCGCGACCGCCGGCATCACCCTTCTGGTGTACGTCCTCGTCGAGGCGCCGGCGGCAGGCTGGACGTCTGCGACGATCCTCGTCTCCGCCGCCCTCGCCGTCGGGCTGCTGGCCGGCTTCGCCTTCATCGAGTCCCGCACCGCCGACCCGCTGATGCCGCTGCGCCTGTTCCGCAACCGCAGCCTCGCCGCCGCGACCATGATCACCTTCGTGTTCATGGGGACCTTCGGGGCGATCCCGTACTTCCTGACCATTCTGTGGCAGGAGGTCCAGGGCCTCAGTGCGCTGCAGACCGGCTTCGCGTTCCTGGTCCCGGCCGTGGCGATCTTCGCGGGCACCCAGATCGGCGAGCGCATGACCACCCGTGCGGGCCTGCGCCCGGCGCTGCTCAGCGGATTCGTGCTCGGCGCGATCGGCACCGCTGTGCTGGCGACGGGCGTCACGGCGGACGGCTCGTACGGCGTGCTCGTCCCCGGCCTCGTCGTCATGGGCGTCGGCCAGGGCATCGCGTGGACCGCGATGTGGATCGCCGCCGCGTCCGGCGTCGACGCGAGCGAGCAGGGAGTCGCCTCCGGCATGGCCTCGACCGCGTCCCAGGTCGGTGCCGCCGTCGGCCTCGCGATCTTCGTGGCGATCGCCAACACCGACACCGACGGACTGACCGGCACCCAACTGGAGCACGCCGTCGCCGACGGTCAACAGGGCACGCTCTACCTCGTGGCCGCGGCGCTGCTGCTCGGCGCGGTGGCGGCGCTCACCTTCAAGCGCACCGCCAAGACCGACACGCGGCCGGTCGCCGAGTTCGCGGCCGACACCGCGGAGGAGGCCGCCGCACCGGGCGAGGACGACGCGGAGCGGGTGGAGGTCGGCGCACGCGGCTGACCCCGCTTGCCGTACGGTCGGACCGGAACGGGCATTGGACCAGACCAATGCCCGTTCCGGTCCGACCGCACGAGGATCAGGAGTATGCCCCGCCATGGCCCAGCCGCTCGTCTGCATCGGCAGCTACACCCCCGCCACCGGCGGTCGCGGATCCGGCATCACGGTATGCGCCCAGGACCCGGCCACCGGCGTGCTGACGCCGCTGGGCGAGCCGACCGCGACCCCGTCCCCGTCGTTCCTCGCCGCGCACCCCGACGGACGTAGGCTCTACGCGGTCAACGAGCTCGAACCGCAGGGCACCCTCAGCGCGTTCGCCATCGCCGATGACGGCTCGCTCACCCCGCTCGGCAGCGTCCCCAGCGGCGGAAGCGCGCCCTGCCACGTCGCGGTCGACCCCACGGGTGCGTACGCGCTCACCGCGAACTACGGCGACGGCCGCGTCTCCGTCCACCCCCTCGCCCCGAACGGCGCCGCCGGCCGGCACACCACCGTCGTAGAACTGCACGGCGACGGCCCGGACCGCGACCGCCAGGCCGGACCGCATGCCCACCAGGTGGCCTTCGACGGCGACACGGTCCTGGTCTGCGACCTCGGCTCCGACCGCGTCTGGCGGTACCGCCTCCGCCCGGACGGAACACTCGTCGCGGAAGCGCCCGTTCCCACCCCGCCCGGCTTCGGCCCGCGCCACCTCGTGCACACGGCGCCGGACCGTGCCTGGGTCGTCGGCGAACTGGTCCCCGCGGTCCGTGCGTTGCCCGACGGCCCGGCGACCGGCCTGGCCACGGCGGGCCCGACGCGCAACCACCCCTCCGCGATCGTCGCCTCCCCGGACGGCCGCCACCTCTACGTCGCCAACCGCGGCCCCGACACGGTCACCGTCCTTGCCCTCGACGGCGGTACGCCCCGCGTCGTCGCCGAAATCGACACCGGCGTCACCTGGCCCCGCGACGCGGCACTGATCGGCGACCACCTCTACATCGCCGGCGAACGCTCCGACACCGTCACCGCCCTGCGCCGCGACCCGACCACCGGCCTCCTCGCACCCCCGGCCGAAGCCCTCACCACCGGCACCCCGACCTGCATCGCCGCAGTGCCCCGCACCTACTGAGATTCTGGGCGTGATGTCGTCAGGGCGAGGGCGAATCGTCGTGAGGGGCGGGCGGGAGCCGGGTGGTGATGCGGGCCCGGGAGGCGAGCGCCTCGCGGCTGTCGCGCAGCATGTGCCGGGCCAGGTCGTACAAGGCAGGTGTGCCGTCGAGCGGGTTGCGCTCGTGCTGGGGGCTCACCGGGCGGGGTGGGACTCGATTCGGTAGATCATGGCCCGCACTATGCCGACGGGCGGCGCGCCGGGCGAGCGGCTTTTCACGGTGCTGCGCGGTCCGGTGCGCTGCGGGAGGTGCGGACGAACCAGATGACCGCGCCCGTCGCCAGCACGGCCGCACCCCAGGCGACCGACCGCCAGGGGAGGGTTGCGGCCAGGACGACGCAGCCGAGGAGGCCGAGGACGGAGAGGGCGCGAGGCGGCGGGTTTTCGTCGGAACGCAGCTTCAGGGCGGAGGCGTTGGCCACCGCGTAGTAGGCCAGCACGCCGAAGGAGGAGAACCCGATCGCGCCGCGCAGATCCACCAGGCCGACCAGGAGCACCACCGCGGCGCCGACCGCGATGACGGCGTGGCGGGGGACCTGGTGTGTCGTGTCGACGGCGGCCAGCACACGCGGCAAGTGGCCGTCGCGGGCCATCGCCAGGGCGGTGCGCGAGACGCCGAGCAGGAGGCCGAGCAGCGCGCCCAGCGCCGCGACCGCCGCGCCGACGCGTACCGCCGCCGTTCCGCCGTCGAGGTCGGTCGCCGCCACCGCGGTGTCCAACGGCGCGGTCGCGGCGCCGAGTTGGTCGGCACCGACGGCGAGGAGCGCGGCCACGGCCACGGCGACGTACACGACGAGCGCGATGCCGAGGGCGATCGGAATCGCGCGCGGGATCGTCCGAGCGGGGTCACGGACCTCCTCGCCGAGGGTCGCGATCCGCGCGTACCCGGCGAACGCGAAGAAGAGCAGTCCGGCGGACTGGAGGACGCCATACAGGCTCGCGTCCGGGAACGGTTCGAGGCGCGCGGCGTCGGCAGACGTGAGGCAGGCCGCGACGACGAAGGCGAGCACGGTCAACGTGGTGGCGACGATCGCGCGCGTCAGCCACACGGCCTTCTGCACGCCGTGCAGGTTCAGCAGCGTCAGCAGGGCGACCGCGCCCACGCCGGTCGCCCGTGTGTACTCCGGCCAGATGTACGCCCCGGCCGTCATTGCCATCGCCGCACACGACGCCGTCTTGCCGACCACGAACGCCCAGCCCGCGAGGTACCCCCAGAAGGGGCCGAGGCGTTCGCGGCCGTAGACGTACGTGCCCCCTGACTCCGGATGCCGCGCCGCGAGCCGGGCCGACGAGGTGGCGTTGCAGTAGGCCACCGCCGCCGCGATGCCGAGGCCCACCAGCAGGCCCGACCCCGCCGCGCGGGCGGCAGGGCCGACGGCGGCGAAGACCCCCGCGCCGATCATCGAACCGAGACCGACCATCACGGCGTCGCCGGTGCCCAGCCGGCGCGCGAGAGCGGCGGGCCGGGCGGACGGTGCGGGGGCGGGGAAGGGCACATCGGGGGAGGTCACCCGATGTGCATACCAGGTAAGGGTCTCGGACGGATGAATGAGGGCTGAACGCCACACCGGAGGGGGACGGTCCGTACGCGCGAAGCGGCGTGCGCCGGGCGAGGCTTCGTGCGGGCCGGGGCCGATTCCGGGGTGGCGTAGGGGAGTGGGTGCGGGACGAAGAGGAACACGGCGGTAGGCGGGTTGTCGGGCAGTCGGTCGGTCGCGCGGTTGGCCGCGTGGTCGGTCAGGCGGTGGTCAGGGAACGGTCAGCGCCCCGGTCGACAGTGGACGCGTACCGATCGACCGGACGGCCCCGACCGTCCGCCGCAACCCAGGAGAGCCGGCATGAGCCTGCCCGCGTCGTCCTCGACCCCGCCGCCGCACCGGCCGCCGACGGACCGATCCTCCGCGCCCTCCTGGGGGCTCACGGGCTTCCGCCTCATGGTGCCCGAGCCCGCGGACCCGGTCGTCCGCATGACCCTGCACCGGGCGACCGGCACGGTCGAGCTCGGCCTGACCCGCGGCGCGGGCGGGCAGGCGGAGGCGCTGGAGGCGGCGTTCGACGCCGTTCGCGCGACGGTCGTCGCGAGGCTCGACCTGTCGGCGGCGGCCCTGGAGTTGAGCGTGCGCCTGCGGCACAACCACGTGGCGGGCGATATCGGCCTCCTCGTCATCGAGTGGGCACCCGGCGGCGACGCACGGCGGGGCGGCTCCGCCACGGACGTCGTACGGCGCGCTCCGGACGGGTTCTGGCGCTACGCCGTCCCCCTCCCGCTCGGCGGGCCCACGCCCTCGTAGCCGTCGCCGCGGACACGGCCACGGCCGCTCATGCCGCGGAATCGGCCGCCACCACGACCACATCGGCCCGCGTGATCGTCGGCTCCGCCTCCAACGCCGCCGTCAACCGGGCGACTTCGGCCAGGAGCCGGTCGGCGGCGCCGATCGCCACCGTCGGCACCGGGACCACGCGTACCGACACGAACAACTGTCGCGGTCCGACGAACACGGCCGTCACCTCGGCGGTTTCGGCGACCCACGGGCGCGAGGTGACGCGTTCGCGCAGCTGCTCGACGACCTTGTCAGGCGCGGATTCGTCGATGAGCAGCGCCTTGTTGCGGCGGGCGAGCTGCCAGGCGACCGCCACCAGGAGAAGGCCGATCATGATGCTGGAGGCCGCGTCCCACAACGCCGAGCCGGTCCACGCGTGCAAGCCCAGTGCCGCGAGGGCCAGCGCGAGGCCGACGAGCGCGGCGGAGTCCTCCAAGAACACCGTCGCGGCCGTGGGGTCCGAGCCACGCCGCAACTGCGCGGTGAGCGTACGGTCGCTCGCCGCCGCTTCGGCCTTCAACTGCTTGTGCGCCTGGCGCCACGAGACGCCCTCCAGGACCGCGGAGACCAGCAGCACCCCGACGCCCACCCACACCGATTCCAGCGGCTCGGGGTCGAGCAGCGACCGGATGCCCTCCTGGATCGCCAGCACACCGCCGACGACGAAGATGCCCATCGCGGCCAGGAACGCCCAGAACCAGCGCTCCTGGCCGTACCCGAAGGGATGGCGCCGGTCGGCGGGCCGGTCGCTGCGCCGCAGACCGACGAACAGCAGCACCTCATTGCCGGTGTCGGCGAACGAGTGCGCCGTCTCGGCCCACAGCGACGCCGACCCGGTGACCATCGCGGCCACCGCCTTCGCGACCGCGATGGCCAGGTTGGCCGCGACCGCGACGACGACGGTACGCAGGTTCTCCCCGCCGCCGCTATCCGCGCCGCCTGCCGTCTCGGTCGCCTGCGGTTCGCCGGGTTCCGGTGCCTCGTGGCTCATGCCGTGCTCCTGCGGTGCTCCTGAGGGAGGTCAGCCGATCCACATCGCCCCCGGCGCAACCGCGAATCCCCGCGCGACCCGACACGACCGCGTCAAGGGAACCCACGTATCCGGATGAACCAGGTATCCGATGCGAAAGCTACCCGCTACCCCGCCCAAAACCCGGCAACCCGACCCCGCGGACAGCCGGCAGAAACGGCTGCGCCGTCCAATGCGTGCGAGGAACCCGTGGCTGTGCGGGATCACCGACGGTGCGGGGGAGTGCGAAGACGCCGCGACGCGGAGATCTGTGCGGGTCCAGCCTGTGGTCCATGGGTCTGGATGCCGAACTGAGCGCGTCGGCGGCCCAGGAGAACCTTCCAACCCTGGCGCCGAATGGATCCTGTCGTACCGCCGCCAACCCCCACACGGGTTGCTCACCGCCACCGGCCCCGCCGACGCTCACCCGCGAACAGGCAGAAGCACTGCTGGAGCGAGCCGGCCTGTAGATGTGACCGGGACGTGGGGTGGACTTCGGCTGCGGGGGTGGGGAGTTGACGGTGGGTGCGGGTCAGCGCGGGTAGGTGGCGGTGACGGAACCGTCTCCTGTGTTCAGTTCGATGGTGCGCGGGGAGTCGGGGTCCTGCTTGATCTGGATGGTCTGGCTGCCGTCGCCGACCTTGACGGATGTGCGGTAAGCGTCCTCGGTGCGCGGCAGTGTGAGGCGCAGGCTCCCGTCGCCCGTCGACGCCTTCACGTGCATCGGCGGCTCGGTCAGGGTCAGGCCCACGCCGCCGTCGCCGGAGGAGACGGTCAGGTCGGTCGCCGCGGTGCCCGCCACCGAGACCGAGCCGTCGGACGTGGACAGCTCGAGGGTGCCGGCGCGGACGTCGCGGATCTTCATCGAGCCGTCGCCGCTGTGCAGGTCGATGTCGGCGGCCAGGCCGCGGACCGAGATCGAGCCGTCTCCGCTGCGTACCTTGACGGCCTTCACGGTCGGCGGAACGGCGACTGTGTAGTCGCCGTCGCAGTCGACCGTGAAGAAGGACGGGCAGTTTGTCGTCAGGCGCAGTGTGCCCTCGCTGAGCGACCACTCGGGGTCGGCGCCGCGGATGCTTTCAGTGGTCTTGCGGTCCACCCGTACGTGTCCCGGCCCGCCCGGCACCAGGTGGAGGCCGCCGTCGTCGCTCTCGATCGTCAGCGTCTCGCCGGGCAGGTCGAACTGCGTGGAGGCCGCGACGTCGTGGCTGGACAGCAGGACCAGGCCGGTGAATCCCGCGGAGCCGACCATGCCGGCCAAGAGCAGTCCCGAGATCGAGAACAGCGCGATACGTGCCGGCCTGGCCATGGTGTGCTCCCGAGGATCGTGCCCCGCCGTGTCGTACGACGGGACTGATCACCCTATGAGCGCGGTGCCGCGGGCGCGTGGGTCGGGTCTGGTCGGACCGGGCCGCGGCGGATCCTCAGGCGTGCGTGCCGCCGTCGATGCGGATCTCGGTGCCGGTGATGAACGCCCCGTCGTCCGACGCCAGCATGGCGATCACTCCGGCGACCGTCTCGGGTCCGGCCATCGGAGCTCCGCTCGCGGACTCCACGTCGGTGTCGAGGATCGGGCTCAGCTTCGCGAACAGCGACCAGTCGGTGTCCTCGGGGAGGTAGCCGCCGGTCGCGTCGGTGATGCCGGACTTGATGCTGCCGGGTGCGACGTTCACCGCGCGCAGGCCCTGCTTGCCGTACTCGAGCGCGAGCGCGTGGGTGAACGACTGCACGCCGCCCTTGCTGGCCGCGTACGCCGCCATGTAGGGGTGCGCGAACGCGGCGGAGGTCGAGCTGAAGTTCACCACCACGCCGCGGCCGGTCGCCAGGAGGGCGGGCAGCGCCTCGCGCGTGACGAGGAACGTGCCGGTCAGGTTGACGCCGATGATGCGGTTCCACAGGTCGAGCGACGTCTCGTGCGTGTGTGCCGCGCGCAGGATCCCGGCCGCGTTCACCAGCACGTCGAGGCCGCCGAGGTCGTCGACGGTCTTGGCGACGCCCGCGACGACATTCGCCTCGTCGGCGATGTCCAGTACCAGTGTGCGCAGACGGGACGTGTCGAGTCCGGCCTCGGCGGCGCGGGTCTCGGTGGCCTTGAGCCCGTCCGCCGCGACGTCGGCGGCGACGACGGTGCCGCCCTCGGCGAGCAGGCGCAGCGCGGTGGCCTGGCCGATGCCGGAGCCGGCGCCGGTGACCAGGATGCGGCGGTTGTCGAAGCGGTTCATGAGGAGCCTTCCGTCTGGTGCTGGTCCGGCGCTCGGCCCCCGCCTCCCACCGGTCCTTGTTGTTGACGCGTCATGTCAAACATACATGTCGTGCCAATAATTCCTCGGGCGGACGCTAGGCTGTGTGCATGACCACGAGCACGCGCCGGGGCCCGGGCCGACCGTCGCTGACCGAGCGGCGCAAGGAGGACACCCGCACCGAGGTGTCCCGCGTCGCCGCCCGGCTGTTCACCGACCGCGGCTACGACGCGACGACCGTCGAGGACATCGCCGCCGCCTCGGGCATGGCCCTGCGCACCTTCTACCGCTACTTCCGGGCGAAGGAGGAGACGATCGCCCCGCTGCTCGCGGCGGGTACGCGCGACTGGGTGGACCGGCTCGCCGACGCGGACGCGTCCCTAGGCCTCGTCGACGCGCTCCTGACCTCGTACCGCGCGTCGGTGCGCCACGCGCGTACCCCCGACGGCCTCGACGAGGACCAACTCCGCGCCCTCCTACGCCTGGTCGGCGGACACTCCGCGCTGCGCGCCGTGTGGCTGAACGTCTACCGCGACACCGAGGACAGCCTGCGCCCCGCGATCGCCGCGCGCGTCGGAGCGTCCCCCGATGACCTCGACGTGCAACTGGCCGCCGGGACCGTCAACACCGCCGTGCGCATCGCCATGGAGCGCTGGGCCGCGGGCGAGTCGTCCGTACGCTCCGCCGACGAGGCCGTAAGCCGTGCCCTTCGCGCGGTCGCGACCGGCGGACTCCTCGCCGCCTGAGCCCGCATCACGGGTCGCGGCCGAACACCCCCCAAGTGTCTGGATGTTCAAGCGTTCGGGTGAACCTTTCACCCGATACGGTGCGGCCATTCGGATGCGGGCCGTTCGGGCAACCAGTCTGTCTCCATGGCCTTCAAGAGCAACTCCAAGAGTGACGAGTCACCCGAATCGCCCAGCGAGGGCGGCGGCCCAACGGCCCCGTCCCGCCGGGCGTTCCTCACCGCCGCGGGCACGACCGCGGTGATCCCCGCAGCCGGCGCGCTGTTGGCGCCGGGGACCGCCGTCGGGGTCCCGCGGCAGCGCGACGTCGACCCGGCCCGCTGGAACACCTGCGTGGCGGTGGCACGCCAACTCCTGCTGGTGGGGGAGCGCGACGAGGACCTCAAGCTGAAGTACCTCAAGATCCTGATCGAGGACGGCCTGCCCAAGACCACCGCTCCCAAGCACGTCATGATCATCGGAGCGGGCATCGCCGGTCTGGTCGCCGGCACCCTGCTCAAGCGCGCCGGGCACCGCGTCACCATCCTGGAGGCCAACGCGAACCGCATCGGCGGCCGCATCAAGACCTTCCGCTCCGCCCCCGGCGGCCAGGACTCCGCCCGCCCGTTCGCCGACCCCAAGGCCACCGCCGAGGCCGGCGCGATGCGGCTGCCCAGCTTCCACCCGATGACCCTCGCGCTGATCGACAAGCTCGGGCTCGAGCGGCGCCCGTTCCACCTCGTCGACATCGTTCCCGGCACCGGCAACCCGGCAGGGCAGCCGCCCGCGGTCGAGTACAAGGCGTTCACCGGCGAGACATGGCGGTTCGGGCCCGCGCAAAGCGACTTCAAGGCACCCGACAAGCTCAACAACACCTGGATCCGCGCCAACGGCGTGCGGCAGCGCAAGAACGAATACGCCAAGTCCCCCGACGTCATGCACGGCGGCTTCGGGCTGCCCGCGGGCGGCGGCACGATGGGGGAGCGCTGGGCCAACGCACTCGCCCCGGCGTACGCGAAGATCACCACGACCCGGCCGGACGGCACCCGGGAACCGCTGCCCCTGCCGCAGCGCATCGAAGGCTGGGCGCAACTCATCTACGACTACGACGAGTTCTCGCTGCGCCGGTTCATGTCCGAGGTCGCCGGGTTCGACAACGCGACCATCGAGGCACTCGGCACGCTGGAGAACCTGACCTCGCGCCTGCCGCTGTCTTTCCTGCACAGCTTCCTCGGCCACACCGACATCAACCCGTCGGCCACCTACTGGGAGATCGCCGGCGGCACCGCCGAACTGCCGTACGCGCTGCTGCCCGAGCTCGAGAACGACATCGTGATGAACCGCCGCGTCACGCGACTCGAGTACCGCGACCCCGCGGACCCGGCCGCCAGGACCACCCACCTGGCGGAGCCCGGCCGCAGCTCGGTGTGGGTGCACACCGTGCGGGAGGCGGGCGGCAACGACCAGGACTCCGGCACCGAACTGCCCGGCGGGGAGATCTTCGAGGCGGACGTGGCGATCGTGACCATCCCGTTCGCGGCCCTGCGCCACGTGCAGGTCGAACCGGCCTTCTCCTACCCCAAGCGCCGCGCGATCACCGAGCTGCACTACGACGCGGCCACCAAGGTCCTGCTCGAATTCTCGCGCCGCTGGTGGGAGTTCGACGAGGACCAGTGGCGGAAGGAACTGGAGTCGATCCGCCCGGGCCTGTACGAGCTGTACCGGACCGGCCGCGCCGGCAAGGACGCCGAACTGCTGGGCGCGCACTATTCCGTCAACCGCGCCGACATCGCCCCTGGGCTGCGCTCCCGGTACGCCTCGGCGCCGCAGACCGCCGCCGGGGACCAGCCGCCCGCCGTACAGGCCGTGGGCGGCGGCTCGGTCACCGACAACGCCAACCGGTTCATCTACCACCCGTCGCACCCGACCGCGGGCGGCAGCGCCGGCGGTGTCGTCCTGGCCAGCTACACCTGGGCCGACGACGCGCTGCGCTGGGACTCGCTCGACGACGACGAGCGCTACGCGTACGCCCTGCGCGGCTTGCAGGAGGTGTACGGCCGGCGCGTCGAGGTCTTCTTCACCGGCCACGGCGCGACCCAGAGCTGGCTGCGCAACCGCTACGCCTGCGGCGAGGCGGCCGTGTTCACCCCGGGCCAGTGGACCGCCCTGCATCCGGCTGTCACCACGCCCGAGGGCCCCGTGCACTTCGCGGGTGAGCACACCTCGCTCAAGCACGCCTGGATCGAAGGTTCGCTGGAGTCCGCGGTGCGCGCGGCACTGGAGGTGAACGGCTAGCCGGAGGGGGCAACGCCCGGGATCCGGCTTCGGAGGGCGGATTCGGCGGTCGGCTCGGGGACGGTCCGGTGGTCGGGTTGGCATCCGTCGGGGTGCCGATCGGCGGCCTGCCGAGTTGACGCCGTGTGATGGGCGGCGTGTCGGGACCCGGTCGCGGTCCCGACACGCCGCCCACCCCCGGCCGTGGCGCCGAACGCGCGCTACGGCCGCGGAATGTTCCGCAGGTTCGACCGGGCCATCTGGACCATCCGGCCCACACCGCCGTTGAGGACCATCCGGCTGGCGGACAGCGCGAAGCCGCTGATCTGCGCCGAGGTGATCTTGGGCGGGATGGACAGCGCGTCCGGGTCCGTGACGATGTCGACGAGCACGGGGCCGTCGTGCGAGAAGGCCTCGCGCAGCGCGGCGCGTACCTTGCGCGGCTTCTCGACCCGGATGCCGCGTGCGCCCGCGGCGGTGGCGATGGCCGCGTAGTCGGTGTGCGGGTAGCGCGTACCGTGCGGCGCCAGCCCGTCGACCATCATCTCCAGGTCGACCATGCCCAGCGACGAGTTGTTGAACAGCACGACCTTGACCGGCAGGTCGTACTGCACGAGCGTCAGGAAGTCGCCCATCAGCATCGAGAACCCGCCGTCGCCCGACATGGACACGATCTGCCGCTTGCGGTCGATCAGTTGCGCGCCGATCGCCTGCGGCATCGCGTTCGCCATCGACCCGTGCACGAAGGAACCCACCACGCGGCGCTTCCCGTTGGGCGTGAGGTACCGCGCCGCCCACACGTTGCACATGCCGGTGTCGACGGTGAAGACCGCGTCCTCGGCGGCCTCTTCGTCGAGGATCGACGCGACGTACTCCGGGTGGATCGGCACGTGCTTCTCGACGTTCTTGGTGTACGCCCCGACGACGCCCTCCAGCGAGTCCAGGTGCTTCTTCAGCATCCGGTCCAGGAAGGCGCGCGACGACTTGGCCCGGATGCGCGGCGTCAGGCAGCGCAGCGTCTCGCGTACGTCGCCCCACACCGCCAGGTCCAGCGAGGTACGCCGTCCCAGCCGCTCCGGCTGCATGTCGATCTGCACGGTCCGCACGTCGCGCGGCAGGAAGTCGCTGTACGGGAAGTCCGTGCCGAGCAGGATCAACAGGTCGCACTCGTGCATCGCCTCGTACGCCGCGCCGTAGCCCAGCAGGCCGGACATTCCGACGTCGTAGGGGTTGTCGTACTGGATGTGCTCCTTGCCGCGCAGCGCGTGCCCGACCGGCGACTTGACCTTCTCCGCCAGTTCCATGACCTCGGCGTGCGCCCCGGCGACGCCGCGCCCGCAGAACAGCGTCACCTTGTCGGCCTCGTCGACGAGCCGGGCCAGCCGGTCCACCTCGCCGTCGCCCGGCCGGATCGTGGGACGCTCCGACGCCATCGCCAACTCGACCGACCCCTCCGGGGCGGCGAGGCTCGCGATGTCGCCGGGCAGGGTCACGACGGACACACCGCGCCGCCCGACCGCGTGCTGGATCGCGGTCTGCACGACGCGCGGCATCTGCTCCGGCGTCGAGATCATTTCGGAGTAGTGGCTGCACTCTTCGAACAGCCGCTCCGGGTGCGTCTCCTGGAAGTACCCGAGGCCGATCTGCGCGCTCGGGATGTGCGACGCCAGCGCGAGCACGGGGGCCATCGAACGATGCGCGTCGAAGAGCCCGTTGATCAGGTGGAGGTTGCCCGGCCCGCACGACCCGGCGCACGCCGCGAGACGGCCGGTGAGCTGCGCCTCCGCACTCGCCGCGAACGCCGCCGCCTCTTCGTGGCGCACCTGCACCCATTCGACGGCGCTGTTGCGCCGGATGGCGTCCACGACCGGATTCAGGCTGTCGCCCACGACCCCGAACACGCGCCGGACTCCCGCGCGGGCGAGGAGGTCGACGTACTGTTCCGCGACGGTCTGCTTAGCCATGCCCGGGGCTCCCTACGGTCTCCTGTGTGTGCGCCTTCGGCGTGTGTGCCGCGCCGCGTGCGCTCCTCCATGCGAACTTGATCTTCGCGTCATATGGGCATTTGTCCGCTGGGACGCGGCCGCACACCTACAAGGCCTGGGCCTCTCGCCTGACGCGCGGCCGGTCATCGGCGGCGCTCAGTTGCCGGCCGGCGGCAGTTCCCGGCCCAGAGCCGCGGCAAAGCGCTCGCGCAGCAGGTGGTACTCGGGCCCGCGGCGCCTGAGGGGGCCGGTCGGCCGTACGACCGTGCGCGGATCGAGGATTTGTTGTCCCAGCCGGAACTGCTCGTACGTCAGGTCGAGCGCCAGGCCGCTGGGCAGCCGGTTCCACCAGTGGTAGCCGACATCGGCGCCGTCCAGTTCGACGTCCGCGAGCATCAGGTCGCCGCCGAACAGGTCGTGCACCACGAGGGCGGTGATGTCGCAGTGCCCCCACGCCGGATTGTCCGGCCGCCACGGCTCGCGCGCGGCGTCGTCGGGCGAGCACGTGTCCGTCGCCCAGGCGGTGCGGAAGGCGCGGTCGAGGGCCGGGAGCGAGGTGGGGGCGATCATGACAGGCACGCTGTCACAGGGGTGCGACATGAGGGTACGAGGCCGGCGGCGCCGGGCCGGGGTGGGCGCGGTCAGCCCGCTGCCGTCGCGAAGCGCTGCCGCAGGGCGGGCTTGCTGACCTTCCCCGTCCCGGTCGCGGGCAGCTCGTCGACGAAGTGGACCACACGCGGGATCTTGAAGCCCGCGAGGCGTGCACGGCACAGCGCCACCAGCTCGTCTTCCAGCTCGGCTTCGGACGGTCGTGCGTCGGCAGGCACGACCACCGCGCATACGCGTTCACCCCAACGGGCGTCCGGAATGCCGATGACCGCGACGTCGCGTACCCCCGGATGGGTGCGCAGGACACCCTCCACCTCGCGCGCGCTGACGTTCTCTCCGCCGGAGATGACGATGTCCTTCTTGCGGTCCGCGACGTAGAGGTAGCCGGCGTCGTCGAGGCGCCCGAGGTCGCCGGTGCGGAACCACGCGTCCCGGAACGCCTCGTCGGTGGCCTTCGGGTCCTCCCAGTACCCGTCGCACACCTGCTTGGCGCGGACGGCGATCTCGCCGACCTGCCCGGTCGGCACGTCCGCCCACGCGTCGTCGATGATGCGCAGCTCCACGCCGGGACCGGGCCGACCGGCCGCCGACAGCAGCTCCGGGCGGTGTTCCTCCGGTGTCAGGAATACCGCGTTGCCCGACAGTTCGGTGGAGCCGTAGCCCTGTCCGAGGTCGCAGCCCAGGACATCGGCGGTACGGCGGAGCAGTTCGGGGGAGATGGGCGAGGCGCCGTACCCGATGCCGCGCAGGCGGCCGCGCAACCGCGCGACGCCGTCCTGCGCCAACAGCGCGTCGATCATCGTCGGCGCGAGCGACATGTTGGTGACGCCGTGCCGCGCCACGAGGGCGGGCAGCGCCGCGGGGTCGTACTTGCGCACCAACACGACGGGGCGGGCGCGCATATGGTGCATGGGCACCTGGTACGCCCCGGCCACGTGGCACAGCGGGAACGGCGTGAGGAACACCGTGTCGGCGTGCACCGGGCGCCGCGCGAGTGTCGTGCGCATGCCGGCGGTGAGGCTGCGATGCGTCAGGCGTACGCCCTTGGGGCGGCCGGTCGAGCCGGAGGTGAACAGCAGCCACGCGAGCGCCCGGTCGTCGCTCGGGCCGGTCGGCGCCGAGGCCGCGGCAGCGCGACCCTCCGCCAGGAGGGCGTCCCACTCGTCGAAGGTCACCACCGGGCGCTCCCGGTCGGCGAGCTCGGACGCGAGCGCAGGGTCCGCGAGCACCAGCTCCGTACCCGAGCGGTTCAGCAGGTCGACCCACTCGTTGCGGTGGAGGCGCGGGTTCAGCGGCACGAGGACGCGTCCCGCACGCGGTACGGCGTAGCAGGCCACCACGTACTCGGCCCGGTTGTGCGCGACTATCGCCACCCGGCCGCCGGGCGAGACGCGCTCGGCCACCGCCGCCGCCAACGCCTCACACTGCGCGTCGAGCTGACCGAATGTCAGCTCGACTCCGTCCTCGGGGCAGATGAGCGCGATGTCATCCGCCGCCCGGCCCGCCGCGGCCCGCAAGATCTCGTGAAGCAACACCCCGCGAAGCTACCTCGCAGGTGATGCCACCGACAGCCCCGCCCCTCCGGGCCGCGCCCGGCGCCTCAAGGCGTCAGGGTCGGGCGTCAGGGGCCGGGCGCCGGCCCCGCGTGCGTCGTCAGTCCAGGACGGCGGTGGCCTCGATCTCCACCAGCAGGTCCGGTTCCGCCAGGGCGGCGACGCCGATGAGCGTGACGGGCTTGGTCGGGTCGACGCCGAGTTTGGCGGCCGCCCGCCCGACGCCCTCGCCGAGCTGCGGCATCTTGTCGGGAGTCCAGTCGACGACGTACGCGGTCAGCTTGGCCACGTCGTCGAACGACCCGCCCACGGCCGCGAGGGCGGTGGCGATGTTGAGGTACACCTGCTCCACCTGCGCGGCGAGGTCGCCCTCGCCCACCTTCCCGCCGTCGGCGTCGCGGGCGACCTGCCCGGCGAGGAAGACGAGGCGGGACCCGGTCGCGACGGAGAGCTGGCGGTAGACCTCGGGCTTGGGCAGACCGTCGGGGTTCATGAGCTGCACGGCCATGTCGGTCCTCCTGGCTGTCGGTGTGCTTCGGAATAACATAGCAGTGCTATGTATTGTGTTGCCGTGGCAAGAACCAAGGACCCGGCGGTACGCGCCCTGCTCCTGCGGCGAGCGGCGCAGATGCTGCGGGCACGCGAACCGGTGACGCTCCGTTCCCTCGTGGCGGGCACCGGCGTCTCGACGATGGCGGTCTACACCTACTTCGGCGGCATGGACGGACTCTGGAGCGCGCTGCGCCAGGAGGGGTTCACCCTCCTGGCGGCCCGGCTCGCCGCCGTCGCACCGAGTGCGGATCCGGTGCGGGACCTGGCGGCGCAGGGGGCCGCGTACGTGGCCAATGCGTTGGACGCGCCCGACCTCTACCGCGTCATGTTCGACGCGGACTTCGAACTCGAGGACCCTCAGGCGGCCGACGACACGCTGGACAGTCTCGTACGCAACGTCGGCCGGGCGAAAGACTCCGGCCGGTTCCGCGGCGACGTCGATCCGCTCGAACTGGCAACCCAGAGCTGGGTGATCGGCCACGGACTCGCCTCGCTCGCCACCGCCGGACCGCTGCCGGAGGGCGCCCTGACGTACGCGATCCCCATGCTGACCGGTCTGTACGTCGCGGCCGGCGACGACCCCGCGCAGTGCGGCCGGTCCGTCGAACGCGGCTGGCGCACCGACCCCGTGACTCCACCGATGTGACGGGCCACAGGCGGCGGACCGAAAGCTGTCAGGCCCGGCTACCCGTCGGTATGCTCGCGGGTGCCCGTGAGCCACCGCCATTGCCCCGCCCCTGGGAGATCGCCATGTCGAAGGCCCTGCGCATCTGCCCGTTGTGCGAAGCAACCTGCGGGCTGACGCTCACGATCGACGCAGGACGGGTCACGGCCGCCCGCGGCGACCGTGACGACATCTTCAGCCGGGGCTTCATCTGCCCCAAGGGCGCCGCGTTCCCCGAGGTCGACGGCGATCCGGACCGGCTCACCGGGCCCCTCGTACGCGAGAACGGGGCTCTGCGCGAAGCGACCTGGGACGAGGCTTTCGACCTCATCGCCGCCCGGGTCCGGCCGCTGGTCGAGGAACACGGGAAGAACGCCGTGGCCCTGATCCTCGGCAACCCCAACGTGCACACCGTCGCCGGGGCGCTCTACCCGCCGTTGCTGCTCCGCGCCCTCGGCACGCGCAACTACTACTCGGCGTCCACGGTCGACCAGATGCCGAAGCACGTGTCCAGCGGGCTGCTCTTCGGCGACCCGTTCGCCATCCCGGTGCCCGACCTCGACCGGACCGACCACCTGCTGATGCTCGGGGCCAATCCACTCGACTCCAACGGCAGCCTGTGCACGGCCCCCGATTTCCCGGGCAAGCTCAAGGCACTGCAGGCGCGGGGCGGAACGTTCACCGTCGTCGACCCCCGCCGTACCCGCACCGCCCGCCTGGCCGACCGCCACCTCGCCATCCGGCCGGGCGCCGACGCGCTGTTCCTCGCGGCACTCGTGCACACCCTGTTCGCCGAGGATCTCGTCAGGCTCGGAGACCTTGCCGAGCACGTCGACGGCGTATCCGAACTCCGGGAGGCGGTCAAGGAGTTCACCCCCGACGCGGTTGCCGCCGCCTGCGACCTGGACGCCGACGCCATCCGCGCCACGGCCCGCGAGCTGGCCGCCGCGCCCACTGCGGCCGTGTACGGGCGGGTCGGCTCCTCAACCGTCGAATACGGCACGCTCGGGAACTGGCTCGTCGACGTCCTCAACGTGCTCACCGGGAACCTCGACCGGCCCGGCGGCGCGCTCTTCCCGCACGGGGCGACCGCACCGGCACCTCGAAAGGCCGGACCCGGCAAGGGGTTTGCGCTCGGACGCTGGGCCAGCCGGGTGTCCGGCCACCCCGAGGCCAAGGGGGAACTGCCGCTCACCGCCCTCGCCGAGGAGATCGAGACCCCGGGCGAAGGACGCGTCCGCGCGGTCGTCACCATCGCCGCGAACCCCGTCCTGTCCGCACCCGACGGACGGCGCCTCGACGCGGCGCTCGACACGCTCGACTTCATGGTGTCGGTCGACCCGTACCTCAACGAGACCACCCGGCATGCGGACGTCGTGCTGCCGCCGCCTCCGCCGTCCCAGAGCCCGCACTTCGACTTCGTGTTCAACCAGTTCGCGGTGCGCAACCAGGCCCGGTACTCGCCGGCCGTCCTCCCGCTCGGTCCGGGCCGCATGGACGAGTGCGAGATCCACGCCCGGCTGATCCTGGCCGTCTCCGGCATGCACGGCGCCCCGCCCTCGGCGGTCGACGACCTCGCCGTCGCCACGACCCTCGCGAAGGCCGTGGCGGACGAGCAGTCGCCCGTACACGGACGGGACCCGAAGGAGGTGACCGCCGAGCTGATCGGCGCCACCGGGCCCGAACGCCGCCTGGACATGATGCTGCGCCTCGGTTCCTACGGGCTCACGCTGGACGCCCTGCGCGCCGCTCCGCACGGCATCGACCTCGGCCCGCTGGAGCCGCGGCTGCCCGGCGTCCTCAAGACGCGCAGCGGGCGCATCGAGCTGTTCCCCGCACCCGTCGAAGCCGACATGCCCCGGTTGCGCGCCGCGCTCGACGCCGTTCCGGCCGCCGACACACTCCAGCTGGTCGGCCGCCGCCACCTGCGCTCCAACAACAGCTGGATGCACAACATCCCGGCGCTGACCGGCGGTTCCAACCGCTGCACCCTCCAGGTCCACCCGGACGACGCGGCACGGCTCGGCCTCGTCGGCGGCGCGGCGGCCCGGATCAAGGGGGAGGGCGGCGAGTTGGAGGCCGAGGTCGAGATCACCGAGGGAATGCGCCCAGGTGTCGTGAGCCTGCCGCACGGGTGGGGGCACGACCGCCCCGGCACCCGGCTCTCGGTCGCCGCGGAACGCCCCGGGGTCAACGTGAACCAGCTGCTGGACGGCTCACGGCTCGACCCCCTGTCGGGCACGGCGGTGCTGAACGGATTCCCCGTACACGTCTCGCCCGCGCACTGACGCCGGCCCCCTGTCACGGGCCTTGACCCATTCGACGACCGTCAACTCTATCGTGGGCCGCTGACGGCAAGCGATCTTCGGTCGGTGGGAGGCAGTTGATGCGGTTCATCGTGTTGGGCGCGGGGGCGATCGGCGGAGCGGTCGGGGGCAGGCTGGCGGCGGCGGGCCACGACGTGGTGCTCATCGCGCGGTCGGCGCACGCCGCGGCGATCCGCGGGAAGGGGCTCCGCATCCTGGACCCCGAGGGCGAGCAGGTGGTGAACGTACCGGTGGCCGAGCACCCGCAGGAGATCACGTTCGCGCCGGAAGACGTCGTGCTCCTGAGCGTGAAGACGCAGGACACCCCCGCCGCGCTCCGCGACCTCGCCGAGGCGGCTCCGGCGTCGACCCCGGTGGTCTGCGCGCAGAACGGCGTCGCCAACGAGGACATGGCCCTGCGCTCGTTCGACAACGTGTACGGCATGAACGTCATGTGCCCGGCCCTGTACACCGAGCCCGGGATCGTGCAGCTGCACTCCACCCCGGTCGCCGGCACCCTCGACCTCGGCCGCTACCCGAGCGGCTCCGACGACACCGCGCGCAAGATCGCGGCGGCGCTCTCGTCGGCCACATTCCCCTCCGAAGCCCGCGACGACATCATGCGGTGGAAGTACGGCAAGCTCCTCTACAACCTGGCCAACGCCGCGGAGGCGCTCTGCGGTCCGAGCGTCCGCGTCGGCCCCGTCGCCACCCATCTGCGCGGCGAGACGGACGCCTGCTACGCCGCCGCGGGCATCGAACCCCTCCTCGAACCGGCCGACTCCCCGCGCCGCGGCTTCATCGTCGACCTCCCGGTACGCGGCGCCGACCGTGCCGGCGGCTCGTCGTACCAGAGCCTGCTGCGCGGCACCGGCGGCATCGAGGCCGACTACCTCAACGGCGAGATCGCCCGCCTCGGCCGCCTCCACGGCGTGCCGACCCCGGTGAACGCCGCGGTGCAGCGCCTCGCCAACCACCACGCCCGCCACCGCCTCGCCCCCGCGACGCTGACCGACGCCGACATCCTCCGCGCGGCCGGCGTGGCATGACGGACGCCGTGGGGCGGGGGAGGTGCCGGGTGGTGTGGATCACGTTCGCGTGAGCGATGAGTTTCCACGGCGACGACGGTCATAAGGGGACAGGCGCACCGCACAGGGCGGGGCGCGACGGACCGCACCGCACCCGAGAGGACCACGGACATGGCTGAGACGGTGAAGGGCCCCGCGTCGTACTTTCCCTCGATCGAGAAGAAGTACGGCCGACCCATTTCGGAGTGGCAGGGCCTGATCCGCTCGTCGCCGCTGACCAAGCACATGGAGTTGGTGGGCTGGCTCAAGAGCGAGCACGGCCTCGGCCACGGTCACGCCAACGCCCTCGTGGCCCACACTCTCGCCGAGGAAAGCGGCAAGTAGCCCGCCGCCGAGCCGTGTTGTCGGTGCGGCCGCGTTGTCAGTGCGGCCGCATAGAGTCACAGACATCATCTCCAAGGAATCTGCGCCCTTGGTGACGGTGTCGGGCCCGCCTCGGAACACTCGCACACGAGGCGGGCCTTCACCATGTCCCGGCACCTTGCCGCGTGCCGCCTGGAGACCCCGTGGTTTGTCCCGGACGGGCTTCCGCATCCCCTGGCCGGGTGCTGCCGGTGCCCCTTGCCAGGGAGTCGCCCGGGCGAGGCTCCCCCGTACCGGGGAGGGGACGGTTCGCTCGCATGCGTGACGACCCCGGCGTCCGATCTTCATAGCGTTTCGGAGGGGACGCGGAGAGGCCGCGTCGGCAACTCGGGGATCCCATGCCGAACATGAAGAACGAAGCGCGTCAGCGTGCGCTCAAGTACGTGGCAATCACGGTGGCTTCGCTGACGGTCGCACTGTCCGCCTGCTCCGGCACGGACGACAAGACCGCCGATTCGCCGTCAGGTACTCCGTCGAGCACTCCGACCGGAACTCCGACGGGGTCGCCCTCGGCTGCGGCGTCCGGCGGCTCGCAACCGCCGTCGCCGGGCGGGACCACATCCCTCCCGATGCCTCTCCCGTCCTCCGAACAGGCCGACGCGGTCGCGAAGTTCCTTGGCGAGAACTGGCCGGAGGGGGCCGGTGGCTCCGTGGTCACCGCGCGGAACGGCGAGTTGGTGAGCTGCCAAGGACTGGGCCGCTCGGACGAGGCCGCGGGCCGGGCGGCGGGCTGCGACACCGTCTACGACATCGGCTCGATCACGAAGTCCTTCACCGCCGCGGCCGTTCTGAAGCTGGAGATGAACGGAGCGCTGCGGGTCACCGACAGCATCGGCGTCCACCTGGGCGCGGTTCCGGCCGACAAGCGCGCGATCACCATCCATCAGCTCCTCACCCACACCTCGGGGCTCCCGGAAGGCATCGGCGAGGACTACGAGCCTTTGTCCAGGGACGCGATGCTGGGCCGTGCCCTCGCCACACCGCTCGAGGCCGCACCGGGCGAGGAGTTCGCGTACTCCAACACCGGCTATTCGGTGCTTGCCGCCGTCGTCGAAAAGGTGTCCGGGATGTCGTACGGCGACTTCCTCGCCCGCAACCTCTTCGGCCCCGCGGGCATGACCCGCACCGGCTACGTGCTGCCCGATCCGGGCCGCGGCGACGTCGCCGTCGAGTACGACGAGCAAGGTGCGTCCCAGGGGCGGCCGTTCGAGCATCCGTGGGCGCCGGACGGCCCGTACTGGAACCTGCGCGGCAACGGCGGCCTGCTGTCGACCGCGAGTGACATGTTCCGTTGGTACCGCGCCCTGGAGGGGGACACGATTTTGAACGGGGCGGCCAAGGCCAAGATGTTCACCCCGCACGTCCCCGAGGGCGACGGCCTGCCCAGCTCGTACGGCTACGGATTGACCGTGTTCCCGACCGACAAGGGCCCGCTGATCACTCACGACGGCGGCAACGACTGGTCCTTCGCCCGCTTCGCGATCCGCCCGTCCGACCACACGATGGTCTTCTGGGCCACCAACACCGCCATCCGGGAAGGCAAATGGGACCTGGAGGACCAGGACGCCGACCTCACCCAGGACCTCATAGCCCTAGCCGCCGCGAAACCCTGACAGGGACGGGCAGGCCGACGACGTTCTGGAAGTCCCGCTGGGCTTCGGTCAGTGCGGTCCGGTTCGCGCCCGCTGCCCGGTCGGGCCAGCGCAGTTGCACCGCGTCGTCCTCCCAGAAGCAGACCGGACAGATCTCGTGCGACCCGGGCTGTTCGTGCATCGTCAACCGGCCGCAGCACACGCAGGGATACTTCACGATCACGCCCGCCATCCTGCCGTACGCCTGGCGGCTAGCGGTCGTTGTGGTGGCGGCTTACCTGGCGCCAGACGGCCTCGTCGCAGATGCCGAGGGGGCGGCGGAACGCCGAGCGGGCTATCCGACGGGGACGGTCCAGTTCGAGCCAGCTGTCGTGGGTCGCCGACTTGTCCCAGCCCGCGACCGGCATGCGGATGTACCCCGGGCGGCCCGACTTGTCCTGGCTGGTGATCTTCAGAATGTCGACACCGCGCGGGCCGGTGCCGACCACGAGGCACGGGCGGTCCTTGGTCTCGGCCACGTCGTCGAACGGAACAGACGCGAACCAGATTTGGCCGGGGGACGGTGCCGACCCCGGCGTGGGCCGCACGACGCGCGGGGGGCGTGCGGTACGCGTCGGCCCGGCCGTACCCCGCTGCCGCCGCGGACGGCCGCCTGAGGGCCGTGAGCCCGAGGCAGGCCTGCCCGGTCGGCTGCGCGGCGGTCGGCCCGCGGCGGCAGGGGCGCGGCTGAGCGCACCTGCCGCCAGGCAGATTGCCGAGGCGATCAGGCCGCTCGCGTACGCGTTGGCGGGGTCGATCGCGGCGACCACGAAGCCCACGACGGAGGCGCCGGCCACGAGGGCGATCGAGCCGACTGCCAGGCCGCGGAAGTCACGGCCGCCGCGCGGCACCACCACGTAGCGCCAGAAGACGTACGCTCCGACTGCGGCCATTGCCGACGCGACCGACCACGGGACGCCCCCCGCGCCCGGGACCTGGTCGTCGCGGTCGTTCACCGCCGCGTGCACGACGGTCCCGGGTGCCGCCAGCAGCGCCCATGCGGCGATCAGGGCCGCAACTGCCGTGAGCCTGCGTCTCCATGCCGTGGGCCGTGTCATGCGCTGTGCCATACGCCGTCCGCCCCTTCGAATGACTCGAGCCCTCACGCATCGCGGGCCGTTGCCGAGCCGAGTCGTGTCGTCGCCGGGACAGCACTGTAGGGAAGGTTCAGCCCCCGAAGGTCACCGGCAGCCGGTCAGGTCCGCGCAGCGCGGTGGTCAGCATGCCCTTCACGCGTACTTCGGCGCCCTCTGCGAGGCGCAGGCCGGGCAGCCGCTCCAGCACCACCTTCAGGGCCACGCGCATCTCCGCGATGGCGAGGAACGTGCCGAGGCAGACGTGCGGGCCGTCGCCGAACGCCAGGGTGGCCATCGCGCGTCGGGTGATGTCGAAGCGGTCCGGGTCGGGGTACACCTGCGGGTCGCGGTTGGCGGCGGTGATGCCGAAGATCAGCGGTGTCTCGTCGGGTATGTCGATGCCGTGCCAGTCCCGCACCCGGACGGGGCACATGCGCGGCAGCAGGCCCACCGGCGGTTCCCAGCGCAGCGCCTCCTCGACGGCCCAGGGCAGGTGCTTCTCGGGTGCGGAGAGCAGCAGTTCGAGCTGGTCGGGATGAGTGAGCAGGGCCAGCAGCGCGTTCCCGAGTCCGAGGTATGTCGTGTCCGCGCCGGCCGGGAACAGCAGGCGCAGGAACGACAGGATCTCCTCGTCCGACAGCATGCGGCCTTCGTCGTCGCGGATCGTGGCGAGCGTGGACAGCAGGTCGCCACCGGGCTGCGCGCGGCGCGCGGCCACGATCGGCGTCACATATGCGGTGAACTCCGCCGACGCCCGATCCGCCGCCTCGGGCGCGAAGGGGTAGTGGAACAGCTCGTACGCCCAGCGCCGGAACTGCTCCTCGTCGTCCACCGGCAGGCCCAGCAGCCGGGTGATCACCTGGATGGGGTACTGGTGCGTGAACTCCGCGACCAGGTCCGCGGATCCGCGGTCGGCGAAGCGGTCCACGATCTCGTGCGCGAGTGGTTCGAGGATGCCGGCGACGTGCCCGTCCATGAGCTTGCGCCGGAACGCGGGTGCCACCAACGCGCGGTTGATGCGGTGTTCCTCGCCGCTCATGCACTGGATCGTGTGGCCCAGGACGGCTTCGGTGGTCGCCGAGTAGATGGCGGCGGACGGGAACGACGCCTCGTCCTTGAACGCGGCCGTGACCAACTCGTGGGAGAGCAGCAGGAGGGCGCGGAATCCGGCGTACGGCACGACGGCGTACGGCTTCTTCGCGCGCAGGTCGGCCAGGACCGCGTGTACGTCCTCGATGTCGTCGAAGGCGAAGTCGATCCCTTCGATGTCAGGCGTGTCCATGAGATCGGGCTGATCGGAGGCGGAACTCATCGACAGCTCCTCGACATTGGCAGGATGGCGAATATTCGCCATCCCGGTGATGTATATTCGGTGCCGTTGCGGACTCTAGGCCGCGGGTGCGGCCGATTCAAGGGCGCGGGAGCATCCAGGGCGCCGGAACGGACGGCGCATGAGCGAGACCGCGGAATCCCCTTCGCCTCCCACCCACCGCGTTGTGGCCGTCGTCGAACTCCTGGCCGCCGATCCGGCGCCGCTCACGGTGGCCGACGTGACCGCGCGCCTCGACCTCAACCGGTCGACAACCACGGCCGTCCTGTCCGCGCTGGAGGCCACCGGGTGGGTACGCCGTGACCCGGCGGCCCGCACCTACACCCTCGGCCCCGGGCTCCTGGGCGTCGCGGACGCGGTCCGGACCCGCGCGGGCGTCCTCGATTCGCTCGCGCGCGAACTCGACGCCCTCGCCGAGCTTTTCGGCTGCGGGGTGGCGCTGTCCGAGATCGGCCCTGCGCAGATCACCTTTGTCGCCGTCGCGGGTGGCCCCGAGGCGCTGCCGTCCGGCATCGCCGTCGGGACGCGCCTGCCCTTGCGACCACCCGGGGGCGCGGCCGTGATGCCGTGGCGCCCGCCCGCCGATCGCGCGGCCTGGCTCGCGCGTGGACCGGAGGGCAGCCGCGAAGAGCTGGCGGAACTGCTGGTGCTGGCCCAGGCGACAGGCGTCGCGCTGTGGCGGCCCACCGCCGAGCACGGGCAGCTTCTGGCCGTGCTGCGCGACGTCGTGGACCTGCTGGACGCGCATCCGGGGCGGGCGGACCTGCGGTCGCGCGTGCTGGACCAGTTGGTCGTGATCGGCGGACAGCCGTACACCAAGGCGGACCTCGACGACGACCGCCCGCTGCCCCTCAGCTATCTGTCCGCTCCGGTGTTCGACGGGGCCGGGCGCGCGCGGCACGAGTTGCAGATCGGTCCGCTGCGGGCGGCAGTCGGCAAGGACGAACGGGCATGGTATATCCGCGAGTTGCAGGCCGCCGCCGAGCGGATCGGGGGAGCCTGACCGCCGCCTCGCGCCCCGTCCGGCGCGCCTCGGCACGCCCGCACCCGGCCACGGTCCGGGCCGCCCGGGCCGTGCCCCCGGCCGCCCGGGCTGTCGCCGGACCCGGCCCGAGCGTGCCGCCGTCGGATCGCACGGGGCGAGGCGTACCGTACGGACATGCAGCTCACCAAGATCGGCCACTCGTGCGTGCGCCTCCATGCCAAGGGCATCACCATCGTCATCGACCCGGGCGCGTTCAACCCCGCCGACGTCCTCGACGGCGCCGACGCGGTCCTGGTGACGCACGAGCACTTCGACCATGTCGTGCCCGACCAACTGCGGGCCGCGCTGGCCGACAACCCCGAGCTCCAGGTATGGACGAACCCGGCTCTCGCCGCACAGTTCGCCGACCTCGGCGGCCGGGTGCTGGCCGTGACGCACGGCGACACGTTCGAGATCGGCGGCACCGGGGGCGTCCCGGTCCACGTGTACGGCGAGAAGCACGCCACCATCCACCGCGACATCCCACTCGTCGACAACGTCGGGTTCCTGGTCGACGGAGAGGTGTTCCACCCCGGCGACGCGCTGACCGTCCCCGACGCGCCGGTGCCGACGCTGCTGACCCCTGCCGCCGCGCCCTGGCTGAAGGTCGCCGAGGCGGCGGACTACGTGCGCGAGGTGGCGCCGCGCCGCGCGATCCTCATCCACGACGCGGTGCTGAGCGACGCGGGCCGCGAGGTGCACACGCGTCTGCTGACCGGCCTGACCGAGGGGCCGGAGCGGGACGTCGTCACCGCGACGCCGGGCGAGCCCCTCACCTTGGGCTGACCCCGACGCCGCCGACCGGGTGCGCAAATCCGGTTGGGCTCGCGCGGGAGGCGCTGTAGACAGATGGCATGAGCGACTACCGCATCCGTGCCGCGACCCGCGACGACACCGACGACGTACTGGCCTTCTGGGCCGCGGCCGCCGAAGGCACGAGCATCAGCGACGACCGGGACGGTGTGGCCGGGCTGGTCGCCCGTGACCCCGACGCGCTGCTGATCGCGACGTCTGCCGCCGGTGACTCCGCCATCGTCGGTACGGTGGTCGCCGGCTGGGACGGATGGCGGTGCCACCTGTACCGGCTCGCCGTGGACCCGGCCCTGCGGCGGCGCGGCATCGGGCGCCTGCTCCTGGACGCCGCGGAACAGCGCTTCGTCGCACTCGGCGGGCGACGCGGCGATGCCATGGTCCTGGACCGCAACACCTCGGGCCGCGCGGCCTGGGCGGCGTCGGGGTATCGGCCCGAGCCGCACTGGACGCGGTGGGTCAAGCCGCTCGCGGCCGGTTGACCGGAATCGGCACGCGCGCCGCCTCACCGGGAGCGCGGACGGGAACCGGCCGCCGTACCCGGCCTGTTCCGCGCTCCGGAGACGGAATGATCAGCGGCGGCCGAGGTCGTCGAGGGCCTTGCCGGTCAGGCGGTAGACGGTCCACTCGTCCTGCGGGGTCGCGCCCAGCGACTTGTAGAAGCCGATCGCCGGGTCGTTCCAGTCCAGGACCGACCATTCGACGCGGCCGTACCCGCGCTCGACGGCGATGCGGGCGAGTTCGGCCAGCAGGGCGCGGCCGTGGCCGCCGCCGCGCGAGTCGGGCGTGACGTACAGGTCTTCGAGATAGACGCCGGGCTTGCCGAGCCAGGTGGAGTACGACGTGAACCACAGGGCGAAGCCCTGCGGGGTGCCGTCCGCGTCCTCGGCGATGAGCGCGTTCGCGGCCGGGGTCGGACCGAACAGATCGCGTTCGAGATCCGCTTCGGTGGCGTGGACCTCGTGCGCGGCCCGCTCGTACTCGGCGAGCTCGCGTACGAAGCGCAGGATCGTGGGAACGTCGTCGCGCGTGGCGGTTCTGATCATGTGCGGCACGGTACCGGGTGGTTTGGGTGGCGGGCCACGGCATTGCGGGTGGCGCATCGCACGGTCCGTCGCCCTTGCGTCCGCACGCGCTCGCGCGTGGACTGTCCTGCGCCGGGAACCGAAGAGGCGTCACCGGCATCCCCCATGGGGGATGGCGTTCCGCACGCACCTGCCGGTCGCCCGGACCCGCCGTCGTCCCGGGCGCGGATTCGCAGTTGTCGCGTCGGGCCGCCGTCCTCCACGATGTCCTCCGGCTGTTCCCCGCACCGCCCGTCCCAACGCGCTCCGCCCTGTCCCCGCGAAGGAGTTCCCGTGACCGCCGCGCCCGTGCCCTGGACGCTCGACCACCTCACCGGCCAGGAGGTCGCCGTTCCGGCGATGCGGCAGACGATCAGAACGATATATACCGAGGTGTATGCCGAAGAACCGTATCTTCGGTCCGAGTCCGACGCCCGGGACTGGGACGAGAACGTGCTGCCCCGGCACCTGGACGCACCCGGCTTCGCGCTCGTCTTCGCCCGGACCGCCGAGGACTCGATACCCATGGGGTTCGGCCTGGGCGTCCCGCTGCCCGCGGACAACCGCTGGTGGTCCGGCATGGTCGACCCGCTGCCCGAGCCGATGACGGTCGAGGACGGCCGGCAGACCTTCGCGGTCTACGAGTTCGCGGTACGAAAGGCCTACCGGCGCCAGGGCCTCGGCACCGCGATGCACAACGCCCTGGTCGGCCCGTGGACCGGCACGCGCACCACGCTGACGCTGCGCGCCAGTTCCCCGGCCGCGGTCGGGTTCTGGGACAGCCAGGGGTACCGCTCCGTCGGCTTCTCGCGGCCGTACCCGCTCGCCCCGCTCTACACGATGATGCTGCGCGACCACACGCCGCCCAGCGGCCGGGACGACTGACCGGCCGCGTGGCGCCTCCGCCCGGCCGGCCCGCGGGTCGGCCGGGCGGCCGGGCCCGCGGCCGGTCGAGCACGCGAGGTCACGACAGCACGGGGATGATCCGTTCGCCGTACGCCGCGATGGTGGACTCGCGCGCGTCGTGCATCGCGTACACGGCGAACTGGTCCACGCCCAGGTCCCGCAACTCCATCAGGCGCTCCAACTGCGTCTCGACCGGCCCGATGAGGCAGAACCGCTCGACGATTTCGTCCGGGACGAACTGCGTCGACGGGTTTTCGGCCCGGCCGTGGTGCGAGTAGTCGTAGCCCTGCCGGCCCTTGATGTACTCGGTCAGCTCCTCCGGGACCGCCGACGAGTGCTCGCCGTACCGCGCCACCAGGTCGGCGACGTGGTTGCCGACCATGCCCCCGAACCACCGGCACTGCTCGCGCGCGTGGGCGACCGCGGCGGCCGTGTCCTCGCAGACGTAGGCGGGGGCCGCGACGCACACCTTGATCGCCGCGGGGTCCCGGCCCGCGCGCACCGCGGCGGCACGCACTGCCTTGACCATGTACTCGGTCAGGTACGGATCGGCCAACTGCAGGATGAAGCCGTCCGCCTGACGCCCCACCAGCTCCAGCGCCCGCGGACCGTACGCCGCCATCCACATCGGCAGGCTCGACCCCTCCCGCACCCACGGGATCCGCACGCGCGTGCCGTGCATGTCGACCTCGCGGCCCTCGGCCAATTCCTTGACGACGCGCATGGCCTCGCCGAGGCGTTCCAGCGTGGCCGGCTTGCCGCCGGGGACCCGGACCGCCGAGTCGCCGCGCCCGATGCCGCAGATGGTGCGGTCGCCGTACATCTCGTTGAGGGTCGCGAACAGCGAGGCGGTGACGGTCCAGTCCCGCGTGAGCGGATTGGTGACCATCGGTCCGACGGTGATCGTCGACGTCTCGGCGAGCACGCGGCTGTAGATGACGAACGGCTCCTGCCACAAGACGACGGAGTCGAACGTCCAGCCGTGCGTGAACCCGGCGCGCTCGGCGGTCTTCAGCAGCTCGACGACCTCGGACGCGGGCGGGTCCGCCTGGAGCACCAGACCGAAGTCCATGCGGGTTTGTCTCCTTACCGGGCCCTACCAGGGCCACGCCGGGGGCCGATCACGGCGATCACACCGTCGATGCCGTTCACACCGTTCACACCAGGTACTGGCAGGTGTCGCGCTTGAGGTACGAGCCGTGTCCGGCGTGCCCCGTGTACTTCCCGTCGTCCACCACGACCGTGCCGCGCGAGAGCACCGTGCGGGCCCGGCCGGTGAGTCGCCGGCCCTCGTACGCCGAGTAGTCGACGTTCATGTGATGCGTCGCGGCGGACACCGTCTGCTCGGCGGCCGGGTCGTACACCACCAGGTCGGCGTCCGCGCCGGGCGCGATGGTGCCCTTCCGCGGATAGAGCCCGAACATCCTTGCCGGGGTCGCACACGCGAGCTCGATCCAGCGGCGCCGCGTGATGTGCCCGTCGAGCACCGCCTGGTGCAGCAGGTCCATGCGGTTCTCGACGCCGGGGAGGCCGTTGGGGATCTTCGAGAAGTCGTCGCGCCCGAGGTCCTTCTGGCCCACGAAGCAGAACGGGCAGTGGTCGGTGGACACCACGGACAGGTCGTCGGACCGCAGGCCGCGCCACAGGGCGGCCTGGTGCTCGACCGGCCGAAGAGGCGTGGAGCAGACGTACTTCGCGCCCTCGAAGCCGGGGCGGGCCAGGTCGTCCGTCGACAGGAACAGGTATTGCGGGCACGTCTCGCCGAACACGTTCAGGCCGAGGTCCCGGGCAGCGGTCAGTTCGGCGACGGCCTCCGCGGCCGACACGTGCACCACGTACAGCGGGCTGCCGGCGACGCGCGCGAGCTGGATCGCCCGGTGGGTCGCCTCCGCCTCCAGCAGGGCCTTGCGGACCTCGCCGTGCACGCGCGGATCGGTCCGCCCGTTGGCGAGCGCCTGCTCGATCAGCACGTCGATGGCGATGCCGTTCTCCGCGTGCATCATCGGCAGCGCCCCGTTGTTCGCGGCCTGCTGCATCGCACGCAGGATGCGTCCGTCGTCGCTGTAGAGGACGCCCGGGTAGGCCATGAACATCTTGAAGCTGGTGACGCCCTCGCCGACGAGCTGGTCCATCTCCTTGAGCACCGCGTCGTTCACGTCCGCGAGGATCATGTGGAACGCGTAGTCGATCGCGCAGTTGCCGTCGGCCTTGGCGTGCCACGCGTCGAGCCCCGCGCGCAGGGTCCCGCCGACCTGCTGGATGGCGAAGTCGACGATCGTCGTCGTGCCGCCGAACGCGGCCGCGCGGGTGCCGGTCTCGAACGTGTCGGACGCGACCGTGCCGCCGAAGGGCATCTCCATGTGGGTGTGCGCGTCCACGCCGCCCGGGATCACGTACATCCCGGTCGCGTCGACGACGCGGTCCGCGCCGGGCGCCCAGGCCTCGGCGACCTCGGGTGCGGCGAGGGCCGCGACGCGCTCGCCGTCGACCAGCACGTCGGCGTACGTCTCCTCGGCGGCGGTCACCACAAGGCCGCCGCGGATCAGGGTGCGGGCCACGTCGTCATGCCTCCGTCAGCGGGCCGTACGCGTCGGGGCGCCGGTCGCGGTAGAAGGCCCACTGGTTGCGGACCTCGTCGATCAGGCCGAAGTCGAGGTCGCGGACCACGAGTTCCTCGTCTCGGTCGGACGCGGGCTCGCCCACGAACTGCCCGCGCGGGTCGACGAAGTAGCTGGTGCCGTAGAAGTCGTTGTCGCCGTACTCCTCGACCCCGACGCGGTTGATCGCCGCGATGAAGTACTCGTTGGCGACCGCGGCCGCGGGCTGTTCGAGTTGCCACAGGTACGCGGACAGTCCGCGGCTGGTCGCCGACGGGTTGTACACGAGCTGCGCGCCCGCGAGGCCCAGCGCGCGCCAGCCTTCCGGGAAGTGGCGGTCGTAGCAGATGTAGACGCCGATCCGGCCGACCGCGGTGTCGAACACCGGCCAGCCGAGGTTGCCGGGCCGGAAGTAGTACTTCTCCCAGAAGCCCTTGACCTGCGGGATGTGGTGCTTACGGTACTTGCCGAGCACGGTCCCGTCGGCGTCGATGACGGCCGCGGTGTTGTAGTAGAAGCCGGACTGCTCGACCTCGTAGACCGGCACGACGAGCACCATGCCCAGTTCCCGCGCGAGGGCGCTCATACGGGCGGTCGTCGGGCCCTCGGGCACCGGTTCGGCCCAGCCGTAGTGCTCCGGTTCCTGGACCTGGCAGAAGTAGGGGGCGTTGAACACCTCCTGGAAGCCCATGATCTGGGCCCCCTGCGCGGCGGCCTGCCGGGCGTATGCCTCGTGGACGTCCACCATCGACGCACCGTCGCCCGTCCACTTGGCCTGTACGAGCGCGGCGCGCACGATCTGCGGCATAACGAACCCCCTCATCGCTAGGCAAATCCCCCGCAAAGGGAAGCGACGACTGTAACTCCGTGACCTGCCCCGGGAGAAGGAGGCGGCGCCGACGAATCCATGTGTCGCGGCCTGCCCTCGCGCGGGAGGTCGCGGCATGATGGGGTTACCGGTCGGTAGTGATCTCGGCGACGATCCCGGTGGCACCCCGGCAGCGGCCGGGCGGTGACCGGGCAGCGGCTGGGCGGCGACTGGGCAGCGATCTCGGGAGGCGGCATGGGAGCAGGACACTCGGCGGAGGGCGGGCCTCCGCTCGACCTCCGGACGGCATCGAAGACGCTGGAGGCCCAGCCGTTCAGCGTGCTGCTCGGCGCCCGCCTGACGGCCTTCGGCGACGGCGGCGCGACGATCGAGGTCGACGTACGCGAGGAACTGCGGCAGCAGAACGGGTTCGTGCACGGGGGAGTGCTCGCCTACCTCGCGGACAACGCCGTCACCTTCGCGGCGGGCACGGTCCTCGGCCCGGCGATTCTGACCGCCGGCTTCGCGGTGACGTACGTGCGTCCCGCCTCGGGTGTGCTCCTGCGGGCCCGTGCGACCGTGCTGACGTCGACGCGGTCCCAGGCGGTGTGTTCCTGCGAGATCGCGGCCCTCGACGAGAGCGGTGTCGAGCGCATCTGCGCGACCGCCCAGGGCACCGTGCGCCGCGCCCAATAGCCGAAGGCCGGCGGGCGGACCGCCCGAAGCGGAAATAATGAGTGTTGACTCTCAAATGAGAGTCGGCAATCATCACGGCGTGCTGCCGATCCCCATCCCCGTTTCCGACTTCTCCCCGCAAACCGGCCTCCGCGACGCCGCGGCGGCCGGCCCCGACCCCGGCTCCGACCCGGGCCCGGCTTCCGGCGGCGGCCTGCGCGCCCGCAAGAAGCTGCTGGTGCGGGCAGCCATCGTCGACGCCGCGCTCGACCTGTTCGCCGAGCGCGGCTACGACACGACCACCGTGCCCGAGATCGCGGCCCGCGCCGGCGTCTCGCCGGCCACCGTGGCCCGGTACTTCCCGGCCAAGGACGCCCTGCTGTTCCCGGAGCGCGGTGTACGCGTGCCCGCGCTGCGCGCCGCGGTCATCGCCCGCCCGGCCGACGAGCCGCCGCTGCGCGCCGTCCTCGGCGCGGTGGCCCAACAGCCGCCCATGGGCGCCGAGTCGCTGCGGCGACTCGCCCTGCAACGACGCGCCATCGCCAGTTCGGCGGTCCTGCGCGGCCGCGCGCTCGGCCTGCTCGGGCAGTGGCGCGATGGCATCGCCGAGGCGGTGGCCGAACGCGAGGGCCTGTCACGCGAGTCCGCCCACGTCCTGGCCACCGCGGTCGTGGCGGTCCTGGACGACGTCACCGAGCGCTGGGCCGCCGAGGGCGCCGCGGACGGCCTCCAGGAGCGGGCGCTGGCCGCCCTGGCGGTCCTCGCCGGTGCGGCGGGAGACATGAACACCGGTTCCAGCAAGGGAGATTCCCGTGCCCGTGAATGACCGCGACTCCTCGACCGAGCCGGTCGTCGTCGTGTCCGCCGACTGCCACATAGGCCCGCGCCTCGTCGAGGACCTGCGTCCGTACTGCCCGGCCGGCCTGCTCGACGCGTACGACGCGTACGTCGCCGACCCCGGCCGCTCGCGCGGCCGCTACCTGGAGCGCGAGGACGCCGTCGACCCCGACTCCCCGTGGCGGAACCGGCTCACCGACGGTCACCACGACCCCGCCGCCCGCCGCCGCGACCTGGACCACGAGGGAATCGCCGCGGAAGTCGTCTTCCACGGCAGCCAGAACGACCAGCCGGTGCCCTTCCAGACCTCGATGCTCGGCCCCAACGACGACCCGGAGCTCGCCGCGGCCGGCATCCGGATCTACAACCGCTGGCTCGCCGACGTGTGCCGGGCGGCGCCGCACCGCCACGTCGGCCTCGCGCACCTGCCGATGTGGGACGTCGACGCCGCGGTGGCCGAGCTGCGCCGGGCGGCGGACGCGGGCCTGCGCGGCGTGAACTTCCCCGCGCCGCGCCCGTGGCTGCGGCACTACAACGACCGCGCCTGGGAGCCGTTCTGGGCCGCCGCCGAGGAACTGTCGATGCCGCTGACCACCCACTCCGGGGCCGGCGACCCGACGTTGTACGCGGGCCCCGAACTCGGCGCCCTCCAGCAGATCGAGTCCGGCGGCTGGTTCAGCCGCCGCGCGGCACACCACATGATCTTCTCCGGCGTGTTCGAACGGCACCCCGGCCTCGTCCTGGTCCTGACCGAGCAGCCGGGCGAGTGGTGGCCGTATCTGGCGACCGAACTGGACACCGTGCACATGTCCGCGACCCGCGGCAACCCCGGGCTCGCCGCACAGGTCCCCGAACTCCCCAGCCACTACCTGCACCGCAACGTCTACATCGGGGGCAGCTTCCTCTCCCGCACCGAGGCCGTCGGCGCGATCCGGGACGGGTACGCCGACCGCATCATGTGGGGCTCGGACTATCCGCACATGGAGGGCACGTACCAGTACCAGCGCCCCGAGACCCCCGACGCCGAGCGCGTCGCCATGGGCAAGCTGTCGATCCGCCGGACGTTCGCGGGTCTCGACAGGGATGCCGTGCGCGCGATGCTCGGCGGCACGGCCGCCAAGGTGTACGGCCTCGACGCGGCCGCACTCGCCGGCACGGCACGCGCGATCGGCGCGATGACGTGGGACGAGATCGACTCGCCGCTGGACACCGTCCCGGCCGGCGCCAGCCCGTTCGCCTTCCGCACCGTCGGCCCCTGGGCCTGACCGGCTCCCCGTACGCCCCGAGTACGCCCCGACCCGCGCCTCGATCAAACTCCGCACGTCGCCGCCCGCCCGGCCGCCCCCGGCCCCACCGTCCGGGGCGGGCGGCCCGCCGGGTGTGCCCTCCGGACCGACGGGAGTCCCCCATGCGTACGCCTCGAACACTTCGGCGTGCCCTCGCCGCGACAGCCGCCGCCACCGTGCTCGCCCTGGTCTCCGCATGCGGCGGAGACAGCGGCGGCTCCGGCTCCGGCCCGGCCGGCGCGTCCGGCCCGCCCCGGCAAGGCGGTTCCGCCACGATCCTGCTGCCCACCGAGGCGGCCCGCGGCCTGGACCCGACCGCGGCCGCCGTCAACGGCGTCGGCGACGGCAACCGCCTCGCCGCCGTCTACGACGTGTTGTTCTGGATGGACCCCAAGACCGGCCGGGTCGGCCCGGGAATCGGCGAGAGCATCACCGCCGCCGACGACGGGCGCGTGTGGACCCTGCGGATCAGGCCCGGCGTGCGGTTCTCGGACGGCACGCCCTTCGACGCCGAGGCCGTGCGCTTCACCTACGAGCGCCACGCCGACCCGGCCAACCGGTCGCCGCAGTTGTCGAGCGCGGCGGGCCTGCGCCTCCAGGTCGTCGAGCCGCTCGTCCTGCGCATCGAACTCCCGGCGCCCAACGCGCACTTCGACCGGGTGGTGGCGAAGAACCTGACGTACATCGGATCGCCGGAGGCCTACCGTAAGGACCCGAAGGGGTTCGGCGCCAAGCCGGTGGGGGCGGGGCCGTTCGTGCTCAGGCAGTGGCAGCGCGACGCGCAGATGGTGCTGGAGCGCAACCCCGCGTACTGGCAGCCGGGCAAACCCGCACTCGACCGGGTCACCTTCAAGGTCGTCCCCGACATCCAGCAGGCGATGGCGTCGGTGGCCACCGGAAGCGCCACCGCCATGGTCACGGTCGACTACCAGCTCATCGACAAGGGCCGCAAGGACGGCGTCACCGTCGAGCAACTCGACCTGTCCGGCGGCAAGATGGTGGTCTTCAACTCCGCCCGCCCGCCGTTCGACGACCCGCGGGCGCGGCGTGCCGTCGTCCTCGCGCTCAGCGCCGAAGGGTTCAACTCCGTGGTGTACCAGGGCAAGGCGCCCGCGGCCCGCGGGATGTTCGCGCCCGGGACGGCCTTCCACGACCCGGCGTCCCGCACCCCGGACGACGACACCGCCGAGGCGCAGCGCCTGCTGGACGCCCTCGCCGCCGAGGGACGGCCGCTCGACTTCACCTTCACGACGTACGCGTCACCGCCGAGCGTGAAGACCGCCGAGTACATCCAGTCGCGGCTGCAGACACTGCGGAACGCCTCGATGCGCATCGAGACCCTGGAACCAGGGGCCATGACCCTCAAGACCCAGATCTCCCGGGACTTCCAGGCATCGGTCTTCACCCTGTGGATCGACGACCCCGAGCCCGCGCTGTACACCTTCCTGCACAGCGGCGGCGCGACCGCGTGGACCGGCTACCGCAACGCGGACGTCGACCGGGCGCTGGACACCGGGCGGCGCAGCACCGACCCGGCGGTGCGCGCCGCGGCGTACGCGGAAGTGCAGCGCCGACTGGACGCCGACCTGCCCGTCTGGGTGTTTCAGAACGCCGTCGCGGCGCTGGCGCACAAGAACACCCTGACGGACGTCACGCTGTTCAACGACGGCACGGTGCTGTTCGACCGCCTCGCACTGCGTGCCTGACGGCAACGGCCCGCGGCGGTCGGCGTACCCGGCTCGCCCGGTGACCCGACCGCCGGCCACCGGTGCTGCGGTCAGACCTCGGTCGGCCGCTCGTTGTAGACGCCCGCGGGCTCCTGGCCCGAGAGCTTCTGGATCGCGTCCATGATCTCGTCGGTGACCTCGCGGCGGGCCTTGGCCACGTCCTTGCGGTCGTAGTGCGCCGAGAAGTCCAGCGGCTCGCCGAAGCGCACGAGCGCCTTCGGCTTGAACTTGGGGATGCGCGTGCCGACCGGCTGGACCTTGTCGGTGTCGATGACGCCCACCGGGACGACCGGGACCCGGGCGGTCAGCGCGAGCCACGCGACACCGGTCTTGCCCCGGTAGAGCCGGCCGTCCAGCGACCGGGTGCCCTCCGGATAGATGCCGAAGGCCATGCCGCGGTCGAGCACGCCCTTGCCGGCCTCCAGCGCCGCCATCGCGCCGCGCTTCTGCTCGCGGGGCACCGGGACCGCCCCGAGGCCCTCGAAGAACGCCCGGCTCGCCGCGCCCTTGACGCCCTTGCCGTCGAAGTACTCGGCCTTGGCCAGGAATGTCACCTGGCGCGGCGCGACAATCGGGATGACCAGGCTGTCGCAGAACGACAGGTGGTTGCTGGCGATGATCACACCACCGGTCTTCGGCACGTTCTCGGTCCCCTCGACATGGGGACGCCAAATCGCCCGCGAGGTCGGTGCGACGACGCGATGCATGAAGTGGTAGATCAGCACGGCTTCCCCCGGTCGGGTTTAGGGCAGGGGTCACCCTACCCATTCGAGGTCCTCCCATGATGAGCCGCCCACCCCTACGAGTGGTTACCAGCCAGTCACGTTGTGCGCCTCCCCGGCGCGCGCCACCGGCTGAATCCGGTCACTTGCCGCGCAAGGGGCGGAAGAAGGTCCGGATGTCGTCGACCAGCGCCTCCGGTTCCTCCATCGCGGCGAAGTGGCCGCCCGCGGGCATGTCGGTCCAGTGCGTGATGTTGTACTGCCGCTCGGCCCACCGCCGCGACGGCGTACCGAGCTTCTCGGCCGGGAAGTACGCGCACCCGGTCGGCACCTCGATGCGCTGCCCGGCGGTCGGCGACACCGTGTGCGCGTTCTCGTAGTACAGCCGGGCCGCCGAGTGCGCCGTCGCCGTGACCCAGTACAGCGTGATGTTCGTGAGCAGCTCGTCGCGGGTGAAGCGGCTCTCCACGTCGCCATCGCAGTCGCTCCAGCCGCGGAACTTCTCGACGATCCACGACGCGAGCCCGGCGGGGGAGTCCACGAGCCCGTGGCCCAGCGTGTACGGCTTGGTGGCCTGCTGGCGCAGGTAGCCGGCCTCGTCGCGGCCCAACTCCCGCATGCGCGCGAGCGACGCGCGTTCCGCGTCGGTGAAGTCGGCGGGGTCGTCGTCCGGTCCGGGGCCGGCGATGAGCAGGTTCACGTGCAGGCCCGCGACGCGCGACGGGTGGGCGCGGGCCAGTTCGGTGGAGACGATGGAGCCCCAGTCGCCGCCCTGGGCGCCGTACCGCGCGTACCCGAGCAGGTCCATCAGCTCGGCGAGGGCGGAGGCCATGCGGGCCGGCCCCCAGCCGGCCTCGCGCACCGGGCTCGACCAGCCGTAGCCGGGCAGCGACGGGCACACGACGTGGAACGCGTCCGGGCCGGGTTCGGTCAGCGGGCCGATGACGTCGAGGAACTCCGCGACCGAGCCGGGCCAGCCATGGCTGACGACGAGCGGCAGCGCGTCGGGGTCGGCCGAGCGTACGTGCAGGAAGTGCAGCGGCTGGTTGTCGATCTCGGTCAGGAAGTTCGGGTGGGCGTTGAGCCGCGCCTCGTGCCGCCGCCAGTCGTACCCGTCCTGCCAGTACGCGCACAGCTCGCGCAGGTACGCGGTGTCCGTGCCCGCGTCCCAGCCCGTGCCCGGCACCGGCTCCGGCCACCGCGTGCGCGCGAGGCGGTCGCGCAGGTCGGCCAGCACGGCGTCCGGCACCTCGATCCGAAACGGACGAATCGCGCCGTCGCCGACGGGAACGGCGTCGTGTGCCGGCACGGCAGCAGACTGGGTCATCGCGGCATCCGATCCCCGGCCGCACCCGGCCGGACATATGACGAGTCGTCAATTTCCTTGTGTCCTATCCCGAACCTGCTCGGACATCAAGCGGGACCGACGCCG
This sequence comes from Streptodolium elevatio, assembly GCF_053592165.1. Taxonomy (NCBI): domain Bacteria; kingdom Bacillati; phylum Actinomycetota; class Actinomycetes; order Kitasatosporales; family Streptomycetaceae; genus Streptodolium; species Streptodolium elevatio. The sequence goes on from NZ_JBSFVE010000005.1 coordinate 265,101, forward strand.
TTTCGCCATACTGCCCAGGTGAACTCGCCGTTCCCGCCGCAGCAGCCCGGGCAGCACCCACCGTGGCAACAGCAGCCATGGGAACAGCACCAGGCCTGGCAGCAACAGGCGATGCCACCGCAATACCCCTTCGGCATCCCGCTCGCCGGCACGACGCAGCCGGACACGCGCGCACCCATCCCGCTGCCGCCCGAGGCCGTGCCGCCGGACACGCGCGCGTGGACGACCGCCGCGGCCCAGGTGTGGGCGGCGATCAGGGCGCCGTGGTGGACCTCGCCGTACCCGCCGGTGGCGGCCATCGTCGTCGGCGTCGTGGGGCTCGGCTCGCTCCCGGTCGACACCGCATGCGACTCGAACACCGGGGAGTGCGGCCCCGAATGGGTGCTGTACGTCCTGCTCGGCGGCCTCCTGCTGGCCGTTGCGGCGCTGTTCGCCCAGCCCGTCCTGGCCGTCGTCGGCGCTTTCGTCGGACTCGGCCTCGCGCTCGTCCTGTATCCGCCGCGCCCCGAGGACATCGGCGCCACGTGGCCGTGGTGGCTGCTGCTCGCCGGGCTGGCATGGGCGGTCGTGACCTCCGCGCTACGCGTCACGCGCGTACGAGACCAGCGCTACGCCGCCGAGGAGGCCGCCGGGGCGGTGTCCCACACGGTGCCCGCCGCCGTCCTCGGGCGAACCGTGCAACGCGCCGTCGCACGCCTCGTGTTCGGCCTCGGCGCGCTGGCCCTCAGCGGACTCTGCTTATGGGGCCTGCTCGACGCCTTCGCGGACGACCGCGCACACGCCCGGCGCGCGGACACGGTGTGGGCGACGATCGTCGACGTCGACGACACGACCGCCACGCTGCAGGTCGACGGCGAGCGCGGGCACCGCATATCCGAGAGCGACGACTACGACCGCGAGGCGGGCGAACGGGTCGGCGTGCTGGTCGACGGCGACTGGACCCGGATCGCCGACGAGCGCTTCGACGGAATCACCTGGTGGCTCGGCATCCTGGTGTGCGCCGTGCCCGGATTGATGCTGACCACGGGGGCGCTGCGCATCCGCAGGCGCGCGCGGCGTCTGCGCCCCGGCGGCGCGGCCGTGGCGGCCCTGCGTGTGCAGGTGCTGTTCGTCGACAGCCGGACGGTGCAGGTGTTCGCGGCCGACGACGAGTCGCGCGGGTGGCCGCTGTTCCGGACGAAGGTCGAGTACTGGGCGACGCCCTTCGGTGCCTATCCGCCGTCGCCCGGGCCGGACGGCGTCGATCTCGCCAAGAAGGCCGAGACCGCGTCCGCCGGCCCGCACTACGCCTACACCCCCATGTGGCACCCGACGCCGTGGCAGCCGCGCGCCTGCGAGGCGGTCCTGTTCGGACCGCCTTACGCCGGGGCCGAGTTCGTGATGCTCGTCGCCCGCGAGCAGGACACGCCGTGCGTCGCCGTGTCGGCCCGCGCGGTACGCCCCCTGCGCAGCGTCGGCGCCCGGCCCCCGAAGCCACCCGGCCACTGACCGGCACTCGCGGGGCGCGAACGGTCAGGCCGCCGGGGCGAGACGGACCCGGACGGTCGCCGGCGTGGTGGCGAACTTGCCGAGCGTACGCGCGTGATGCGCGGGGAAGGCGGCGAGGCGGGCGGCCACGTCGTCGTCCGGCAGGAGCGCGGCGACGCCGGGGAGCCAGCGGCCGCGCAGGTGCACGCGTACGTTCGGGTCGGCCACGAGGTTGCGCACGTACCCCGCGCGTGGTCCGTGCTCGGCGACCAGCCACACCACGGAGTCCGGGTCGCGGACCACCCCGACGACCGTGCGGCGCCGACGTCCCGTCGTGCGCCCGGTGGTCTCGATGACGGCGTGGTGGGGGAGTACGCCCGAGCACGCGAGCATCCGCATCGGCGGGTTGAGTAGCCGGCGCTGGAGCCGGCGGGTCTGGACCTTGCGGTGCCGCGCCTCGGCGGCGTCCAGGGCGGCGGCCTGCTCCGCGGCGCGCTCGGCGCCGTGCCCGGCGGCGGATTCGGTGGCGTTTCCAGGGGCGTTTTCGGTGGTGCGTGCCGTGGTGGCCGGGGCGACGGTCATCGCGCCCGCACCCAGTACCCGGCGGCTGACCACGTCCGCGTCGAGGGGGGTGCCGCGCAGGCGGCGGACCGCCGGGATGTGCAGCGCCCCCCACGCCAGGAAGGCGGTGCCCGCGGCGACCTGTGCGAAGCCGCCGGTGACGGCCTCGGACCAGGCGAACTCGCGGGCGGCCACGCACCACAGCACCCCTGACCCGCCGATCACGACGGCGTCGGCGATGACGGTGGCCCGTACGTGGGCTCGGGACTTACGGCGTCGTCCCGGCCGGGCGCGCAGCACGCGCTCGCCGACGCGGCCGAGGGGAGTGCCGTGCGTGAGCGCCTGCCACAGGACGAAGAACGCGGCCAGGGCGAGTCCGGCGGCGACGGCCGACGCGGGGCCGCCCCACTCGACGAGGAGGCCCGGCCATGCCGAGGCGACCCAGGCGGCGCCGACGACCGCCCAGGCGGTTCCCTCCCAGCGCAGCGTCTCGGTCCGCGAGGCGTGGGCACGGCGCGGCACGGCGCCGTCGGGACGAGGGCGTTCGGTGGAGGCCGCGGCCGCCCCGGCGACCGATCGGGCTTCGGCCTGGGCGTCGGAGTGTGCGGAGCGGGATGAGGCGGCGCACGGAGTCGTCATGGCAATAAACATAACGAGCGTCATGTCAAAAGGCAACGCCTTGCCCGCGGCTCGGTTCTCCGTCGATCACCGTGCCCGGCACGCGAGTTGGAGGTCGCGGAGGTGTGCGGCGAGGCGCCGCGCGGCCCGTCCCAGCCGTTCCCGGTCGCCCGTCGCCAGGAGGTCGAGCAGCATCCCCGCCAGCGCCGACGCCGCGATCGTGGCCTCGGCCTCCGCGTCGTCGCGAGCCATCCCCGCGCCGACCAGATCGCCCGTCAGGAACTCGACCCACGCGGACATCAGCCGCGCCCGGAAGTCGTCGGCGAGCAGGTCCGCGACCCGGGGAATGGTCAGCGCCTCGAACACCAGCCGGACGCGCGCCAGATGCTCGGGAACCGTGACCCACTCCCAGTACGCGGCCACCACCGTGCCCACGTCCCCCGCGGCGTCGCGCACCGCGGCGCGCGCGGTGCCGACCTGTTCCTCCTCCACGAACTCCAGTACCGCTCGCAGCAGTTCCTCCTTGGTGCCGAACTGGTAAGTCAGTGTGTACGTGCTCACTCCCAGCGCCCCCGCGAGCGGCCTCAGCGACAGGTCGCCCAGCCCGGTGCGCGCCAATTCGTCCACGACCGCGCGCAGGATCTCCGGCCGGCGCTCAGGGTTCGGTTTGCGTCCCATGCGGCGGAAAATACCCGACGCTGACTCCGGCCTGGCCGCTCCGCCCGTGCCGGTATCGGCGCAGAGTGTCCGCGCAGGTCTCCGCCGCAGGGTGTCCGTGCAGGGAGGCGCGCACGACGACCGCGCCGACCGTCGGGTGCACACTAGGCGCCGGTCGTGGAGCCTGGGCGGACGATCATCAGGATCGTCACCACGGCCCAGAGGATGTTGAAGATCCCGGTGAACATGGCCAGGCGTACGGTCGCCTCGCGGCCGGGGAGCGGGTCGCGTTCGGCCGGGGGAGCGTACAGCGCGGTCACGATGGCGGCCTGCCGCGGCAGGATCAGGCCGCCGAGGGCGACGGCCGCCAGGGCGGTGAGCACGATCGACGCGATCAGCCACGCGCTCCCCAGGACGCCCATGCTGCTCGCGGTGCCGAAGCCGAACACCGGCACCGCCGCGCCGACGAACGCGTACGTCACACAGATGCGGTGCAACTGCCGTACCGACGACACCGCGCCGGGGTCGCCCGGATCGGCGAGCGCGCGCCGCGCCTCGGCCGGGAAGCGGCTGGCCGCGACGGTCACCGGACCGATGGCGACGATCGCCACCAGGACGTGCAGGATCAACAGGAACTTGGTCACGGCGGCGGTTCTCCCGGAAGGCGGCAAAGCGACGGCACCGACGCTAAGCGGCGTTCCGGGCCACCCAGAAGTGGCGAAAGTGACAGGTTCCAACGGGTTCTCGCCATGACCACGACCGGGTGCGACGCCGCGGATGAGCGGACGGATAGCCAGGTCAGACGGGCTTGGCGGGATTCGGGTGGACACCTAGTCTTGCGCCATGCACACCGTCGCCGTCCTCGCGCTCGACCAGGTCATCGCGTTCGACTTCGTGACGCCGATGGAGGTCTTCAGCCTGACGCGCCTGCCCGACGGTCGGCCCGGCTACCGCGTCATCGTCTGCGCGGCGACCCCCGAGGTGGAGTCGGCCCTGTTCGGGATCCGCGCGCCCTACGGCCTGGACGCGCTGGAACAGGCCGACACGGTCATCGTGCCCGGCACCCACGAGTTCACCGCGCCCGTGCCCGACGAGACCGTCGACGCCCTCCGCAAGGCCGCCGCCAACGGCACCCGCATCGCGTCGATCTGCGCCGGCGCGCTGGTCCTGGCCGAGACCGGCCTGCTCGACGGGCTGCGCGCCACGACCCACTGGCTGGCGGCCGACCGCCTCGCCGAGCTGCACCCCGACATCGACGTCGACCCGAATGTCCTGTACGTCGACAACGGGCAGATCCTCACCTCGGCAGGCGCCGCGGCCGGGCTCGACCTGTGCCTGCACATGGTGCGTCGCGACTACGGCTCGGCGGTCGCCGCCGACACCGCACGACTCGCCGTCGTACCGCTGGAACGCGAAGGCGGCCAGGCGCAGTTCATCGTGCACGAGAAGCCGCCGGCGCCGGCCGGATCCACGATGGAGCCGCTGCTGCGCTGGATGGAGGACAACTGCGGGCGGGACCTCAGCCTCGACGACATCGCCGCCAAAGCGGGTATGAGCACGCGTACCCTCAACCGGCGCTTCCGCGAGCAGACCGGTACCACCCCGCTGCAATGGCTCCAGCGCATGCGCGTCCGCCGCGCGCAGTACCTCTTGGAGTCCACCACGCACTCCGTCGAACGCATCGCCGTGCAGGCCGGGTTCGGTTCGCCGACCGCCTTCCGCGACCGCTTCAAGCGCACCGTCGGCGTCAGCCCGCAGGCTTACCGGCGGTCCTTCCGCGCCCCGGAACCCGTGGGCTGAGCCGGGTGGTGGCCGCCGTCACGGGCGAGGGCCGCCGGGGCCGCCGCCTCCGCGCAGGGGCGTGAGCTGGTGGATGTCGTGGCGGGCCCGCAGTTCGGATATCGCGGACGGGTCGGGCGGGCCGCCGGCCGCCAGCAGGTCGGCCAGTTCCCGGAGGTAGTTCTCGTGGCCCGCGGGGGCGACCAGGAAGAGCATGCGCGCCGGAGTCGTTCCGGGGTTGGCGAACGCGTGGGCGCAGCCCGCCGGAACGTGCATCAGGCTGCCGGTCGTGCCCCGCGCCACCTTGTCGCCGGACGCCGACTCCCAGGCTTGCCAGTCGCCTTCGGTGCGCACGCTCGGATTGAAGGCCAGCAGGTCGAGTTCGCCATCGAGGATGTAGAACAGTTCTTCGGCCTCGTGGTGGAAGTGCGCACCCACGTCGAAGCCCGGCTGCACCACGGTCTCGAAGACCGACCAGAGGCCCGAGGTCTCCTCGCCCAGCTTGAGCGTCATGCCGGAGTTGCCGACGGGGCGTCCGGCGCCGGGCGGGAGGATCAGGCCGTCGGTCATGTTGCCTCGATTCTCGGGAGATCGCCGACGGGACATGCTGGACCCGCAACTCCCTTGCCTGCAAGGGCAGAACGAGCAACCGTCGGGGACTTTGTGCAGACTTTTCCGTGGCCGTCCCGCAGCCCCGCAGCCGTCCCGCAGTGCTTGCGCAGTGCTAGGGCAGTTGTGTCGCGGATCGTGTCGCACACGTCCAGCGGCGTCACGTCGGCGATCTCCCGGGGAGGATGCCCTGAGTGCGTGTGCTCAGGGCGCGGTGAGTGCCTCCGTCGGCGGCAGGCGGGACGCCCGGATGGCCGGGTAGAGGCCGGCGACCGCGCCGATCACGAGGGTCGCGGCCAGGCCGCCACCGGTCGCCCACAGGGGCAGCACGGCGGGCCAGCCGCGCGTACCCGCGCACACCGTCGTCACCACCGCGCCCAGCGCCACCCCGCCGACTCCGCCGGCCGACACGCGGCGGCCGGCTCGACCCGGGCCACGACCTCCACAGAATCCGGCGGGCCCGGCGATACCGCTCGTCGATGGCGTCGAGTTCGGGCCGTCTGAACTCCTGGACATGCCGACGTCGAGTGGTCCCCGAACTGAACTTGGTGTGGACGGTGTTCCTTGCTCAGTTCGGGGACGCGGTGTGGCGGGTGCCATGGGTCTCTGGACGGTCGTTGACTACCGGCTTCTCGGCGGTTGGGGCGCGGTCAGTTGGCGGGGTTGCCGAACCAGCGGGTCAGGTGGGCGTTCAGGTCTCGTTGGTCGTCGCCGGTCCAGGCGACGTGGCCGTCGGGACGTAGGAGGACGGACGGAACATCCAGTGCCGTGGTGGGGTCCGCCAGGTGGTCGACACGGTCGGACCAGCCGCCGACGGTCAGGCGTTCGGTACGGTCGAGGAGCAGGCCGCGGCCGTGGTGCATCAGGTTGTAGAGGCGGCCGTGCTTCACATCCATGTCGGGCAGGCGGCGGCCGAGCAGGTCGGGGCCTTCGCCGAAGTCGTAGCGGATGCCGATTGCGGTGATCTTCTCGATGAGGTGGCGGTTCACCTCGTCGAAGTCCATCAGTTCGGTGAGGAGCCTGCGCAACGCCTGAGGGCCGGGCTCGGGGGAGTGCAGCTCCATCTGGGCGCGGGTGTTGTCCAGCACTTCCGCGGCGACCGGATGGCGCTCCGCGTGGTAGGTGTCCAGCAGGGTTTCCGGTGCCCAGCCGCGGACCTGTCCGGCGAGCTTCCAGCCCAGGTTGAACGCGTCCTGGACGCCCAGGTTGAGGCCCTGTCCGCCAGTGGGCGGATGGATGTGGGCCGCGTCGCCGGCCAGCAGCACCCGCCCGACCCGGTACCGCTCGGCCAGCCGGGTGGCATCCCCGAAGCGGGACAACCAGCGCGGTGAGTGCACGCCGAAGTCGGTTCCGGCGATGGCGCGCAGTTGTCGCCTGAACTCCTCGAGGGTGGGTGGCACCGTGCGATCGCCGATTCCCGCTGCGGGCACCACAACGCTGTACGCCCTTTCGCCGACGGGCCTGAGCCAGAACCGCTTCTCGGTTTGCCCGACTTCGGCCACCTTCGCGGCGATCTCCTCCTGCGGTACGCCGACTTCCATCTCGCCCATCAGCGTCTCGGTCCGCGAGGGCTCGCCGGGGAAGCCGACGCCGAGCAACTTCCGTACCGCGCTGCGCGCGCCGTCGCAACCGACGAGGTAGCGCGTACGGAGCTGTTCGCCGTCGGCCAGCTCGACGGTCACCCCCTCGTCGTCCTGCGCGAAACCGGCCAGCGCACAGCCGTGCCGCACCCGTGCGCCCAGCTCGACCGCGTGTTCTTCGAGCAGGCGGACGATGACCCGCTGCGGGATGCCCAGCAAGTAGGCGTGCGCGGAATCCAGGCCCTGGGGCGCGGGCTTGTTGATGGCGGCGAAGAACCCGCCGGCCGGGCGCTGCCGTCCGTGTGCGCGGATGCGCTCCAGCAGGCCGCGCATGGCCAGCAGTTCGATGCTGCGAATGTGCAGACCGACGATGCGGACGTACGAGACGGGTTCGGATTCCTTCTCCAGAACGAGTACCCGTACGCCGTGCAGCCGAAGTTCGGCGGCCAGCATCGCGCCGGTCGGCCCGCACCCGGCGATGATCACATCGATGGCGGCCGTGTTGTCCGGCGACGGGGCGGTGGTGAACTGCGGAGAGTACATAGGTGTTGCCTTTCGGGAGTGCCTTGTTGGCGTGGCACTCCCGGCGACAACTACGTCAGTCGCCCGACCGCGACGGCAAGGGGGAGCACCCACATGGCTACAGCGTTCATGGGTCTCACCTCCTCGGGCGGTGTCACGGGCACGTGCAAGGTACAAGATTGTGCGTCACCCCGTCCAATGGCGGATCCGAGGTCCGAGGTGCAGGTCGGAGGCGGACAGTCGTCGTACAGCTGAATACGCGAGGTGGCCGCGCTCGAGCCTGCTGTCAAAGTTCAGGACAGCTAGGCCGTCGAGCGCGGCCACCTCTTCGTCTCAACCGGGGTTTGGCGCCGGCTCCGGGGGCCGGTCAGCCGCTTCGGTCAGTCGCTTCGGTCAGCGACTTCGGTCAGCGACTTCGGTCAGCCGCTCGTGAGGACCACGAGTTGGCGGGTGGCCCGGGTCATGGCGACATAGCGGTCCACCGCGCCCTCGATTCCCGTCCCGAACGCCTCCGGGTCGACCAGCACCACCAAGTCGAACTCCAGGCCCTTGGACAGCTCCGGGGTCAGCGAGCGTACGCGTGACGTCGGCTCGAAGCCGGGGTCGCCGATGACGCACGCCACTCCTTCGGCGTTCTCGGCGATCCATTTCGCGAGGATCTCCTCCAGGTCGTCCGCGGACCCGTGCGTCACCGGAATTCCGCTGCTGCGCACGGAAGTCGGTACGTTCGCGTCCGGGAGCGCCGCCCGGATCGCCGGCTCGGCCTCCGCCATGACCTCTTCCGGCGTCCGGTAGTTGATGCTCAGCGACGTCACCGTGATCCGGTCCAGGCCGATCCGTTCGAGCCGTTCCTCCCACGACTCGGTGAACCCGTGCCGCGCCTGGGCCCGGTCGCCGACGATCGTGAAGCTCCGGGAGGGGCAGCGCAGCAGCAGCATCTGCCATTCGGCGTCGGTCAGTTCCTGCGCCTCGTCGACGACGATGTGCGCGAACGGCCCGGCCAGCGGATCCGCGTTGCCGCTCGGCAGCGCGCTCTCGTCGACCAGGCTGTCCTGGAGGTCCTTGCCGAGCAGCATCGTCACCGCGCCCTCTCCGTCGGCGTCGGCCTCGATGATGTTGCCGATGACGTCGGCCATGCGCGCCCGTTCGGCCGCGACGCCGGCCTCGTGGCGCCGCCGGCGCAGTGACGCCTCCGGGTCGCCGAGCCGCAGCCGTGCCGCGTCCAGGAGCGGCAGGTCCGACACGGTCCAGGCCTGGGGCGCGTGCTTGCGCCGGAGGGCGCGTACCTCGTCGGAGGTGAGCCACGGCGCGCACATGCGCAGGTACGCCGGCACCGACCACAGGTCGCCGACCACGTCCGCCGCCTCCAGCAGCGGCCACGCCCGGTTGAGGGTGTCCAGCAGCTCCGTGTCGTGCCGCAGCGACCTGCGGAACACGTCGGGCGACACGTCGCCGTCGTACTTGTCCGTCAGGATGTTGAGTACTTCCTCCAGGACCAGGTCGCGGGCCTCGTTGTGCGGCGTGGCCGCCGAAGGCGCCGCGAACGCCTCGGCCCAGTCCTCCGCGCTCAGCCAGACGTCGCCCCAGTCGGTCGACACCTCCATGCCCTCGGTCGGCGGCTCCTCGTAGAACCGGACGGCCTTCTCGATCGCCTTGACCATGTCCGCGGACGACTTCAGGCGCGCCACGTGCGGGTCGGGCTCGGGCGACGCCGCGGCCCCTTCGGGGAGCAGGTCCCGCAGGGTGCAGGTCCGCACGCCCTCCTCGCCGAGGCTCGGCAGCACGTCGGCGACATACGCGAGGTACGGCTCGTGCGGCCCGACGAACAGCACGCCGCCGCGACGGTGGCCCAGCCGTGGGTCGGAGTACAGCAGGTACGCGGAGCGGTGCAGCGCGACCACGGTCTTTCCGGTGCCGGGACCGCCGTCGACGACCAGGGCGCCGCGCGAGCCCGCCCGGATGACCGCGTCCTGGTCGGCCTGGATCGTGCCGAGGACGTCGCGCATCCGGGAGGACCGGTTGCCGCCGAGGCTGGCGATGAACGCCGACTGGTCGTCCAGCGCGGCGTGCCCTTCCAGGCCCTCGGCGGTGAACATTTCGTCCCAGTAGTCGGTGATCCGGCCGCGGGTCCAGCGGTACCTGCGGCGGCTGGCCAACCCCATCGGATTGGCGTGGGTCGCGGCGAAGAACGGCTCCGCGGCGGGGGAGCGCCAGTCGAGCAGCAGGCGGCGGCCCGAGTCGTCGGTGAGCCCAAGGCGTCCGATGTAGACCGGTTCGGGGCTGTCGTCGTGGACGATGTGGCCCAGGCAGAGGTCCAGGCCGAAGCGCCGCAGCGCGCGCAGGCGGGAGGAGAGGCGGTGGACCTCGATGTCCCGGTCCATCGCGTCACGGCCGACGCCGCCGGGCGCTTTGCGTGCCGCGTCGAGTTGGTCGGACAGTTCGGCGATGGCCTGGTCAAGGCTCGCGGCGACGGCCGCGAAGTGCCGTTCGTCCGCGTTGATCAGTTTCCGGTCGGCCTTCGCGGTGAGCTGCTCGGGCAGGGCGAAGGCGCTGGTGGTGGTCGGGGTCATGTCATCGGCTCCGTTCCGAGGTCGCTCCTGGTGGTCCGCCGGGGCGCCGGTGAGCGCCTCGGCATCGCTGTGCCGCGGCGGCGGTGTGGGTCCCGCCTCCGCTTCGGCATCGCTGCACGAGCGGTAATCCGACGACAACGCACGCACGTCGTGAATCTCCCATTTCCGTAGGTTCCGGCTTCGGCCTGCGATTCTGCGGTACGAAGGGGGCCTTGCCGCAAGGCCCCCCATGCGCTATAAGTTGAGAGTGGCAAGGAGAGAACATTCCTCCTTGCCTTTCTTTTTGCGGCGGTTTGGGCCGCACGGCGCCCTGGTTTTGCGACCGTTCGCTTCTGGCTGCCGGATGGGGCTGCCGGCGGACTGCCGGACCGGGGTATCTCACGGGCCGGCGCTATCCGCGGCGAATTCGGGCGAGGCGGTACGGCGCAACGTACGCCATTTGCCTCGCGTGCGCGCCGCAACCCCCCGTCACGCGGCGCAACGCGCGCAGGCGCGGGACGGCCCACAGCAGCCGCGCTCCGGCCGTCGCCTTCGCGCGGACGCCGCCGGCGTGACCGACCGGGGCGGCGGGCCTGGGTTTCGGGAGGGCCGCCGAGACGACGAGCGCCGCCGACGCCGCGAAGCCGGCGACCGTGCCGGCGAAGAGCCAGTCGTACGACGCGACCGCGAGCAAACCGGCCGCGAGCGCCGGGCTGAGCAGGCTCTCCAGGTCGTACGCGAGCCGCGACATCGACAGAGCCCGCGTGTACTGCCGTTCCTCGCGCAGGACTTCGGGGATCGTCGCCTGGAACGTCGGGGTGAAGGCCGCGGACGCCGCCTGGAGCAGGAAGATCAGCAGGTAGATCTGCCACACCTGGGTGACGAACGGCAGCGCGGCATCGTAGGGCGGGCGATGTGAAGGGCCGTGGATTGCGGCACCCGAAGGGCTTGACCTCAAGTTCGCTTCAAGTTCAAGGATGGTCCGCATGAACAGCGACAACGACGCCATCCTGCTCTTCCACAACACGATGCGGATCACCGCCGGGCACCTGGAGGGCTTCCGCAAAGCCATCGCCGACGCCGTCGGGTTCGCCGAACGCCACGGACCCCAGCTCATGGTCGAAGTCTTCGTCGACGAACCGGAGATGACCGCGCACAGTTTCCAGTTGTTCCGGGATTCGGACGCGGTCCGCACGCACTGGCGGCTCGCGGATCCGTACATTCAAGGGGTGATGGAGCACTGCCGCGTCGAGAGCTTCGAGGTGTACGGCGAGCCGGACGCGGAAGTGACGGCCGGTATACGCGAGGGAGTCGGCGAGGGTGCCGTCACCTTCGCCCCGCAGGTCGCCGGATTCCTGCGCTTCGGCGCGGCACTCGCAAGCTGAATGCACGCTGAACTGCCGGACCGGTCAGGCCGTTCGGCAGACCGGTCAAGCCATGTGCGGACCCGGTCGCAGCGACCCGGGTGTGCGGACGCGGCGACGCCCGGCCGGAGGAGTCCGGCCGGGCGTCGGTTTTACTGCTGTCCCGCGTCAGCCCCACAACTGCGCGGGGCGTCTGGTGTGGCTCAGATGCTGACGCCGTGGGCGCGCAGGTAAGCCAGCGGGTTGATGTCCGAGCCGTAGTTCGGGGTGGTGCGGATCTCGAAGTGCAGGTGCGGGCCGGTCGAGTTGCCGGTCGAGCCGGACAGACCGATCTGCTGGCCGGTCGAGACCTGCTGGCCGACCGACACGGACGAGGACGACAGGTGGCCGTACTGGCTGTACTTGCCGTCGGCGTGCTTGATGACGACCTCGTTGCCGTACGCGCCGCCCCAGCCGGACTTGACGACCGTGCCGGAGGTGACCGCCTTGACGGAGGTGCCCGACGCGGCGGAGAAGTCCTCACCGGTGTGGCCGTTCGACCACAGCGAGCCCGAGTTGCCGTACGAGCCGTGCGGCGCGCCCGGGACCGGACGGGTGTAGCCCGACGCGGAGGACGACGACGCGGTGGCGTTGTCGGTCGAGTTCTTGGCCGTGCTGCCGGACTTCGCGGTCGAGCTGCCGGAGTCGGTGCTCAGCTTGGCGCCGGCCTGGTTCTTGGCCTGGTTCTTCGTGCTGCCGGTGTTGGCGGAGGACTTGGTGTCCTCGGTGAGCTTGGCACCGGTCTGCGGGGCCGCGGCCTGGCCGCCGGCCAGGGCCAGCTTCTGGCCCGCGTAGATCATGTTCGGGTTGCCGCCGACGACGCCGCGGTTGTCCTGGTACAGCTTCTCCCAGCCGCCGTCGACGTGCTGGGCGTCGGCGATCTTCGAGAGAGTGTCGCCGACGACGACGGTGTACGAGGTGCTGCCGGTCGACGCGGACGCGGGAGCCTTGCTCTCGGTCTTCGCCTCGGACTTGGTGTCCTCGGAGAGCTGCGAGCCGGACTGGCTCTTCGGGGCGGCGTTCTGGGACTTGGTGGTCGAGCTGCCGGTGGAGCCGGTGTCGATCGAGGGGGTACCGCTGTTCTTGGTCAGGCCCGCCTTGACGGAGCAGACCGGCCAGGCGCCGGGGCCCTGGCCCGCGAGCACCTTCTCGGCGATCGCGATCTGCTGGTCCTTGGTGGCCAGGTCGGCGCGGTCGGCGTACTGGCCGCCGCCGAACGCGTTCCAGGTGCTCTGGGTGAACTGCAGGCCGCCGTAGAAGCCGTTGCCCGAGTTGATGGACCAATTGCCGGTGCTCTCGCACTGGGCGACCTTGTCCCAGGTGCTCACCGGGGCGGCGGAAGCGCTCGTGGCGCCGATCAGGGGGGCGGCGATCGCGGCACCGGTGACACCGGCGGCGACGGCGATGCGGGACTTCGTGGTCAGACGGTTGCGAGTTGCGGACAGCATCAAGCGTTTCCTCTCCTACGCCTGCGAGGTGAGCTGTCGGATTCGGGCTGGAGTTGCCCGGCCGCTCTCGTCCGCCCTTCGGAAAGGGCCGTCGAGCGCGGCTTCACCCCTAGCCGTCCCGGTTGTCGCCGGGCCGGCGCGTTTCACCTGGTTCCCCCGCTTCTGCCGTGGTTGCTTCTCAGCTGTCCCGTCTCGGCCGGCGGCAGAATTCGGCGTTCCGGTGAGCGGGGTCGATGTGTGGGACACCGACGCCGAGAAAGGTAGGCAGACGGACTCCGACAACTCAAATCCCCTCCCCGCAAAGCCGGTTTGGGAATATCGGCGTTCGGGGAATAGGCCACGCGGTGTAGTTCGGGGCGACCGGTATGTGTGCGGATTTCTCCGTACGGTGATCACCGGGCCACGCAGGGCATGATCGCCTCACCCAAAGTGGCCCGGGGGTGATGCAGCGTCGATTCGGTAAAGCAGGGGCAAAGTTATGAGAATCCGGCGCATCACCGCGATTAGGACGTTCCGGATGTGGGGAAGCTGCCTCCCGGCGCGCGCACGAGCCCGCTGAAACCGTCAACACACGTTTGACCGACGGGGCGCGCGCGGATCCACAAGGTCACCGGGGGCATTTCCGGCCGGTGATCCGTCGCGGGACGCGTCGCGTCAGGAGCCGTTCTTCACCGGCTTGTAGAGGTTCACGGCTTGTAGAGGGTCACCGGCTTGTAGAAGAAGGTGCAGTCGCGCAGGACGCCGTCCGGATCGGCCGCGTACGCCGGGACGACGCCGTAGCGCGTCCAGCCCGCCGCCTCGTACATGCGCTCGGCCGGGCTCTCCGTCTCGGTGTCGAGCATGAGCAGCGTGATGCCGGCCTCGGCCGCGTGCGCCTCGGCGGTCGCCAGCAGCGCGCGGCCCAGACCTTGCCCGCGTGCGTCGCGGTGGACCATCAGCTTGACCACGTCGGCGCGGTGCGCGCCGTTCGCCCAGGAGCTGAAGGCCAGGCAGACCGTGCCGAGCACGCGGCCGTGGAAGGCGGCACCGTCGGAGGCGCTGTCGGGGGCGCGGTTGTACGCGGTCCACACGACGAAGGCGCCCGCGCGCACGGCGTCCGCCTGGCTGTGCCACCACGCGGCGCCGTCGCCGGGCGTGAACGGAGTGCGGAAGCCGAGCGACGCACCGCCGGTCACGGTGTCGGCGAGCAGTTCCCCGAGAGCGGGCACGGCGTCGTCGAACGCGTCCGCCGGCAGGCGACGGATCCCGACCCGGGGCGCGGCCGTCACGGCGCGACCACCACGAGTGCGTACCGGACGGGCCGTGCGCCCGGGCAGGCGTACGCGGACGGCCCCCACAACCGGAAGCTCATCGCGTCGCCCTCGTCGAGCGTGTGCGTCGTGCCCTCGACGGTGACGGCGAGCGTGCCGTCGAGGACGCGGATGTGGTGTTCGAGGCCCGGCGTCGGCGGGCCGTCGTACGCGATGTGCGCGCCCGGGGCGAGCAGGCCCTCGACGACCTCGGCGCGCAGGTCCGGGTTCGGCGGGGACACCGAGCGCCGCACGAAGCCCGAGGCCTCGTCGGTCCAGACCCGCTGTTCCTCGGCGCGCACGACGCGGACGGCCTCGGCGCCGGACTCGACCTCGGCGAGCAGACGCGACATCGTGCGCCCGTACGCCGTGCAGAGCTTGTTCAGCAGTGCCGCCGTCGGGCTGATCTCGGCGCGTTCGAGGCGCGAGAGGGTGGAGCGGCTCACACCGGTCCGGCCGGCGAGTTCGTCCAGGGACCAGGTGTGCTCGACGCGTAGCGCGGTGAGTCGCCGGGCGAGGCGTTCGTCGACGTCGTCTCTCATATGCGGGATGGTATCCCGCATATGAGAGAACCGTAGGTGGGGGTTCCGTCGATACACGGTCATCCGCACGCCGTCATCCGCGCCGGGCCAGCCACTCCTTCAGGTACGCGGGCGGCTCGCCCTCCACCCCGGCGTCCGGGCGCGGCGTCCCGGCCGCCGTGCGCAGCGGGACCACCCCGGCCCAGTGGCCGAGCTCTCGGTCGGCCGCGTCCTCGGCGAGCCCGTGCGAGCGGACCTTCGCCGCGACGTCGGACAGGTCGAGGGCGAACAGGCCGGTCTGGGCGGCTTCCTTCGGGCTCGGCGGGCGGCTGTCGGCGTACCGCCCGGGCACGAGGTGGTCGATCATCGTGGCCCAGCCGCGCGCGGTCTCCGCGGGGTCGGTCACCCGGCGCAGCGGCCCGTGGGCGATCACGCAGCGGTAGTCCATGGAGTGGTGCATGGCCGCGCGCGACAGGACAAGGGAGTCCGCGAGCGTCACCGCGAAGGAGACCGGCAGGCCCTCGTCTCCCGCGTGGCGGACCGCGATGGCCAGGTGCGAGCCGCTCGACACGTGGAGGTAGAGGCGTCCGCCGTCGCGGCCGAAGATCAGCGGCAGGATCTGCGGCTGCCCGAAGGCGGTGAACGCGACGTGCGCGAGAAACGCCTCGTCGAGGATCGCGTGCACGGTCTCCGCGTCGTAGCGCATGCGCTCGCGGTATCGCGTGGGCGTGGTCGCCTCGGTGCGGGCGTAGACGGACGGGGGCTCGGTGGTCCCGGTGGTCCCGGTGGCCTCGCGGGCGCTACTCATGTCGGAAACCTCTTTGTACTAGGTCAATCACAAGTTGGTGCTAGTACAATAAGGCGACGAGTTGGGGGACTGTCAACGCAATAGGGTGCGATCACAGATTGCGGCCGCCGGGCAACAGGTCGCCCGCGCCGTGCGACCGCACCGACGACTGCGCGTCGTTGCCGTTCAGGAGGAGATCGTGGCCCCGACCGGGCGTACCGCCGCCGAGATCGCGGCGTCCATCGAGCGCGACCTCCGGCACGGCGGCCTCGCACCCGGCGACGCGCTGCCGCCGGTGCGCACCCTGGCCGCGGGCCTCGGGGTCAATCCCAACACCGTCGCCGCCGCGTACCGCCTGCTGCGCGAGCGGGGCATCGTCGAGACCCAGGGGCGCGCCGGAACGCGCGTGCTGCCGCGCCCGGCGTCGACGGAACGCAACGCCCTCGGCCCGGCCGCGCCGCCCGGGACCCGCATGCTGGTCATGGGCGAACCGGATCCGGAGCTGCTGCCCGACCCCCGGTTCCCCGACCCCGCGACGTGGCGTCCGCTCTACAACCACCCGCCGCTATACGGCCCGCTCGCCGACGCCGCGCGGGGCGTCCTCACGGCAGAAGGGGTCCCCGCGGACCACCTCGTCGTCACCTCCGGCGCGCTCGACGCGATCGAACGCGCGCTGATGACGCACACGCGTCCGGGGGACACCGTCCTGGTGGAGGACCCGGGGTGGGCCAACTTCCTCGACCTGCTCGCCGCCCTCAACCTGACCGCGCGGCCGGTACGCCTCGACGACGACGGCCCGATCCCGGACGACGTCGCGCGCGGACTCCGGGACGGCGCGCGGGCGTTCGTCGTCACCGTGCGCGCGCAGAACCCGATGGGCGCGGCCGTCTCACCCGAGCGGGCGGCGGAACTGCGCGCGGTCCTCGCCGCCCACCCCGACGTGCTGCTGATCCAGGACGACCACGGAAACGCCATCGCCGGGCCGGAGTTGGCGTCGGTGGTCGGCGACACGGAGCACTGGGCACACGTACGGTCGAGCGCCAAGGCGTACGGTCCCGACCTGCGCTGCACGATCGTGTCCGGCGACGAGACGACCATCGGGCGCATCGCCGGGCGGCAGCGCCTCGGCCCGGGATGGGTCAGCCACGCGCTGCAGCACGCCGTCGCACACGCCTGGACCTCGCCGGAGGTCGCGGCGCAGGTGGAGCGGGCGCGGCTGGCGTACGCGGAACGCCGCGCGGCGCTCATCGCCGCCCTCGCCCGGCACGGCATGGCGGCACACGGCCGCTCCGGCATCAACGTGTGGGTGCCGGTGCGCGACGAGGTCGGCACGGTGGCCGAACTCCTGGCCCGGGGCTGGCTGATCGCCCCCGGCAAGCGCTTCCGGATCGCCTCGCCGCCGGCCGTGCGCGTCACGGTGGCGCGGCTCGCCCCCGAGGAGGCGGAGACGTTCGCCGCGGCGCTGGCCGCCGCCGCGAACGTCTCGGGCGGGTCCGCGTACCACGCGGTCTGACCCCTTGCGCCGTTCGAGCCGCTCAGCCCTCGCCGCGGGCCACCGCGCGCCGCTGCCGCTTCGCCAACGGAGTCTGCGCAAGGTCGGTCGCCTGCGAACGCAGGTTTTTGTATCCGTAGCCGCGTTCGGACAGCCACGCCTTTGCGGCCGCCTCCGCGCGTGCGGTCGCGGGCACGATGTCCTCCTCCGCGTCGCCGGACTCCTCGAACCGGAAAGTGAAGGCGTCCCGCGCGGCGATGTCGTACGCCAGGTGCCCTTCGCGCGTGAACGCGGACCGCAGGACGTCGTGGTCCGCGGCGCGAGCCAGTAGTTCGGCGCGCTGGTCGGCGTCGAGACCGTCGAAGACGCCGCGGACGGTGATGCGGAAAATACGCGTGCTCATGGCGGGACCCTAACCCGCCCGGTCGGGGTACCCAACTGGTTTGCCCGGCCCAGGATTCAGCCGACAGCCGACAGCCGACAGCCGACAGCCGACAGCCGACCCCCGACCCCCGACCGCACCACCGCCGACGCGTGGAAAGCCGAGGGGCAGGGGAACGGGAAGCACGGAGCAACGCCCCGGGCGCGCGGACACGCCGCCGGATGCCGTCCCGGTCGCGGTTCCTCACCCCGTCCGAACCGGCGAGCGCCTACGCTTCCTGACATGCCACAACCGCCTGTCCTGCACGTCATCGCGGGTGCCGCCCCACCCGTCCTGGAGATCGCGCACGCGCTGCGGCTGATCCGGGCCTGGGGATGGGACCCGTGCCTCACGCTGACGCCGACCGCCGCCCGCTGGCTGGAGAAGTCGGCGGACGACATCGCCGAGGCGGCCGGGCGGCACCCGCGTACCGCCGAGCGCCTGCCCGGCGAGGAGAAGCCCTTCCCGGCGGCGTCGGCGGTCCTCGCCGCACCGTTGACGTTCAACACTCTCAACAAGTGGACGTCCGGCATTTCCGACAATGTGGCACTCGGCGGGCTCAACGAGGCGCTGGGCGCGAAGTTGCCGATGGTCGCGGCGCCGTACTTCAACACGGACCTCGCTGCGCATCCGCGCTATCCGACGAGCGCCTCGCTGCTGCGCCGGGCGGGCGTACGCCTCGTGACCAACGGCGAAGGCGCACCGATGACACTGCCCGGGACCTCCTGGTGGGAGGCCGTCCTGCGGGAGCTCCCGGGCCGCCCCTGAGCCCTGCCGGACGTACCCGGCGCCCGACGTGCCCGATGCGCCGACGTGCGTGAACTCGGCGATGACGGCCGACATGCCGAGCGGGGTCGCGAGTTCGAACACCGCGTTGCCGTGGCCGTCCTGCCGGACCGGGAACTGCGGTACGGCTGCCGCCGCGGGGTGCCGAACCGGCGCCCCCGACGGCACGGGAGGCGGCGTCAGCGGCCGGGGCGACACCGTCGGCTGCGGCGAGTGGGGCGGCTGCGGCGATTGGGGCCGTTGTGCGGTCCGCGCCCGATACGCCTCGACATACGCCGCCGCCCCGGCCGCCGGGTGAAGGTGGTCCAACGCCGGGGTGGGAAAGGGGAGTTCGCGGATCGGTATGCCCAGTTCCGAACTCAGCTGCACCATCCCGCCCGGGTACGACCGCCCGAGCGTGCCGAACCACCAGTCGTTGCCGTGTCGCTTGATCTCCGCGAGCAGCACCGCCGTCCCCGGTCCGAGGTATTCGGCTTCGAGGTCCAGGTACGCGGTGTCCGCGCCGCCCGACGAGAGCCGCACGCGCCCCACCGGCGCGTACGCCGGACCGCCGGATGCGCTCGGCGCGGCGTGCACGACGAACACCAGGTGGTGCAGTTCGGCGGGCACGGCGCGCAGGTCGACGACGAGTTGCGGCTCGCCGGTGTGGCTCGGCACGAGGCGTACACCGCCTCCGGGGAACGCGCCCCGCATCGGACCCACCGCGTACTGCGCCCCCGGAAGCCGCCAGCCCTCGCCGAGGCCGAGGCAACCCGCCTGAAGGGCGACGGCCGGTCCGGCCGCGCCGATCCCGACCATCAGGTCTCCGGCCGGCGCGACCTCGCTTATGTGCGCGCTGTCCCCGATCCGCAGTCTGCGCATCCCCTGCTCCCCTTGTCCGCGCGCCTTCGGAAGTCGGGGGAGCCCTCAGAGGGCCGTCGGCAGCCGTCGGCCCGGCGCGACCACGAGGACACGACCCAGGCGGCCGTGGGCGCGGACGTCCGTTGCGCGTTCTCCACCCACATCACGTCGTCGAAGGGCAGTTCGTCGGCGTTGGTGGGGTCAGCCTGCGGTGCGCCAGGCCGGGCGCGCAGACCAGGACCTTGCGCAGCCTGCCTACTTCGGAATGCACGCCGTACGCCTGCACGGCGGAGTCGGCCGGAGCGGCCATGCGGTCACCTTGCCTTTCGCGGAGCTGCGGCGGGCGCTCCCGGAAGTGTGAACGGCTGGGTCCGCAGATAAACCCGATTCGTTGACTCTTCATATTGTTTGTGGCGATTCCATGAGAATTGCTGTGATTCTTCTAGGGTGTGGCCATCGGCCGGCGACCCGAAGGACGCGCATGACGAGTACCGAGGCCACGAGCGGATCAGGCGGCGCGGCGAAACTCTCCGTCCCCACGCTCACCGCACTCGTGGTCGGCTCCATGGTCGGCGCCGGGGTGTTCTCACTGCCGCGCCGGTTCGCGCAGGAGACCGGGGTCACCGGGGCGCTGATCGCGTGGGCGATCGCGGGCGCCGGCATGCTCATGCTCGCGTTCGTGTTCCAGACGCTCGCGCTCCGCCGCCCCGACCTCGACGCGGGCGTGTACGCGTACGCCAAGGCCGGCTTCGGCGAATACCCCGGCTTCTTCTCCGCCTTCGGCTACTGGGCCAGCGCCTGCGTGGGCAACGCCACGTACTGGGTGCTCATCATGTCCACCATCGGAGCCATCGCGCCCGCACTAGGAGACGGCGACACCGTCTTGGCGGTGGCGCTGTCCTCGGTCGGCCTGTGGGCGTTCTTCCTGTTGATCCGCCGCGGCGTCAAGGAGGCCGCGGCGATCAACCGGATCGTGACGGCCGCCAAGATCGTCCCGATCCTGTTCTTCGTCGTCCTGGCGCTTTTCTACCTCGACCCGAAGGTCTTCGCCGACAACGTCGCGGGCGCCGACTACGCCGGTTCG
Source organism: Streptodolium elevatio (assembly GCF_053592165.1). NCBI lineage: Bacteria > Bacillati > Actinomycetota > Actinomycetes > Kitasatosporales > Streptomycetaceae > Streptodolium > Streptodolium elevatio. The sequence continues at coordinate 285,514 of NZ_JBSFVE010000005.1, forward strand.
TTGTTCGACCAGGTACGCGGCACCATGCTCGCGACCGTCTTCGTCTTCCTCGGTGTGGAAGGCGCCAGCGTCTACTCCCGGCACGCCAAGCGCCGCGAGGACGTCGGGCGGGCGACCGTCCTCGGATTCCTCAGCGTCTTCGCGGTCTTCGCCTCGGTCACCATCGTCTCCTACGGCATCATGCCGATGGGCGAGATCGCCGAGCTGCGGCAGCCGTCGATGGCCGGCGTCCTCGAGGACGCGGTGGGCACGTGGGGCAAGGTGTTCATCAGCGTCGGCCTGATCGTGTCGGTGCTCGGCGCGTACCTCGCCTGGACGCTGATGGCGGCCGAGGTCCTCTTCGTGGCCGCCAAGGACGACGACATGCCGCGCTTCCTCGGCCGCGCCACGGCCGAGGACGTGCCGACCGCGGCCCTGCTCATGTCCACCGTGCTGACCCAAGTCGTCCTGATCGTGACGCTGTTCTCCGACGACGCCTTCGACTTCGCGCTCAACATGACCAGCGCGCTGTCGCTGATCCCGTTCCTGCTGGCCGCCGCTTTCGCCGTCAGGATCGCCGTCGCGCCGTGGTCGAGGTCGAGGTCAGGGGCGGGGCCGGGAGCGGGGGCGGGTACCGGGCCAGGGCGACGGGCGGGTTCGGGGTCGGGAGGCGGGGCAGGGTCAGGGGCGGCAACGGGCGCGGGCGAGCGCGGCGACGGCCGGAACACCCGCGACCTCGTCGTCAGCATCCTGGCCACCGTCTACACCGCGTTCCTGCTGTACGCCGCGGGCATGAAGTACGTCCTGGTCTCGTTCATCGTCTACGCGCCGGCGACGATCCTCTTCGTCATGGCGCGCCGCGAACAGGGGCGACGCTGGTTCTCCCGACCCGAACTGGCGCTCCTCGCGGTCTCCATCGCGGGGGCGGTCGCCGGGATCACCGCACTCGCCGCCGGCTGGATCAGCCTGTGACCCGGACCGCGGGGTGGGCAGCGAACCACTGACACCGCACCACCGACGCCGCACCACTGGCAGCGCACCACCGGCAGCGCACGACTGGCGCCGCACCATTGGCGTCGCATCACTGACAAGGAGACCCCGACACATGCGAGCTGTGACCTACAACGCCTACGCCACCGACGACTCCGGCCTGTCCGTCGGCGAGGTGCCCGACCCCAAGTGCGGCCCGGGCCAGATCCTTGTCCGGGTCCGCGCCGCCGGGGTCAACCCGGTGGACTGGAAGCTGATGACGGGCGGTCTCGACGCCATGATGGACGCCGTCTTCCCGGTGACCCCCGGTTGGGACGTCGCCGGCGTGGTCGTCGCGCGCGGCCCGGACACGCCGGACTTCGAGGTCGGCGACGAGGTGATGGCGTACGCCCGCAAGGACATGGTGCACGGTGGGACGTACGCCGAACTCGTCGCGGTCAACGCATGGTCCGCGGCGCGCAAGCCGGCCGGCCTGGACTGGCCTGCCGCCGCGGGACTGCCGTTGGCCGGGATGACCGCGCAGCGCACCCTGGAGCGCCTGGAGGTCGGGCCGGGCGACGTCGTGCTGATCCACGGCGCGGCCGGGGGAGTGGGCGGCATCGGCGTGCAGTTCGCGCGTGAGAAGGGCGCCCGCGTCATCGGCACGGCCTCGGAACGCAACCACGAGTACCTGCGGGAGCTGGGTGCCGAGCCGGTCGCGTACGGGGACGGCGTCGTCGAGCGCATCCGCGCCCTCGCCCCCGAAGGCGTAACCGCCGTCGCGGACTTCGTGGGCGGGCAGTTGGACACCACGCTGGCCGTCCTGGCTCCCGGTGGGCGGCACGCGTCGATCGCGGACAACACCGTCGAGCAGCACGGCGGCAGTTGGATCTGGGTACGCCCGGACGGGGCGAAGCTGGCCGAACTGGCCGAACTGGTGGAGCGGGGGAAGCTGGCCGTGGAGGTGGCGGCGACGTACCCGCTCGCCGAAGTACGCGCGGCCTGGGACGCCAGCCGCACCGGCCACACCCGCGGCAAGATCGTCCTGCTTGTTTGAACATGAGGAGTGGATGCGGCCGCGTGTATGCCGGTGCAGGCGCGTCTCTCGCGACCGGGCGGGCGTCCGACATGCGTGGGTGCGTGGGTGCGTGGGTGCGTGGGTGTGTGGGTGCGTACGCGGACGCATGCCTCGTCCCTCGCGGCCGGCGTCTTCGCCGCCGGTTCAGGGGACGAGGGTGAACGCGGCGGTGGCGCGGGGCTTGCCGTTGACGATGATCTCCAGGGTCCGCGGGCCTGGGGGTTCCACGCGGGTGGTGACCGGGCGGAACGAGTGGGACTTGGCGAGGGTGAAGATGTCGCCCTCGGCGTCGGCGATGCGTTCGCCGAGGTGGAACACGCGCCGCGAACCCTCGCGAACCACCGCGTACTTGAGCACCAGGGCGCCGGGCGCGTCGGCGCGCACGGTCACCTTGAAGGGGAGCCGGTCGCCGACCGCCACGGTGCCGTCGGCGGTGAACGCCTCGACGGTTCCGGTGCCGTGTGCCGCGCCGACGAGGGGCAGGGCCTCGGGGTGGCCGGTGCGCAGCAGGCCGCGAACCGCGTGTCGCACGACGCGGTCGGTGTGCGTGCCGCCTTCGTCGCGCCAGCGGGCGAGCAGTGCGACGGCCGCCGCGGGGTCGTCCTTGGCGATGTCGTTGACGTGGTTGGCGACCGAGCGGCGGACGTACTCACTGGGGTCGTCGCGCAGGCGTTCGAGGATGGGGAGCGTCGGGCCGACGGTCATGAGCCAGCGGACGCGTGAGCCCCAGGGCAGGCGCGGGCGCGTGCCCTCGGAGGCGACGCGGCGGAGGTGCTCGTCGTCGGAGTCGGCCCAGCCGCGCATCGTCGCGAGTGCGGTTTCGCGGTAGCGGTCGAGGTAGGGGCGGACGGCGAACTCGCCGGTGGCGTACGGCGTGATGACCGCGATGGTGGACATGGCCTCGTCGAGGTCCGCGACGCCGTACTCGGCGATGTAGTCGGTCGCGGGCCAGCCGCTCCACATGTCGAGGCGGGTGTGCCCGGCGGCGGCGCGGAGGACGGGGGCGGCTTGCGCGAAGGGGAGGTCGAGGGCCGCGTGCAGGGCGCGGGCGACGTGGCGTACGCGGTCCTTGAGCTCCTGGCCTTCGAGGCCGTCGAGTGCGGTGGCGACGAAGCGGTCGCGGGGGAAGGCGGCGTGGGCGGTGCTGATCCCGTCCGCGAGGGTCGCGACCGAGCGCGCGTTGATCATGTCCTTGAGGGGCTGAGCCATGGGGGCACGGTGTCAGATCGCCCTGACATGCGGTGGGCGGTGCGGTGGTGCGGTGGTGCGGTGGCGTGGTGGGCAGTGGCGCGGCGGGCGGTGGCGGTGACGGGCCGGCGCGGCGCGGGTTAGTAAACCAACATACATTTACAAATCGCGGCGCCGTGCGCTACGGTCGGGATAGATAAACGAACGGACATTTACTAACCCGATGGGAAGGGGACTCGGGGATGGCACGCCCGCGTACGACCAGCGACGAGGCAATCCTGCAGGCGACCGCGCGAGCCATCGGGCAGCACGGGCCGAACGGACTCACCCTCGGCGCGGTCGCCAAGGAGGCCGGGCTTGCGCCCGCGACCCTCGTCCAGCGCTTCGGATCGAAGCGCGGACTCATGCTCGCCCTCGCCGAACGGGCGCCCGACGACACACGGGCGGTCTTCGCCCGTGCCCGCGCCGCCGCGCACAGGTCTCCGATCGAGGCGCTGCTCGACGCTCTGGTCACGCTGGCCGTCGGCGTCAGTACACCGACCGAGATGGCCAACAACCTCGCGTTCCTGCAACTCGACCTCACCGACCCGGAGTTCCGCGCCCACGCGGCGGCGCAGGCGGCTGCCTTCCGCGAGGAGACCGCCGCGCTGCTCGACGCGGCCGTGTTCGCCCGTGAGCTGCGGGACGTGATGGACACCGCCCGCACCGCCCGCTCGGTCCAGGTGGTTTTCAACGGCACCCTGCTGCTCTGGGCGGTGGACGGCCAGGGAGACCCGCTCACTCTGCTGCGCGCCGACGTCGAGGACACGCTCCGCCCGTACCGCACATAGACCACACGCGTGCCGACCCGGCGCCGAGCCGACAGCCGACAGCCGGCAGCAGCCGGCAGACGGAAGCACGCGTCCAGCCGAAGTACGACGTACCACCGCCACATACGAAACGGAGACACCGTGACGGATCCCTCCACGACCCAGGAACTCCCCTTCACCTCAAGTGTGTTCATCGCGACCAGCCTCGACGGCTTCATCGCGCGCCGCGACGGGGACATCGAGTGGCTGACCAGCCGCGGTGAGAAGGCCGGCGACCTCGGCTACGACGACTTCATCGCCGGCGTGGACACGGTCGTCATGGGACGCGCGACGTACGAGAAGCTGCTCACCTTCGGCGCGGACATCTGGCCGTTCGCCGGACTGCACGTCGCCGTTCTGAGCACCGTCCTCGCCGATGATGCCGACTCCCGCATCACCGTCTACCGCGGCATCGACGACCTCGTCACCGGACTGGCCGCCCGCGGCACCAAGCACGTGTACGTGGACGGCGGACAGGTCATCCAGACCTTCATGCGCGCCGGGATGATCGACAGGCTCATCGTCACCACCCTGCCGATCCTGATCGGCGAAGGACTGCCGCTCTTCGGTGCGCTCGACAACGACGTCGAACTGGTGCTTGAGGAGAACAAGACCTTCGAGTGCGGGTTCGTGCGCCGCACGTACACCCTCGCGCGCTGATCGCCGGACGGACCGAGCGTCCCGTAGGACGGATCCCACGACCACCGCGCGCGGGCGGGCCGCCGCAGTCGCCCGCCCAGCCCACCGGCACCGCGCACCCCACACCGTCACACCCTCGTACGGCATCTTCCGCGCGTTTCCCCGCCCATATCGTCGCCCCCATATCGCCGCCCTGCCCGTATCGCCCGCCCCGCCCACATCGACAGCACTGCCCGTATCGCCCGTACGCCCGATGGTGGGGTAGGCCGTACCCCTCTTTCGGGTGGCGGCGCCCTGTCGGCGTCACCGGGCAGGAAGCCACGATTGTCAGCATGTCCTCCGCAGCCAATGTCAGCGACGGCCGACCCGACGGCCCACCCCCCACCCACCCCGGCGCACACCCGGACAGCCACCCGGGAAGCAACCCCGGCCACCCCGGCAACCCCTTCAAGGGCACGAACCCCTTCAAGGGCGCGAGCCCCTTCACGAGCGCCGGCCCCGACGGCATGCGGGCCGGCACCCGTACGATCGTGCTCCGCCTCCTCCGCGAGCCCACCCGGCTCCGCTCGCTGCGCGAGGCCTGGTACTTCGTGGCCGTCTTCCCGCTGACCTTCGTACTGCTGATCCTCTTCGGCGTCGGCTTCATGGTCTCGGTGCCGCTCTCCATCACCGTGGTCGGCCTACCGCTGCTCGCGGCGATCGTCCTCCTCGGCCGCTACCAGGGCGGCCTGCACCGCGGCATCGCCCGCCTGCTCCTGCGCGAGGACGTCGAGGGACCGCGCCCCTTCCACCGCCGACCCGGCGCCTTCGGCTGGCTCGGGTCCTCCCTGGGCCACCTGGAGGGCTGGCGCGGCGTGCTCTTCCTCGGCGTTCGGCTGCCGATCGCCGTCATCGGGTTCGCCGCGACATGGCTGCTCTGGGGCATGGGGCTCATGTTCCTCACCTATCCGATCTGGATGAAGCCGACGCAGCTCGGCGACCACGGCGACGGCGCCGGAGTGACGCTCGGGGACAATCTCATGGGCTCGTGGTACGAACTGATCGCCGTCGGCGTCTTTGGGGTCCTGCTCCTGCTCGTCGCGCCCTGGGCCGTCCGCCTTATCGCCTGGGCCGACCTGTGGCTGATGCGCGCGCTGCTCGGCCCCACCAAGCTCTCCGAGCGCGTACGCGACCTCGAGGAGACCCGCGCCATCGCCGTCGACGACTCGGCCGCCCGGCTGCGCCGCATCGAACGCGACCTGCACGACGGCGCACAGGCCCGCATCGTCGCCCTCGCCATGCACCTGAGCCAGGCGCAGGAACGCCTCGACGTCGACCACGGCAAGACCGACGGCGGATCCGTGGACCTCGCCAAGGCCCGTGCCCACGTGGACTCCGCACTCGGCAACGCCCGCATCGCGATCACCGAACTCCGCGACCTGGCACGCGGCATCCACCCGCCGGTCCTGGACCAGGGCCTCGACGCCGCACTGGCCACCCTCGCGTCGGGCAGCGCCATTTCGGTGGGCCTGCGCACGGACATCGACCGGCGGCCGCCCGCGGCCCTGGAGTCGATCGCCTACTTCTGCGCCGCCGAACTCATGGCCAACGCGGGGCGCCACAGCGATGCCACCGAGATCCTCATGGATGCTGAACGCCGCGGCGACACCCTCGTCGTCCGCGTCGAGGACAACGGCCGGGGCGGTGCGCGCATTCGGGAAGGGGGCGGGCTCGCCGGGCTCGCGGAGCGGGTACGCACGGTCGACGGCACGCTGCGCGTCGACAGCCCGCCGGGCGGCCCGACCCGGATCACCGTGGAGCTCCCGGTCGCCGAAGCATGAGGGCTCGACGGCACGAAAGCACGACGGCACGCGGACGAGACGGCGCAAGGAGGGGCGGCTGAGATGATCGCCCCCATGCGCATTGTCATCGCCGAAGACGCCGCAGTGCTGCGCGACGGCCTCGTCCAGCTCATCACGGACCGGGGCCACGAAGTCCCCGCCGCCCTGCCGGACGCGGAAGGGCTGCTGGCCGCCGTCGCCGAGCACCGCCCCGACGTCGCGGTCGTGGACATCCGCATGCCGCCGACGCACACCGACGAGGGGCTGCGCGCCGCCATCGAGGTGCGGAGGGCGTACCCGCAGACCGGCGTCCTGGTCTTCTCGCAGTACGTCGAGACGCGGTACGCCTCCCGCCTCCTCGCCGAGAACGCCGCCGGGATCGGCTACCTCCTCAAGGAACGCGTGGTCGACGTACGGGACTTCATGGACGCCCTGGAACGCGTCGCGGCCGGCGGAACCGCCCTCGACCCCGAGGTGGTCGGCCAACTCCTCGGCGCCGGACGCCGCGTCGACGCACTCGAGACGCTCACGCCGCGCGAGCGCGACGTGCTGGGCCAGATGGCCGAGGGCCGTTCCAACGCCGCGATCGCCAAGGCTCTGCGCATCTCGGACCGCGCGGTGGAGAAGCACGTCGGCGGCATCTTCACGAAGCTCGACCTACCCCCGTCGGACGAGGACCACCGCCGGGTTATGGCTGTACTCCGCTACCTGCGCGGCTGATTCGTCGCCGAGCGCGCCCCGGCGCCTCGCCGGTCGGACGCCGAGCCCGCGCCGCCGCCCCCTCGCGCGCGCCGGAGCGTCGGCCCGACGCGCGTAAGAGGGCGGCGTTCAACCGAGTTCGCCTACGAGCGCGTACGCGAGACCGGGCCCTGCGACCGGCCGCGTGCCGACACGCCCCCCGTGGACGCCGCAGCGGACCGGGACATGGACCCAGACGACGCGTCCTGCGACGGCGCGGGGTGTCGGGACGCCGATTCCCCGTCGGATTCCGCCTGTTCACTTCGCGGCTTCCCGCCCCCCGATTCCGCTGCGTCGCGCAGCGCGTCGGCGGAGGCGAGGGAGTTGCGCGCGGCTTCCGCGCGGAGCATGGCATTCAGGGCGGTGAAGGGATCAACGGGCATGGCAGTTCTGTTCCTTGCGTTGTGTGATGGTGTGCTGAAGAGCGGGACGGTGCGGCCATGCCGTCCCCTCAGCAGCGCATCACCACGCAGCGCAAACACCGGACATCCGAGCACGGCGCCGCGGGAGGCCCCTGCGCCATCGGGATGTACGGCCGCACGACCACGTCCGCGATCGGCCGGGCCGGGCGCACCGCTCGCGGTGCGGCGGACGTCGTACGCCTTCCGGGGGCGCGTACCTCGACGTCGGCGCCCGCCGCCGTCTGCTCGGTCCCGTCGGAAGGCGCCGAAGGCGACGAGGGCGCGGACGGAGCAGACGGAGCAGAGGGAGCAGACGGAGCAGAGGGAGCGGACGTAGCCCCCGGCGCCGTACTCCCGGCAATGCCCCGGCCGATCTCCTCCACGGCCCCGGCACCCGACGCCCCCGCACTCGATGCACCCGCACCCGTCAGCAGCACCAGTACCGCGACGAGAACCGCGCACAGCACTCCGCCCGTCGCGCCGCGACCGGCGATCCGCGAAGTACCGTGCATGAGCAGACCTCCTGCGAGGCGTCTGCCATCCGCAACGGCGCCGCCACGCACAAGGTCAGCGCCCAGTCACCCGGGCGGACCAGGAAATCCACTCGGTTGACCCCGCGCGCGACCGCTTCTTCCGATAAGCCCATCAGCGCAACGCCGCCGACGCCGACTCCGCCGCGGACCCAGGCTCCGCCGCCGGCTCCGTTGTGGACCCCCGCTCCGACCTTCGACCTCCGACCCCCGACCCGCCCCGGCCGACGAGCCCGTCAGCCGTCCCGCGGATCCGGCGCGATCGTGTGCACCGCTTCCCGCAGAGCCGCCAGCAGCGCGTCGACCAGCGGTTGCGCCCACCGCCGCCGTGCCGTCACGACGCCGATGTGCCGTGTCGGGCGCGGGTGTTCGAGCGGTACGAACGCCAGGCCCGCGCGATGCGTCGCCAGCGCGATCCGCGGGATCAGCGCGAACCCCACCCCGGCTTCGACGAGCGACTGCGTGAACAGGTAGTCGGTGCTCGTGCAGACCACCGACGGCTGGAAGCCGGCCATGCCGGACGCCCGGGCCAGCGGGGCGCCCGCCGCCCCGCACCCGTCGATCCAGCGCTCGTCGGCGAGTTCGGCGATGCGTACGGCACGTCGGCCCGCCAGCCGGTGGCCTTGCGGCAGCACCAGCCAGATCTGCTCGTTCATCAGCGGCACGAGCGTCAGCCGCGGCGTCGCCGGCGCATGCCCGAAGTGGTACGTCAGCCCCAGATCCGCCCGCCCCGACCGGACCAGCTCGGCCGCGTCCTCCGGCTCCGCCTCGGTCACGGTGAGCTCGACGTCCGGGTAGGACGCGTTCAGCGCGATCAGCGCGGGCGGCAGCAACGCCTGTCCGGCACTCGTGAACGTCGCCACGCTCAGCGTCCCGGTACGCCCCTCGGCCAGCCGGTCGATGCGCTCCTGCGCCGCCGCCAGCTCGGCCGCGACCGTCTCCGCCGCCTCGACCAGCACGCGACCGGACTCCGTCAGCGTGACCCCGCGCGTGCTGCGCTCCACCACCGGCCGTCCGAGGGAGCGTTCGAGGGCGGCCACCTGCTGCGAGACGGCGGACGGGGTGAGCAGCAGCGACGCGGCGGCCTTGGCGAAACTGCCCTGCGCGGACACCTCGCGGAGAATCTTGAGACGGTGCACGTCGATCATCAGATCCCCTTAATGCCCGTGAAGCAGTTCGATACTTCTGCTGTTGACGATACGCGTCGAGGATCGGGGCATGACAAAGAAGGCCTGGGCACTCTTCGCGGCGATGTCGATCGTGTGGGGCATCTCGTACCTGTTCATCAAGATCGCCGTCGAGGAGGTCTCGGCGCCGGTCGTGGTGGTCACCCGCACCGCGATCGCCGCCGCCGTCCTCGTGCCGCTGGCATTGCGTCGCCGGGCGTTCGGCACGCTACGCGGGCGGGTGCGGATCGTGTGCGTCCTGGCGCTCACCCACGTGGCCGGCCCGTTCCTGCTCATCACGTACGGCGAGGTGCACATCTCGTCGTCGCTGACCGCCCTGCTCATCGCCGCGCAGCCCATCATGATCGCGATCATCGCGCTGAGGGCCGACGCGTCCGAGCGCGTCACCGGGTTCCGCGCGGTCGGCCTGGCGGTCGGCCTCGGCGGCGTCGGCACCCTGGTCGGCTTCGACCTGACCGGCGACCGCCTCGGTCTGCTCGGGGCCGGCATGGTGCTGCTGGCGACGCTCGGGTACGCCTGCGCCACGCTGATCGTGAAGCGCCACTTGTCCGACGTGCCGCCGGTGGCCCTCGCCGCTTCGACGATGAGCATCACCACCGTCCTGCTCATGCCGTTCGCGATCGCCACCGCGCCCGCGTCCCTGCCGAGCGCCAAGGTCGCGGGTTCGCTGGCGGCACTCGGCCTGGTCTGCACCGCGCTCGCGTTCCTGGCGTTCTACGCGCTCATCGCCGAGGCGGGGGCGGGGCGGGCCGCGCTGATCACGTACCTCAACCCGGTCGTCGCGGTGCTGCTCGGCGTCCTGGTCCTGGACGAGAAGCTCAGCGCGTCGATCGCCGGCGGCACCGCGCTCATCCTGGCCGGGTCGTGGCTGGCCACCCGGCCCCAGAAGGGGGCAAGTCAGAAAGCGGAAAGCCAGAAGGCGGCAAGCCCCGACCCCCGCCCCGCCGACCCGCCCCAGGCGGACCCGCAACGCCTTGGGGCCGACGCGCTCAGTCCTTGTACTCCGGCACCCGCTTCTCCTTCCGCGCGATGATCGCCTCCTCGAAGTTCTGCGTCGTCAGCCGGACGTACAGCTGTGCGTGACCCTCGGCGTCCATGTGCGCGTGCATGCTCCCGGCCTCCAGCCCCGACCACAGCATGCGCTTGGTGACCTCGACGCCCACGCGGCTGAACCCGATGATGCGCTCCGCGAGGTCGAAGCACTCGTCGAGCAGCTTCTCGCCCGGCACCACCCGCGACACGAGGCCGATGCGCTCGGCCTCGGCCGACTCGACGTCGCGGCCGGACAGCATGATCTCGAACGCCCGCGACGACCCGATCGCCCGCGGCAGCAGGTAGCTGATGCCCAGCTCGGTCGCGGTGAGGCCGTTGTTGATGCCGGCGGCCCGGAAGTACGCGGCCTCCGACGCGATGCGGATGTCGGTCGCCACCGACAGGCAGAACCCGCCGCCGATCGCCGCACCGTTGATCGCGCCGATAACCGGCTGGTGCATTTTGCGCAGCCCCAGGATCACGTCGTCGAGGATTTCCATCGACCTGCGGGCGATGCTCGTACGCGTCAGTCCCTTGATGCCGGGGATCCGTCCCGAGCTCTCCAGGTCGGCCCCGGAACAGAAGCCACGCCCCGCTCCGGTGAGCACCACCACCCGCGTATCGTTGTCCGCACTGACCTCCTCTAGGGCCTCACGGAAGGGGACCATCACGTCGAACGCCATCGCGTTCATCCGCTCGGGGCGGTTGAGGGTGATGAGGGTGACGTGCGGGCGCGGCTTGTCGATGAGCACGAACGACATGGGGCGGCATCCTCGGGCGGTCGGGAAGAACTGAGGGCGGGTCAGGTGTTCTTGATCGTGTCAATGATCACGGCCAAGCGCACCGGTACGGGGGCGCGATGTCAAGAGGCGAGCGCACAGAGGGGCAATACGGGATGCTCGGCGGGTACGCGGATCCCCAGTCGTTCGACACCTTCGCCGGCGACTACGACCGCTACTCGGACCTGCACGACCCGCTGGGGGAGTGGCTCGACGAGCAGATAGCCGACCTCGCGCCCGCGGGCGGCCGGGCGCTCGACGCCGGCTGCGGCTCGGGACGGCACGCGCACGCGCTCGCCGACACGTACGACGAGGTGCTCGCCGCCGACCTGAGCCGCGCGCTCATCGAGACGGCGCGCCTGCGGCGCTCGCACCACCGGGTCACCTACCAGGCGGCCGACCTGCTCGACATCTCCGACGACGCGGGCTTCGACCTGGTCGTGAGCATGGCGACGCTGCACCACGTGCCGGACCTCGACAAGGCGCTTGAGCACCTGCACGGGCTGGTCCGCCCCGGCGGCGCCGCGATCCTGGTCGACAACGTCGCGGCCCAGGCGACGCCCGCGCGCTGGGCGTACCTCACAGGCGCCGCGTACGAGCTGCCGCGCGACATCGCCAGACTCGGCACCCGCGACGCCTGGTGGCTCTACCGCTTCCGGACCAGCCGCGCGTGGCTCGCCCACCTGCTCAGCGACCGCTACCTGACGCGCACTCAATTCGAGCGCAGGTACGGCGCGGTGTTCCCCGGCGCGCGCTTCACAAACCTCGGCTTCGCACACGCCATGGTCTGGCAACGCGCCTGAACGCCCCTGTGTCGCGTCCCAGCAGACGGCTCGGGGGTATGGGGCCTGAAGCGGGGTCTGCGGTGAGGTCTGGGACGGGAGCGTCGGAAGGTGCGTCCGGAAGGTGCCCGGCACACGTAAACGGCCAACGGTTTCGCTTCGCGGACAAGGTCTTTCATCCTGCACGTGGCGACTGGCATGCTGTGGCGCCACCTGGCTGGGAGGGGGTTCGATGCGCCGTTCCGCGCGCGGAAAAACCGGAGAGAGCGGACAGACCGTAGGAACCGGAACGTACCGAAAGACCGGTAAGTGGGCTGCTGTCGGGGCGGCCTCGGTGCTCGCCCTGGCGCTGTCCGGTTGCGGAAAGGCGGGGGCCACCAAGGCCGCCGAGGCACCGGCCGCCCCGTGCGATCTGGTGTTGCAGGAGGAACTGTCGGTGATGGGCGTGGGTCCGCCGACCGCCGACGACACGCACAGCGGCAGCGCTTCGTCCAGCGCGTACTGCGAGTCCGCCGCGAACGAGGCCGCCAAGCAGGGGCCCCGGTGGGGGGCTCTGCGGATCGAGTGGACGAGCTTCGCCGACGCCAAGAAGGACAAGGAGAAGGGCGGGTCCGCGCGTACCGGCGTGGAGCAGGCCAAGGCCGAGTACCAGTCCGCGCGCGGCGCGACGACCACCTCCATGTGCTCGGAACAGCCGGTGACCCAGCCGGATTTCGCGATGGTCGACTGCTTCGAGCCGGGCAGCGAGTACGGTCCGACGGCCGGGGCGATGATCGTCCGGCACGGGCCCAAGGTGGTGTTCGTGAGCTACCAGGGCGTGGGCTACGACCCGGCCGTCGTGCACGAGACGATCCGGCGAATCGCGGACCGCGCCATCCGCGCCGAGGCCTGACAGCCCCCACCTGCGGCACCACCGACCGCCCCGCGCGCGCCACCGAGGCCCGCCGGACGCTCAAGACGCCCAAGACGCCCAAGACGCTGAAGACGCTCAAGACGCCCGGACGCGGCGGCCGGCTCACGACTCCTTCGTGGCCCGGACGTCGCGGCCCAGGCGCGACATCAGCGCGGCGAGCTGTGCGAGGTCGGCGTCCGACCACGAGCCGAGCGAGTCCTGAAGCCAAGTCGACCACACCGCACGCAGGTTGCGGGACATGCGCCGACCCGCTCCGGTCGGCGCGAGCAGGTGGGCGCGGCCGTCCTCGGGGTCGGGGGTGCGGCGGACCAGGTCCGCCTTGATCAGGATGTCCGCCTGCCGGCTGGTGATCGAGCGGTCCTGGCCGGTCAGGTCGGCCAGCGCGGACAAGCGCAGCGGGCCGTACGACACGATGTTGCCCAGCAGGAAGGACTCGGCGCGGGTCAGCGACCCGCCCGCCCGCGCCGCCAGTTCGCGGTGCAGGCGGGCACCGCGGGTGGACGCGAGCAGCGCCTCCAGGGCGCGGTGCACATCCTCCAACGACTGGCCGCGTGCGTCGCGGGGCGGCGTACCGGAGGTCGGTGTCTCCATAATAGTTGATTGATATCACGCAAATCAGGTGCTAGACAACGGTGTGGGGATGGGGGACGCGGGTGGCCCGGCGGTCATGGCGGGACCGGCGCGGCGCGGCGCGGTGCACCACGGCAATACCACCACGCATCGCGGCAACAGCACCACGCACTACGGCCGCACCACCACACACCACGGCAACACCCACCACCACCGATTTGGACGAGGGGCGGACCATCATGGCGCACACTCCCGAAACCGACATCCTCACAACCGGGGTAGTCGTCACCGGCGGCGCGTCGGGGATCGGGTTGGCGACGGCCGAGGCACTCGCGGCCTCCGGCCGTCCGGTCGTCCTGTGGGACATCGACGGCGGCGCGGCCGAGGCCCAGGCCGAGCGGATCACCGCCGAGAGCGGGAGCAAGGCCGTCGGCCTCGCCGTCGACGTCCGCGAAACCGAGGCCTACGACACGGCGTTGGACGCGTCGCGCGGCGCGCTCGGCAGCCTCGGGGGACTGGTGCACGCCGCCGGCGTCGTCGACGGGCGTGGCGTGGACGGCCTGGACGACGCGAGCTGGGCGCCGGTCGCCGACGTGAACCTGCGTGCCTACGCCCTGCTCACGCGCGCCATGCTGGACGACCTCCGCAGCCACGACGGCTCGGCGGTGGTCGGGATCGCCTCGATCAACGCCATCGCCGGCAACGCGGCGAACCCCGCCTACTGCGCCGCCAAGGCAGGCATGCTCGGGCTCACCCGCTCGCTCGCCGCGTCCCTGGCGACGGACGGTATCCGGGTCAACGCCGTCTGCCCCGGCTACATCGAAACCCCCATGCTCGCGGCCGCGTTCGCGAAGTCCGGTACTCGTGCGCGCATGGAGGGCGGCAATCCCATGAAGCGCCTCGGACGGCCCCACGAAGTGGCGGGCGCCGTACGGTTCCTGCTGGGCCGTGAGGCGAGCTTCATCACCGGCACGCAGATCGTCGTCGACGGCGGGACGACGGCCGTCGTCCACTGACCAGACGGTCCATCAACTTCGGTCCGCCGCCGCGCGGACGGGAAAGGGGAACCATGGAGTTCTCGATGTCCCTGCCGCTGCTGCTCGACCCGGGCGCGCGCGACCCCTACCGCGAGACCTTCGAACTCGCCCGCATCGCCGAGGAGTCCGGTTTCTCCACCGTCACCATCGGCCACCACCACTTCATGCCCGGCAATCTGCCCGACCCGCTGACGTTCCTGGCGACCGTCGCGGCACGTACCGACACGCTGCGCGTGGGCACCGGAATCTTCCAACTCCCCGTGCACAACCCGGTACGCGTCGCCGAGCAGGTCGCGCTCATCGACCAGATCTCGGGCGGACGCGTCTCGCTCGGCGTCGGCATGGGCTGGTGGCCGCTCGAATACCAGGTGCAGGGCTCGGAGTTCCGACAGCGCGGCGCACGCATGGAGGAGGCCCTGAAGATCCTCCGCCACGTCTGGACGACGGAGAACCAAGGCTACGAAGGGCGCTTCTGGTCCTTCCCCGAACTGACCGTGCACCCGCGCCCCGTGCAGGACCCGCATCCGCCCCTGTGGGTCGCGGGCGTCGCCGACGCGGCGGTCGACCGCGCGGCACGGCTCGGCGACGCATGGCTGTGCGGACCCGTGCAGTCCCTCGCCAAGGCCCAGTCCTGCCTGGACGTCTACCGCGCCTCGTGCGCGGAGCACGGCACGCGCCCCGACTGGATCCTGCGCCGGTACGCCTGGCTCGGCACGGACCGCAAGCAGGTGGCCCGCGACGTGCTGCCGCACTACGTCGGCGGACTCATGGAGCACTGGCGCGAGTCGGCCGAGGACGACATCGAGAAGGCGCTGTTCGCCCGCCTGGACGCGGGCGAGGACGTCTCGCCCGAGGAGATCGCCGCCGACCGGCTCCTGTGGGGAGCGCCGGACGACGTGGTGGCGCAGGTCCAGGCGTACGCCGACGCCACCGGCTGTACCCACGTACATGCCGCCTTCGGCGCGGGCCTGCCCGGCAGCGTCGCGCAGGCCTCGCTCGGGACTTTCAACGAAATTGCGGCGATGGTAAGGCTGTTCGGGCGCGAGGTGATTCCCGCCTTCGCCGCCTGACAAGCCCTGTCGGAGTGCTGGCGCCCACGGCGGACGCCTGCCGCCGCGGTGGTCCGGTCCGCCGGTGCCGAATTGGCCGGTGACCGGCGATACGCGGCATGTGAGACTGGCGGCGCAATTGTCCTCGCCGGTCTCGGCCCGGGGAGGCCGTCCCGCGAGGGGTCGGCCGTACCGGGGCGTGGCCGTCCTCATGTGGGAGTGGTCCATGCAGGTCGCGGTCGTCACCTTCGACGGGTTCAACGAGCTCGACAGCTTCATCGCGTCGTCGCTCGTCAATCGGTGCCGGTCGCAGGGCCTGAGCGCCTGGATCACCACGCCCACGCCCGTCGTCGCCTCGATGAACGGCGTCGAGGTGACCGGGCAGCGGCCGCTCGGGTTCATCGGCGAGGCCGACGTCGTCCTGATCGGCAGCGGTATCAAGACGCGCGACGTCGTGGCCGACGACGCCCTGCTGGCCCGCCTGCCGCTCGACCCCGAGCGGCAGTTGATCGGCTCGCAGTGCTCGGGTGCGCTGGTGCTCGCGCGGCTCGGCCTGCTGGACGCCATGCCCGCGTGCACGGACACGACGACGCGCCCGTGGGTCGAGGAGTGCGGGGTGACGGTGCTGGACGCGCCGTTCCACGCCGAGGGCCGCATCGCCACCGCGGGCGGTTGCCTCGCGTCGCAGTACCTCGCGGCATGGACGATCGCGCGGACCCTCGGCGACGACGCCGCGCGTGCCGCGATCGAGTACGCGGCGCCGGTCGGCGAGAAGGCCGAGACCGTCGAGCGGGTCATGGCCGCGGTGCGCACCGGCGCGGCGGCGTCGCGCTGAGATGACGACACAGGAGCAGACGCCCTCGGGGAGACGCACCGGCAAACGTGCCGACACATCTGACACAGACACAACTGACGCCGATACATCTCACGCCGAAACATCTGACGCTGACCTGTCCGCAGACGGCATCGCGCGCATTCAAAGGCGTACCGTGCGCACCCTCGTGCTCGCCCAGGTCGCGGGCGGCATAGGCGTCGGTTCGTCCCTCGCGGTCAGCGGGCTGCTGGCCGAGGATCTGTCCGGCTCGCAGGCGCTGTCCGGGCTTGCGGTCACCGCGATCACCCTCGGCGCCGGCCTGTGCGCGATACCCCTGGCCCGCCTCGCGGACCGCCGCGGCCGCCGGATCGCCCTCGCGACCGGATGGGCCACGGCGACGGTCGGCGCGCTCGGCGTCATCCTCGCCGCGGTCCTCGGCTGGTACCCGGCGCTTCTCGTCGCCTTCGTCGTGTTCGGCGCGGGCTCGGCCGCCAACCTCCAGTCCCGCTACGCCGCCGCCGACCTCGCCGACGACTCGACGCGCGCCCGGTCGCTCGCGATCGTCGTGTGGTCGACGACCATCGGCGCCGTGCTCGGCCCGAACCTCAACACCCCGGGCGCGGCCGTCGGGCGCTTCCTCGGCCTGCCGGAGCTGGCCGGGCCGTATGTCTTCTCCGCCCTGTCGTTCGCGGCGGGCGGCGTCATGATGTGGGTCCTGCTGCGCCCCGACCCCCTGCTGGTCGCGCGGCGCCTGGCCGTGGCCGACGAGTTCCCGGCGGCCCCCGCCGGTCGAACTGCCGTCCCCGACACCGCCGAACCGATGCCGACGACCGAGCCGCTGCCGACGGCGCCGCCCGTCCCGCGTTCGTCCTGGGCCGTCGTACGAGAGTCGCGGACCGCGACCCTTGCCCTGGCCTCGGTCGTCCTCGGCCACGCCGTCATGGTCTCGGTGATGACCATGACACCCGTACATATGCGCGACCACGGCGCCGACCTCACGATCGTGGGCCTGACGATCAGCCTCCACATCGCGGGCATGTACGCCTTCTCGCCGCTCGTCGGCTGGGCGGCGGACAAGCTGGGCCGCATCCCGGTCATCGTCGCGGGTCAACTGATCCTGCTCGGCGCGGTGCTGGTCGCGGGGCTGTCGGGGCGTACGGTCCCGATGACAGTCGTCGGCCTCGTCCTCCTGGGCCTCGGCTGGTCGTGCTCGATGGTCGCCGGGTCCGCGCTGCTGGCCGAGTCGGTGCCGCAGCGCGAGCGGCCGCGGGTGCAGGGCACGTCGGACCTCATGATGAACCTCGCGGGCGCCGCCGGCGGGGCGCTGTCCGGCGCGGTGCTGGGCGCGGCCGGGTACGGCGGGCTCAACGCCGCCGCGGGCCTGATCGTGCTGCCGGTCCTCGCCGTCGTCGGCGGGTACGCGCTGGGCCGTTCGAGGACAACGCAAGGGACCGCATAGAAGACCGCGTAGAACTCCGGCAGGAGACCGCGCAGACTCCGCGCAGAACCCCACTCAGAACCCACTCAGAACTCCGCGCAGAAGAAGGACAGCCGCCCGCTCCCGTAAGGGCGTCCCGTCGAGGCGCCGTCCGGCCGGCGTGGGCCTCGCCCGTGGTCGCTCGAGATGTCGGCCATCCCAAACCGACCTATGTTTGAGCAAACCGGGCGGTTCCTCGCTCGGGCTGTCTACCGACGAGGGGCACCGATGCAGCAGTCCCGAGTGGTCGTGGTCGGCGCGGGGTTCGCCGGATTCGAGACCGTACGGCATCTGGAGAGATCGCTCTCGGCGCAGGACGCCGACATCACGCTGATCAGCCCCGGCGGATACATGCTCTACCTGCCGCTGCTGCCGCACGTCGCGGCGGGCGTCATCTCGTCGCGGTCGATCGCCGTACCGCTGTACCGCATGCTCAAGCGCACCCACATAGTCCCCGGCGGCGCGATAGGGGTCGACCTCGACGCGCGGGTCTGCGTGGTCCGCAAGATCACCGGCGAGGTCGTGAACGTGGCGTACGACCACATCGTGCTCGCCCCCGGCAGCGTCACGCGTACGTTCGACATCCCCGGCCTCGACAAGTACGGCCGCGGCATGAAGAACCTCGCCGAGGCCGTCGCGCTGCGCGACCACGTCATCGCCCAACTCGAACTCGCCAACTCCAGCTCCGACGAGAGCGAGCGCCGCGCGCGCTGCCAGTTCGTGGTGGTGGGCGGCGGCTACGCGGGCGTCGAGACCGCGGCGTGCCTTGAGATGGTCACCACGTCGGCCCTCGACCACTTCCCGCGCCTCGACCCGTCACAGGTGCGCTGGACCGTCGTCGACGTCGCGCCCCGCCTGATGCCCGAACTCGGCGAGAACCTGGGCCGGGCGGCGCTGGAGATACTCGCGCGCCGAGGTGTCGACGTACGCCTCGGGACGAGCGTCAGCGAGGTCACCGAGGACGCCGTCACCCTGACCAGCGGCGACGTACTGCCGTGCCGCACCCTCGTGTGGACCGCGGGCGTCGCGGCCAGCCCCCTCATCGCCGCCCTCGGCGCGGAGACGGTACGCGGGCGGCTCGCCGTCGGTGCGGACCTCGCCATCCCGGGGCGGCAGGACGTGTTCGGGCTCGGCGACGCGGCGGCCGTACCGGACCTGGACAAGGGCGACGGAGCCGTCTGCCCGCCGACCGCGCAGTACGCCATGCGGCAGGCAAAGGTCGCGGCGCACAACGTCGTCGCGGCCATCAAGAACAAGCCCTTCAAGGAGTTCCGGCACAAGGACCTCGGCCTGGTCGTCGACCTGGGCGGCACCGAGGCGGTTGCGCGGCCCCTCGGCCGGGAACTGCGCGGCCTGCCGGCCCAGGCCATCACGCGCGGGTACCACCTGATGGCGTTGCCGTCGTTTCGGGCCCGGGCCCGAGTGGGCGCGAACTGGACGCTGCACGCGGTCGCCGGCGACGACTTCGTCCGGCTCGGGTTCCTGTCGGGACGTACGGGGGCGCTGTCCGACTTCGAGCACACGCACGCGTATCTCTCGCGCGAGGAGTTGGCGCAGCAGACGCGCCACTGACGTCTCCGCCTGCGCTCAATGCCCGGCCGCGGCAACGGCCCGCGACAAGGCCTTGACGACCTCGGCCGCCAGCACCGCCTGGCCGGCCGCCCTGAAGTGGATGCGGTCCGAACTGATCAGGTCGGGACGGTCGTTCACCGGGTGGTCCCACATCTCGACGAGCACCGCCTCGTGGTCCGCGGCCAGTTCGCGGACGATGCCGTTGAGGGTGCGTACGCGGTCCGGCCAGTCGGGGAACCGCGGCACGACGAACGCGCGGCCGAACGTGAACACCGACAGCCGGGCACCGGTGGCCGCCGCAACCCCGTAGAGCCGCCGCAGCGTCCGCTCGATCGCGGCGAAGTCCGGGGCGGTGTTGAACAGGTCGTTCGCGCCGCTCGGCACGTGTACGAGATCCGGTCGGAACGCGGCCATCCGCTCCACCTGTGCCGCCAGCACGCGTTCGGTCGTGGCCCCGACCTCCGCGCTGTTCAGGTACGCGAGTTCGGGCCGCACCCGCCGCAGGATGTCGGCCACCCGATCCGACCAGCCCATGGTGGTGTACCCGGGCGTCGGCTCGCCGGTTCCCGCGGAGAGGCTGTCGCCGATGACGGCGAACCGCCGCCAGGGGGCGTCGGCGAGCATCGTCGCGGCCTTGGCGGGCGAGAGGCACGACGGGTCGGTCTCCTCGGTGAGCGGCAGCCGCTTCGCCGGCGCGGGCTGCGTCGCCCGAGCCACCCGAGTCGCGTGAGCCGTCTGAGTCCTCTGAGTCGTCGTCATGCAACTAAACGTACGACCGTTCGTGCTTTTGTGACAAGGCGTGGCAGGATGGCGCCATGAGCCCGAGCCCTCCGCGTGCGACCACCGACCAGCGACTGCTGCGCGGCGCACGCGCCCGGTGGACGATTGCCCGCCACGGCGCCGACGTCGCGTCGGCCGAGGGGCTGAGCGGCCTGAGCATCGGGCGCCTGGCCACCGATCTGGGGCTGAGCAAGAGCGGCGTCGCGACGTTGTTCGGCACCAAGGAGCAATTGCAGTTGGCGGTGGTCGAGGCGGCGCGGAAGGCGTACGTGGACGCGGTCGTCCGCCCGGCGCTGGCACACCCCGCGGGAGCGGCACGACTGCGCGCCCTGGTCGACGGCTGGTTCGGGTACGCCGAGCAACCCCTATTCCCGGGCGGATGCTTCTGGGCGGCGAACCTCCCCGACTTCGACAGCCGCCCGGGGCCGGTCCGCGACGCCCTCCGCGCCCAGCGCGGCGAATGGCTCACCCTGCTCGCCGACCAGATCCGCCGCGCGGTCGACGACACCGCGGACGACGCACCCACCACCGGCGCAGCCGGCGAACTCGACCCGGAACTCACCGCGTTCCACCTCGACGCCGTCTTCGTCGGCACCAACACGGCCCTGCGCCTGGGCGATCCGAACGCCCTACCCCGAACCCGCCGCATCATCGAAAACCTGCTGGCCCCGATCACCTGAAGCCCGAGAGAACTTGCCCCGCCCCGCCCAAGGCACCGGCCGCCAGGCGGGCCTGACGTGGTGTCGGCAGCCGGCCGTAGGGTCGCCGCATGCTTCTGTACGACGACGACGCCCGGCTGCGGGCGGAGCTCGTGGCCGTCACCGCGCTCGGCCGCCGCATCGCCGAAGACGTGGCCCGTGGCATGGCCGCCGATGCGGCGAGGGTCCGTGTGAAGGGCGCCGAACTGGCGGAGACTCATGTGACCGGGCCTGAGGCCCCGGGGTTGCCACGCCGAAGCCTGATGCCGGGGCCACCCGACATGCGGTGCGCCACACGGTTCTGTTGAGTTCGCGCGACCTGTATGACGAAGAAGACGGCGACTTCGATGGGCATCTCGACGACGATCCCTCGCTGCTCGACGCGGCGTACGTCGCCCTGGAGGGGGACTGCGAGGCCTTGGCCGACGCGTTGGCGCACTGCTGGGGGCGCGCGCCGGAGGGCGCGGTGTTCGTGTCGGAGGAAGTGGAACAGGCCGTGTTGACCGTGCAGACGGCCGACGGGACGCCGCGGTATTCGGGCTTCATCAGCTTGTGGTGCTTTCCCGGCTATTGGCTCGGCGTCGGCGTTCGGTACGTGGGTGAGCGTCCGCCCGTGGAACTGGTGGCTCTGTCTGGGCCGTTGCACCTTCTTGCCGGGGTTGAGGGCAACCGAGTGCCGGGTCGGCGAAGCATGTGCGCGAACGGGATCTTGGCAGTGCAGGGGTGACTTGCCGGAGTGTCCTGATTGTGTGGTGGGTCGCCGGCCAGGGGCGGCGTCGGACCGCTGTGCGGGACCGTGGTTGACGGGGGCATCGAGCTGACGCAGGCTCAGGCGGCGGATGTCGCGTGCTGGTTCGCTGCGGTGCGGGACGAGTACCGCAGCCGGGCAGGAGAGTTGCCGTTCCGCCACCATGACCCGATGCCGCGAGATTGCGCCAACTTCCGAGTCCCGCAAAGCGGACGTGGGGCTCCGCATGATCCAGGCGTCGTGCCAGAATCCTCATCCTCTACGGCATCGGGCCGTGCGGGTGAACGCGACTCAGGGAGTTGGGGAGACGCCGACGTGGCGCGACGGGGTCCGGCGCAAGCCGGGGGCGCAGGGCGGGCCGACGCCGACCCGCGCGGGCAGGAATCCGGGAACAAGGGCGCACCCGCCCCGGAGCGGGCGACAGACGGCAAAGGGGACCAGGCGGTGGCCGGGAATCGCCGGAGACCGGCCCCGGTCCCCCAGACGCTCGCCCGGCCACGGCTCAACGCGCAGCTCAACGCCGTGCTCGACCGCCGACCCGTCCTCCTCGCGGCCACCGCCGGGCACGGCAAGACCACGCTGCTCGACCAGTACGCCGCCATCTGGCCCGGCCGGGTCCGGCGCATCAGGTGCGATCCGGACGACCGCCGGTCGGCGGCCGAGGTCTGCGCGGACGTACGTGGGTCCGCCGCCGACGACACCCTCGTCGTCGTCGACGATCTCCACCATCTGCCGCACGCCGCCCAGGTCTTCGAGTCCCTGGCGGCATCCGCCCGCCCGGCGCGGCTCCTCGTCGCCACCCGCCCCGTCGCCGCGCTGAACCTCTCCTGCGCCGAACTCGCCCACACCGTCCTCATCGGCGCCGACGACCTGCGCCTGCGGTGGTGGGAGGTCGACCGCCTGCTCACCGACGTCCACGGCAGGCCGCCCGACCCCGTCCTCGCCTGGGACGCCACATGGCTCACCGGCGGATGGGCCGCGCCACTGCACGAATACCTGCTCTGCACTCGCGACCTGAGCGCCCGTCAGGCCCGCCTCACCCTCACCGCGCCCGGAGTCCCCTTCGCCGCCGGGTACCTCGACCGCCAGATCCTCGACGGACTCGACCCCGACGTCGTCGCCTTCCTCACCCGGACGGCGATCATGAACGGCCCCACGGCCGCCAACTGCGCCACCGCCGACACCCCCGCGGCCCGAGCCGAGGCGGCGGCGATGCTGCGGCGTGCCGAACGCGCCGGAGTGCTCGCACGCAAGGGCGCCGAGTACGTCGGCGAAACCCTGCTGCGCCACCTGCTCGTCCACCGTTTCGCGACCACCGACCCAGGTGCGCCGGGGGTGTTCGCGGCAGCCGTCCGCCCCATGCGGGAGGCGGGGGACCCGGTGGGTGCGGTGTGGGCGGCGTACCTCGCACGCGACCGCGCCGCGCTTCGCGAACTCATGGACCGCAACCCGCTGATGATCGCCGCGGCGGTGCCGGAGCACTGGCACGGGATGCTGCGTACGCTCGCCGGGCCCGCCCGCCCCGTCGACCGCCAGGCGGCGCGCATGGTCGCCGGGGACTGCGAGGTGTTCGCGGAGCCCGAGGAGGAGTCGCTGCGTGCGTCCGCGCGGGCCGTCAACGACATCATGGACGGCCCGCTGCGCCTGGCCGAGGTACCCGAACTCCCGCGCGGCGCCGAGGGCGAGATCGTCCGGGCCGTCGCGCTCATGGGGACCGGCGACTACCGCTCGGCGATCGCCGCCTTCGACGCCTACCCGCGCGACCTCGGCGGTCCACCCGCCGCCGCGGCCGAACTCTTCGGCGTGCTGGCGGCGTTGCTCGCGGGGCACGGATGCGACGTACGCGTGCTCGAACAGGCCGCCCAGCGGGTCGCGACGGTGGGCCCGGTATGGCTCGCCCGCGTCGCCCGCGCCGGGCTCACGTTGACCGGCGCCGACGAGTACCGCAGCGAGGCCAGGACCGTGCGCGTGGCGTGCGAACGCCTCGGTGACGCATGGGGGGCCGCGCTGGCCGGCCACATGGACGCCTGCGCGGGAATCCTGCGCGGCGAACCGGACCCGGCCGCACTGGACGCCGCCGCACGCGGTTTCGCGGCGGCCGGCATGACCGCGGCAGCACCGTGGGCACTCGCCTTCGGAGCCCTGGCCAGAGCGCAACTGGCGGAGCCCGGAGCGGGCGAACTCGCCCTGCGTGCCGAGGCCGAGGCCGTCCGGTGGGAACTCCCCGGCGCGTCGGTGATCGCCCGCTGCGCGCGCCTGCTCGCCGAACCGGACACCTCCGGAACCGACTACGACGAACTGGTGGCGGACGCCGAACGGCTCGGGATCCACCTGCACGCCTTCCTGCGGTCGCGGCGGGACGCCGGGGCCGCCCCCACGGCACCGGTCGACATCCGCTGCTTCGGCGGCTTCACGGTGCGGCTCGGCGGCCGACCGCTCGACCTGCTGCGCCTCGCCCCGCAGAGCAGGGTGCTGTTCCGGCTCCTGGCCCTGCACGCGGGGCGCCCGGTGCACCGCGAGGTCCTGGCCGCGGCGATGTGGCCGGACGCCCCGGCGGACGCCGCGTTCCACCGCCTCCAGACCGCCGTCTACAAGCTGCGCCGGTTCCTGGAGCCGGGTCGGGGGCGGCGCGGTGCTTCGGAGTTCGTGCCGTTTGAGGACGGGGCGTACCGGCTGCGGCTGCCGGAGGGCTCGTACCTCGACATTGCGGCGGCCGAGGACGCGCTCGCCCGCGCACGGCAGGCCGCGGCGCGCGGAGACGTGGCCGCGGAGGCGCGGATACTGCGCGAACTCCTGGCCGTCGCCGACGCGATCCTGCTGCCGGAGACCGGCCCGGAGGAATGGGTGGTCGGCCCCCGCGACCGCTGGCTCGACGCCGCGAGCGACGCGCGGAACCGCCTCGCGGAGTTCGCCTCGTCGTAGGGGATGCGCCGGTGCAGGGATGACGCGTCGTCGGGACGGGTCGGCATGCTGCGGGTGCTGCGGCTAGGCGTCAGCCCGGGTGCGGTTCGGTGCTGTCGCGGCGGCCAGGAACATCGGGACGGCGACGAACAGGCGTCCGTATTGGGCGCGTTCCCGCTGCTCGGCGACCCAGGACTCGGCCGATCGGGTGGGGACGAGACCGGCGTCCGCGGTGGCTCTGGCGATTCCTTCCAGCAGCGCGAGGGCGAACCCGTCGGTGAGCACTGGGGTGTGCACTTCCACGGCGACGTCCGTGCAGCCTGCGTCCAACAGCAAGTTGCGGTAACCGCGGGCGGCGCGAGGTGAGGTCACGAGGTCGGCCCGGCCGTGCACGATGGCCCGGGTCAGCGCGGCGTCGTCGGAGTCCACGACCACCGTGTCCCAGTCCTGGCCGATCAGGACGATGCGTCCGCCGGGGGCGAGGACGCGAGTTGCCTCCGCCAGCGCCCGGGCCGGGTCGTCGAGTTCGTGGAAGACCTTGTCGGCGCGGTAAGCGGTGAGTTCGCCGTCGCGGAACGGCAGGGCGTAGGCGTCCCCGGAACGGAAGTCGCCTTCGGGGAAGCGGCTCCGGGCCGTGGCGAGCATCGTCGGGTCGGGATCGACGCCTGTGGCGCGGAACCCGCGGTCACGGAGTTCGGCGACCGCCCGCCCGGCTCCGCAGCCCACGTCGGCCACGGCGGTGGGTGTGCGGAGGAGGTCGTACGACCGCCCGCGCAACTCGGCCGCCCCGGGTGCGGCCTCGACGGCGTCGAGGAGGGCGATCAGGGCTGTCGAGTCGGCGGCGGTGGTGTCGGTGGCCGCGCCGGAAACGGTGGCGGTGGCGGATTTGGTGTCGGTGTCGGTGGCGGGGTGCTTGGACATGCGGCTCAGCGTGCGACTTCAGGTCGGCCTGAAGTCAAGCGGCGACGCCGGTAGGGGTCGAGGGTGCCGAGCGGCGAAGGGGGTGAGGACCGTTGCGTTGCTGGACATGGTCGTTCGGCGCGCGCGTTAATGCCGTTCATGAAGGACGCCCAGTTGGCCATCGGGCCGACCGCTGAACGCTTCGGTCTCGCGACGCACGTACTGCGCCATTGGGAGGACGAAGGGCTGTTGTCGCCGCCGCGTGACGGCGGCGGTCGGCGCCGGTACGGGAACGAGGACCTGTTCCGCATCGCGGCCATCCTGCGGGCCAAGGAGGCGGGCTTCGATCTGGTGAGCATCCGGGCGATGCTCACCGACACGGACGTCCGGCGCCGACGGCACGCGTTGGAAGCGCAGCGGACCGCGCTGCGGCGGCGCATCGCGGAAGCGCAGGCGGCCCTGGACCTTGTCGACTGCGCCCTCGGATGCGATCACGACGACATGGCGACATGCCCGCATTTCCGGCGGTTCCTGGCCGAGCGGGTCGGGGGAGATGCGCTCGAGAACAAGAGCCAGGGCAAGTGCAAGAGTGAGAGCAAGACCGAGAGCGCGAGCGACGACAACGCCGCGCGCCGCGTCACAGGCTGAAGCGTCCCCCGGCGTGTTTCTCCTGGGGTGCCGGGTGGCCCGCAGCCTAGAGTCGCCAGCATCTCGTCACGGCGGCGTCGAGGCGTCGGCGTACGGGTCGCGCCGGAGCAGGTCCGCCGCGTAGGCAGGCGAGCGAGGGAGCAGGGCCATGGAGCCTCCCAGGACCCCGCACGGATCGGAGCCCACCGACGCGCCCGAAAGCGTGGGCGAGGGCGCGGGCAGGCGCGATTTCCTGCGCCGCCTGTCCGTCGGCGGAGCCGGGCTCGCGCTGACCGGTGCCTTACCGCTGGTGTCGGCGGGACACGCGCACGCCGACACCAGCACGGACGCGACCGCTGATGCGGGCACCGGCGCGGCCCGCGACCCCGCCGCCGGGGATGCCGGCAACACGAGCGCGATCGTCATCGTCGGCGGAACCCTGATCGACGGCACCGGTGCGCCTGCCCGTCCGAACCAGGCCGTCGTCATCGTCGGCGACCGCATCGTGTGGGTCGGCGACGGTGCCGGGCGGGCACCGATCCCGTCCGGCGCGCGCATCGTCGACGCGCGCGGGAAGTACGTCATTCCCGGCCTCTCGGACACGCACACGCACTGGACGGTGCTGGAGAAGATCGTCCCGCCGCTGTTCATCGCGAACGGCGTCACTTCGGTGCGCGAAATGTGGGGCTACCCCGAGGTACGCGATGTGCGCCGCCGGATCGACAGCGGCGAACTCCTCGGTCCGCGCATGGTGATGGCGAGCACGGTCCTGGACGGCACCGTGTCGCTCTTGGGGCCGCCGTCCGTGCGCGTGGGCACTCCCGAGGAGGCCCGGGCCGCCGTACGCCAGGCGAAGGCCGACGGCTGCGACTTCATCAAGATCTATTCGTACCTCAGCCCGGAGTGCCTGCACGCGATCGCGGACGAAGCCCGTTTGCAGAATCTGCCGTTCGCGGGCCACCACGCCTACCGGCTGTCGGTCGGCGAGGTCAGCGACGCGGGCATGCGCAGCTTCGAGCACCTGCACGGGATGCCCGTACCGCTCTCGTCGGACGAGGAGGGCTTCCGCCGCCAGATCGCCGCAACACCGATGGACCCGGCGGACCCGCGCGCGTTCTTCCGCACGATGCGCGAACTGGAACGGCAGGCTGCGGGCATGTACAACCCGGCCAAAGCCTCGCGCGTGTACGCCCGTTGGGTCCGCAACGGCACCTGGCAGTCGCCGACGCTGACGGTGAACCGCGTGATGTCGTCGCCGGCCGACACGTACGCCCGCGACCCCCGGCTCAAGTTCATCCCGCCGGACCTGCGGCAGTTCTGGGCCGACGCGGTTCGCGTGTATGCACCGGTCACACCCGAAGAGATCGCTCAGCAGAGGGAGTTCCTGGACCGTCGGCTGGCCATGGTGCGCGAAATGTACGTGGCCGGGGTGGGCATCCTCGCCGGGACAGATGTCGGAAACCCTTACTGTTTCCCGGGCTTCGGCATCCACGACGAGCTGGAACTGCTCGTCGAGGCCGGACTCACCCCGATGCAGGCGCTGTGCACGGCGACGCGGGACGCGGCCCGCTTCCTGGACCTCGACCTCGGCACCGTCGCGCCGGGCAAGGCCGCCGACCTGGTGCTTCTGGAGGCCGACCCGCTGCGCGACATCCGCAATACGCGCCGCATCGATTCGGTGGTGACGCGGGGCCGACTCATCACGCGCGCGCATCGGCAGCAATTGCTGGCCGATGCCGAAGCTGCGGCGCAGGAGCCGAGCACGAGTACGAGCGCGGCCGCCGGAAGGACCGGCGCACGAGCCGCCATGCCTGCGTGCGGGTGCTTCCCGATGCCGGCAACTGTCTGACAGCACTGAGCACCCCGCTGATCGCGCCGTACGATCCGTGCACGCCAGGCGCGCACTCCGCCGGAAACGGCCCGGCTCCGGGCGGCAGTTCACCCGGGCGCCGGGCCGTCACGCGCGGTTCGCGTCGTTCTGTCCCGCATGGCGGCATCTTCCCGGCGGACGTGCCAACGTGCCGACCCCGAAGGCCCACGCCCCACAGCCGACGCGCCACGTGTTGGCGCGCCCACGTGCATTCGTCCGTCGGCCGCGCTCAGCGATGTGCCGTCGAGCTTCGGTAGAGCAGCATCGCTCTTTAGTAAATGATGGTTCGTTTACTAACGTGCCGGATTGGGTGTGCCGGCCCGCCAACGCCGACGCCAACGCCGACGTGTCCAGGCGCCGAAGGGTCGCAGCGCCTCGGCCGGCCGGCTGCCCTCAGCAGTAAATGCTGATTCATCTATGAACGAGGTCGGGCGGCTGCGCCGACATCCGTCGTCCCCGACTGGCGAAATCCCTTTGAGTGCGGGGTCGTTGGTGGGCGTCCGTGAGTAAACGACGGTTCGTTTACTAACCGGGGGCCGGTGCGCCGCAGGGCACGTCGTTGCGGCGAGCGGTCACCGCGACCGGCCATCACGGCTGGGCCTGCGACTCGTCACTGCGCTTGTCACTGCGCCTTGTCCGGCGCGGTGTAGTGGCGCGGCGTAGTGGTATGACCTCGTCGTGCGGGCCGCCGCGCGGTCTCGTGGCGACCCCGCAGGCGACTGGCCCCAGGGGGCGCGAGGGCGAAATCGCGGGCTTGGAACGGGGGAGGGGGCGGGCGGTCCGGCGGTGCGATCGGCGCCGCGTTGACCCGCGGCATCCGGTCGAGCGCTGGGCCTCCCGCCCCCACGGCGGTTCGCGCCGCCGTTTCCCCCGTTCCCCGTACCCCCGTTGTTTCCCCCGTGCGTACCCCTTGCGCGATCACCGTAGGGGCCGCCTCTCACCACCGACTCAACGCGCACCCGTGCGGCGTGAATTCGCCGTCCGGCGAGGGCGAGTCCAAGGCCCCGCCCTCTTTGCCGACGCGCCCCGCGGAGCGCGCGAATGCCCCGCGGGACGCCAACGGTGCGGCCGGTGATGAAGCGCTTCAGCAGGCCGCCCCGCAATCCCGCCACGCCGAAGGTGCGTTGACGGGCCGTCAGCCGCGTGCCTAACATTCCGACCGTCGGTATGTAAAAGGAGACCCGGATGACCACACGCACGTCCCCCCACGCGGATCCCCGCCATCCGCCCGGCCGCGAGGGCCGCGGCGGACTGGTCCTGCTTCTCGCCTGCGGCGGATCCTTCGTCTCGCTGCTCGACGTCACCATCGCCAACCTCGCCGTCCCCGACCTGCAACGGGACTTCGACGACGCCTCGGTGGCGGACCTGACCTGGGTCATGTCGCTGTACGCCATCGCGTTTGCGGCCCTTCTCGCGCCCGCGGGCCGACTCGCCGACGTCGTCGGGCGCCGCCGCCTGTACCGCGTCGGCATCACGGTCTTCACGGCCGCCTCCGCGGCCTGCGCGTTCGCGCCCAATCTCGCGACGCTGCTGGCCGCCCGCGCGGTGCAGGGCCTCGGTGCCGCCGCGCTGGTCCCGGCCTCGCTCGCGATCGTGCTCGCGCAAATCCCGCCCGCGCGCCGGGCGGCGGCCATCGGTGCGTGGTCCGCGTCCGCGTCCCTCGCGGCCGCGCTCGGCCCCAGCCTCGGCGGGGTGCTGGTCGACCTGTTCGGCTGGCGCTCGGTGTTCCTGATCACCGTGCCGATCGGGCTCGGCCTGATGTTCCTCACCCGCGTAGCCGGCGACACGCGCAGCGGCGAGCGCACCCCCGATCTGGTCGGCTCCGCGTTCCTGGCGGCCGGGATCGGCACACTCGTCCTCGGCGTCACACAGGGCTCGGCCTGGGGCTGGGGCGACGCACGGACCATCGGCTGCGTTGCCGGCGGGCTCCTCCTGATCGGCGCATCGGTCGCCCGCGCGGCGCGCCACCCGCGCCCCGGGATCGAGGTCGGACTCTGGCGCAGTCGGCCGTACGCGTACGCGAATGTCGTGTCGTTCCTCTTCGGCATGCTGCTCTACCCGTGGATGCTGCTCGGCGTCCTGTACCTGACGCAGATCTGGCAGTACTCCGAGCTCCGCGCCGGGTTCGCGATGACGCACGGCGCGGTCGTCTCCGCGGTCGCCGGGCTGCTGGTCGGGAAGTACGCCCGGCTGGTCAACCCCCGCATCGCGGTCATCGGCGGCTCGCTGGTGCTCGCGGGGACGGCGTTGTGGATCGGGCTCGCGGTGCCCGAGGAGCCGGCGTTCGCGGCGTTCTGGCTCCCGTCGGGGATCCTGCTCGGCATCGGCATCGGAGCGGTCAGCACCGGGGTGTCGAGTGCGGGCGCGCTGTCGGTGCCGCCGGTGAAGTTCGCCGGCGCGACCGGCCTGAACCTGACGGCCCGCCAGGTCGGCGGTGCCCTGGGCATTGCGGTCCTCGCCACCGTCCTCGAGCGCGAGGCGGGCAACGGCACCGACGGCTTCGCCCAACTCTTCTTCATGATCACCGGGTTGGCGGTGCTGACCGCCATCGCGGGACTCGGACTCGCCGCCCGCCCGCAGCCCGCCCCGGGGCCGCCGCCGCAGGCTGCCAGCACATCCGTCACATCCGCACGCGAGGAGATTCCGGCATGACCACGCTCCAGAACAACGTCTTCGACGCCGACGAGATGCGCGCGGGAGCGACGCGCGCGGAGACGGGCGGCGCGTACCGGCTCACGCCCGATGAGGAGGCGACGCTCCTGCGCGGAGCCCCGTGGCGCCGCATGGCCGTGATCGGGGACAGCATCGCGGAAGGCATCGGCGAACCCACCGAGGGATTCCCCGATCAGGGGTGGGCCGACTCGGTCGCCGACGCGCTCGACCGCGCCAACCCGGGCCTTGTCTACCTCAACCTCGGCAAGCGCGATCTGCGCGCCGACGCGATACGGGCCACCCAGCTCGAACCCGCGCTCGCGTTCGACCCGGACCTGGCCGTCGTGGTCGCCGGGGGCAACGACCTGCTGCGCGGCCGCTTCGACATCGAGCCGGTCGCCGCGCACATCGAGGCGATGGTGTCGGCCTTCGCCGCGACGGGCGCGGACGTGGTGACGCTGGGGCTGTACGACTGCACCGGGAGCCCGTACATCCCCGACGAGTTCCGCGGTCCGATGGCCGAGCGCATCCGTGAACTGAACGACCGCACCTGGGAGATCGCCCGCGCCCATGGGGCGGTCCACATCGACTGCACCAACCACCCCGGCTCCAAGGACCCCGCCATCTACGGGAGCGACGGACTGCACGGGAACCGCCGCGGACACTCGTTCACGGCAGGTGTCGCACTGCGGGCGATCGGCGCCCGGCTCGGCAACAGGTTGTGAGCGCACAACCGAAGTGACGGGACCGCCGGGGCCGCCACCGCGGCTCTGGGGTGGAAGGCGGGTGTGGGGTTGAATAGTCCGATGGCCACGACGACGCGCCCCCGCACCCGCCGGACGCAGCAGGAACGCTCCGGCACCACCACCGCCGAGCTGCTCGCGGCAGCCCGCGCGCTGTTCGCGGCGGACGGGTACGCGGCGACTTCGCTGGACGCCGTGTGCGAACGCGCGGGAGTCAGCAAGGGTGCGCTGTACCACCACTTCCGCAACAAGGAAGCGCTGTTCCACGCGGTCTACGCGGCGGAGGAGGCCAAGATCGCCGAGGCGGTGGCCACGGCGTACCTGAAGGTCCACGAGCGGGACCGCTGGGACGCGGTGTTCGAGGGCTGCAAGGCGTACCTCGTGATGTGCCTCGATCCGGGGGTGCAGCGCATCACCCTCCGGGACGCGCCGGGCGCGCTCGGCGTCGAGGCGGTCGACGAGGTCATCGAGCTGTGCGTCAGGCAGATGCGGACCGGTGTCTCGCGGGCCATCGACGCCGGACGGATTGCGCCCAGGCCGGTGGAACCCCTCGCCCGCATGCTGTTCGGCGGGCTGAGCGAGGCGGCCCGTACGATCGGCCGCGCCGAGGACCCCAAGCGGGCGCAGCGTGAAGCGCTGGCCGAACTGCGCAGGATCTTCGACGCGCTTGCCGAGGAGCCGAACGGGCCGGGGGACGGGCGCACGGACGGGGCATAGGCGGTCGCGGAGCGGCGGTCGCGGAACCAAGGGCGGCGGAAGACCGGGGCGGGTGCGGTACGCCGCCCGTCGTCGCGCGTCGCCGTGGCCGCCGGCGCGCACCGGCCCTGTCGGTTGCACCGCAGGACGGCGGCCAGGTAGACACAGGGGGTCAAGTGTCGACCGTCGCGTCCGCCCTGGCGGAGCGCGCACCCGTTCAAGAGGGACACCAACGCATGGCGATGTTCCGCCGCAACCGGCCTGGCGCCGGTCAGCAGCCCGGCCCCTACGGTCAGCCCGCCGCCGGGCAACCGATGCCGGGCGGGCCGGGCGCTCCCGGCGGAAGTCAGGGCGGGGTCCAGGGCGGGGCACCCGACTACCGGCAGATGCTGACGGGAGCCCCCGTCGAGCGCATCCGCCAGGACCTGCGGCTGAGCGTCACCCGGGTCGGGCCGCACCTCGCGCCGCCGGCCATCGCCTGGCCCCTGACCGACGAACTCGCGGCCATCGCGTGCGTCAAGCTGCCCGACGGTGCCATCGCCCCCGCCGAGGTGCCGATGGCACAGGCGTGGGGGATGGAATCCGAGGACGTATGGCTCCAGTCGGCGACCAACCTGCGGGCCGAGCACTTCTCGCGCAGCGAGTTCGACACCGCCTCCGGCGTTCCGATGACGATGTTCACCGGACAGGCGTGGCCCGGGTCCGCACAGCTGACCCGGCTGGGTGAAGCGCTCGGCGAGGACCTGCCGGCCGGCGCGCTCGTCACCCTGCCCGACGACAACACGCTGCTGGCGATTCCGATCCACAACCCCCGGGTGATCGACATGGTCGGGCACATGTTCGGGACCGGACACGAACTGACGCGCGGGCAGCACCCGATGAGCGTTCGGCCGCTGTGGTGGCACGACGGCGTGATCGAACCCCTCGACGTGCAGTGGCACGGCCAGGTCGGACAGGTGTCGGGCTCGCCGCGGTTCAGCCAGGTGATGGCGGCGGTGCCGCAGCGGTGAACGGTCCGCTCGGGGCCGGCCGTACGGTCGCGGTTCAGTCGCCCGGGGGCTTCGACTGCGCGAGACGACGAGCGCGCCGGGTCAGGTAGGTGCGTTCGGGGGCGCTGGCGGTGAGCTTCGCCGCCTCCTCGTACGCCGCTCGCGCGGCGTCCCGGTGGCCGGTCTCCTCCAACAGGTGCGCCCGGACGGCGGCGACGCGGTGATGTCCGCGGAGCGCGGTGTCCGCCAATTGATCGAGGACATCGAGGCCGGTTTGCGCACCGTGCACGCGCGCGACGGCGACGACTCGGTTGAGGGCCACCATCGGGCCGGGGGCCACCTGTTCGAGCAGGTCGTACAGCGCGAGGATCTGCGGCCAGTCGGTCGCGCCGTCGGACGGCGCCTCGTCGTGCACGGCGGCGATGGCCGCCTGCAGCTGGTACGGCCCGACCTCGCCCGCGCCCAGTGCCTCCCCGACCAGGGCGACGCCTTCGGTGACGAAGTCCGCGTTCCAGACGGACCGGTCCTGCTCGGCGAGCGGTACCAGTTCGCCGTCCGGCCCGGTGCGAGCAGCGCGCCGGGCATCGGTGAGCAGCATCAGCGCCAGCAGGCCCGCGGTCTCGGCGTCGTCGGGCAGCAGGCGGCGCACCTCGCGGGTGAGCCGGACGGCCTCGGCGGTCAGGTCGGTGCGTACCAGGTCGGGACCTGAGGACGCGGTGTAGCCCTCGTTGAAGACGAGGTAGAGGACGTGCTGCACCACGCGCGTACGTTCGTCGCGCTCCGACCGCGGCGGCATCTCGAAGCGGGCGCCGGCCTTCTTCACGGTCTGCTTCGCGCGGCTGATGCGCTGCGCCATCGTCGCTTCCGGTACCAGGAACGCCCGCGCGATCTCGGCCGTGGTGAGACCGCCGACCGCGCGCAGGGTCAGGGCCGCCTGGGACGGTGCGGACAGGGCGGGGTGGCAGCACAGGTAGAGCAGGGTCAAGGTGTCGTCGTGCTCGGCGGGTTGCTCCGCGTCCGCGGGTGCGGCGTGCCACGCGCCGGTCGGGATCAGGGCGAACGCCGTCTCCTCGCGGCGTGCCCGGGACTCCTCGCTGCGCAGCCGGTCGGTCAGCCGCCGCGACGCGACGGTGACGAGCCAGCCGCGGGGGTTGTCCGGTATGCCGTCGGCGGGCCACTGCCGCGTCGCCGCGAGCAGTGCTTCTTGGACGGCGTCCTCGGCAAGGTCGAAGTGGCCGTAACGGCGTACCAGGGCACCCAGGACTTGGGGGGCCAGTTGCCGGAGGAGTGATTCGTGGTCGGGGGAGAGGGCAGGGGTGACGAGTTCGTCGTCAGGGTTGCCTGTGCTGCGGGTGTTGTCCGCATCGTCGGGGTTGTTCGGGGCGTCCACCACCCGATCATCGTGCACCACGCGTGTGGGCGGGGATGGGGAAAGGCGTCGCGGTCGTGTGCTGTGGTGCGGAGACCGGCGTTCCGGCGGAGGTAAGGCGCCGTCCGGCGCACGTGGCCCACTCCACGTGCGCCGGACGGGCGATCGGGGGGTCAGGACGTCGCCAAGGCCTCTGTGGGGGTGAGCCTTGCGGCCCGGGATGCCGGGTAGAGGCCTGCGATTGCGCCCACTGCCGCGGATGCGGCCACCGCGCCGGCGAGGGCCATGAGGGGGATCTCGAAGGGCCAGTCCTTGACGGCGGCGTAGCCGTACGTCGCCGCACCTCCGAGCAGGGCGCCCGCCACGCCGCCCAGGCCGGCCAGGGTTACCGCCTCGGTCAGGAACTGGGTGCGGATCTGGCCCCGGTGCGCGCCCAGGGCGCGGCGTAGGCCGATCTCCTGGCGGCGTTCGAGTACGGCGATGACCATGGTGTTGGCCACGCCCACGCCGCCGACCAGGAGTGCCACGGCGCCGAGGCCCAGCAGCAGTGCGTTGAAGGTGTCCTTCGCGGCGAGTTGCGCGGCGAGCGCGTCCGACGGGCGCGAGACCTTGACCTCGTTGGGGTTCTTCGGGTTCACGGTCGGCGCCAGCACGTCGCGGACCGACTCGACGCCCGACGCCGCGGTGCGGGTGTAGACGGTCGTCGGGCTGCCGTCGAAGCCCAGGTACTCGGTCGCGGCGTGCCAGCCGACCAGTGCCGAGGTGTCCAGTTCCGGTGCGAGCGGCACGGGTTCGAGCAGTCCGATGACGGTGAACCACTGGCCGCCGAGCCACACTTGGCCGCCGGGTGCGTCGATGCCGAGGCGCTCCGCGGCCTTGGAGCCGAGGACGACCGTGGGGTAGCGCTCGGTCGCCGGGTCCAGGAAGCGTCCCGCACGCAGCTTCGCGCCGATGGTGTCGAGCAGGTCCAGACGGGCGGCCTGGACCTCGATTCCTCCGGTGATGCCTTCGCCGATGCGGTCGTTGCGGCGTACGGTTCCCCGGGTCTTGCCGGTCGCGGTCGCCGACTCCACGGGGCCGATGCGCTCCACCATGGCGTCCGCATCGGACGGCAGCGGACTCTGGTCGCCGGTGAAGCTCGTACCGGGCCCGACGGTCAGGAGGTTGGTGCCGAGCTTGGCGATCTGCTCGTTGAGTCGTGCCTCGCTCGACGTGCCGATGCCGACGACCGCGACCATCGCGGCGACGCCAATGGCGATGCCGAGCGCGGACAGCACCGCGCGCAGCTTGCGCCCGCGCAGCCCGGACAGGCCGACCGCGATGACGTCGCGCGGCCGCAGGCGCGCCGGCGTCGGCAGTTTCTCGCGTGCGGTGGTCGCGGTGGGCGGCGGGGGGGTGAGGCGGGGTTTCGTACGCAGGTTCATGCGGCCGTCCCCGCCATGCTGTCGTGCCGGATCCGCCCGTCCAGGATGCTCACCCGGCGTGGCAGCGACCCGGCCAGTTGCGGGTCGTGGGTGATCACCGCGATGGTGGTGCCCTGCGCGTTCAGGTCGCGCAGCAGTTGCACGACGGCCGCGCCGGAGGCCGAGTCGAGAGCGCCCGTGGGCTCGTCCGCGAGGACGATGCGCGGCCGCGACACGACGGCGCGCGCGATGGCCGTACGCTGCCGCTCGCCGCCGGACAGTTCGTGCGGCCGGTGATCGAGGCGCTTCCCGAGGCCGACGCGTTCGAGGGCGTCCGCCGCGCGGTCGCGCCGCCGGGAGTGGCCGATGCCGTGGTACAGCAGGCCGTTCGCGACGTTGTCCAGCGCGGTCAGGTGGGGCGAGAGGAAGAACTGCTGGAACACGAAGCCGATCCAGCGCGCCCGCACGGCCGACAGACGTCGGTCCGACAGCGCCGCGACGTCGTGGCCCAGCACCTCGACGTGTCCCGAGGACGGCCGGTCGAGCGTGCCCATCAGGTTGAGCAGCGTCGACTTGCCGGAGCCGGACGGCCCGACGATCGCCACGAGTTCGCCCTCGCGGATGGTGAGCGAGGCCCGGTCGAGTGCGGTGAGGCCCCCGGGGTACGTCTTCGACGCGTCGTGCAGTGCGATCACGTCGGCCCCGCGGTCGTCGGCCGTGCGGTCGTCCGCCGGGGGTGTCGGCCCGGGCACGGCGGGCCCACCCTGGGGGAACCACGCCTCGAGCGCCCCGCCGTCCGGGTGATGCGGGGGTACGCCGGAGGCGCTGCCGTGCGTCATGACGGCACCCGCACGTTCTGCCCCGCCGCCAGGCCCTCGCCGGTGATCTCCACCCGGCCGTTCGCGAACAGCCCCGGCTGCACGCCGACCAGTTTTCGGGTGCCGGCGGCCGCGTCGACGACCTCGACCGCGTACCCGCCTTCGGCCAGCGCGACCAGCGCGTTGACCGGCACCGACAGCACGCCCTTGCGGCTCTGGCTGGTGAACCCGACGCTCACCGGCGCGCCGTCGAGGGCACCGGCTTCCTCGGGCTTGTCGAGGGTCACCGTCACCGGGACCGTCGCCTTGCCGCCGCCCTGGCCCGGCATGCCGCCGTTCTGCTCCTCCTTGGAGGCGACCGTGCCGATTTCGGAGATCGTTCCCGTGGTGGTCTTGCCGTCCGGCAGTTGCACGGTCACCTTGTCGCCCTTGCGTGCGATGTTCTGCTGGTCCACCGGCAGCTTCACGTCCACCAGGCGCCCGGTCCCGGAGACCGCGGCGACTTCGCCCTGGGCGGGTGCGCCGATCGACGCCTTCACCGCGGTGACGCGTACCGCGCCCGGCTGCACGGCGACGGCGGACGGGTCGACCCGGCCGGTCTGCGGCAGCCCGAGCGACTTCTGCCAGCGCTTGACCGCCGCGGCCGTGCCGTCGGTGAACTTCTCGTCCACGCTGAGGTCGGAGCCGAAGCCGAGCGCGGCGAGGTTCCGCTCCAGCAACTGCACGTCGGGGCCGTTCGAGACGCCCTTGGCCAGCGCGCGCCACAGCGGCGACGAGCCGTAGAAGAGCGGTACGCGGCGGCCGTTGACCTCGTACATCGTCTCGCCCTGCTTGACGACGTCGCCGACCCTGGGCAGCGCGCTGAAGATCTGCTGGCCGGCGTACTGCTCGTCTTCCTTCTTCTGCTCCTTGTCCACCTGCTTGGTCGGCGGCTGCGACGGGGGTTGGCTGGGCGTAGTGCTCTGCGGAGGATTCTGCGGCGAGTTCTGTGGGCCGGACGACGGGCCGCCCCCGGGCGGAGGCGTGTTGCCGCCCGAGCCGCCCGAGCCGCCCGAGCCGCCGTTTCCGCCGGAGCCGCCCTGGTCGTTGCCCGGGTCGCGCGACTGGGCGAACACCGAGCCGGAGCCGCCGTAGCCGAGCGTGCCGTCGACCTCGGCGTTCACCGTCAGATCGCCCTTGACGATCGGTGTCGTGGCACCCGGGCTCTGCGTCTGGCTCGCGGCCTTGTCGGTGTCGTCGCCGGGGGAGAAGACCACCGCGCCGCCCACGCCGAGTGCCACGACTGCCGCGACACCCGCGACCGCGAAGGTACGCGTACGCGTGCGGTTGCGCGGCCGCCGTCCTCTCGCTTCCGCGAACTCCTGTGCCGTGCCCGGCTCTTCGGGACTTCCGCCGAATCCGTCGTCGGGAAGGTGGTTCATGCCGGGCCCCGTCACTTGGTCACGGTCATCGCGCCCATGCCGCCCTTTTGGCCGCACGCCTTCATCGCCTCGTCGGCCTTGGCCTGGTCGGAGCCCAGGTCGAGGGCCATGCGGCCGTCCGGGTCCGGGTCGGGCACGTTGAGGCCGTGCTCGCGCAGGCACTGAGCCATCTTGAGGTTGGACTCGCGCATCTCGGCTTTCTGCTTCTCGGTGATCTCACCACCGTTGGGAAGCCACTTGCGACACGCGTTGGAGGCGGTCTCCATCTTGGCCGCCTCGGGGCCGCCGTCGGCCGGTATCGCCTGGGCCATCATGCTGCCGTCGGCGTTCGGGTCCGGCATGTCGACACCGTTGTCGCGCATGCACTGGGCGTACTTCACCATGTCGCCCTTCTCGCCCGCGGCGGCCTCGGGCGGCGCGCCGGCGTTCTTGTCCTTGTCGCCCAGCGACGCGACGTCGCCGTCCTTGTCGGAACCGCCGTCCTTGGCGCAGGCGGACAGGGTGAGCACGCAGGCGAACGCGACGGCTGCCGTACCGGTCACGGCCCGGTGCAGGCGCCCGCGGTGGAGCGTGGGGAGGTTCCGCATCACAAGGTCCCTTCGCGGTGGGGCGGCCCGCTGCCGCCCGGCGTCGTCCAGTTCTAGGCAGGCGGCGGTTCGGTGCAGGTTCGCGCGCCGCTAACCGCGTCCTAACCGGCCGCGCCGGAGTCTTGGGCAGGTCGTCGCGCGGGGCCGGTGCCCGGGCGGGTCGCGGTGCCGTCGCGCCGGGATCCGCTGGGATCATGAAGATCCCGGTCATGTGCGGAGACAAGGGAACAAAAATCAGCAAAACGGCACAGCGGAAGTACGCCGGAGAAGAGGTCGAGGACGCGATGAAGGTGCTCATCGTCGAGGACGAGGAAGAAATGGCCGACCTGCTCGCCGAGGGGCTGCGGGGCCAGGGCTTCTCCGTCGACGTCGCACGGGACGGCGCGCGGGCGCTGGAGTGCGCCGCCGCGTCGGCGTACGACGTGGTGGTCCTCGACCGCGACCTGCCGGTCCTGCACGGCGACGCCGTCTGCCGCACCCTCGTCGCGACGCGGAACGGCGCCCGCATCCTCATGCTCACCGCATCCGGTTCGGTGGCGGACCGCGTCGGCGGGCTGAACCTGGGCGCCGACGACTACCTCGCCAAGCCTTTCGCGTACACCGAACTCGTCGCCCGCGTCCACGCCCTCGCCCGGCGCGGTGGCGGACCGGCCGTGGGCTCGGTCCTCGAACGCCACGGCGTCGTCCTGGACCGGCAGCGCCACCTCGCCGAACGCGACGGCCGCCTGCTGCGGCTCAGCCCGAAGGAAATGATGATCCTGGAACTGCTCCTGGCGGCCGACGGCGGTGTGGTGACCCACACCGAACTCCTCGACGAGGCATGGGAGGAGGCCGTCGACCCGCGCAGCTCGGTGGTCAAGGTCGCCATGCACGGCCTCCGCCGCAAGCTCGGCGAGCCGCCGCTGATCGAGGCCGTTCCCGGGATCGGATACCGGCTGTGACGCGGCACGAGGCCGACGACCCGCGGTCGTGGGACCCCGGACACGACGAGACGGCAGGCGACGAGGCAGGGCACGACGAGGCAGCGCACGACGAGGCAGCGCACCACGAGGCGGTGGACGGCCCGGAGGAGTGGGAAGACCACGGCCCCGGCCGCGGCCTGCGCATCCGCACGCGCCTGACGATGATGTACAGCCTGGTCTTCCTCGCGGGCGGCGCGGTGCTCCTGTTCGTGCAGTACCTGGCGGTGAACCGCATCCTCGGGGACAAGAGCGCGGCGGTCACGACCGCGCCGTACGCCGTGTTCCCCGCAGACACCATCCTCCAGCCCGTGGTGCCGCCCGGTGCCGAAGCCGTGCCCGCGTCCCCGGCGGCGCCGGGCGTGGTGCCCGCCTCGCCTATCCCCGGGGCGGACGTCGACGCGGGCAAGACAAGTACGGTCGCGCTGAGGCGGGCCGCCGAAGACGGCTTCGTCAGCTTCAAGACCCTGGTGCTCAACGCCCTGGTCGGCCAGTCCCTCCTGGCGCTCGCCGTGCTCGTGCTGATCGCGGCCGCGCTGGGCTGGTGGATGGCCGGACGCTCGCTCGTCCGCCTGCACACCGTGACCGCCGCCGCGCGCCGCATCTCCGAGCGCAACCTCGACGACCGCCTGGCGCTCCACGGTCCCGAGGACGAGATCAAGGAACTCGCCGACACGTTCGACGCCATGCTCGGCCGGCTCGACCGGGCCTTCGCCGCCAACCGGCGCTTCGCCGCCAACGCGTCGCACGAACTGCGCACTCCGCTCGCCCTCCAGCGCGCGTCCCTGGAGATCCCGTTGGCCGAAGGACGCGTACCCGACGATCTGCGGCCGTCGATCGAGCGTTCGCTGCGTGCGACCGCCCGCAGCGAACGCCTCGTCGGCAGCCTCCTCCTGCTCGCGAAAGGCCAGCAGGGGCCCGAGAGATACACCGAGACCGACCTCGCGTCGCTGGCGGGCGAGGCCGTCGACATGTACCGGGCCGAGGCCGCGGCGGCGGGCGTCGTCATCACCACCGACCTCGGCCGCGCCCCCACCTCCGGCGACCCGGTGCTGCTGGAACAGGTGGCGGCGAACCTCGTGCAGAACGCCGTACGCCACAACAAGCGCGACGGCCAGGGCCGAGGCCGCATCCAGGTCACCACCGGACGGGCCGGCGAGGAAGCCGAACTCCGGGTGGTCAACTCGGGCCCTGGTGTCGACCCCGCCGACGTCGAGGAACTGTTCGAGCCCTTCCACCGGGGCACCGCCGCCCGCCTCGCGGGCACGAAGGCCGGAACCGGACTGGGCCTGTCGATCGTGCGCGCGGTCGTCGACTCACACGGCGGCAACGTCGCGGCCGAGGCGCGTACCGAAGGGGGCCTCGCGGTGACGGTACGCCTGCCCATGGCGTGACGCTTGCCTGAGTGCCTGAGTGCCTGAGTGCCTGAGCCGGCGACCCGTGGCCCGCGAACTGGCCTGTGCGCGCTACTCCGGTTGCCAGTGCACGCGGTAGCGGTGGTGCTCCCGGGTGATGCGCCAGCTGAAGCCCCGGGACGGTGGCGCCGGGATGGTGGCGTCCGGCGGATACGCGGTCACCGTCAGGCGCGAGGGGTCCACCGGCGGAGCGTCCTCGACACGCTGGCGCAGCACGTCGGCGGCGTTGCCGTCGCCGTACCCGATGACGCGCCCGTCGTGGACCACCGCCAGCCCCGCACCGTCAGGACCGTCGGCGTCGAAGAGCCCCCACGCGACGTGGCCGCCGTGCCGTCCGGTGATCAGCAGCGTGCGCGGGTCCGAGAGGCTGAGCCCCCACCAGCGCCGCTCCGACAAGCGCGGCGCCGTGCCCAGGTCCGTCCCGCCCGTGTCGGTGAGAGTGCGCACCATCTCGAGCTGCTTCGTGGACAACCCTTCGCCGATCACGGCCAGCCCCTGACCGAGCGCGCGGCTGTGCGGATCGGCGGCGTGGGGGCCGCGCAGTTGCAGGAACCCGCATTGCTCCACCGACGTACTGTGCAGCAGCGCTCCCTCCCGGCGCATGGCCAGCGACAGTTCGAGGCCCGGCCGCAGCCACAGGGGGGCGACCAGCACGCCGCCGTCCGCAAGTTGGGTCCGCCACGCGGGCGGCAGGTCGTCGACGCCGACGGTGGATTCGAGGCGGTCGTACGGCGCGGCGTCCGGTACGCCGAGCCAGCCGTCGCCGCGGCGCAGGTCCAGCGGCGTACCCTCGCCCGGCGCCAGGTCCGTCAGGCGGGCGGCGGCGGACGCCAGCAGGCTGTCGTCGACCTCGATGCTGGTGACGCTGCCGCGCGGTCCGGTGAGTTCGGCCAAAAGCGCGGTGTTGTAGCCGCTGCCGGTGCCGATCTCGAGGATGCGCTGGCCCGCCCGCACGTCGAGCTGTTCGAGCATCAGGGCGACTATCGCGGGCTGGCTGACCGTGCTGATCGGCGACCCGGTGGAATCCGTGGCGAGGACGACCACCCGATCGGCGTAGGCCTCGCGCAGATCGGTGCCCGGGGGAGTGAAGAGCTCACGGGGGACGGCGTCCATGGCGCGCTCGACGTCGGGGGAGCGCAGTTGTCCGGAGGAGCGCAACCCGTCGAGCAGTCTTCGGCGCAGCCGCGCGGCGGTGTCGTCGCGCGGCTGTACGCGTGCGGGGTCGTGCTCCTCACCGGATTCCACACCGGAGTTGTACCCGCTATGGGAGACACGAGCCAGCGGGCGGGCACGTACCGGCCACAGTTGTCGGGGCGCGGGC
This sequence comes from Streptodolium elevatio, assembly GCF_053592165.1. Classification (NCBI taxonomy): domain Bacteria; kingdom Bacillati; phylum Actinomycetota; class Actinomycetes; order Kitasatosporales; family Streptomycetaceae; genus Streptodolium; species Streptodolium elevatio. Next base: position 327,813 of record NZ_JBSFVE010000005.1, read on the forward strand.
GGCGCGCTTGGCGGCGCGTATGGGGGCGCGCGTCGAGGGAGTGCGGCCGGGACTCCTCCCCCACGTCAGAGGCGGCGCAGCAGCGCGGCCTTGGCCGCCGCGAACTCGGCGTCGTCGAGGATGCCGTCACGGTGCAGGTCGCCCAGTTCGCGCAGGCGGCGCAGGACGACGTCCGGGTCGGCGTCGGCCTGCGCGGGGGACGCGGACGACGCGCCCGATCCCAGCTGGGGTGCGGCGACCGGGCCCGGGACCGCAGTCTGGCCCGGGGTCTGCGCCGGAGCCGGGGCCGGGGTCGGGGCCGCGTACGGGTGCGGCAGCCGGGCGACGACGGCGGCGGCCAGGACGGCGCTGGTGCCGCTCTCCTTCTTGGTGCCCCAGAGCAGCAGGCACGTCGGGTCGTGCTTGGGCTGCGAGCTGCCCGGCGGCGGGTTCGCGACGCGGAAGCGCAGATGGCCCGAGTCGAGGCCGACGGCGGGGTGCCACTCCACCGCCACGATCTCGGACAGCGGGATGCGCTGCGTACCGGTGGCGCGCTTGCGCTCCTCGGCGATCCAGTTCCACTCCAGGCGGACCGTGTCGCCGTCGAACGCGACGCTGCCGTCCTGGCCGTTCGCGCCCAGCGGCACCTGCGCGGCGGGCAGAAGATAGCGGTCGAGCGGGGTGTCGGGCACGGATTCGACGGTCAGCGCGTCGCGTACCTCGTCGGCGAAGTACTCGGCGGCACCGGCCCGGTCGTTCTCGACGGCGAGCTGGTACGGGTCCGCGTCGTCCGAGATCCGGCCGCCGCACACCTGGAGGAACGGGTCCGCGCCCTCACGCAGTCGCATGCGCAACCGCCCGCCCTTGCGCCCGGGTTCGAACGCGATCCCGGCAACGGCCGCCAGCGGTACGGCGATCTCGCCCACCACCTGGCGCAACCGGTGCACGCCCCGGTCCCGGCCGGGGACGATGCGCACCGTCTCCCCGTCGAACGTCCACGTACCGTCCTTCGCCCTCAGCTCAGCCACGCGGACGATCCTACGGCGAGCGCCGGCGCCGCCCGGGGCCCTCGCGGCAGGGCCTCCGCGGTCAGGCGCGGCGCAGCGGGTTCCGGGGCAACCTGGCGCGCCGGTACGCCTCCGCCTCGCCGGTCGGCACGGTCGCGTCGGCGGGGTCGCCGACCTCCACCAGGCACACGCCCGATGTCGACGCCCCGGCGCGCGGCCCGGTCGGCCCGGTCGGCCCGAACGCCACGTCGGCGTCGGCCCGGCCGATTCCGTCGAGCGCGCGGGCGAAGTCGCCTTCCAGCGCGCCCGCGACCGCCCCGCCGCGCTCCGGCCAGGCCGCGTCCGATGCCCCGGTCCGCAGCAGGAACCGGTCGCCCGGCGACGTCCGCACGGGCAGGGCCGGGACCCGCAGCGACTCGGGGTTCAGCACGCCGATCGGCGGCTGCCCGAGCGGCTCGTCGACCGCCCGGGCCAGGCCGCCGCTCACGTGCACCGGAGCCGGCCCGCCCCGGTTGACCACCGCCACGAGCCCGTCGGGGCGGTGCTCCAGCAGCACGACGCGGGCCAGTTCCTCGGCCCCGCTGCGTTCGTCGCGCAGGTTCAGGTCCATGTGGTAGGCGACGCGCGCCAGATCCGGTTCGTGGTCGGCGCCCGCCCGGAACGCGTCGAGCAGCCGTGCCGCGACGGCGAGCCCCCGGGCGCCGGCTGCGGCGACGTCGCCGAACAGCACGCGCGTACCGAAAGCGGTCGCCGCCGCCCCGTAGACGAGGCGCGGTGCCGTGGGGTCCTCACGCGGAGGCATGCGCGCGGCCAGCCGCAGGCTGCCCGTCTCGGCGGTCGTGGTCCCGATCAGTCCGCTGCCGGGCGTGACCGTCCCGAGCAACTGGTCGGGGGCGTCGAGCAGGGCGAGCATGGGCGGCACCTTTCGTCGAACGGCTGACACCGTTGGCCGGGGCGCGACGGTCGCACCCCCGGCACAACTCGACAGGGCGGTCTTCCTGCGATCCGCCCTGTTCAGTAGGCCTTCCCAGTACTTCTAAAAGCCATATAAGGGAGCAATCCGCTCGCACGTCACTACGCTGCGGATCGACCGGAGAGGGGCCGGTCGGCCTCGCCCGCGGCAGGGCCCGCGGCGGCGTTCGACGGCGACGCGCATGTGGCCGTGCAATGCGCGGACCGGGAGGTCAGGAGTTCTCAGGGGCGGCGGCGGACGACCAGCGCGGCCACGTCGTCGTCCCCCGGGCTCGCGCCGAACTCGGCGAGATCGTTGCGGAGGTGTTCGAGCAGCCGGGCGGGAGGCTCGGCGGTCCAGTCGCGTACCCGGTCGGCGAGGGGATAGAAGGAGCCGTCCGCGCCGCGCGTCTCGCTGACGCCGTCCGTGTAGAGGAGGAGCCGGTCACCGGGGCTGAACGGCACCGTTTCGACGGCGTACGCGTCGGGCTCGGCCGCCGAGCCCGGCATCAGGCCGGACAGGTTGACCGGGAGCAGGGGCGAGACCGGCTCGACCTCGGAGACCGCCCGGCCGCGCAGGAGCAGGGGAGCGGGATGCCCGAGGTTGAGCACCCGGGCCACCGGACGGCCTTCGGGGATCTCCATCAGCAGCGTGGTCGCGAAGCGCTCGGCGGCGTCGGAGGCGGGCGGCTGCGCGGTGTACCGGGCCATGCTCAGTTCCATGCGCGCGACCAGGGTCGGGAGGTCGGGGGCGTCGTACGCGGCCTCCCGGAAGGAGCCCAGCAGCACCGACGCGACCTCGACCGCGGAGAGGCCCTTGCCCTGGACGTCGCCCAGCACCAGGCGTACGCCGTGCTCGGTGCGCAGGGCCTCGTAGAAGTCGCCGCCGATGCGGGCCTGTGCCGCGGCCGCGACGTACAGGACGTCGAGGTCGACGTCGTCGAGGTGGCGCGGCAGCGGGCGCAGCACCATGCTCTGCGCGGTCTCGGCCACCGCGCGCACGTCGGAGAGGTCGCGCTCCTGCCGCTGGCGCACGTGGCTCGCGTACGCGGCCGCAAGCGTGACCACCGCGATCACCACCATCGAGTTCACCGCCGGCGCGTGGTACTGCGAGCCGCGGTCGTAGCCCAGCAGGATTTGGAGCAGACACGCGAATGCTCCGATGGTGACCGTGCCGCGCACCCCCCACGTCGCGGCGGCGAGCGCCGGGGCGGCGGCCAGGTAGCGGTCGAACCGTTGGGCCCCGGGTGTCACCACGTCCACGACGACCGCCATGCTGATGAGCGCAACCGGTGCCCAACGGGCGATCTGCACAAGCGGGTTCCCGCTCGCGCTGCCTTCGTCGCGCCGGGGGATGGCCATCCGGAAACACTACATTTGACGCCCTTTGGGCCCTGGCCGACACGGCCGGCTCCGGGGCAGTTCGTCGGTCCGGGGGATTCGGCGCGCTCGCCGCCCGCGCCCACCGCACACGCCGCCCACCCGCTGCCTCGCCATGCGACATGATCGCTATTACCTAGGATTGGAGGCGGCGAGGGGGCCGACGCGGGGCACGAAAGGAACAGAACCAGTGCTCTTCAAACGGGCCGTCTTGGACGGCATCGCAAGCGGCGACATCGACCTGGCCTTCCGCACCTGGGACACCGAGCGCGTGCACGCCGGAACGACGCTGCGCACCAAGGTCGGCGTCCTCGCGATCGACGCCATTGAGGAGACCGGCCCCGCCGACCTCACTCCCGACGACGCCCGCCGCGCCGGGTTCTCCTCACTCGACGCCCTGCGCCGTGCGGCACAGGGCCGCGAGGGCAGGCTCTACCGCATCACGCTGCGGCTCGCGGGGGAGGACCCGCGCATCGCGCTGCGCGAGGACGTGCCCAAAGGCCGCGAACTCGAGGCCCTGCGCGACCGCGTCGCCCGGATGGGCGAATGGGCGGTGCCCACACTGGCGATGATCGCCGCGCAGCCGGGCGTACGGGCCCTCGACCTCGCGGAGCAGGTCGGCCGGGAGAAGCGCAGCTTCAAGGCGTCGGTCCGCAGGCTCAAGGAACTCGGGCTGACGGAGAGCCTCCCGACGGGCTATCGGCTGTCGCCGCGCGGCAAGGCCGTGTTGAAGGCGGCGACCTCCAACGCGGTCCCGTCGAAGCCGACGGCGTCGAAGGCGGCGTCCAAGGCGACGCGGGTCAAACCGGCGGCAGTCAAGGCGACGGCGTCCGAGGCAGCTACCGGCAAAGCGGCGACATCGCGGGCGGCGACGCGCGCACGGTGAGGGGTATGGCGGTGCTCCCTTCCGCGCCCCGCGTCGGATAACGTGCGGGCACCTCGCCGGGCGACGTGTCCGGCCACGGCCCCGGGAGGAACCGCCTTGGTCGCGCCTCGACTCGGTGCGCGGGGAGCCCGCGCGGCGTCGGCGATGATGCGCGGTGCGCTGCGCCTGCCCGCGCCGCTGCTCCGGCCGCTCGCCGGACCGCCCGTACGCACCGACGACGGTCGCGAACTCCCGGTCTCCAGCCGCGTGGTCATGCGCCTGATACAGCGCAGCATGCCCACCGGCCTGCACGACCTGGTCCGCCTGCGCACCGACAGCGAGCGCGGCGGCCCGATCCTGGCCGGGAACGAGGGCCGCGACCTGCGGATCACCGACCTGACCGTGCCCGGCGCCGACGGGCCGCTCCGAGCCCGCCTCTACGAGCCGCCGGCCGGCCGGGATCCCGGGCCGCTGCTCGTCTTCTTCCACGGCGGCGGCTGGATCCTCGGCGGTGTGGAGAGCCACGAGCCCGTCTGCCGGTTCCTGGCCGCCCGTTCGGGCGTCCGCGTGCTTTCGGCCGAATACCGCCTCGCCCCGGAACACGGCTTCCCCGCCCAGTCCGACGACGCCCTCGCGGTCTTCAGGCACGTGACCGGTAACCCCGCCCGCTTCGGCGCGGCACCGGGGCGCATCGCGGTCGGTGGCGACAGCGCCGGCGGCAACCTCGCCGCGGCGGTCGCGCACGACGCGCTGCGCACCGGGAGCGCACCGCCAGCCTGGATTCTCCTCATCTACCCGGCCACCGACCTGCTGGGCGAGTACGCGTCCCGCACCGCGTACGGCAAGGGCTTCGTCATCGACACCGAGACCTGGACCGGACCCGAAGGCCTCATAACGTCCCTCGTGCCGTACGGCGAGGACCCGCGCCTGTCCGTCATCCGCGACCCCGACGTGGCCGGGCTGCCGCCCACGTACATCGCCACCGGCGGCCTCGACCCGCTGCGCGACGAGGGCGAGGCCTACGCCGAGCGCCTGCGCGCGGCCGGCGTCGACGTGACGCTGCGCCGCTTCGACCTGCTCTTCCACGGCTTCGCGAGCTTCGCGTGCGTGGAGCGCCACTGTCGTGCCGCACTCGCCGAGGTCGCCCGCGAGGTGCGTCGCGCGATGGCCGCGACCGCCCCGGCCGCCGCACAGGCCGCAACCGGCCCCGCGGACGACACCGAGGTCGCCGTCTAGGGCCGTGACCGCCAGGGTTCGTCGTACGGGTGCCTGTGTACGAACCGGGTGCGGGCGGCGGGTCAGAGCAGGGAGCCGCGCGTGCGGTCGATCACCAGCGGCCGGGTGGAGCGCGCGCTGATCCGGTCCAGCACGGTCGCGGTGTTACCGCCTTTGGCCGCGACGTATTCGTCCTCGGTGAGCGCGGCGACCTCGAGGAACGTCACCGCGCCGTGCGGCGTGTCGATGACGCCCAAGTCCGGGTCCACGGCGAAGGCGAGCGCCGCGAGTTCCGTCTCGGTGCCGGCGCCGAACGTGCCGGGGGCGACGTGGATCGTGTGGCCGGGCGCGAAGGGCCGGTTGCCGACCACGTACCTGGCCAGCACCTGGAGCAGCACCGCCGCCCACATCGGGACTTCGTCGTCGCCGTGGTCGGCGACGCGCGCGCTGAACTCGAAGCCGTAGCCGGAGATCGCCGGATCGTCGCTGTCCTTGGCATACAGCTCGGACATGCCGAAGCCGACCAGGTGCCAGTGCGGCACCGGTGCCGTCCGGCGGTATATGGAGATGCCGTCGAGCGGGTCGGGGCCGCCGACCGAGTACGGCACCTGGGTGCCCAGGTGGCCGTACGGCTCCACATCCCCGTACACGCGTTCCAGGGCCGCCTCGATCGCCGCCCAGCCCGCTGCCTCATCCATGCGCAAAGCCCTTACCGTGTGATTTCGTGCATGCCGAACACGCCCGCTCCGCGTCCCCCGTGGGCGTCCGGCAACCCTAGGTCCGCCACTCGTCTGCCGCACGGAACGGCTTGAACCGCAAGGGACTTCCCTCGCGGTTCCCGGCTCGTGAACGCCGTCGAGGGGAGATCAGTAGCCTGGCCGACGGAAGAGGTCGATCGTGGCGCGGACACGCAAGGCAGGGGTTGGGGCATGCCGGAGCAGCGGACCGGAACAGCGGAGCGGCACGCCGCCGTGCGGGAGCGGGTCGACCGCGACTGGGGGCTCGAACTGCCGGAATGCCTGTTCCGGTACGACTCCTTCCTTGCCTCGCTCGACCCGGACCAGGCACGGGTGCTCACCGATCTGGAGCTGAGCCCCTTCGGGATCTCGGACCTGTTCGCGGACCCTGGTGCGGCACCTTCCGACGCCGATGTCGACGTACGCGCGCACGGCCGCTTCTACCGCGACCCGCCCGAGTTCCTGACGTTCATGCACGGCGGTTCGGACGGTCTGCACTTCGGGCTGTGGTTCGCCGACGGCCGGACCTGTTCGGGTGTGGCGTCGTACTACAACAACGACGCGGGCGAACTCGACATGACGTCGTCGACGCCCTTGGAGGCGGTGCGCGCCCGCATCGAAATGTCGTGCCGGGACATGCACGACTACTACGAAGGGGACGAACTGGCCGAGCGCCTCCAACGGCTGGCCGGGCTGCGCGACGCGGTGACCGCCTTCGAGACGGGCGACCGCCCCAAGGTCGGCGTCGCGTACCTGAAGAAGCACGTGTTCGTCTGGCCGCCGATCTTCGACGACAGCGCCACGACCCTCGACCGCGGCGGTGCGCTGGCCGACGGCGAGACGGTGCTCGGCCGACCGGGGCAGAACCGCACCGATCCGGCCACGTTCGCCCGGGCGGTCTTCCCGACGCTGGACGACGCCGAAAAGCTGGCGGCCGCGGTCGAGGAGGCCCGGCGCCGCTGCGCGGACGGCGATCCGGCGGAAGCCCTGGCCCTCGGCCGGGACCTGCACTGGACGTCGGGCTTCGACGAGGTGCGGGAGGCGTACGCCCACGAACTCCTCGCCGCGGCCTATCAGGCCCTGGACCGCCCCGCGCTCGCCGGGATCGCGGACGCCCACCACCGGCACCGCCGCATCACGAGCGTGCAGGTGCTCTGACCCTCACCGGTCCCGACCCGGTCGTCTGGGCGAGGGGCGGCAGCCCGGAGTCGGCACCTAGCCGAAATCCGGGTGCGGGCGGGACGGGTCGACGATGTGCACGACGGGCGCGGGCTCCTGGCCCCGGCGGGCCACGATGGCGAGCACCTTGCCGTCCTCCGACCAGGCCAGTCCGCGGTCCACGAGGCGCTGCCCGGTCGGCAGGCGGTACGTGCGCGGGTCGCGGGAGGCGTCCGGGGCGTGGACGTAGACCGACGCGCCGTCCGGGCCGGCCGTGCGCACCCCCGCCGCCAGCCAGGACCCGTCGGGCGACGCCGCCACGGAGTTGGGGGACTGCCCGGTCCGCCACGCGCCCGCACTGCCCATGTCCTTGTCCGCGCGGTAGGCGCTCACGTGGTCCTGTGACCCGGCGGCGGTGTAGAACAGCGCGCCGTCGGCGCCGACGGTCAGATCGGTGAGGTTGCTCCCGCCGCGGTCCTGGCGGCCTTCTTCGACGAGTTTGCCGCCGTCGATGCGGTAGACCCGCACGTTGACCGGGCTGATGTGCGGCTGGCCCGCTACCACGCGCACCGCGGCCCCGTCGCCGCCCTCGGCGAGCAACGGTGCGCGCTCGAACCGGCGTTGGTCCTTCTCCGGGACGCCCGGCTCGGGCGCCTGGTGGGCGTACGTCGGGACGGCCGGCTCCACCGAGGTGTCCAGCCTGCCGATCTCGCCGGTCCACGCGTCGCATCCGTACCCGAACCACACGTCGGAGCCGGTACGCGCGAGGTGGGTCGGGCAGCTGTGCGGGGTCAGGGCGTACCGGGCCCGCTCGGTCAGCGTCTCGGTGTCGATCGCGGAGATGGCGTCGCCCGCGGCGAGGGCCGAGTACAGCGTCTTGCCGTCCGCGCTCAGCACGAGCCCGGCGGCGCCGAACTGGTTGTCCAGCACCTTCTTCCCGCGGCCGTCGAAGCCGATCGAAACCACCTGGTTGGCGGATGCGCCGGAGGAGTAGTAGACCTTCTTGTGCGCGGGGTCGACGACGACGTCACCGACCTCCGCCGCGGGTCCGGAGGGTGATCCGGCATGCGCCGGAAATCCCAGCAACGAAAGGGCGGTCACCGAACCGACCAGCCCGAGTCTCACCGTCATCGAAAGCTCCCAGCAGGGGACAAGCGGCACCAACCGCATTGCCGGAAAGTGGAGTTGCGCGGGTACCCGCCAACTGGACATTTCATGTGCGGTGGTTGCGGCCGCACGCAACTGCACGACCTACGCACTAGTCCCCGAGAAACCACAGGTAGAGATGTGATCCGTTCTCCACGTGCAGGCAGAGCCTTTCGATCTCCGCCGCAGACTCCTGCCCGATGATCTCGCGGACGGACTGGTCGCCGACTTCCCGTCGAAGCCTTACCGCCTGGCGCGAATTGAAAATGGTGTCCGCGTACGGCAGCAGGCTGCCCAGGAAAGGAAATTGCTCTTCGTCGACGCGGCCGACGGTTTCCGTCCAGTCCAGTCCGCAAGATCCGCGCAGCACGATTTCGCCGCTCTCCGTACGTACCTGCGCATCGATCATCGGCTACCACCTCGTCAGTTCGGGTGAACACTCTCGACCGCACCCTTCCGCACCCATACCGCAATCGAGAACAGATCGTTCCCATCCGCGTCGTAGCCGATCGGGTGACGGCTTCTGATGTCGAGAACGTGGCGGTGGGCGGAACCGGTGCCGAGGTTCATGTTGTCCATCGGCTTTCGCATCGCCAGCCTGGCCCAGTTCCGGATGTGGTCCGGTGTGACCCAGTCCTCGAACTTCGACTTCTCCGCCCATTTCCAGGAGTCCTCATGGTTGGCGTCATGCCGCGGGAGGATATGTTCGTCCATCACCTTGTCCGAGACCGCACCGGTCCCGCAGTTGTGGACGAGGACCGGAGCCGTGCCCACCAGCACGTAGTAGGTGTGCAGGTCGGCCACCGTGAGGTTGTGGACCTTGAGGTGCCGGCGCTCCGAGTCGACGCTGGTGACCTGGACGTACGTCCCCGCCGACGTCCGGAGCCAGTCGCCGGGCGCGAGCTCGTCGGCGCGGGTCCAGGCCTTGTCGGCCGCCAGCCAGAACGGGTGGTTGTCGGTGACCGACACCGTCGCGGTCAACGAGCCCTTGTCCCCGTCGAGGTCGACGCCGACCCGCACCACGTTCTTGTCGCCCTCGCTGGAGAAGACCGCGGTTGCGGCCCGGTCACCGGTGACGTCCTTCTGCGGGTCGGTGGCCAACACCCGGTCGCCCGGCCGGACTTCTTCGATCGGCTTGGCCGTGCCGTCGGCCATCAGCACCGGAGTGCCGGGCACGAAGCTGCACTTCGAGCCGGAGAAGCTCATCGCGTTCGTGGGCCGCGGGGCCGCGACCGGCGCCTTGCCGCCGCCCGCGCCGCCTCGGCGCTTGCCGCCGCCGGGCAGGAACACCGGGAGGTCGGCGGCCGGGATCTCCAGGTTCTCCGCGACCTGGGCCTGGATCTCTTCCGCCACCAGGTCCTTGACCTCGTCCTTGACGGCGTCCTTGACCTCCTGCTTGAACTCGCGCTTGACCTCCTTGAGCGCGAGCTTCCCCCACTTGGCCGCCTTCACGGCCGTGGCCGCGTAGCCGGCGCCCGGGACGGCCGACGCCAGCGACAGCGCGGCGTCCTCGTAGTTGCCCTCGGCGGCGTACCACGCGGCGTTGGCCACGTCGGCGACCTCGCCGACCACCGGGATGGCACCGACGATGTCGAGGACCGCGTGTCCCAGCGCCGCCCAGAAGTGCCCGTCGATCTCGATGTTCGAGATCGGGTTGCCGCCCGCGAAGGAGTAGCGGTTGGCGGTCCAGGCATCCGTGCCGAGGTTGAGGTCGGCGAGCGCGCCGTTGTACATGTCGCGCGACAGGAACTGGTTCAGGCCCGGGCTGTAGCTGCGGAAGCCCATGTCGTACGTCTGCGAACCGCCGTCCCACCGCATCGAGTTGTAGCGGTAGGCGTTGAACGCCCCGGTGCCGCCCGTACCTCCCGGGCCGGAGGGCTTGTCCGGGCCGGAGAACGACTTCGGGTCGTCGCTGCCGTAGGCGGTGTAGCCGTACGTCGCCTTCGTGTCGCCGTTCTGGTCGGTGACCGCCTCGACGTCGGAGTGCGGGCCGTACCCGAAGTACGTCGTCTCCTTCGTCTTGTCCGACTCCGACTTCGGCCTGGTCTGCGACAGCCGCTCGCCGAACGGGCCGTACTCGTACTCGGCCTTCACCTCGCCGCCGGTCCTCTCCGCGACGACTTCCTTGCCCAGGCCCAGGTACTCGAACTCGGTCTTCTCCGCCGGCCCCGACGCAGGGTCCGCGGTCGTCTCGGTGCGCCGGTCCAGCGGGTCGTACACCGACGTGGTGACGGCCGGCTCGCCCGCTCCCGGCACGCCCCACGCGCGGTGCTCGGTGACCCGGTCGAACCCGTCGTACGCGTACTTCTCGCTCGGCTCGCCGGCCTGCGTGATGCGGCTCAGCCGGCCGAACGGGTCGTACGTGTAGGCGAAGGCCCCGCCCGCACCCTGCACGGTGGACGACACCAGCCGATTGCGGTCGTACGTGTACTCCGTGGTCTTCTTGGCGACCTCCTGCCACACCACGTTGTTGCCGGCGTCGTGCCGGTAAGCCTCGGTCGTGTCCTCGCCGTCCGACGTCTTGACCACCTTCTCGACCCGGTTGCGCGGGTCGTAGGCGAAGACCGACGTGCGGTCGATGAACTCGCCCTTCTTGTCGGCGTTCATCGTCCGCGCCGCGTCCCGGGCACGGTTGCCGTCCGCGTCGTAGCCGATCTCGTGCCGGGCCACCAGGGCGCCGTCCGGCTTCTTCTCCTCGGTGCTGAACAGCAGCCCGTCGAGGTGGTAGGCGTTCGCGACCTTGTTGCCGTTCGCCTTGACCTGCGTCTCCAGGCGCCCCAGCAGGTCCCACGTGAACGTGGTCGTCCGCGGCTGGGCGTCCTGACCGGTGCCGGGCGTCGTCGCGCCCAGGGCCAGGCCCCGCGGGTCGTAGTCGTAAGCGGACTCGGCGCCGTCGCGTGTGCGCTTGCGCAGGTTCCCGTTCTCGTCGTAGGCGTACACGGTGGTGTGCGCGGGCGTGCCGCCGCCCTGGAACTCCCGGACCTCGAACGGGCGTCCGAGTGCGTCGTACCCGGTCTCGAACCGGCTGCCCGGCCCGCCCGCCGTCTTGTCGGCGACTTCGATCTGGTTGCCCTCGGCGTCGTACCGGTACTCGAAGGTGTGCACCGGCGGTTCCGCGGCGCGGCCGGCATCGGCGGCCGGCACCACCCGGACGGCGTCGGCGAGCAGGTCGCCGTCGGCGCCGGCGTCCGACAGGGTGACGCGCGCGTCGCGTTCCTGGGGAAGGCGGAACACCCCGAGGTCGACCCAGCGCCCGCGTTCGCGCGCCGCCTCGATCTCCTCCAGGGTCCGGCGCAGTTCCACCGTTCCCTCGGCCGGGCCGCCCTCCGCGTCCACCGTGTACCTTGCCCGCACCGACGCGGCGGAGGAAGCGACCACCCCGGCGGGGACGTACACCGCGACCTTGTACGCGCCGAGCTCGCCTTCCTTGCCGGGCACCGGCAGCGTCCACGCGAACGAGCCGGGGCCCGACGCAGCCGCATGGGAGCGTGCGTCCCCGCTCCACGCCGTGTCCCGCGCCAGCGCCGGCCACGCGCCGACCGCCGTGGTCCGCCCGGCGTCGGCGTCGTCCGACACCGCCGTCGTCGAGACGGCCGGAGCCCCCTTGTCGGTACGCGACTTCAGCTTCCCGTCGGGGAAGTACTCCCAGCCCATGGTCCGGGTGTTCGCGCCGTCGCCGGTGATGGTGCGGGTGAGCTGATTGCCCATCACGTCGTAGGTGAACCGCGTCTCGACCTGCCACGGGTCGACGCTCGACCGGACCCGGCCGTTGTCGAAGTAGTCGGTGCGCGTGACGCTCGCCTCGCCGCCCTCGCGCGACGCGGGCGCGATCGACTTGACCAGGTTGCCGACCGCGTCGAACTCGTACCGCATCTCGTCGCGCTTGTTCACGTGCGTGTGCGCCGGGTCGTACGGCAGCACGGTCCGCACCACGCGGTTGAGCGCGTCGAATTCCGATTCCCCGGTCAGCGTCGGCTTGTTCTCCGCGAGCGCCCTGGGGGACCACACACGGGTCGGATTGCCGGCCTCGTCGTATTCGTGGCGCGTGACGCGGTACTCGACCGACCCGTCGGGCTTCTTGCGGTGCGGCACGCGACTCTCGACCAGCGCGCCGCGCGCGTCGTAGCGGGCGAACGACTCGGTGCCGTACGCGTCGGTCCGCACGGTCGCGTTGCCGTCCCGGTCGTACCGGATCCGGCCGGTGGCGCCGACCGCGTCGGTGGTCTCGACGGGCCGGTGGCCGAGGTCGTACACGGTCGTGCTGGTCGGCCGGGACGATCCGCGCGCGTTGGCCAGCGGATCGGTGGTGGCCACCATGTTGCCGACCGCGTCGTAGGCCATGGTCCGGCGGCCGCCCATGGCGTCGCGCGTCTCTACGATGCGGTTGAGCTCGTCGAAGATCGCGAAGCTGGTGTAGTCGTCCGGGTCCGCGGTTTCGTTGCCGCGCGGTGTGGTCGCGCGCACCGGGTTGCCCACCGCGTCGTAGGCCATGGTCGTCACCCGGGCGGGCCCGTGCGGATCGTCCCCGGGCGCGGTACTGGTGACGACCTGGCCCATCTCGTTGTAGGCGCTGGTGCGTACGGCGCCGTTCGGGGCCGTCGAGCGCAGCACGTTGTCGTTGCCGTCGTAGACGGGCGGCGGGGTGACCGCGAAGACGCCGCGGGCGGTGTCGACCGGCGCCTTCGACGACAGCGGGCGCCCGCGGACGTCGTAGGTGCGGGTGGTGGCGTGCCCGAGCGCGTTCGCCGCGGACAGGACGTTGCCGACCGCGTCGTACACGAACGTCGTGCGGTTGCGGAGCGCGTCGGTGATGGTGCGCGGTGAGCCGGTGGCGTCGTAGTCGGAGAAGCGGGTGCGGTTGCCCCGGGCGTCGACGGCCTCGAGGAGGCGCCCGGCGGAGTCGTAGACGTTGCGGGAGGTGAAGTTGCGCTTGTCGTGCCGGTCTTCGGCGTTGCCGCGCGGATCGGTCAGCGAGGTCAGGTTGCCGAACGCGTCGTAGCCGAACGTCCAGCGGCGGCCCTCGGGGCTGACCTTCTCCACCAGGTCGGCCACGTGCCCGTCGAGGTACGTCCGGTACTTCAGCCCCGTGGACGCCTTGTCGCCGGCGTTGGCCACCGCATTGGTGACGGTGAGCGGGTTGCCGGTCCGGGGATCGTACTCCCACGTCGTCAGGGCGCCGTCGGCCTCCCGCAGTTCGCTGACGTTGTTGTCGGAGTCCCAGGTCAGCTCGGTGACTTCGCCCTTGGCATTGCGCGCGGCGACCGGACGGCCGAGTGCGTCGACGGTGTAGGCGGACGCGCGGCCGAGGGCGTCGGTGACCGTCATCGTGGTGCCGCCGCGCCCGGCGGGAGCCCAGTCGAAGCCGGTGCCGCCGCCGCGCCGGTCCACCACGCGGCGTACGCGATCGTCCGCGTACTCCACCGAAGTCCCGTGGCCCAGCGGGTCGTTCACGCGCGACAGGCGTGCGGAGCCGTCGACTGCGGCGGCGTACTCCATCCGCAGGGTGCGTTCGGCGGGCGTGCCGGCCGCGTCGGCGATCAGCCCGAGCCGGCCCTTCTCGTCGTACGTCAGCAGGACCCGGCGCCCGGACGCGTCCGTGACGGAGTGCAACTGGCCGATCAGCGCGGCATTGGCCAGTCCGGTGCCGCTGTGCACGACGTCGCCGACCAGGTAGGCGTGGTCATCGCCGGGCCGCAGGTAGTCCAGCGTCAGCACGGTGCGGCCGGACGCGTCGACGGCCCGCGTGAGCTTGCCGGAGAACCCGGGCCCGGCGTCCTCGTAGTGGAAGCGCAGGGTGTTGCCGTTGCGATCGACGACGGCGGACTGCAGGCCGAGCCGGTCGAAGAAGAACTGCGTGCGGTCCGGACGGGTGAACACCCAGGCGCGCCCGGGGTCCTTGCTCCCGGTCGGGGCCAAGTGCAGGTGTACGCCGGGCGGGTGGTCGTAGTCCCAGCCCTCGGGGGTGTCGGCGCCGTGCCGGTTGAGCCGGAACACGTGGGTGGTGCCGTCGCCGTCGGTGAGGCGTACGGATTCGGCATGGCCGTACGCCGACGCCGCGCCCGGCTCGAACTCCAGCGGCGAGCCGAGCCGCGTCAGTGTGGACGCCGCGACCGACCAGCCGTGCCCCGCCGAGGAGTTCGCGGCGTCGCGGGCGTTGTGGGTGAAGCGCAGGAACGCCGCGGGGCCGTGGGAGGGGTTGGCGAGGACGTTCCAGCCGAGGACGGCGTTGCCGTCGACGGCGTTGACCATGAGTGCGGCGCCACCGCCGACGGGGATCTGCGTGTACTGGTGGAACTTCTCCAGCCCGAGCCGGTCGGAGGACGCCGGCGCCGGCTTTGAGGCCTGCCCCGGAGCCCGTCCGGACTTCGGTGCCTTGTCGGGCGGCAGCTGCTTCGGGGCGCGGTAGTCCGGTTCCCGGTAGGGCAGTTCGCCCTTGCCGGGGGTGACGGCGCCGCGGTGCCGGCCGGGGTCGGGTTGCCACGGGTGCCACTGCGGCCCCTCGGCGGACTTCCCGGCAGGGCGCCGGAACAGGCTCTCCGCGGACGCGCCGGCGGGGGCCAGCAGAATCAGTGCCAGTAGCCAGACAAGAACGGTACGGATCCTCGGCACGCCGGCGGCCCCTTGTCGTACTAACCAATTGGTTGCCCAATTCAGTAGTACAGGAGCGCGATCCGCGGTCTGGACCGACACGATCCGCCATTAGGGGGAAATCCCCCGCCGACCCGTAACCAAGCGGCGGGTTTCGCGGGGCCGCCGGTGCGGGTGTGCGGGTGTGCGGGTGTGCGGGTGTGCGGGTGTGCGGGTGTCAGCGCTGTAGGTACGCCACTACCGCGTCGGCGAAGCGGTCCGCCGCGCCCTCGTCGTACCGCAGGAACAGCGACGGCTCGGTCAGCTCCAGCTCCAGCAGCACCGGATGCCCGTCGGCGTCCGGGACGAGGTCGACGCGGGCGTACAGCAGCCGTTCCGCGCCGCCCGGCACCGCGGCGAGCACCTGCTGCGCGACGTGCAGCTCGGAGTCGGTCGCGGACCTGGCCCGGATGTCCTCCTCCTTGTAGAGGCCGACCTCGTTCGCGGGCCCTTCGAGCATCGCGCCCTTGCGGATCGCGTGGCTGTAGTGCCCGCCGAAGAAGATGACCGCGGTCTCGCCCGCGGAGTCGACGGCGTGCTGGTACGGCTGCACCATCACCGTGCGCTTCTCGGCGATCAGCTTCGTCGCCAGCCCGGCGGCCAGCGCCCGCTGGGCCGAGTCGGCCAGGTCATAGCGGCCGGTGTTCCGCGAGCCGCAGCTGATCGCGGGCTTGACGACGTACTCGCCGGAGGTGGGCAGCGTCAGGGTGCTGTCGGGGTCGAGCCAGGCCGTCTCGACCACGGGCACGCCGGCCGCGGCGAGGTCGCGCAGGTAGGTCTTGTCGGTGTTCCACCGCACGACGTCGACCGGGTTCGCCAGCCGCGGCACGCGCTCCGCCCAGGCCACGAACTCGGCGTGGCGGTCCGAGTAGTCCCAGGTCGACCGGATCACGGCGAGGTCGTAGGCGTCCCAGTCCGCGGCCGGGTCGTCCCACACGACCGGCTCGGCGAGCACGCCGCGCGCGGCGAGAGGGGCGACGGGGGCGATCTCGTCCACGTCGAGCTTCGGGAGCTCGGCGCACGTGACGAGGGCGACGCGGGCGGTGGCGGCCTGAGGTGCGGACATGGCGTCACGATATCCGGACAATCATCCCGCATCGCGCAGGGGACGCCCGGGGGCCGGCCGCGGCGAAAAGCGCCGAGCCGTCCGGGGAGGGTGCGGCGGGGCCGACGACCGGGCACGGGGGAGTATCCCGGCCGTCGGCGCACGTCGCCGCTCGGGGCCGCGACGTCGGGGTGTCAGGAACCCTGGACGTCGACCAGCAGCTTCAATTCTGTGCCCGCCTCCAGGGCGGTGAAACCCGCCGCGACCTCTTCCAGCGGGATCGGTCGCACCCAGCCGTCGAGTGGGTAGGAACCGTTCACCATCCCGTCGATGACCGCCGGAAAGTCGTTGCAATAAGCACAACTTGCGACGATGTCCACGCCGCCCAGGAACGCCGCCATCGGGTGGAAGGTCACCGGTTTCATGTACACCGCGACGGTCACCATGCGCCCGCCCGGCCGGGTGGCCGCGATGCCCGCGTGGAACGCCGGTTCCGCACCGGCGGCGTCCACCGACGCGTCCACGCCCTCACCGCCGGTGAGTTCGCGTACCGCCGCCACGACGTCGACCGCGCCCGGGTCGAGGATCAGGTCCGCCCCGCCACCGGTCATGCCGGCCAGCTTCGCGAGCGCCGCACGCCGGTCCGCGGACGGCTCCGACACGATCACCCGCTCCACCCCGCGCGCCCGCAGGTCGAGGTACGTCGCGATGCCGATGGGCCCCGCGCCGAGCACCAACGCCGTTCCGCCCGCCGGGACCTGAGCCCGCGTCACACAGTGGTGCGCCACCGACACCGGCTCGACCAGCGCGCCCTGAACGGCCGTCAGGGACTCGGGCAGCACGTGGACCATGTCGGCGCGCACCACCGTCAGGCCCGACATCCCGCCGCCCTTGGGGGACAGCCCGTGCCAGGTCATGTTCCGGCAGAAGTTGTACGTACCGCGCACGCACGGCGCGCACTGCCCACACGTCCACATCGGCTCGACCGCCACCAGCGCGCCCGGACGTACCGCGGCGTCGGTCACGCCCGACCCCACCTCGACGATCTCCGCCGAGAACTCGTGGCCGAGGATCACCGGGTCGGCCAGCACCTCCCGGAGGCCGCCCTCCCAGAAGTGCAGGTCCGAGCCGCACAGGCCGGTGAAGCGCGGGCGCAGCAGGACCTCGCCCGGCCCCGGCGCCGGGTCGGGCACCTCCTCGATGCGCAGATCGCGCGCGTTGTGCAGTACCGCAGCCCTCATCAGCGTCCATCCCTCCCGGGTCGGCGGCCGGAGCCGCCGCCCGATGCCGTCACTTTCGTGCGCGCGAGCGTCTCGGTGCGCGTGGTCGTTCGCGTGGCCGTGTGCGTGGCCATGCGCGCCGCCGTGCCCGTCGCCGCCGTGCTCGTCGCCGTCGCGGCTGTCGCCGTTCGCCGCATCGGGTCAGCCGACCGAGCCGGCGGTGTCGCCCGCCTCGCCCGCGTCATCCGACCCGCCCGCGCCGCGGGCGGCGGACAGCCGTTCGATCGCGCCGATCAGGTCGGGGTAGCGCCCGGTCCGCGCGCCGCCGTCCACGCCGTACACGCTGCCCGACACGAAGCCCGCCTCGTCGGACGCCAGGAACAGCACCACGTTGGCGACCTCCGCGGGCTCCGCGAAGCGGCCCAGCGGGGCGTTCTCCACGTACTCGTCGACGACGCCCGGGATGTGCCAGATGCCGCCGGTCGCCTGCGTGCGGACCAGGCCCGGCGCGACGGCGTTGACGCGCACGCCGTGCCGGCCCAGCTCCAGCGCCGCGACCTCGGTCAGCGCGACGACGCCGGCCTTGGCCGAGCAGTACGCCGCCATGCCGCGTCCCGCCTGCACCGCGTTGAGGCTCGCCATGTTGACGATCGAACCGCCGCGCCCCGCGGCCTTCATGGCCGCGCCCGCGTGCTTGACGGTCAGGAACACGCCGTTCAGGCACAGGTTCACGATGCGCTGGAAGGCCGCGTAGTCGTGGTCGACCAGTTCCGCTGAACCGCCGCCGCCCGCGTTGGCGACCGCGACGTCCAGCCCGCCGAACCGCTCGACGGCGAGCGCCACCAGGGCCTCGACGTCCGCCTCGACTGTCACGTCGCAGCGCGCGACCGCGACCCGGTCGCCCAGCTCGTCCGCGAGCACCTTCAGCGCGGCCTCGTCGATGTCCCCGGCCACCACAAGCGCGCCCTCGGCGGCGAACCGCCGGGCGACCGCCTGTCCGATGCCCGCGCCCGCGCCGGTCACCAGTGCGACCTTGCCGTCGATGCGGCCCGCGACGCCGCCCGCGTTCCCGCCCGCGGGGACTCCGGACGCGCCGGGGGTGCCGACCGCCGAGCTCATGCGCCCGCTCCTTCCGCGCCCGCGGCGCCACCGGCGGCCGTACCCGCGGCCTTGTCGGTTTCGTAGTCCTTCATCGCCTTGCCGACCGCCTGCGCGGTCTGGTCACGCCAGCGCTCCGAGAGCCCGACCTGCCAGTCCTGCGACCCGAGCGGACCCGCGGACTGGCCGGTGAAGTGCGGGATCACCTCGCGGGCGATCAGCTCGTACGAACGGCGCGTCGCCTCCGCGTCCGCGAAGTCGGCGCCCATGAACAGGTAGGCGCCGAACCCGCCGGACTTCTGCCACAGGCGCTCGATCTGACGGATCGCCATCTCGGGCGTACCGCAGATGAACGAACCCGTCGCGTTGCCGTGGTCGAGGCGCGCGTCGAGAGGCGTGTCGGGGTCGTACGGAATCGGCAGGACCTTCGCCTGGTAGTCCTGGATGTCGCGCAGGCCGTACGCCACCTCGCGCCGCGCCTGCTCCTCCGTCTCGGCGATGTGCATCATGCCCATCAGCCGCCAGTCACGCCGGTTGACGGTCTTCCCGTACTGCGCCGCGACCTCGTTGGCGACGCCCCAGTGGTAGCCCAGCGCGTCGAACCCGCCCTCCTGGCTCGCCGCGATCGACAACATCCCCGCGCCGAACCGGCCCGCGGTGCGCGGCCCGGCGGGCGAGAAGGTCGCCGCCACGGCGATCTCCAACTGCTCCTGATATGGCCGCAGTTGCAGCTGCGCGTCCTGGAGCGTGAACCAGTCCGTCTTGCGGGTCACCGGCTCGCGGCCCGCGAGCAGCGCGGTGACCGCCTCCAACGACTCCTCCATCATCTCCCGCTGCCGGGCCGTGTCGATGCCCAACATGTGCGCGTCGGAGGCGAGTTGGCCCGGTCCCACGCCCAACATGACGCGCCCGCGCGTCAGGTGGTCGAGGAGAACCATGCGGTCCGCCACGTGCAGCGGGTGGTGGTAGGGCAGCGACACGACGCCGGTACCCAGGCGCAGATGACGCGTACGTGCGGCCGCCGCGGCGATGAAGACCTCCGGGGACGCCACGATCTCCCAGCCGCCGGAGTGGTGTTCGCCGATCCAGGCCTCGTCGTACCCGAGCCGGTCCAGGTGCTCCAGCAGGGACAGGTCCTGCTCCAGTAGAAGGGTCGGGTTCCTGCCCGCCTTGTGGAACGGGGCGAGGAACACGCCGAACCGGAGCGGCCACCGCCCGCCGTCGGCGACCTGCGCCGCTATCTCGTACGCCGACACCCGGGGCCTCCTGATGCTGTGTCACCGAATGGTGCTGTGCTGGTCGTCCACTGGTTGCGCCTGCCGAGCTCGGCCACGCCACAACCGATGCCGGGCACCCTGACAGGACGCGATACGCGAATCAAGAGTCGCACTATGCGAACAACCGCGGCGGCTGCGGTACGCTGCGGGCAATGAGCCGACCGTCCCCGCAGACCGACCGCCTCATCGCCCTGGTCGATCTGCTCGCCGCCCACCCCTCCGGAGACTTCACGCTCGCCGAGATCGCGCGCGGGCTCGGCGTCGGCAAGGCCACCGTGCACCCGATGCTGACCACGCTGACGCGCGCGGGGTGGCTGCTGCGGCATCCGGTGCGGCGCACGTACCGCCTGGGGCCGGCGATCGTCGCGGCCGGACGGGCGGCGGCGACCGGCGAGACGCCGCTCGACCTGACCCGGCCGGTCATGCGCACGCTGTCCGCCGAGACCGGACTCGGCGCGCTCGCGCTGGTGCCCTGCGGCGACGCGGCCGACGCGGACGACCTGCGGGTCGGCGAACTCGTCCGCACCGGCACGAGCCGGGAGGGCGCGCTCGGCCTGCGGCTCGGCGACCGGGTACGCCCGCGCCCGCCGCTGGGCGCGGTCACCGTCGCCTGGGCCGGGCCCGACGCGGTCGAGGCGTGGCTGTCGGCCCTCGACGCGGAGCCGGCCGTACCGGTGCCCGGGAGCCGCACATACCTGCGCGGCGTGCCACCCGAGTCGCCGGTCGTGACCGAGGCCCGCAGGACCCTGCTCCCGGCGCTCGCGGGCGTCCGCCGACGGGGGTGGGCGCTGGAGACCGTCGACCATCTCCGTGACCGACTCGGTGCGCTGGTACGCGACCTCGAGATCGAACTCGGCACCGGGGACTGGGACATCGCGGGCCGCACCGCCGCCCTGCGACGGGCGATGAACGAGGTCGGGCAGGCCTTCGACCTCGCGGAGGCACTGCCCGCGGTGATCGACCCGGACACCGAATACCGCGCCTCGTCGATCAACGCGCCGGTGTTCGACGCGGACGGCTCGGTGGCCGTGGTGCTGTGCCTCATCGACCACCACGCCCCCGTCGTCGGACGCGACGTCATCGCGCTCGGCGAACGGGTGCACGCGGCCGCCGAAACGGTGACCCGGGCCCTGGGCGGCCGGGCACCCGGCCCCGACGGCCGTACGCCAGGGCCGTCGGCCGCCGCCGAGCGCGCCGCCGGA
This sequence comes from Streptodolium elevatio, assembly GCF_053592165.1. Lineage (NCBI taxonomy): Bacteria > Bacillati > Actinomycetota > Actinomycetes > Kitasatosporales > Streptomycetaceae > Streptodolium > Streptodolium elevatio. Next base: position 348,720 of record NZ_JBSFVE010000005.1, read on the forward strand.
TCCGCCGGAACCGTCGAACCCTTCGAACCCTCCGAAGCGGCCGACGGCTCCTAGGGGACAGGCCGAGCATCGGCGAACACGCGGTCGCCGGAGGCCTGTTCGGCCGCCGGCGACCTTGGTGCCCACTTGCGTGACCCGCGCCGGATCGGTTACGAGGAGCCGTCCGGGCACGGGGGGACGAGCGACCGTACGTCTCCCCGGGTGACGAGCCACACGTCCGGGGCGTACCCGGACGCGCCGTTCGCCGCGGTCATGCGGACCCACACGTCACTGGTGCGGGACCGGCCGAAAACCGCCGGGCCGTCGGTGTGGCATGCCACGGTGGCCGAGGAGTTCTCGGGCGCGCGCCCGACCTCGACCGCCCGGGTGTCGGCCTGCGCGCGAACGGGCAGGCCTCCGGGGGCGCGTACGACGGCCGTGACGGGTCCGGGTGCGCCGTTCTGTCGGTCCGGGTAGGTGGACCCGGACGGGTAGGTGTTGTCGGTGTGGACGGAGTCGGTCGCCGACTCGCCCGATGCGGGCGGCGTGCCGTCCGCCGGGTCCGAAACGCCGCCGCCGACGGCGACGAGCAGGACGACGGAGGCGAGTGCCACCCAGGCGCCGGCCGAGGCCGAGCGCCGGGGACGGTAGACGGTGACGAGGGTGTCGCGGTCCTTGTAGGAATTGACGGATTGCCAATTGGGGGGCATTTTCCGGATCTCCCGGGCCACTTGGCGTGCACCCTGGCGCACACGGCGCCGGGGCGCGGCGCAGTGATCCCGCGCGGTGCGCGGGCTGGGGAAGTTCCGGCACCCGGCGTGACATGCGAAAACTGCACGTGCGGGCGCCGGAGCGGGATCCGCCGCCGCGAATGCTTCGTCGGCTACTACGGGCATGCGCGGCACGACCCGGCAGACGTGCCGGGTACGGCGGTTCTCCGAAGGAGGGGCGGGCCCACGGCATTTCGGACCGTGCGACCCTGAGGCAGATGTTTCAGCCGACCATAGGCGGCTCCCCGAAATCGTGCCGAACGCGCGAGATATCAACGCGTGTCACAAGTATGACACAGCCCTATAGGGGTGAGATAAGAGGGAAACCCGGATCCATGCCGGAGCATAGCGAATTGCCCCGTTTTGCCACCAAATCTGAACCGATGGACTGCGGGGCAATTCGCGGAGATCGTGGCGGTAGCCGATCGCCACGTCTCGTCTAATCTCCTTATTGTGCCAGCTATGTGGCAAGTAGCCAAGTGTCGCGGCGCCAGTGTCATCCAGACGTGTGGCAACCCGAGAACATCCCACAAGCCCACCGGCAGCGCACGTGCAGGCCGCACGCCTGTTCGCCCCATGGCCGCTGGCACACCGCCGAGTTGCCGTCGGCCGGGTGGCCGCGGCCGACTTCTCCGGGATTGCCCCCGCGGGTGTCGAGGGTCGAGGTTTTCCGCGGCGTGGCGCGGGGTACACCATGCTGGTTGCTGTGGTTGAATTCACGCAACTGTTGGCCGCCTCGCAGGATGGTGGCGGTGTACGCCGCGTGCCGCCGTACAGGCCTCGTGTACAGGCGCAGAAGGTATTTCTGTGCAGAAGGAGTACGGTGGAGCACCCTGCCGGGTCTGTCCTGTTCTGGCGCAAGAGCCAGGCCAGCCAGACCGCGAATTGCGTTGAGGCGGCCTGCTCGACCGGCGTCTTCGTACGAGACTCGAAATCCGCGGCACACGGCCCCGTGCTCACCTTCCGCGGCGAAAGCTGGGCCGACTTCCTGGGCGCTCAGTCGGCGCCGTCCACGGCGGCGGGACCCTCCGTCGGCTGAGACGCCGACGGAGGCAGTGTGGTGAGCGGAAACGGGGCGCCGGATCCGCTCGGCGGCTGGGCCTGCGCCATGCTCGTGATGGCGGCGTCCAGCAGGGTCGGCGTCAGGGCGGCCGGGGCCAACTGCTCGAGTTCCCAAAAGGAAGCCAGGTAGTCGCTGGGAGCATCCTCCTGGGCGCCCTCGACGGTGATCATCTCGCCGGTCTCGGCCTCCCGGAACAGGACGTCCGGTTCTTCCTCGCCGAACTCGAACAGCACATACGCCATGCGGTAGTTGGTGTAGAGGCCCTCCCACCACGGCACGATGCGCACCGTCACGTTCGGGTACTCCGTGACCGCCAGGATGTGCCGCAGCTGCCTGCGCATGAGCGCCGGGCCGCCGACCGCGCGCTGCACGACCGAGTGGTCCATGATGAAGTGCACCTTCGGCGCATCCTCGCGCGTCAGCAACTCCTGGCGCGCCATGCGCAGTTCGACCAGCTCGTCGACCCGGCTCATGCCCAGCCGCGTCATCGTCTCGCGCGCGTAGTCCGGGGTCTGCAGCAGGCCCGGCACGACCACCGGCTCGAAGTTGCGGATCACGTGCGCCGACGACTCGAAGCCGATGTACGCGAGGTACTCCGAACTGGCTATTCCGCGGTACACGCTCCACCAGGCGCGCTGCCGCGCCGCCCGGGCCAATTCCACCAGGTCGGCGGACAGTTCGGCGTCCGTGTCGTAGTGCCGCAGCAGCGCCCGGAGGTCCGTGGTAGTCACCGCGACCTGGCCGGTCTCCATACGGATGATCTTCGACAGCGACCAGTCCATCTCCTCGGCGACCTCGCGCTGCGTGAAGCCGGCCCCCTCGCGCAATCGCCGCAATGCGTCCCGCAGCTTGCGTCGCGCGACCATCGGGTCCTGCCTCTGCCGCTCCGCCATCGTCGGCCCCCCACGACGTCCATGGTGCTGTTGTCGGCGTACCCAACCGGTCCACAACGCGTGCACGGGTGTCGAACCGAAGTGCGCCAGACGGCGAGTTCGCTGCCCGCCACCCGGCACACCGCTTGGTAGACGAACGACACCTGGTAAAGAGAATCGCGGGTCCCCGCTACCTGGGGCAAGACCTCGCCGGGGACGGCAGCGCAGGTGGGAGGGGCGCACGACGGCGCACGGAAGCACGTCGCACGCGCCCGCGGAACCGGATCTCGTCCCCTGGTGGCCGAATGCCACCTCGTCACTGTCCACCCGGCGACCGTCCACGCCGCCAGTGTCCATGCCGCGACTGTCCACCTCGTCACCGTCCACCTGGTCACCGTCCACCCCGCGACCGTCCATGCCGCCACCCGCCACGTGGCCCGCGGCCACATGGCGGCGCGCCGGGTATATCGCGTGGCGGACGGCGTGCCCAGCCGATAGAAACGGGGGGACAGCGGGGGCACCACCAGCGCATGGGAGCGGCGAACACCGTGGGACACATCGACATCAACACGGTGAGCTACTCGCTGCCCGACGGACGCGTGCTGCTGGACGAGGTGTCGTTCCGCGTCGCCGAAGGGGCCACCACCGCGCTTGTGGGCGCCAACGGGGCAGGCAAGACGACCCTTCTGCGCATCGTGACCGGCGAGGTCAAGCCCGACTCCGGCGCCGTCACCCGCAGCGGCGGCCTCGGTGTGATGCCGCAGTTCATCGGCCGGATCCGCGACGAGTCGACGGTCCGGGACCTGCTCGTGTCGGTCGCCCCGCCACGCGTACGCGACGCCGTGCGCGCCGTCGACGAGACGGAACTCGCGCTCATGGAGACCGACGACGAACCCACCCAGATGCGGTACGCCGCCGCACTCGGCGAGTTCGCCGACGCCGGCGGCTACGACGTCGAACCCGTCTGGGACCAGTGCTGCACCGCCGCACTCGGCATCGGGTACGACGTCGCCAAGTGGCGCCAGATCACCACGCTGTCCGGCGGCGAGCAGAAACGCCTCGCGCTGGAAGCGCTCCTGCGCGGCCCCGACGAGGTGCTGCTCCTCGACGAGCCGGACAACTACCTCGACGTCCCCGGCAAGCAGTGGCTGGAACAGGCGCTGCGCGACACGCCCAAGGCCGTCCTGCTGGTCTCCCACGACCGCGAACTGCTCTCCAACGCCGCCGACCGCATCGTCACCGTCGAACTGGGCGCCGCGGGCAACACCGCCTGGCTGCACGGCGGATCGTTCGGCACCTACCACGCCGCCCGCGAGGCCCGCTTCGAACGCTTCGAGGAACTGCGCCGCCGCTGGGACGAGGAGCACGCCAAGCTCAAGGCCCTGGTGCTGATGTACAAGAACAAGGCCGCCTACAACGACGGCCTCGCCTCGCGCTACCAGGCCGCGCAGACCCGGCTGCGCAAGTTCGAGGAGGCCGGGCCGCCGCAGAACATCCCGCGTGAGCAGAACGTGCGGCTGCGCCTGCGCGGCAGCCGTACCGGCAAACGCGCGGTGGTCGCCGAGGCCGTCGAGCTCACCGGGCTGATGAAGGCCTTCGACCTGGAGGTCTGGTACGGCGACCGGGTCGCGGTGCTCGGCTCCAACGGCTCCGGCAAGTCGCACTTCCTCCGGCTCCTCGCGGCCGGCGGCTCGGACCCCGACATCGAGCACCGGCCCGTCGGCGAGGTCGCCATCGCGCCCGTCGCGCACTCCGGCCTGGCCCGGCTCGGCGCCCGGGTGCGCCCCGGATGGTTCGCCCAGACCCACGAGCACCCGGAGTTCGCCGGCAAGACGCTCGTCGAGATCCTGCACCGCGGCGACGCGCACCGCTCCGGCATGGGCCTGGAGCAGGCCGCGCGCGTCCTGGATCGCTACGAACTCGCGTACGCCGCCGAGCAGCCCTTCGACACCCTGTCCGGCGGCCAGCAGGCGCGCTTCCAGATCCTGCTGCTGGAGCTGTCCGGCGCCAACCTGCTGCTGCTCGACGAGCCGACCGACAACCTCGACCTCGTCTCGGCCGAGGCCCTCCAGCAGGCGTTGGAGGCGTTCGACGGCACGGTCCTCGCGGTCACCCACGACCGCTGGTTCGCGAAGGCCTTCGACCGCTTCCTCGTCTTCGGCGCCGACGGCCGCGTACGGGAGAGCGCCGAGCCCGTGTGGACCGAGGGGCGCGTCGACCGGCCCCGAGGCTGACGGCCCGGCAGCGCGGCCTGCGGCGGGTGGCCTGCGGTCTGCGGTCTCTGGCGTGCGGCCGGGGGCCCAGGGAGTCAGAGGCCGCGGCTCCGGAAGTTTGCCCCGTTTGGATACTCTTCCGGGATGCTCACCGTCACCTCGATCAACGTCAACGGCCTGCGCGCGGCGTCCGGCAAGGGCTTCACCGCATGGCTCCAGGCCACCGCGTCCGACGTCGTCTGCCTCCAAGAGGTGCGCGCCGAGCCGCACCAGCTCGCCGACGAGGTCCGCGACCCCGAGGGATGGCACACCGTGTACGCCCCCTCCGTCCTCAAGGGCCGCGCCGGCGTCGCCGTCTACTCGCGCGTCGCCCCCACCGCGCACCGCATCGGCTTCGGCTCGCCCGAATTCGACGCCACCGGCCGCTGGATCGAGGTCGACCTCCCCGGCGTCACCGTCGCCAGCCTCTACCTGCCCACCGGCGAGGCCGAGACCCCCAAGCAGGACGAGAAGAGCCGCTTCATGGCCGAACTCGCCGCCCACATGGTCCGCATGCGCGAGAAGGCCGCCGCCGAAGGCCGCGAGGTCCTGGTGTGCGGCGACTGGAACATCTGCCACACCGAGGCCGACATCAAGAACTGGAAGGGCAACCTCAAGAAGTCCGGCTTCCTCCCGGACGAGCGCGCCTGGCTCACCGAGGTCTTCGGCAAGGCCGGCTACCACGACGTCGTGCGCAACCTGCACCCCGGCGTCGCCGGGCCCTACACCTGGTGGTCCATGCGCGGCAAGGCCTTCGACAACGACTCGGGCTGGCGCATCGACTACATCGCGGCCACGACGGGCATCGCCAAGACCGCGACGTCCGCCGTCGTGGGCCGCGCGGCGACGTACGCCGAACGCTGGTCCGACCACGCCCCCGTCACGGTCACCTTCGACGTCGCGTACGACGCCGCCGAAGGAGACGCCGAGTAGGAACCGCGACCGCCCCAGCGGCGCCGTCCCGGCGATTCTCCGACGCACATGGTTGCAATTCGCCGGACATCGGCTCAAGGTGGCGACAAGCGCGCTGGAACTTGCCGCGGACCCGCGGCAGTTGGGCACAGGGCAGGAGTCGGCCGCCGTCGTCCCGGCCACGGCACGACCGGGCGCAACCGGGGGCGGCAATTTGCCGTCTGTGGGGGCAGACGCGGTAGACGTCGCGTCGGGGGAGCGAAGGGGGAGGGTGCCGTGCGCACACTCATGAGGATCATCGCACCACGCTGGTACGCCCGGTGGTCGCACACCCGGTCGGTTACCCGGCACCCCATGTCCCACCTGACCCCGGCCCCTGTACGCCGGGCCCGCCGCCGCTTCGGGTGGATTCGCAATCCGCGGCGGGCGGCACGCAGTCGGGTCGAGCAGGAAGTGATCCGCGAGGTACGTCGCCGCCTCCGCTGACCCCGAACACGCCCAAGGCCCCCAGCTCCGTCCTCGGGTGAGAACGGGGCGGGGGCCTTGTGTGTGCGGAACGAGCGGTTCGGCCGGGCTGGAGGGCCGGGCCGGAGTCAGTGTTTGTGGAGGTCGGGGCCCTGGGTGGGGGGTGCGGGTGGGGGCTGCTGGCCGCCCCAGCCGGGTTGGGCCCCGGGCTGGGAGCCGGGGTAGTGCCCGGGCTGCGAGCCCGGGTGGGAGCCGGGGTACAGGCCGCCGGGCTGGGGGGCCGGGAAGCCCGGGCCGCCGGGAGGCATGCCGGGGGCGTACGCGATCGGGCCGACAGGCTCCAGGCCGAGGCGCTGGCTCTGCCACTTGGTGATCTTCTGCACGACGAGGATCGCGAGCACCGCCGCGGCGATACGCAGCAGGCTCGACACACCCGCGAGGTTGTCGCCGGTCTCGCCGCCGTCGATGTAGTCCAGGTAGGAGACTTCGCCGTCCTCGACGTCCTCCTTGGTCTCCCGGACCCCGAAGGAGATCGAGAAGAGGATCCCGGAGAGTCCGAAGACGATCCACCACGCCCAGAGCAGTGCCTTGCCAGCGGGGCGCCCCATCGGGCCGGCCGGCTGGGGGTCGCTGCGCTTCCACGTGTCGTTGGCCACGATCATCGGGATGACGTAGTTCGCCAGCGGGATGAACCAGCCGCCGATCGCCCAGCCCTTGCTCATGGTCGCCTGCGGGGCGTACCAGGCCTCGGTGTTGGAGCGGGCCCGGTGGAACCAGATCATGAACACGATCGCGGTGGCGAGGGCGCCGAAGCCGAGCAGTCCGAGCGAGGCCTCCACGAGGTCGTCGGCGTCGTCCGCCTCGCTGAAGGCGAAGAGCCGTCCGTCGCGGAGGTCGCCGAAGAGCGACGCCCGGCGGAAGAACGCGATCGCGGACAGGACGTCGATCGCCGCCACGACCCCGAGCAGGATCGATACGGCGGTCGCCAGGCCGCGCAGCGGTTGTACGGGCGTCCACTGCATCGGCGGCGCGTACCCGGGAACGCCGCCCTGCCACGCACCCCCTGGCGGCATCCCACCAGGCGGCATCCCCGCGGGCGGCATGCCGGGCTGCGGGAACCCCGCGTGCGGCACCCCGCCGTACGGGCCCGGCCGGGCTCCGGGATAGCCCCCGGGCTGCGCGCCGGGCGGGGGACCGGAGTGCATGCCCGGAGCCTGCGGCGGGGGCGGTACGGCCCCGCCCGGCGGCGCGAAGGGATCGCCGCCCGCCTGGGTCGGGGCGGCGCCGCACGCGGGACAGAAGCCGTTCGGAGTGAGTTGGGCACCGCAGTTGGCGCACTGCATCTGAGGGGTTCCCCCTACTGGTCACGAATCGCCGACACGGCCGCGCACCCACCGCGGACACCGGCATGGTTGTGCAGCGCATCATGCCGTGCTTCAGGCTGCCGTGTCAGGTCGGGTCCGGCCGAAAAGCGACGAACGCCCCTCCGTGCATTTGTCCGGCACGCCCCGTCATCCGCGCCCCGTCATCCGCGCGCCCCGTCATCCGCGTACCCCATCATCCGCGCGCCAGGTCAGTCGCGCGGGCCGATGCCCAAGTACAGCTCCAGGTTCCGGTGCGTGTTGATGACCCGCTTCTCCTCCTGCGACAACACCAACTCGGTCAGACCGGGCTGGTTCATCCCGCGCTGGATACCGGCCAGCACCGCCGCGTCCTGGTTCAGCACATAACCCAGGTCCAGTTCCTCGAAGGCGACCCGCAGGTCCATCGGCCGCGTGTACGGCGCATCACCGGACGCCGCCCGCCGAAACGCGAAGATACCCATCTCGGCCGTGCCCGGCGTCGCGCCCGGACGCGCCACCAGCGCACTGAGCGTGTCCGCGGTCAGCAACACCGAGCAGTTCGGGAACAGCTGGTATTGGTGCAGACGCATGATGCGGTCCGTGTCGAACCCCGACAGGTCCGTCCCCGACTTCGCCACGTGCTGCCGGACCCGGTCCGCGATGACGTCCGTCAACGTCTCGCCCGCCGGGATCTCCGGGACCGGGCAGGCCTCGGTGATCCCCATGCGCTGACCCTGCGTCACGATGAAGGAGTCCCAGACCTCCTGGTCGGTCAGGCCCTCCTTGATGCGCGGACTGGCCAGCCCGTACAGCTGCTCTGACTTGCCGGTGTGCCCCCACAGCCGCTGCGGCGCGTTGACGTCGTCGATGTTGCACAGCAGTTCCGGGTGCAGTGTCTGGATGTGGTACGTCTCGCTGAACCCGTCCGCGACCGTCTTCCAGTTGGCCGCCACATCGCCGACCACCGAAGCCGTGCAGCGGAACTCCTCGATCCGCGCCCACTCCGTGTCGCCCGGCACCGCCTCCAGGTACTCGCCCAGGCCGGGCGCCTCGAGGTCGAGGTTGACGAACACGAACGGTCCCCACGTGTCCACCTGCGCGGCGAGCAGCGGGAACTCCGACATCTTCAGCTGCCCGAACCCCTTGCGGCCCGGCACCTTGCGCAACTGCCCGGCCAGGTCCCACGTCCAGCCGTGGTAGCCGCAGCGCAGCTCGGTCAGGCCCGAACCGGCGCCCGTACACAGGCTGTTGCCTCGATGCCGGCACGCGTTCTGGTACGCCCGCAGCATCCCGTCCGCGTCGCGCACCACGACCACCGCGTACGCCCCGACCCGGTACTCGAAGAAGTCCCCGGGCGCCGCGACGTGGTCCACGCAGCACGCCAGCTGCCACGTCCGGGTCCACAGCCGCCGCTGCTCCAGATCCGCGAACTCCTGTGACGTGTACCGGTGTACGGGCACCTTCACCAGCTCGGCCGACGAGTCCACCGGGCCGGTCGCCGTACCGTCGTCCACTCCCTCGTGCAGCCGCACGTCGCTGATCGGCGTGATCGCCGGATGGTCCTGGGTCGCGGTCATGTGCGCCTCCTGCCGGGCCTCTGCACGCTGGCGCGCGAAGGGTGCCACGCTGCGTCCCGCGAAACAAGGGTCGCGTTATGCGACCGATGATCACCGACCGCGCAGGCGTGCGCACAGTGCGGATCCACTAGCCGGACGGCAAGCAGAAATCCCCGAAATCACCGGCCACGCCACAAAATTGATGCCCAATCAGCCTTGTCAATCGTCAACCGCCGACGTACGTTCATCCCGCAGGCGCCAGACCGCAGGACGCACCACGCGACGCGCGAGGGGAGGAACGATGGCCGCACCGGCACCCGAGGACACCTACGACAAGGTGCTCTCCGCCGCCGTCGAACTGTTCGCCGAGCACGGGTTCGCGGGCACCTCGCTCCAGGCCATCGCCGACCGCGTCGGCGTCACCAAGGCGGCGCTGTACTACCACTTCCGTACCAAGGACGAACTGCTCGACGCCTTGCTGCGCCCCGCACTCAACGACCTGGACCGCGTCCTGGACACCGCGGAACGCCGCAAGGGCCAAGCGGCCCGCCAGCGCCTCCTGTTCGAGGGGTACGTCGACTTCCTGCTCCGCTACCGCACCCTCGCCGTCATCCTCGACCGCGACGTGTCCGTGGGCACCCACCCCGCGATCCGGCCCAGGCTGGAGTCGATCACCGGGCGGGTGCGCGGCGTCCTCAGCGACGGCGAACGGCCCATCGAGTTCCGGGTCGCCTCGACCGTCGCGATGGGCGGCATCTACTCCGCCGTGGCGATGTTCCCGGAGCTTCCGGACGACGAACTGCGGGGCCTGCTCCTCGACATCGTCCGCAGGCTGCTGGCCCCGCGGCGCAGCAGACCGGCCGCGTCACCCGACGCCGCCTGATCGCCGGCTGGGCGACAGACCGGAGACCCCGCCGGACAGCAGGCCGCACAACAGAAACGTCTCCGCATGCGCACGACCCGCACTTTCACCCGCACATCACCCGCACACCCCGTCCCGGTGCGCAGGTTCCACCGCACGCCGTAGGCACGCACCACCGCAGTACCCGCGTACCACCGCAAGACCTGCGCAGGACCGCAGTACCCGCGTACTCGCGGACCGCACGACCGGATCGCGGCACCAACAGTCGTCACCCGCCGCGCACCCCACCGCACCCCGGCCCGAGGAGGCTCCCATGACGTGTCCGGTTCTCCCGGAAGGCTTCGACCCGACCGACCCGGACCTCTACACCGAGCGCCTGCCGCTGGAGGAGTTCGCCGAGCTCCGCCGGACCGCGCCGGTCAAGTGGGTGCCGCAGACGCCCGAGGTCTCCAACTTCCGGGACGACGGCTACTGGCTCGTGACGCGCCACGCGGACGTCAAGGAGGTCTCCACCAAGCCGGAGCTCTACTCGACCAACCGCAACACCGCGATCATCCGCTTCGCCGAGGGCATGGACGTCAACTCCATCGACGCCCAGAAGCTCATCATGATCAACATCGACCCACCGGAGCACACCCGGCTGCGCTCGATCGTGCAGCGCGGCTTCACACCGCGCGCCATCAACGCCCTCAAGGACGCCCTCACCGACCGCGCCGCACGGATCGTGCACGACGCGATCAAGGCGGGCAGCGGCGACTTCGTGACCCAGGTCGCGTGTGAACTCCCGCTGCAGGCCATCGCCGAGCTGATCGGCGTCCCGCAGGAGGACCGCCGCAAGATCTTCGAGTGGTCGAACCAGATGCTCGGCTACGACGACCCCGAGTACGCCGAAGACTCCTCCGTCGGCGCCGCGGCCGCCGCCGAGGTCATGATGTACTCGATGGGCATGGCCGAGCAGCGCAAGGCCTGCCCGGCCCACGACATCGTCTCCAAGCTCGTGGCCGCCGAGTCCGAGGGCTCGCTCTCCTCCGACGAGTTCGGGTTCTTCGTGCTGCTCCTCGCGGTGGCCGGCAACGAGACCACCCGCAACGCCATCACACACGGCATGCTGGCCTTCTTCGACAACCCGGACCAGTGGGACCTGTACAAGTCGTCCCGCCCGGAGACCACCGCGGACGAAATCGTCCGCTACTCGTCGCCGGTCATGTCGTTCCAGCGCACCGCCACCGCCGACACGGTCCTCGGCGGCCAGGAGATCAAGGAAGGCCAGCGCGTCGGCATCTTCTACAGCTCGGCGAACTTCGACCCGCTGGTGTTCGAGAACCCCGACAAGTTCGACATCACCCGCGACCCGAACCCGCACCTCGGCTTCGGCGGCGGCGGGCCGCACTTCTGCCTCGGCGCCAGCCTCGCCCGCATGGAGATCAACCTGATGTTCGAGGCCATCGCCGACGCGATGCCGAACATCGCGAAGGCCGCGGAGCCGCGCCGCCTCCGTCACGCCTGGATCAACGGAATCAAGGAGCTTCAGGTCAACTACGCCTGACGCGGCCACGAGGCCGACAGCAGCCCCGCGAGCTGTCGGCCGCGACCTCCCCAGAGACCCGGCCTTACCCGGCCGGACAGCCAGAGCCCCCTCCGCCTACGGGAGCAGCGGAGGGGGCTCTGCGCGCGCTGCGGGTTGTTCGGCGGGACGGGCGGATTTGTCGGGTCGGCTCGGTGCCCGGTCGAGATGCCGGGAATTCGGTCCCTCCGCAAGTTCCGTGCCACATAGCGTAGATGCCCCCGCGTCGCGAGCCGCGGTCCTATCCGACCGCGCTGCCCGCCGTACGGAGGTCGCGGGCGGGGTGGGTGGAGGGGAAGCCTCTGCGGTATTCGGTGGGGGAGACGCCGAGGTGCAGGGCGAACTGGCGGCGCAGGTTGTTCGCCGTGCCCAGGCCGCTGCGCTCCCCGACGTGGTCGATCGGCAGGTCCGTCGACTCCAGCAACTCCTGCGCCCGGGCGAGGCGTTGTCCGAGCAGCCACTGAAGCGGCGTGGTGCCGACCGCAGCGCGCATCCGGCGGTGGAACGACCGCGGGCTCATGCCCGCACGGGCCGCCAGTTCGTCCACCGCAAGTGGCTCGTGGAGGTTCTCGGTGGCCCAGGCCAGCACAGGGGTGAGGCTGTCGTCGTCGGTCTCGGGCACCGCGCGTTCGATGAACTGGGCCTGGCCGCCCGGACGGTGGGCCGGCACGACGAGGACGCGGGCGAGCTGGTTGGCGACCTTCGCGCCGAGGTCTCGGCGTACCAGGTGCAGGCAGAGGTCCAGGCCGCCGCTCATTCCGGCGCTGGTCAGCACATCGCCCTCGTCGATGTAGAGCACCTGGTCGTCGACGTCGATCCGCGGGTAGCGCCGGGCGAGGGTCGCGGTGTGCTCCCAGTGCGCGGTGGCCCGGCGGCCGTCCAGCAGCCCCGCCGCGGCGAGTGCGAAGGCGCCGTTGCAGAGCGAGACGATGCGCGCTCCGGCGTCCGCGGCGCGGCGCAGCGCGGCGGTGAGTACGGTCGGGATCTCGCGCGTACCGTCCATGCACTCCTCGGGCACCGCCGGGACGATCACGGTGTCGGCGCGGGCGAGTTCGTCGAGGCCGTACGGCGCGTTGAGCACGAATCCGGGAGTGCCGGCGGCGGTGTTCGGGGCCACGCCGCACAGCCGCAGGTCGTACCAGGGGTCGTGCAGGTTGCTGTGCCGGACGCCGAACACCGCGCAGGCGAGCCCGATCTCGAACATGTCCCACGGCGCGAGCGGGCCGTCGTCGAAAACGACGAGGGCGACGGAGCCGGGGCCCTTCTTGCCGGTCCCGTCTGTCGCGTCTATCGGGTCAGATGTCCCTGTCCTCTCTGTCCCCTCCATCCCCTCTATCCCGTCTGTCTCGTCGGTCTTGCCGGACGCGGTACTTGGTGCGGTCCGCAGGTTCCGCGGGTCGGGTGCGCTCACGCCTGGAAGCCTATGGCAGGAATCTGGTGAATATCGTCAGTCCTGCCAGTGTCGTGCCGTAGCGCCGACTGCGAGGGTTTTCCACGAGCGCAGAACAACGCGATTTGCGCGATCCCTGCGACGCACGCGAGTCATTCGAGGAGCACAAACTCATGGGCGACACCCGTACCGTCACCGTCTTCGGCCTCGGCCTGATGGGCCAGGCTCTGGCCGGCGCGATGCTGGCCGGCGGCCGCGTCACCACCGTCTGGAACCGCACCCCAGGCCGGGCCGGCGACCTGCCCGAGCGCGGTGCGAAGGAGGCCGCCGGCGTCCGCGACGCCGTGGAGGCGAGCGACCTGCTGATCGTGTGCGTACGCGATTACCACGCGGTCCGCGAGTTCCTCGACCCTGTCGCCGACGCGCTCGCCGGGCGAACGCTCGTCAACCTCACCTCCGGCTCGTCCGCCGAGGCCCGTGAGATGGCCGCGTGGGCGGCCGGGCACGGCGCGGCGTACCTGGACGGCGCGATCATGATGACGCCGCCCGGCATCGGGCAGCCGGACACCGTCCTGCTGTACGGCGGCCCCGCCGACGTGTTCGCCGCACACGCGGACACCCTGCGGCTGCTCGGCGGCGCCACCACGCACCTGAGCGAGGACACCGGCCTCGCGTCCCTGTACGACGTGGCGCTGCTCGGCATCATGTGGGGCAGTCTCAACGGCTTCGTGCACGCCGCCGCGCTGCTGGCCGCCGACGGTGTCCCGGCCAAGGACTTCCTGCCCTTCGCCACCTCGTGGCTCGGCGCCATCGGCGTCTTCAGCGGCGTGGTCGCCGACCAGGTCGACAGCGGCGACTTCGCGGCGGTCGACGCGTCGCTCGCCTCGCACATGCCGCCGATCGAGCACCTGATCGACGAGAGCCGCGCGCGGGGCGTGGACGCCGCTCTGCCGGAGTTCACCCGCGGGCTGGTGGCCGCCGCGATCGCCCGCGGCCACGAAGGTGACGGATACGCGCGGCTGATCGATCACTTCCGGCCCAAGGCCGCCTGAGGCGCCTGCCGCGGCCGCGGCCCCGCGCGGAGTGCCGGCCCGGATCGTTCAGTGTGCGGGATCGGCGTCGTACGCCTGCCGGGCGCGGTCGACCTTGTCCAGGTTGCCGTCCGCCCACTCCGCGAGGTGGGCGAACAGCGGCGCGAGGCTCAGGCCCAGCTCGCTGATCTCGTACTCGACCCGCGGCGGCACCTCCGGGTGGTACGTGCGGACCACCAGCCCGTCGCGCTCCAACTGCCGCAGGCGCTGGGTCAGCACCTTCGGCGTGATGGCGTCGATCCGCCGCTGCAACTCGACGAACCGCTGCCGTCCGTGCACGTGCAGCGTCCACAGGATCGGCGTGGTCCACCGGCTGAAGACGATGTCGACGACGGGGCCGACGGGACACGCGAGTTGCGGGTCCACGGCGGTCTGCGCCGATTTGGTTCCCATGGCCGACATCCGCACCCCTTGTGGATAGTCACTTTCCTGTAGGTACCTACTATATCCCCGGTGTTAGCGTCGGCTCAGCGCCCCGGAGAACAACTCCCGGCGGCGCCCCAGCCCACTCGGGCGAATCCGAACGCTCAAACACAGCACGGGAGTTACTCATGATCGTCGTGACAGGAGCAACGGGCAACGTCGGCGGCGCACTGGTGCGGACCCTCGCCGCCGACGGCAGCGCGGTGACCGCGACCTCCAGGGGCATCACAGATGCGGATGTACCACCGGGGGTGGTCGCACGGCAGGCGGACCTTACCGAAGCCGACAGTCTGCGGCCGGTCTTCGAGGGCGCCCGCGCCCTCTTCCTACAGAACGGCAGCGCGAGCGCCTTCCGCCTCGACCCGCGGGCCATCGCGGGCGTCGCCAAGGCGGCCGGCATCGAGCGCATCGTCCTGCTGTCCTCCCAGGGTGTGGTCACCCGCCCGGATTCCGCCTCGCACGGCGGCGTCGCTCTGGCCATCGAGGAGGCGGTCCGGGAGTCGGGCGTGGACTGGACGATTCTGCGGCCCGGCGGCTTCGCCTCCAACATGTACGCCTGGGCCGAGTCGGTCCGCACCCGGCGCGTCGTGACCGCGCCCTTCGGCGACATCGGCCTGCCGGTGGTGGACCCGCTCGACATCGCGGAGGTCGCCGCGGCGGCGTTGCGCGGCGACGGGCATACGGGCCGGACGTACGAGCTGACCGGCTCCGCGCCCACCACGCCGCGGCAACGCACGCAGGCGATAGCCGACGCGATCGGCGAGCCGGTGGCGTTCGTCGAGCAGACGCGCGACGAGGCGCGCGCCGAGATGCTCCGCTTCATGCCCGAGCCGGTGGTGGACACGACGCTGGCGATCCTCGGCGAACCCACGCCCGGGGAGCGGTACGTGAGCCCGGACGTACGCCAGGTCCTGGGCCGGGAGCCGCGCTCGTTCGCGGATTGGGCGCGGCGCAACGCGGACGGCTTCCGGTAGGCCGGGCGCGTCGGCGTCGGCGTCGGCGTCGTCGGCGTCGGGCGGTCCGGCGGGTCCGGGCGGTCCGGATGCACCGGCCGCCCGGATTGCCTGGGACTGAGCCGTCTTGTTCCAGTCCGCAGGGACGGGATTTGGAGGTTGGAATGTGCGTTCGGGTGGCGCGTCGCTAGGGTTCCGGCAATTGAATGCTTCCGGGAGATGGCCACCACCATGCGCGACCAAGCCGCACGTACGACCCTGGCACTGCTTGCCTGCGCGACTCTCGGCGTCGCCGGGTGCAGCAGTGGTTCCGGGAAGAGCAAGGACAAGGACAACGCCGCGCCCATAGTCCGGGACACCGGTGCCCAGGACGGTGCGGCGCTGCCGACGGTGAACATGCCCGACCTGACGGGCAAGGATCTGGCGGCGGCGACCGCGGCGGTGAAGGCCGCCGGGTTCACCGACGTCGGCTACCGCGACGCGCTCAACCAGAACCGCAAGCCGGTCGCGGACAAGTCGTGGAAGGTGTGCACGCAGTCGCCCGCGCCGGGGCCGTCGAATCCGCGGGAGAAGGTGGACCTGGCCGCCGTCACCGCCAAGGAGACGTGCTCCGGCGCGCCGACCTCGGTGCCGCCGGTGAAGACGGCCGACCCGACGCGGATCACGATATCCCCGACGAAGTCGTCCACCGCGACCCGGCCGAACCCGACGGACACCAAGCCGGATCCGCGGCCGAGCGATCGCCCGACCTTCGTCTTCTACCGCAACTGCCGCGAGGTGAAGAAGGCGGGCGCGGCGCCGATCCATCGCGGAGACCCCGGCTACGGCCTGCACTTGGACATGGACGGCGACGGAGTCGGTTGCGAGCGCTGAGAGTTGGCGGGTCCGAGAGGGAGGGGTATTTGGTCCGGTTTCGAGATCGAACTGACCTATCCTGAACTATCTTGAGCTATAAGGCTCTTGATGGCTTTTGATCCGTTTTGCCGGGCTTCCGACCGGCGGTTTCGCTGCTCCATTCGGGGGATCTCCGGCTCAATCGGTGGTCTGGCGTCCGGACTCGTCGCAGACTTCCGGGAGGGGTCGGCAGCGGTCGACCGCGCATCGCCGACGACACGGCCGGGGGGTCGCGATGGGGTTCGCCAAGGGATACGACGTCTCGGACTACCAGACGGGCATCCCCGCCGATGCCGGGTTCGTCATCATCAAGGCGAGTGAAGGCGCACGCACCAAGCAGGCGGACTGGCGTGCCAAGCAGGCCGAGGCCCGGCGCCGCGGCCTCGTCGTCGGCTACTACCACTTCTTCCACGCGGAGAACGCCGTGGACGACGAGGTGGCGCACTTCTGCGCCACCGTCGGCGACGTCCCCGAGAACGAACTCCTCGTGCTCGACTTCGAGCCGTACAACCAGGGCGTGCCCGACGCCACGTGCACAGCCCGCAAGAACCAGTGGCTGGCCAAGGTCAAGGCCCGCTACCCGCGCCACAAGGTCGGCATGTACGCGAACCGCGACTGGTGGTTCCGCACCGACGACGAATGCGGCGACTTCCTGTGGATCGCCGACTATGCGGCGGCCGCCGGCGCGCCGCGCATCCAGGCCGCCTGGCGCTTCCACCAGTACACCGAACACCCGCTCGACACCAACGTGTTCAACGGCAGCGAGGCGGCGCTGCGGGCCTGGGCCGGGGCCCCGCCCGCGGCAGTGCCGGGGCACCAGCCGGTCGCGGAGGCACGCGACAGCCAGGAGTCACGTGCCGCCGCCGCGGCAGCCGTGGCCGCCCGCCCGGCGCGGCCGTCGTGGGAGCGGCTCGTCGCACACGTGCTGTCGGTCCCCGAGCAGACGTACGAACACTGGGACCCCGCGGAGGGCTGGGACAACCGAACCAGGTGGGGCAAGCAGTACGGCGAGGACGGCGTCGCGTGGTGCGTCATCTTCGAGTGGTGCATGTACGAGGACGCGGGGCTGGTGTCCGTCGTCCCGAAGACCAACAACGTGACGAGCTTCAGCAACTGGGCGAGGCAGCGCGGGCAGTGGACCGCGTACCCCAGCCTCGGCGCCTGGGTGAACTTCGACGACGGCCAGCACACCGAGATCGTCGTCGGGTTCACCAGGACCCACGTCACGACCAAGGGCGGCAACAGCAAACCGGAGGGCGGCGACGGACGGCAGGGGCGCGGCGTCTACACGCACACGTACCGCCGCACCGACCCCGGGATCACCGGATACTTCGCCCCCAGGTTCCCGGACGGATGCCCGCCGACCGCGGACCCGAGCGACCCGCGCGGCGGAACGCGCGTCGACAGCTCGCCGCCGGTCGCACCCGCCGACGCACTGGACCCGAACAACTCGCAGAGGGGCAAGAAGAAGATGGCACTCGTCTCGAAGACCGTCCCGGCCGTGGTCGGCGACGACTCGGCCACCACCTTCACCGCTGTCCCGGGCCGCGCGTGGATCAACGTCTCGGCGGACTACGTGCCACCGGGGGAGAAGGTCACCGTGCGCATCGACGTCGCCGACGGCAACGGCGCGTGGCTCCAGGCCAACCAGGTGCGCACGGTCGGAAACGGCGAGGTGGGGTGGCTTGAGCTGGAGGCGTCCGAACGCACCCGCGTGGTGAGCGTCAAGCGGCTGAGCCACGGCGGCGCGAGGTTGGACGCGACCCTGCACTACCCGGAGGGGTAGCGGCGAGGGACGGGGCAGGGTCTTAATAGCAGGCCCTTGCCTGATGTCCGCAAGGGCCGAACGCCAAACCGCCCCCAGGAGGGCGGGGGTCGTCGGTGACAGCCGCGGGCTCG
Organism: Streptodolium elevatio; assembly: GCF_053592165.1. Taxonomy (NCBI): domain Bacteria; kingdom Bacillati; phylum Actinomycetota; class Actinomycetes; order Kitasatosporales; family Streptomycetaceae; genus Streptodolium; species Streptodolium elevatio. The sequence goes on from NZ_JBSFVE010000005.1 coordinate 367,008, forward strand.
TGGATTCGGGGGCCCGCGGCGGTGGTTCGCGCCCACCCAAACATCGGCGGGCACCCCGTCGCGGGGTATGGCGGGGTATGCGTTGTGCGCGGCTCCGATACGCCCCCGTCAAGACCCGTCGGTGCGCCGCGGGCGCTTGAGGATGAGGTCTCCCGCGTACGCGCGCACCTCGGCTCGTGTACGTGGGCCGTGGTCGGCGGCCAGGAAGTGCTGGCCGATGGCGACGCAGAAGGCGATCAGGCTGCGGGCCTCGACCTCGTCGGGATCGGAGCAGAAGGTGCCGATCATCTCGCGCAGCAGTTCCATGCGGCGGTTGTCCACGCGCCGGAGCCGTTCCGCCACCGCGTCGTCGCGGCGGGCCCAGTCGCGGATCGCCAGGTCCAGCGGTAGCAGGCGGTCGTCGGAGAAGGTCAGCGCACCCGCGCGCTGGATCTTGGCCTTGGGGTCGCCGCCTTCCCGCTCGACGCGGTCGATCACCTCGTCGGTGCTCTCCCGCTCCCAGGTGTCGAGCACGGCTTCGAGGAGCGCGTCGCGGTCGGCGAAGTAGCCGTAGAACCCGCCCTTGGTGACGCCGAGCCGCTTGGCCAGCACCTCGATGCGAACCGCGTCCGGGCCGCCTGCGGCGAGTGCGTGCAGGCCTTCCTCGACCCACCTGTCGCGCGGCGTGCGGGGCGTGCCCGCCATGTGCCCCACCTCACTTCCCGCCGGATATACGGCACCGTACAAAATCGACTAGCTTCGTCTTGTACGCCACCGTATATCCGAACGGAGCGAACGATGCCCCCTGTGCGCGCCCTGTTCCGCCGTCCCCGGTCCGAGCGTCCGAGGGGGGACCGCCGGTGAGGCTCCCCGTCAGCGCGCACACGGACCAGCCGTGGCGCATCCACGAACTGACCCGCGACTTCCGGGTGGAGGACGTGTGGGCATTCCGTACGCCTGGCGCCGGGCCGGACGACTTCCCGGCCATGCTCGCCGCGATGCGGGCGGCCGGGGGACCGGCACGGCAGAGCGCGCAGTTCCGGTTCCTGTGGGCGGCACGCTGGAAGCTAGGTGCGCTGTTCGGGTGGGACAGGCCGGAGGACGGCATCGCCGCCCGGGTCCCGTCCCTGCGCGACCGCCTGCCCGCCGACCTTCGGGACGATCCGGGGCCCGAGTCCGACGAAGTCCCCCTCACCCCGGTGTACGAACTCCCCGCCGAGTGCGCCCGCGAACTGGCGAACAAGACCGTCCACACGGTCATGCATCTCGGCTGGTCGCCGGCGCCCAACGGCGACCATGAGCTGCGCATGGCCGTCCTGGTGAAACCCAACGGGACGTTCGGTCGCCTCTACATGGCCGGCATCGCGCCGTTCCGTCATCTTGTCGTCTACCCGGCGCTGACCCGGCAATGGGAGCGTGCCTGGCGGGACCACGGCCGCGTGGGCCGCGAGGTCCCCGCCTCGGTGCGCGACGGCGACGTCACCCCGGTCGTCGGGAGGCGCAGCGTCCCGCCGTCTCTCCAGGCGCTCACCTCGTTGCCGGACTTCGACTACGTCGACGTGTTCACCATCGACACGGGTGCTAATGCGGACGCCACCCCGGAGCGGTGGGCCCGAGCCATGTTCGGGGACGTCCCCAGCCTCGCCGAGCGGTTCATCTGGCGCGGCCTGCTCGGCCTGCGGCTGACCCGCGGGCGGTCGGCGGACACCGTGGCCGGCTGGCGCGTCACCGGACGCGGGGAGGACTGGATCCGATTGGCCGCGGCGTCCTGGTTCCTCAGCGGAAACCTCGTCGTCCGAACAACCGGCGGACGGACCTCGTTGGCCACGTTTCTCCGCTACGAACGACCGGTCGGCCGACTCGCGTGGCGCCCGCTGTCCGCCGTGCACCGCCGCCTGGTGCCGGGCCTCCTCCGCGACGCGGCGAAGCGGATACGCTGAACGACCGGCCGAACGTACGGACTTCCCGGGGGCTACTGCGCCTTCAATTTCTCGGTGAGACGCTTGACGACCAACGCCGCGCCGCGGAAGGCGATTTCTTCGGTGGCCTTCACGTCGGGCGCCTTCAGGTCGACCGCCAGGACCGCCACGACGATGGACCCTTTCCTGGCCATCACCCACACGTACGGAGCGTTCCGTTCGCCCTTCGCGTCGACCCAGATCGCCTCCATGACCAGCGCCTCGTCCACGCCCGCAAGATCGTGCGGGTCGGTCGTCACGGAGGTCAGGCGCGCGCCGCCGGCCAGCGTCTGGGACGGGCATCGCTTCGCGTCGTCGCGGAGCTTGTCGATCGCCGCCTTCGCCGACGTGACGTCCTCGAACGCCGTCGCTCCCGACACCGCGAAGACCTGTTCGAGGCCGGAGGCGGTGGGGCTGAACGTGTAGCGGTACAGGTTGGCGACCGCGCCGGGGATCGTGCCGTCCTCGCGGCTCGTGCAGTCGTCGCCGACGACGAACCGGGCGAGCGAGTCCTCCTCGTACCCTTCCTGCTTCTCGTACGTGGACCCCCAGTGACGCGGTTCCAGCGGCACCGCCCGCACCACGTCCTTGGCGCGGTCCCCGAGCGGTATGTCGACGGTCGGCGAGGGCGGCGGTGGCGCGGGGCGGTCCGGCGACGGCTGCCCGGTGTCGCCGCCCAGAATGCGGGCGATGTCGTTGGTCGGCGGGCCGTCACCCTCAGCCGTCGAGCCCGAACCGCTGCTGCACCCCGCGAGCGCGATCAGCATTGCCGCCACCAAGAAACCCGTGCCCCGCAGAACCAGCCCCGGACGACTCACCGTTGCCCCCATGTGCGTGCGATCAACTGACTGATTCTCCGCACATGCGGGTCACGGAGTCGACAGCGTCGCGGTGACGGTTTGCTCGCGGTGACGGTTCGCGCGCGGGGCCGACCGCCCCCTGAGCAGGTCAGCCGCGCCGGAGGGTCAGCGCGCCGAGCGCCGCGGCCAGTGCGACCCCTGACAGACCAAGGCCCGTCGTCCAGGCCGCCTGCGCCGCGCCCGCGCCGATGCGCTCCAGGTACACGGTACCGAACACCGCGACACCCAGGACCTGGCCGAACTGCGTGACGGTGGCGAGCAGTCCGCTCGCGTCCGGCGCGTCGACCGGCGCCACCCGACGCAGGCCCAGCGCCATCACCGGACTGAATGCGGCGCCCAGCGAGGCACCGACGCACGCCAACACGCCCATCAGCACAGCCTGGTTCGCCCCCTCGTGCTGCGCCCACGCCAGACCGAGGTACGACGCCGCGACCGGCACCAGGGCGATCGCGGGCAGGTGCGGGTGGAAACGTACGGGCAGCCGCTGCCAGTTGAGGCTGACGACCGCGAACCCCAGCGCCGGCGGCACGAACACGCCGCCCGCGTGCAGCGCCGAGAAGCCGAGCCCGCCCTGCAGGTACAGGGCCGAGGTGAAGAGGAATCCGGCGTACGACGCCATCACCAGCGTCATCGTCACCGCCGCCCCGGCCACGCCCGGCGTGCGCAGCAGCCGCCCGGACACCAGCGGCGCGCCGCCCTGGCGTTCGACACCGCGTTCGACCAGGCCGAACGCCGCGAACAGCGCGACACCCGCGGCCATGCAGACCCAGCCCCACTGCGGCCAGTCCTCCTCGTGGCCGAGGACGAGCGGCACCACCAGCAGCACGATCGCCGGGGAGACCACGAGCAGCCCCCGCAGGTCGAGGCGCCGGGCGGTCTCGGCACGGTCCGGCGGCATGAGGCGGGGCACCACGGCCAGGAGCGCCAGGCCGACCGGCACGTTCACCAGGAACACCGGGCGCCACGACAGTCCGAACACGTCGGCGGTCACCAGTACGCCGCCGAGTATCTGCCCGGCGACCGCGCCGCCCGCGATGACCGCGGCGTACAGGCCAAGGGCCTTCGCCCGTGCCGGGCCCTGGAACTGACGCTGAATCACGGAAAGCACCTGCGGCACCATCAGCGCCGCGCCCGCGCCCTGCACCGCCCGCGCGGCGATCAACGAGCCGGTCCCCGGGGCGAGTCCGCAGGCGAGGGACGCGGCGGTGAACACGGCGAGGCCGGAGACGAAGAGGCGCCGGTAGCCGAACATGCCTCCGAGGCGGGATCCGGTGACGATGAGGGCGGCGTACACGATCGTGTACCCGGCGACGATGAACTGGAGCGCGGAGCCCGACGCGTCGAGGTCGTCGCGCAGGGTCGGCGCCGCGACGTTGACCACGGACACGTCGAGCAGAGCCATGAACTGGCCGGTGAGCACGGCGGCGAGGAGCAGCCCGGGCCGCGCCGGCGACGGCGGCGCCTCCGGCGCGCGCAGCGGCCGGGGGAGTGTTGTCTCGGTCATGCGCCAACGGTCGCCGCGCCGCGGTACCCGTAACAGAAGCCTGGCTATCCCGGTACAACCACCACCCGGGACAACCCCATGGCGCCCCCCAACAGACCCCCTCCACCACCACATCCCCCACGGCTCAACGACATGCGCTGAGCTTGCTCCGCTTTGACGGACACCGTCGTTGTGGTGGTCAGGCCGCTGCGAGGGCGGCTTCGTATTCGACGGGTGTGCGGTAGCCGAGGCTG